>NZ_LJTD01000007.1:0-174945 GCF_001306765.1 Cobetia sp. UCD-24C | reverse complement strand
GAACCTCTGGTGTTCGGGTTGTCATGCCAATGGCATTGCCCGGTAGCTACGTTCGGACGGGATAACCGCTGAAAGCATCTAAGCGGGAAGCCCCCTTCAAGATGAGACTTCCCTGAGGCCTTGCGCCTCCTGAAGGGCCCTTGAAGACTACAAGGTTGATAGGCTGGGTGTGGAAGCACAGCAATGTGTTGAGCTAACCAGTACTAATTGCCCGTGAGGCTTGACCATATAACACCCAAGGGGTTTGCTTAGGCAAACCGCCGGGATTGCGACAGGATCGACGACATATCGGTCAGCATGATTCATATTGCGAGTCACGAGGCCAAAAGCCTCGAGACTCAGGCACCGCAAGGTGCCACCGTTTCGCCTGACGACCATAGCGAGCGTGAACCACCCGATCCCATGCCGAACTCGGAAGTGAAACCGCTTAGCGCCGATGGTAGTGTGGAGTTTCTCCATGTGAGAGTAGGTCATCGTCAGGCACTTATACCGAACCGCCCCTGTAGCCTTGCTGCAGGGGCGGTTCTCTTTGTGCGCAGGAAAAGTTGTGCGAGCAAAAGTTGTGCAGAAAGAAGACCAAAGGAAACGCCCCTGTCACTGATGTGGCAGGGGCGTTTTTGCATTCTCGGCACCTTGATCAAGCGGGATAAAGAAGAGGCACGCGGGGTAAAGAAGAGCAAAGCGGCTGTGGAAAACTCAAGATTAGGGGGTGCATGAGCTATCCACACGTCCTCGCGACAGCTGCTTTACCCCCAGTGGACTTGCCGGGTGACCCAGGTCTCGGAGCCGCAGGACGGCATGTCATGAGCGCTCTCGGTACGAGTCTTGCGAGAGCCGTCTGGTACGCTTTTGATCAGGAAACAGTCACGAAAAAAAGCCCTGCCACACAGGATGTGACAGGGCTTTGAAATGATGATCTTTCGCGATTGTCTTGTGCAATCATCTTGCTCGTTTTCAGCGACTACAGAGCAAGGCCTGGAGGGTGTCTCATGACTTGGCGAGCCAGAACCACCAGACAATGGCGGCGATCAGGCCGAGCCCTAACAGATTGATGGCCATGCAGATCATGCTGACGCTCCTTGTGAGGTGGTGGCGGTATTCTCGGGGTTACTCGTTGCGGATCCAGCTGCGCTCGGGGGCGTATAGCGACGCAGACGATTGGCATTGGTCACGACGGTGACCGAGGACAAGGACATGGCCAGTCCCGCGATGACCGGCGACAGCAACATGCCCGTGAAGGGGTAGAGGATGCCAGCGGCAATCGGGATGCCGATCAGGTTGTAGCCGAAGGCTCCCACCAGGTTCTGCTTGATGTTGCGCAGGGTGGCCTGGCTGATCGCGATCGCATCCGCGACCCCGCCCAGCGACGGCTGCATCAACGTGATACCGGCGGTCTCGATGGCAACGTCGGTACCTTCGCCCATCGCGAAGCCGACATCGGCCAGCGCCAGCGCCGGCGCATCATTGATGCCATCGCCGACCATGCCCACTACATGACCTTCCTGCTGCAGCCGCGCGATCTCATCGTGTTTGTCATCCGGTGAGACGCCGGCACGGTAATCATCGATACCGGTCTCGCGCGCCACGGCCGCTGCCGTGTGAGGGTTGTCACCGGTCAGCATGATCACCTTCAGACCGATGGCATGCAGGCGAGCGATGGCATCGCGGCTATCGTCACGCAGCGGATCGGCCAGGCCGAAGACGGCGAGCAATTCATCGTCGCGGGCCATCAGGATCAAGGTGCGCGCATTGTCTTCCAGCGCTGTGATCTGCTCGCTGAGAGGGGCCAGGCTGATGCCGGCCTCTTCCAGCATGGCAGCGTTGCCCATGCGCCAGGTGCGCCCTGCATCATCCTGGGCCTGAATGCCGCGTCCGCTGATGGTCTGGTAATCATGGAAGGCCTTGCTGCGCGAGGCTTCGGGGCGTCTGGCTTCGATATGTGCCAGCACCGCCGCGGCCAGCGGGTGCTCGGAGCCCCGCTCCAGTGCATATCCTGCATCCAGTACGGTTTCCTCGCCTTCCCCTTCGAGGAGCGAGACCTCGGTGACTTCCGGCTTGCCGCGCGTCAGGGTGCCGGTCTTGTCGACCACCAGTGCGGTCAAGCGACTGGCGGTCTGCAGTGCCTCACCGCTGCGTACCAGTACGCCATGTTCCGCCGCCTTGCCGACCCCGATCATGGTCGAGATCGGCGTCGCCAGGCCCAGCGCACACGGGCAGGCGATGACGAGTACCGCCGTCGCGACCACCAGCATATGCACGCCGGTCGGCGCAGGCCCGAAGTTGAACCACACCAGCGCCGCGACGATGGCGATGATCATCACGCTGGGCACGAACACGCCGGAGATGGTGTCAGCCAGCCGGCCGATCGGCGGGCGCGAATTCTGCGCCTGACGCACCTGGCTGATGATGCGCCCTAGGCGCGTCTCGCTACCGACTCGCTCGACCTCGAAGACCAGACTGCCACGCGTATTGAGCGTGCCGGCGGCTACCTCGTCGCCGATACCGCGTGACACGGGCAGCGGCTCACCGCTGAGCATCGATTCATCAATATGGCTCTGGCCCTCGATGACCCGGCCATCCACCGGGATGCGCTCACCGGGGCGAATGCGCACCTGGTCCCCGCTGCGGACCTCGTTGATATCGATCTCGCGCTCTTCCCCGTCGCGGATCACGCGGGCCGTGCGAGTCTGCAGATCCAGCAGCGCGCGCAGCGCCTGCTGAGTACGGCCCCGGGCGCGGACTTCCAGCGCCTGCCCCAGGCTGATCAAGCCGATGATCATGGTCGAGGCTTCAAAGTAGAGCCCGCGCGCCGCCGGGGGCACACTGTCGGGAAACAGCAGCACGCCCATGGAGTAGATCCATGCCGCCCCGGTGCCGAGCGCCACCAGCGTATCCATGTTGGCCTGATGGTGCGTGAAGGCCTTCCAGGCGCTGGTGAAGAAGCTGCGCCCTGCCGTGGCGAGCACGCCCAGCACGGCGACACCGATCGCCAGCCACACCCCGCGTTCGAGCCCCTCGAAGCCGGGGTGATGGAAGAACATGCTGATCATCAGGGGGATGCCGATGCCCAGTGACAGCACGCTGTCACGGACACGAGAGCGATATTCCTGTTCGGCGTCCTCTTGCTGTTGCTGCTCACCGGCCTGCGCGTCTTCCACCAGGCTTGCCCCGTAGCCGACACCCTCGATGGCAGAGACGATCTCGTCGGGAGCGAGGCGGCTCGTGACCTGGGCGGTGCGCGAGGCGAAGTTGACCTGCGCCTGCTCCACTCCATCCAGGCCATCCAGTGCCTTCTGGATCGTCGCCACGCAGCTGGCGCAGGTGACGCCGGACAGTGAGAACTCGGTGCTTGTGCTATCGGCTGGCTGGCTCGCAGTCGCTGCCTTGTTTGCATTACCTGACGCGTTCGCAGCGCCTGACTTGCTCGCAACGGCCGGCGTATCAGCAGCCGGCGCGACTTGAGCTTCATCCTCCTCGGCGGGGGCCTCAAGCGAATAGTCCGTCTCGAGGATGATTCTCTCGAGCAGCCCGCGCGGCAGACAGGTGTCCACGTCGAGAGTGTCTTCTTTCGGCGTGCCACTGACTTGCGCGGTGTCATCCCAGTGCTGGATGGCCTCGCGCAATCTGGCGACGCACTTCTGGCAGTGCATGCCGTACACCGACAGATCGTGATGGGCGCGTTCCGGCAGGGCTTCCTCCTTGAGGGGGTAGCCGCAGTCGTCCGCGACTTCCTGCAGTGCCGTGGATGACAGCTGGCTGTGCATCAGCAACAGCTCTACGTCAGGTGCGCCGAGCAACTCGGCCTGCGGGTCCTGCGCCTGCAGGGCACGACGAATCCTACTGACACAGCCCTGACAATGGATGCCTGGCGCCTGCAGAAGGCGTGTCTCGGGAAGTGATGTGGCCATCATGATTGCCCCCCGCCGCGGCGTTTGGAAGTGGAAGCGGTGTCGGGCACGTCCTGCGGAAAGCCTTCGATCAGACAGCACACGCTGTTGCCGTCCGGCACGCCATCCGGCAGGTCCTGCCAGCAATCCAGCGCATGCTCCATGCGCTCTGCGAGGGATTCCAGCTCACGAATGCGCTCGCGCACTCTCGGCAGGTGCTGTCGCAGCAGGTCACGTACCAGCGGGCACGGCGAGTCGTGCTGGTCCGCCTGCTCGAGAATCTGTTTGATGTCGGCAAGACTGAAGCCCAGCTGGCGTGCCTGACTGATGAATTTGAGGCGTACCAGCGCCTGCTCATCGAAGCGCTGGTAGTTGTTGACGGGATCACGTCGGGCCGTGATCAGCCCCTGGCGCGTGTAATGGCGAACGGTTTCGGCGGTGACGCCCCCTGCGCGGGCCAGTTCGGCGACTTTCATTGCATCATCTCCTGGTGATCAAGAGTGGCGGAGAGAGCATTCGGCTGCCCTGAAGGTCTGTCGGCAGCCAATGTTCCGTGACTGATCATCAGTGTAAGACTTATGTGTTGCACATAGGTCAAGCGAGCCGATACATACGAAAAAGCTGATGTTCGACCAATAGGCTAGAGGGGGGAGTAGAGGGGGCTGTCGTGTTTTAAACGCTGGCGACAAGGCACTAAATCGTCGTCAGGTCATGGGTTTAGCAGCACGTGACAGTGCAGACATGAATGAAAGTTCCCTGAATACTAGAAATCTCCCTATTCAAACAAACGTTCGCCCTTGACTTGAACGCACGACTCGCCCAAAACGTAGGTGACAGAGCTATGCATCAACGAATGATAACAACAACATGCGGCTCTCCAGCCACCTGCAATGGGACGCCATCCATAATGAAAAACAAGATGAACAAACTCACCCTCGGGGTCGCTCTGGCAACGGTAGCCACGGCTTATGCCGGTGGCGTTCACGCGGGGGCCTTCCAGCTGAACGAGCAGAGTGTCAGTACCCAAGGCACCTCCTTCGCCGGGCGCGCCTCGAATGCCAATGATGCCTCCACCGTGTTCGGCAATCCGGCCGGCATGTCCTTCCTGGATCGTGCCCAGATCACCGGCGGTGTGACCTATCTGGACGTCAATACCGATATTGATGTCGCCAGCGCGAATGATGCACTCGGTCGGCCAGTCTCTGGCGGAGATGACGGTGACATGGTGCCGGGGGCGGCAGTGCCTTCCTTCTATTACGTGCAGCCGATGAATGATCGGGTAGCACTGGGCTTCGGGGTCTACGCGCCCTTTGGCGTGATCACCGATTATGGTTCTGATTTCCGCGGCCGTTATTTCGCCAATTACAGTGAAGTCGAGGTGGTCACCGCCCAGCCGACCATCTCCTACCGTATCAATGACAAGTGGGCCATCGGCGCCGGTGTGACCTACAACAGTATCAAGGGTGAGTTGACGTCGAATACTCTCGATGTCGGCGCAGGCGATGGCAAGGTCAAGATCAAGGGCGACGATGCCGCCTGGGGCTACAACGTCGGGGTCATCTTCCAGCCGGTGGAAAGTACCCGTCTCGGTCTGTCCTATCGCTCCAAGGTGGATTACAGCCTGGACGGCGAGGCCAAGTACAACAATGTCTTCACTGGCGCGGGCTTCGCGAATACCGAGCAGGATGCGTCGCTGGACGTGACCTTGCCGGAAAGCATCGACTTCTCCGTGACGCACAAGCTGGATGATCGCTGGACGCTGATGGCGGGCGTGACCTGGGTGCACTGGAGCCGCTTCGACGAGATCGCGGTGGAAGTCGACAACATGAGCGACATCGTCGAGGAGCAGGGCTACGAGGATAGCTGGCAGTACGCGGTCGGTCTGAGCTATCAGCTCAATCCGCAGTGGGTGCTGCGTACCGGTATGGCCTTCGATGACAGCCCGACCGTGGATGAGCATCGCAGCGCGCGTATCCCGTCCGGGGATCGCACCATCTTCTCGCTGGGGGCCGGCTGGACGCCGATGCCGGAGCTGACCATCGACATGGCCTACACCTACCTGTGGGAAGAGACGGCCACCGTCAGCCTGAGCGAGCCCAACCGTGGCACCTATGAAGCCGATTACGAGAATGAAGCGCATGGCTTCGGTCTCGGCGCGACCTATCGCTTCTGAGTACCTAGCGGCTGAAGTGCTGAGCTGATCTCGGGACAACCGATACAACCGATACAACCGATACAGAAACGCCCGGTCATATGACCGGGCGTTTTTGTCGTCCCTGCCGGGTTCATCAGGCAAGGGAGGAACTATCGCCTCAGCGCGAGCATTGGCGAACCGTCACCAGCGTCTGACATGACGATCAGAAGTCGTAACGCGCCAGGAACATCAACTGGTCGCGGTCGGCGCTGTACTCGCTGCCGTCTGACTGGCGGCTGTTGTCGAAGCGATATTCGGTGGCCAGCGTCAGGTCCTTGACCCGCCAGGCCGCGCCCAGAATCTGATAGGCGTAGCGTGCTTCGCTGTCGGCGTCCTCCAGGTGATTCAAGCCACCGTAGAGCTCGACACTGTCATCGCCCCAGATGACCTCCTTGAACTTGTAGTTGACCACGAATTCCGCGCCGCGCGCCTTGTCGACGAAATCTTTCGAGGAGTCCAGAGTGCTGCCGGCGATGTGGTTGCGATATTCCCCGCCGACGAGGGCGATGTACCAGTTGCCCGGTGACCAGTGACCGCCGAGCAGCCAGGCATCGATATCGCCGTTCTCGCTGTTGCCGCTCTCGTAGTCGCTCAGCTCCGTATGGTGGAAGACCCCGCCTACCGTGAAGTCCTCGTTCGGGTGCCAGTTGAGCGCGGCCTCATAGCTGTAGTCACGCTCATACCCTGAATACTCGGTCTCGGTGGTGAAGACGCCATCCTCGAAGAGTGAGGTCTCGTTGCTGTGCTGGCCATCATGGCCGAGCTGGTAGAGCAGGCCGACAGTGACATCGTCGAAGCCCTTCTTCCAGTAGAGCGAGTTGTCCGGCCGCCCCGTGCCATGCAGGCCGCCATCACCGCTGCGGCCTTCGAAGGTGCCGGACGCCTCGCCACCATTGATCCAGAACCAGTCGGTGTTGACGGCCACCATGTCGTACCAGGGGCCATACTGCTTGCCGACCGTGAAGCTGCCCCATTTCTCGTGGGCCGCTCCGGCATAGAGCATGCGCTTGTAGTGAGCATCGGTGCCGTCCTTGAACCAGGGATCGAAGCCCCATTCGGCGCGGATGATGGAGCTCCAGCCCTGCTCGAACTGATGCTCGTGGATCAGGCGCACCCGCGAGCCGCCGTTGTAGATCTCATCGTGTGCGCCATCCTGGATCACCGCAAACGCCGCCAGGCGGCCACTGAACTCGACGCGGTCGGTATCCGTCTTGTAGACCTCGATGGCCTGGGCCATGGGGCTCATGCTCAGCAGTCCCGTGCCGAGCAGGGCTGCGCCAATCGCGTGACGCAGTCGTGAGTGAGTGTGAAGGGGGATGCTGGCTGTTGTTGTAGGTTGCATCGTCATCCTGTGCATGTCTTTCCATCGGTGTGGGTCATGCCGGAGCGTCCTGCTCCGGCCTCGGTCGGGTGCAAGCACCCGGTTGGCAGCCAATGCCGATTCGTGTGAGCGACTCGGCTGCCCTTGCCCGGGGCGAGGCCGGGCGCTCATCGCCACCCTTCAGACAGGCAGTGATGAGGCCCTGCGCCTTTTCTCAGGCAAAGCGGGGTCTTGATGGGCGCCGCAGCGCCCATCAGGCATGTCGTCTTTTCAGGGTGTCAGTGGTGCGTCTGGCCCAGGTCCGGGGCGAAGGCGGCCTGCATCAATTCACGCGTATAACGCTCACGGGGTGCCTCGAAGATGGCGTGGGTGCTGCCGCTTTCCACCACCTCGCCTTCCTTCATCACGATGAGGTGATCTGACAGCGCACGTACGACCGCCAGGTCATGGCTGATGAACAGATAGGTCAGGCCGTGGCGCGCCTGCAGGTCGCGCAGCAGGTCGATCACCGTGACCTGTACCGAGCGGTCCAGCGCCGAGGTCGGCTCGTCCAGCAGCAGGAATTCCGGCTTGAGCACCAGGGCACGGGCGATGGCGATGCGCTGGCGCTGACCACCGGAGAATTCATGCGGATAGCGATTGCGCATGCCGGGGTCGAGGCTGACCTCGCTCAGGGCGTCGCAGACCCGCGCATCGCGCTGGGCGCGCTTGAGCTCGGGGTGATGCACGCGCAGACCTTCGCTGATGATCTCGCCCACGGTCAGGCGTGGCGACAGGGAGCCGAAGGGGTCCTGGAAGACGACCTGCATGCGCGAGCGCAAGGGGCGCATGCCTGACTTGTCCAGCGGCATGATATCGACGCCATCGAAGCTGATCTGGCCCTGGCTCTTGAGCAGGCGCAGCAGGGCGCGCCCCAGCGTCGACTTGCCGGAGCCGGACTCGCCGACGATGCCGATGGTCTGGCCGCGTCGCACCTCGAGATCGATGCCGCGCACCGCTTCGAAGGCGACCTTGGGCCCGAACAGCGGACGCTTGATGGTGAAGCTGACACGCACATCGCGCGCCGACAGCAGCACCGGCGCATCCGCGGCCACCGGTGCCTTCTCGCCGGCCGGTTCGGCATCGATCAGCATGCGGGTGTAGGCATGCTGCGGGCTCTCGAAGACGTCGTGGGTGGCGCCGGTTTCCAGCAGTTCGCCGTGACGCATCACGCAGACGCGGTCCGCGAAGTGGCGCACGATGCTCAGGTCGTGGGTGATGAACAGGATCGCCATGCCGTAGCGCTGCTGCAGCGACTTGAGCAGCCGCAGGATCTGCGCCTGCACCGTGACATCCAGCGCGGTGGTCGGCTCATCAGCGATCAGCAGGTCCGGCTCGCAGGCCAGCGCGATGGCGATCATCACGCGCTGACGCTGGCCACCGGACAGCTCGTGGGGATAGCTGTCGATACGTCGCGCCGGCTCCGGAATGCCGACCTGCTCGAGCAGTTCCAGCGCCTTGTGGCGGGCCGCGCGGCCCTTGAGGTCACGATGCAGTGCCAGTACCTCGATGATCTGGCGCCCGATGCGGTGCAGCGGATTGAGCGAGGTCATCGGCTCCTGGAAGACGGTGGCGATGCGATTGCCGCGCAGCTCGCGCATGCGCCGCGTGGAGGCACTCAGCAGGTCTTCGCCGCGCAGGCGGATGGCGCCCTTGATCTCGGCGAGTTCCGGCAGCAGGCGCAGGATGGCGGTGGATGTGACCGACTTGCCGGAGCCGGACTCGCCGACCAGCGCCAGCGTCTCGCCCTTGTTGAGGGTGAAGCTGACGCCCTTGACGGCGGGTACCGCGCCGTCCGGCAGCTGGAAGTCGACCTTGAGGTCATCGATCTCCATCAGCGGCGGCGTGCCCGGCGCCTCGGCGGCCAGTCCCAGGCGGGTCAGGGTGTCGGCGCGTGCCTGGTCGGCGGCGTTGCGTGCTGGCGGCAGGCTGGAGGAGGTGCCGGAGGTAGAGGGTGAAGAAGTCATGATCAGCGCTCCGGTTCAGCGAGTCTTGGGGTCGAGGGCGTCACGCAGCCCATCGCCGAGGAAGTTGAGGCAGAACAGGGTCGCGGCGAGGAAGGCCGAGGGCACCAGCAGCATCCAGGGGGCGGTCTCCATCATGTCCTTGCCCTCGGAGATCAACACGCCCCACGAGGTCAGCGGTTCCTGCACGCCGAGACCGAGGAACGAGAGGAAGCTTTCCAGCAGGATGACCTTGGGTACCGTCAGCGTGACGTAGACGATCACCGGCCCCAGCGCATTGGGGATCAGATGGCGGGTGACCACCTGCAGGTCGCGCACGCCCAGTGCATGAGCCGCCTCCACGAATTCACGCTTCTTGAGCGCCAGCACCTGGCCGCGCACGATGCGCGACATGTCCAGCCACTCCACCGCGCCGATTGCGGCGTAGATCAGGAAGATGTTGCGACCGAACACCACCATCAGCAGGATCACCAGGAACATGAACGGCAGCGAATACATGATGTCGACGAAGCGCATCATCAGGTTGTCGGTGCGTCCGCCGAAGTAGCCGGAGACGGCGCCATAGAGCACGCCGATCACCAGGCTGACGAAGGTGGCGACCAGCGCCACCGACAGCGAGATCTGGCCGCCATGCAGGGTGCGGGTCAGCAGGTCGCGGCCGTTGACGTCGGTGCCGAAGGCGTGGCCGGAGGCCAGGTCCGGACCGGTGCCGATGGCGTTCCAGTCGACTTCATCGAGTTCGAAGGGCGTCAGCCACGGGCCGATCAGGCAGGCCAGCACGATGACGGCCATCACCACCAGGCTGCACATGGCAGCGCGGTTCTGCTTGAGGCGACGCCAGGCGTCGCGGGTCAGGCTGTCGCCTGCCGGCGCGGCAGGAGGCTGGCCGTCGAAGGCACTGGCACCGCCGGTGCCGTGGGGAGCGGGAGTTGTCTGTGACATGTCAGGGCCTCGGGTCAGTCGTCGTAGCGGATCTGCGGGTCGAGCATGCTGTAAAGCAGATCGACGATCAGGTTGAGCAGCAGGATCAAGGCGCCATAGAAGACCACCGTGCCCATCACCAGGGTGTAGTCACGATTGAGCGCACCCTGCACGAAATAGCGGCCGATGCCGGGGATACCGAAGATCTGCTCGATCACCACCGAGCCGGTGATGATGCCGGCGATGGCCGGGCCGAGGTACGAGACCACCGGCAGCATCGCCGGTCGCAATGCATGGCGCAGAATCACCTTCCACTCGCTCAGCCCCTTGGCGCGGGCGGTGCGGATGTAGTGGCTGCCGAGTACCTCGATCATGCTGGCGCGCATCATGCGGGCGATGTAGGCGATCTGCTGGATGGAGAGCGCCACCACCGGCAGCAGCAGGTTCTGCCAGGCGCCACCGTTCCAACCGCCGGCCGGCAACCAGCCGAGCAGCACGCCGAATACCAGCGCCAGCAGCGGGGCGATGACGAAGTTGGGCACCGCGATCCCCGCCAGCGCAGTACTCATCACCACGTAATCTGCCGTCGAGTTGCGCCGGATGGCCGCGATCACCCCCAGCGGCACCCCGATCAGCAGCGCGGCCAGAATCGCCCACATGCCCAGCTCCAGACTGGCCGGGAAGCCCTGGCTGATCAGCTCGCTGACATCGAAGTCCTTGTACTTGAAGGACGGGCCGAGATCGCCCTGCACCAGATCGCCCAGATAGCGCAGATACTGCATCGGCAATGGCTCATCCAGGTGATAGGCCGCGCGCAGGTTCTGCTCGATTTCCGGGGGCAGGCGGCGCTCGCCATCGAAGGGGCCGCCCGGGGCGACCCGCATCAGGAAGAACGACAGGGTGATCACGATCAGCAGGGTGGGAATCGCCTGCAGCAACCGTTTGAGGGTGTAGCTCAGCATCCAGTGCTCCGTCCGGGCCGCTGCCCGGGTGTGTCGTTGTTATTGGTGACTGTCGTCTGTCAGTGCGAGGTATCGAGCTGCAGATAGCGACTCGGGTGCACGTCCAGCGCATTGGGCGCCCAGCCGCTGATGGCGGGGTCGACCAGGCTGGAGGTGACATAGTCGTAGAGCGGCAGCACCACATCGTTGTCGAGCAGATACTGCTCGGCGTCGTGGAGCTGGCGCTGGCGGGTGCCGACGTCTCCTTCACGCGCCGCCGCCTCGATCAGCGCATCGTAGGTCGGCGAGCTGAGCCCGGGCGCGTTGGAGGTGTTGTCGCTGCTGAAGGCGTTCAGGAAGTCGTAGGCATCGGCGATGGTGGCGATTATGCCGTAACGGCCGACCTCGAAATCGCCCAGCGCCAGATCGCGGTAATGCACCGCGGCCTCGGTGTTGGTCAGCGTCACCTTCACGCCCAGCGGCTTCCACATCGCCCCCAGGGCCACGGCGATCTTCTTGTGGTCTTCCAGGGTGTTGTAGCGCAGGGTCAGCTCAAGCGGGGTATCCGGGCCGTAGCCCGCGTCTGCCATCAGTTCGCGCGCCTTCGCCATGCGCCGGTCCATCGACCAGTCAGCGAAATCGAAGCGCGCGCCCTGATGCTCACCCAATGCCTTCGGCACGAAGTGCCAGGAGGGAATCTGGCCCATGCCGAGAATGCGCTCGGTGATCACCTCACGGCGCGTGGCCAGATTCAGCGCGCGACGTATGCGCTGGTCGGCCACCGGCGAGCCCTCGCGCAGATTGAAGACATAGAAGTACTCGCCGAGGATCGGGTAGGTCTGCAGGGCAGCGGCCAGATTGTCCTGGATCCAGGTGTAATGGCTGGCGGGCACACCATAGGCGATCTCGACCTCGCCTGCGCGGAAGCGATTGAGCGCGGCATGACTCTCCTCGATGGGCAGGTAGACCACCTCATCGAGCGCGACCGTGTCCGCCGCGTGATAGCGCGGATTGGGCGTCAGGCGAATCTCGGCCTGGGGCGACCAGGTCTTGAGCACGAAGGCACCCGAGGTAGCCATGTTGGCCGGCCGCGTCCAGTCAGTGCCCTTGGCCGCGATCACATGGCGTGGCAGCGGGGCGGCTTCGCTCATCGCCAGCGTCTGCTCCAGCGTCGCCGAAGGGTGGCTGAGAGTGATGGTGAGCGTCTGCGCGTCGGGCGCGGCCACGCCGAGTTGCTCCGGTGCCAGCGCACCGGTATTCACCGCGCGGGCATTGACGATCGGGTAGTAGAGCGTGGCGTTGTGGGCCGCGGTGGCGGGTGTCAGCAGGCGGCGCAGCGCGAAGACGGCATCCTCGGCGGTCAACGGCGTGCCGTCTGACCATTCGAGCCCCTCGCGCAGATGAAAGGTCCAGCTCAGCCCATCGGCGGACGACTCCCAGCGCTCTGCCAGCCCGGGAATCAGCTCGCCATCGGCGGAGTAGGCGATCAGCGGTTCGAACAGATCACGCGTGATGCGTGTCTCCCAGGTGCCGTTGGTCTGTTGCGGGTCCAGCGAGCCGGGTTCGGCGCCATTGGCGATACGCAGGATCTGCTCGCTCTGGCTGGTGGATGCTGCGGCCATGGCGCTGCCGGAAGCGCCAAGGGAGAGGGAAAGAACGGACAGCAGCAGGCCTGCGCTGAGGCTTGCCGCGCATTGCATCGGTGAGGTGGGGGACATGCATGAACTCCTTGTCACGCCCGTGGGGCGCGACGTCATCTTCTGGTGCCATCCTTGGCAGATGCCACGCTCCTGCCCTGACGGACACGAGCGTGGACCCATGACGATCTAGAGAGCGGCGAGCCAGCTCAGAGGCTCACAGGGCTCGCCTCACTCGGAGAACGAGACCCAGCGCGAGCGGTGGGTATCCTCGATGTTGTTCTTCCAGCCGCTGAGCTTGGGGTTCACCAGATTGCGCGACACGTAGTAGTAGATCGGCAGCACGGCGTAGTCATCCAGCGCCTTGCGCTCGGCGTCCTGCATCAGTGCCTCGCGATCCTCCATGTCGAGCGTATTGGCGGCCTTGTGCATGTCGTCATCCAGCGCACTGTTGGAATAGGCGCCGTAGTTGTTGGGCACGCCGCTTTCCAGCAGGTTGAGGAAGTTCTGGGCGTCGTTGTAGTCGCCGATCCAGCCGGCACGGCCGACATCGAACTTGCCCTGGCGCATGTCCTCGTAGTGCACCGCGACTTCGGCATTCAACAGATTGACCTTCACGCCCAGCGGCTTCCACATCGCGGCGGCGGCGATGGCCACCTTCTTGTGGTCTTCGCTGGTGTTGTAGCGCAGGGTCAGCTCCAGCGGATTGTCCGGGCCATAGCCGGCGTCTTCCATCAGGGACCTGGCCTTCTGCATGCGCTCATCCATCGACATGTCCTTGAAGGCCATCTCCTGGATGTCGTAATGGTTCACGCCGGTGGGCACGAAGCTGTAGGCCGGCACTTCGCCGGTGCCGAGAATCTTGTCGGTAATGATGTTGCGGCGGATGGAGAGGTTGAGCGCCTCGCGCACGCGCGGGTCTGCCGTGGCATGGCCATCGCGCGAGTTGAGCACGTAGTAGTAGATGCCCAGGTAGGGCGCGACGTGGGTGGCTTCCGGCAGGTTGTCCTTCAGCCAGCCGTATTGCTGGGTCGGGAATTCGCGCGCGATGTCGATCTCGCCGGCGCGGAAGCGCTTCAGGGCGCTGTTGCGCTCCTCGATGGGGTAGTAGATCACCTCATCCAGCGCGACCTCCCTGGCATCGTGGAACTCAGGATTCTTGAGCGCGACGATGCGGGTCTGCGGCTGCCACTCGCTCAGCTCGAAGGCACCGTTGGAGACCATCTTGCCGGGGTCGGTCCAGTCCTTGCCGTACTTCTCCACCACATGTTTCGGCAGCGGGTAGGCGGTGTAGTGAGACAGCTGATCCAGGAAGTAGGGCGTCGGGCGCTCGAGGGTGATCTCGAGGGTGTGGTCATCCACGGCACGCACGCCGAGGGTGTCCGGCTCGGCCTCGCCGCTGTTGATGGCCTTGGCGTTCTTGATCGGATACAGGATGTAGGCGTAATCCGAGGCATTTTCCGGTGTCATGATGCGCTTGAGCGCGTACACGAAGTCCTCGGCGGTCACCGGCTCACCGTCTGACCACTTGCCGTCCTCGCGTAGCGTGAAGGTGTAGGTCTTGCCATCGTCGGAAATCTGCCACGACTCGGCCGCGCCGGGGATGCGCTCGCCATCGGCGGCTTCGGTGACCAGGCCCTCGAAGAGGTCACCCACCACGTCATTTTCCCAGGTGCCGGAGATCTGCTGCGGGTCCAGCGAGGCCGGTTCACCCATGATCGCCAGCTTGAGCGTGTCGGCCATGATGCCCTGGGAGGCAACGATGCCCCCGGCCAGCAGCAGAGAACCTGCCAGGCGTTTGAGCGCGAAGCGTCCGGGGAGCGCCGGGGTGTGAGAGGGGGAGTGCAGTCGTGCCATGATAGGGAGGCTCGCTATTGTTGTTAGGGGTAATACGAGTGTCGCCTTCTACCATCGAATCTTTTCCTGCCCGCTGTCCATGTTAAAAAATGGATGGCTTATGCATGCATTCGATAAACGTCATGCAAGGCGTGGAAAATCGGGCCATTCGGGGCTGACGGCCCTTTGAATGACTTTGGTCGTATTCGCCGCCTGCCCGCTGATGGGCGGCATGCCTGGCAGCCGAGAGCCGTCGCTTGCCCGCTGGCCACGGATGATGGGCCGGGCATGGTCGCCACGCAGGGAAATGGCTACAATATTGGGCTTTGCGCGCTACCCATCTGCAGGTGCGGCTTTTGCCGAAGTCTCGCGGAGTGTCGATACAGACAGGTTTGTCGCGCGCCCATTCACGCATCATCGCCTCAAGACAGGACGACCATGCAAGAGATCAATCCGATCACCAACCTCATCAAGGACCTGTCCGAAAGGGCAGAAGTCCTGAGGGGGTACCTTTGACTATGCCGAAAAGCAGGATCGGCTAGAGGAAGTCACTCGCGAGCTCGAGAATCCGGATGTCTGGAATGACCCGGACTACGCGCAGAAGCTCGGCAAGGAACGTGCGTCGCTGGAGCTGGTCGTCAAGACCCTCGACGACATGAGCAACGGTCTGTCCGACTGCTCCGACCTGCTGGAAATGGCGGTCGAGGAAGAGGACGAAGGCACCGTGGACGAAGTCGTCCGCGAGCTGGACCAGCTCAAGGCCAGTCTCGAGAAGCTCGAGTTCCGCCGCATGTTCTCGGGTGAGATGGACGCCAACAACGCCTACCTCGACATCCAGGCAGGCTCCGGCGGTACCGAAGCGCAGGATTGGGGCAACATGTTGCTGCGCATGTACCTGCGCTGGGCCGAGCATCACGGTTTCAAGACCGAGATCGTCGAGGCGAGCGCCGGTGAAGTCGCCGGCATCAAGTCCGCGACCATCCACGTCGAGGGCGATTACGCCTTCGGTTGGCTGCGCACCGAGCTTGGCGTGCATCGTCTGGTCCGCAAGAGTCCCTTCGACTCCGGCGGCCGTCGTCACACCTCGTTCGCGTCCGTGTTCGTGTCGCCGGAAATCGATGACAACATCGAGATCGACATCAATCCGGCCGACCTGCGCACCGATACCTATCGCTCCTCCGGCGCCGGTGGTCAGCACGTCAACACCACGGACTCCGCGGTACGTATCACCCACGTGCCGACAGGCATCGTGGCGGCCTGCCAAACCGAGCGTAGCCAGCACTCCAACCGTGACCGCGCCATGAAGATGCTGAAGGCGCGTATCTACGAAGCCGAGATGCAGAAGCGCAACGCCGCCAAGCAGGAACTCGAGGACTCCAAGTCCGATATCGGCTGGGGCAGCCAGATCCGCTCCTACGTCCTCGATGACCAGCGCATCAAGGACCTGCGGACCAGCGTCCAGTCGAGCAACTGTGACAAGGTGCTCGACGGCGACCTCGATGACTTCATCGTCGCCAGCCTCAAGATGGGGCTCTGAGCGCGAGTACCCTCGCGGCCCAGCGCCTATTCGCCTCCGCCGGTCTCGCCGGCGGAGGCCACGAATCCCCGTATCGCGGTCAGCCCTGATGGTCACAATCGTCAGGCTGATCATGATCTGTCGTGGCCCAGGCCATGACCCTTTGACACGAGACAGGCCCCTCCATGTCGACAGAGCAGACCCCCGCCATTGATGAGCAGCAGGCCGCCGAACAGGCTCAGGAAGAGAACCGCCTGATCGCCGAACGTCGCGCCAAGCTGAACGCCCGCCGCGAGCAGGCCGCCGCCGAAGGCAAGAGTGCCTTCCCGAATGATTTCCGTCGCGACAGCCTCGCCGCTGACCTGATGGAAGAGCTGGGCGAGAAGGACAAGGCCGAGCTGGAGACGCTGGACCGCAAGGCCGCCGTCGCCGGGCGTATCATGCGCAAACGTGGCCCCTTCATCGTGCTGCAGGAAGTCTCCGGCCAGATTCAGCTCTACGTCGACAAGAAGGGCCTGCCGGAAGCGCTGCTCGAGGACATCAAGAGCTGGGATATCGGAGACATCGTCGGTGCCAGTGGTCCGGTGCACAAATCCGGCAAGGGCGATCTGTACGTCATGATCGAAAGCGCCCAGCTGATGACCAAGAACCTGCGTCCGCTGCCGGACAAGTTCCACGGTCTGTCCGATCAGGAAATGCGCTATCGCCAGCGTTATGTCGACCTGATCATGAACGAGCAGTCACGCCGCACCTTCGCGCTGCGTGCCGGCATCGTCGCCTCCATCCGTCGCTTCCTCAGCGATCGCGGCTTCATGGAAGTCGAGACGCCGATGCTGCAGCAAATTCCGGGTGGCGCGACCGCACGTCCGTTCATCACGCACCACAATGCGCTGGACATGGAAATGTACCTGCGCATCGCGCCGGAGCTGTACCTCAAGCGTCTGGTGGTGGGTGGCTTCGAGCGCGTGTTCGAGATCAACCGCAACTTCCGCAACGAAGGGCTGTCGACGCGTCACAACCCCGAGTTCACCATGCTCGAGTTCTACTGGGCCTACGCGGACTACCGTGACCTGATCGCGCTCACCGAGGACATGATCCGGACTGCCGCCCAGGAAGTGCTCGGCACCACGCAGATCACCTGTCAGGGCAGCGAGTACGACCTGAGCCAGCCGTTCATCCAGATGACCATGCGCGAGTCGATCATCAAGTACGGCGATGGCATCACCGAAGCCGACCTGGCCGATTACGACGCCGCGCGCGCCACGGCGGAGCGTCTCGGTATCCAGGTCAAGCCGATCTGGGGTCTGGGCAAGCTCGAGACCGAGATCTTCGAGGAAGTCGCCGAGCACCGTCTCGACCAGCCGACCTTCATCACCGAATATCCGGCCGAAGTCAGCCCGTTGGCGCGTCGCAACGATGCCAACCCGCACGTGACCGATCGCTTCGAGTTCTTCGTCGGTGGCCGCGAGATCGCCAATGGCTTCTCGGAGCTCAACGACGCCGAAGATCAGGCCGAACGCTTCCAGGCCCAGGTTGCCGAGAAGGACGCCGGGGATGACGAAGCCATGTTCTACGACGCCGACTACGTGCGCGCGCTGGAATACGGCATGCCGCCGACCGCCGGTGAAGGCATCGGCATCGACCGTCTGGTGATGCTGCTGACCGACAGCGCCTCCATCCGCGACGTGCTGCTGTTCCCGGCCATGCGTCCGCAGCAGGGCTGAGCAGCCGGCCGCCAGCCCCTCATGATGCGTCAGTGTGATGCGCCATCGTGACGGGCCACGCTGATGGCACCCACAACGCCTCCGATCCCTGATCGGGGGCGTTGTGGTCTCTGCCTCACACGAATGACTGACGAGGAGTGCCTCGCGGGGCATGATCGGTGCCGATGAGGCAAGGTGGCGCTTGGCTTTGTTGCCCGCGAGCGGCCATAATGGTCGGCGTCCAGTCTGCTGGCGCCCTGGCACTGCCAGGGTGACGCGCTGGACGCCTCGAGGCTCACCCGCATCGCGTGCCTGCTCGATGAGCGGCGCTGCCATCCACGGTGTGTCCTGTCTCGGAATTGTCCCTGAATGTCCTGGAGAGTGCAGAATGAAGCTGCTTAACCGTTCCGCCCTGAGCGTCAAGCCGACCCAGGCGTTTGTCGACTGGATCAACTCGCTGGAATCCGAAGGCGAGGGAGGCGAGGATCTGGCGCTGGAGGATGTCAATCAGGAGAGCACCGTCTACCTGATTCCCGAGATGGACACGCGTGAGGCGCTGGATGGCTTCGTCTCCGAGCGCTGGCTGGACGTGCTGGAAAGCGAGCTGCGCGCCTGGGAAGAAGATACCCGTCATTGGCCGGAGCCGATGGACAAGGCACTCTTCGAGCGCTTCCTGACCGTCGAGCACAGCTATCTGGCGGTCGACCTGGACGACGAGGCACCGCTGGAAGTCAGCGAAGTCGATGACGAGCTGCTGGCCGATCTGGACTGACTCTTCGGCATGATGGCCGTCGTCGCCGCACTTTCTGCAAGAGCTGTCAGCCAGCGCCGTCAGCAATGACTGTCAGTGATGGCGACAGACGCTACAATGGCCTCGGGCAAAATGCCCGAGGCCATTTGCGTTGTGGCGATCGCATCGTCACCCTCAATTTTCCGCATGTCCGTCGTGCGGCTTCCCCCCTTCAAGGAGATTGCGCATGAGCATCCAGACCCAGATAGACACCAAGCTCGCGACGCTTGACCCGTTGATGGTCGAAGTCGTCAACGAGAGCCATATGCATAGCGTGCCGGCCAACTCCGAGACCCACTTCAAGGTCACGCTGGTCAGCGATCGCTTCAGCGGCCTGTCGCGGGTCAAGCGTCACCAGCAGCTGTATGCCTTGCTCAGCGAAGAGCTGGATGGCCCGGTGCATGCACTGGCACTGCACCTGTACACCGCGCAGGAGTGGGCGGCACGCGGCGGCAAGATTCCGGATTCCCCCAACTGTCTGGGCGGCGGCAAGCACTGACCATGACCCCTGAACCGCAACGCCTGCAATATCTGGACGCGATGGGACTGACTGCCTGGGTCGGTCGCTATCAGCTACCCAATGCCTTGCCCACCCAGGCGTGTGACTGGCCCGAGCCGCAAGCGGCGGAGGCGGTCGCGCCCCAGGCGCGCCTGCACGCGCTGATCGATGAGGCGCCGCGTCCGCCTGCTGCCCACCAGACGGCGGATGCCAGTCATGGCTCCTCTGCTCAGGCTGGCGGTATGGCCTGCAGCGCTTCACCACGCCCGGCAGGGCCTTCTCCGGCCTCGAGTGCACGCGCCTTGCTGGGCATGGCGCCGGCGGCGGTCGAAGCCCCCGCTGCGGCTGCCTCGCCGACGCCCGGCGCTGCCGAGACCAGCAGCACCGCCTCGTGGGGAACGCCGCCGACGCAGGTCTCGGCCGAGGCTCCGGCAGCAGATGAGGCAGTGACGCCGCCAGCGGCAGACAAGCCCCCACTGCGCTTCAGCGTTCAGTTGGCGGCGCTGGAAGGGCGCTGGTTGATCATGCTGCCCGGTGACGAGGCTCCGCATCTGGAAGGGGAAGCCTTGCTCAAGGCGTTGTGGCGCGCCGCCGGCATCGAGGCGGCATCAGGGCTCACCTTCAGCCACTTCCGCTGGCCGCTGTTGCCCAACCTCAAGGCCAGTGCGCCACTCGAAGAAGCTCGCGAAGGGTTGCATGCCTTCCTGAGCGGCCCAGCGCGTCATGGTTGGCAGCCGGAGCGGCTGTTGATCTTCGGCAGCGATGAGGCCAGCGAGACGCTGCGCGAGGTGCTTGGCATCACCGCTTCCCAGCGCGGCGAGGCGACCTCCAGTCTGCTGAACCTGCCGGTCTGGCAGGGACCGGCGCTGTCGGCGCTGGCGCGCTCCAGTGACGCCAAGCGCAAACTGTGGCCGCTGTTGATCCGCTGGGGGCGCGAGTGGCAGTCGGCATCGCCGCAGACGGACGCCTCATGAGCGAGTCAGCTGCCCGGCGCCTCGAGCTGCGTGAGCTGGCCGATGAGCAAGTGACCCTGACGGCGCTTGAGGCTATCGAGGCCAGCCAGACACACGGCCTGAGCCAGTCACAGCTGGTCGATGTGCTCAACGATGACGCGCGCTGCGTGCTGGGCGCCTGGTGGCAGGCCTGTGAGTCGTCGGGCGGTGAGGCGTCGACCGCAGAGCTGATCGGCTTCGTGGTGCTGGCGCGCGGGCCCTTCGAGGCCGAGATCGAGGCGATCACCGTACACGCCGCGCAGCGCGGGCAGGGCGTCGGTGCACGCCTTTTGGCCGCCGCCATCGCGCAGGCGCATGACTGGCAACGTGACTCGGGGCTTGAGCGCCTGCTGCTGGAGGTGCGCGCCAGCAATGCCGCCGCCGCTGCCCTCTATGCGAAGGCCGGTTTCACCCGGGATGGAGTGCGCAAGGGCTACTATCCGCTGGCGGATGGCGGGCGAGAAGATGCCTGGCTCATGTCGCTGCCGCTGGTGTGATCCTGGCCCTTCTGTCTTGGGCTCCGGCTATTTCCCTTGTGCTTGTGCCGATACGAAAACGCCGCCGACAGTCTCCTGTCGGCGGCGTTTTCATGAGGCCCTGCTCATGGCCTCTTGTTCAAGCGCTCCTGTTCAAGAGTCATTGTTCAAGAGTGCATGTTCACGCGGCCCAGCGCGCAGGACGCGCGGGAGCATCAGGCGCTCTGGGTTTCGCTCTCGGTCTCGCTGAAGCGTGCGACCAGCGCTTCCAGACGCTGTGCCCACTGGTCACGCTCTTCCTGCAGTTGAGCGTTGGTCTGGCGCAGCTGTTCCAGCTCTTCGCCCTGACCTGTCTTGGCTTCGGTCAGGCGCTGGTTCTCTTCCTTCAGCTCTTCGACTTCCATCTTCAGCATCTCGATGCTGTCGATGGCCTGGCCGACTTTCTGCTCAAGTTGGGTAAAGAGTTCGGTGCTCATGCTATCTCCTTGTCGAGTCACGGTCGTGGCCCGAGGGGGTTCGTTGAGGGCGGTAAAGGTATGCGGTAAATGCTGGTGCGATGAATATCGGCCATGTCGGGAATCCTTGCCGGATGGCGCAGCGATACCCGCCTGCAGGCAGACTACGACGCCGCCTGAGTCGACACAAGTGGGAAGGTGGCTCAGGCGGCGGGCGGATGGCGCCGATACAGGCGGCCATGACTGTCGCCGGCACGGCTTTCCCGGTGCAGCTGCCAGTTGGCGGGCACCACGGGGTCGAGGCCGGATTCCACTTCCAGATAGATCATGGCGTCATCGCTCAGCCAGCCATGCGCTTCGAGCAGCGCGCAGCTCGCGGCGGCCAGCTCGAGCCGGAAGGGCGGATCGAGCAGCACCAGATCCATGCCGCCTGCAGCGGGAGTGGCCGTCTCGAGCCAGTGCAGGACATCGCCGGTCACCACCTGCGTTGGCAGGCTGTCGCCGTTGGCGAGGGTCGCGAGATTGGCCTCGAGCGCACGCGCGACGCGGCTGTCGCGTTCCACGAAGGTGACATGCGCCGCCTCACGCGACAGCGCCTCGAGGCCCAGCGCGCCGCTGCCGGCATAGAGATCAAGCACGCGGGCGCCGCCGACATGAAAGCCCAGCCAGTTGTAGAGCGTCTCACGCACGCGGTCGGGCGTCGGGCGCAGACCCGGTGCGTCGATCACGTTGAGCAGGCGGCGCTTGAAGCGCCCGCCGATGATGCGCAGGCGACCTGGCCCGCCGGCGGCCTGGCCACGCTTGCCGCTCTGTTTGTCAGCGCGCGAGGGCGCGTTGGATTTGCCCCGTGCGGGGCCTTGGGAGGATGCGCGTTTTTTCATGCCGCGAGTCTAGCATGTGCGACGCCGGATGCCGCGCGGTGCGTACCTTCAGCCCCGAAGGGATGGTAGGATGACGCCACTTTCACGAGTTCAGGACTGTCTCGCCATGTTCGGTTTTTTCAAGCGCAAGAAACACAAGGCTCAGGAGCAGAAAGCCTCCGAGCAGCAGGCCCTCGAGCAACAGGCTCTTGAACAGACACAAGACGCCACGCCCCACGAGCAAGCCGATGCCGAGCAGGCAGCGCGGCTCGAGGCGAAGCGTCTCGAGGCCGAGAAGGTAGAGGCAGAGCGCCTTGCCGGTGAAGAGGCGGCTCGGGTCGAGGCTCAGAAGGCCGAAGAGCAGCAGGCCGAGGCTCAGAAGCTCGAAGAGCAGAAGGCCGAAGCTGAAGCCGAGCGCCGCGCCTCGGAGCAGGCGGCTGCCGATCAGGCCGCCAAGGCCGAAGCCGAGCGCATCGCCCAGGAACGCGCAGCCCAGGAGCAGGCCGCTCAGGAACAGGCCGCCCGAGACGAAGCCGAGCGCATCGCCCAGGAGCAGGCCGCTGCAGAACGCGTCGCCGCCGAAAAGGCCGCCCAGCAAGAGGCGGAACGTCTGGCTGCCGAGCAGGCCGCCCAGGCAGAGGCCGAGCGCATCGCTGCCGAACAGGCCGCTCAGGCCCGTGCGGAAGAAGCCGCCAGTGAAGCGCGTGCCGAAGAGGCGCGTATCGCGGCTCGCGAGGAAGAAGAGCGTCAGGCCGCCGCGCAGCTGGCCGCCATCGAGGCCGAAGAGCAGGCCGCGCTGGAACAGGCTCGCCAGGAAGAGGAAGCACGTGCCGCCGAGGCTGCCGCCGCTGGCGCAGACGCCGTGGTCGAGGATGACGCTGCGCGTGACACGGCCCGCGACGGACGCGAAAAGCCGCGTCGTGGCTTCTTCGCGCGCATCAAGGCCGGTCTTGGCAAGACACGCGCCAATCTGACCGAGGGCGTCGCCAGCCTGTTCCTCGGCAAGAAGCAGATCGATGATGAGCTGATGGAAGACCTCGAGACCCAGCTGCTGATGGCAGACGTGGGCATCGAGGCGACCACCGAGATCATCGACAACCTGACCGCGCGCATCTCGCGCAAGGAATTGAAGGAGCCGCAGGCGCTCTACGAAGCGCTGCAGGAAGAGCTGCGCGTGATGCTGGCGCCGGTCGCCAAGGACCTGGAGCTGCCGGCCAAGGGTAGCGGTCCCTTCGTGATCCTGATGATCGGCGTCAACGGCGTCGGCAAGACCACCACCATCGGCAAGCTGGCCAAGCGCTATCAGAGCCAGGGCCGCAGCGTGATGCTGGCGGCGGGCGATACCTTCCGCGCCGCGGCGGTGGAGCAGCTCAAGGTGTGGGGCGAGCGCAACAAGGTGCCGGTCATCGCTCAGCATACCGGCGCCGACAGTGCCTCGGTCATCTATGACGCCCTGGAAGCCGCCAAGGCGCGTAACGTCGATATCCTGATCGCCGATACCGCGGGCCGCCTGCACAACAAGAGCCACCTGATGGAAGAGCTCAAGAAGGTGCAGCGCGTGATGGCCAAGCTGGATGTGTCCGCGCCCCACGAGGTGATGCTGGTGCTGGATGCCGGTACCGGCCAGAACGCACTGTCACAGGCCTCCACCTTCCATGAAGCGGTCAACATCACGGGCCTGACGCTGACCAAGCTGGATGGGACCGCCAAGGGCGGCATCATCTTCGCGCTGGCCAAGCAGCTCAATCTGCCGATCCGCTATATCGGTGTCGGGGAAGGTGTCGATGACCTGCGTCCCTTCGCGGCTGATGACTTCGTCAGTGCCCTGTTTGCACGTGCTGGCGATGAGGCAAGCGAAGAGGCCAGCGCCGAGTCGCGCGAGGCATGATTGCCTTCGAGCATGTCGGCAAGCGCTATGGAGGGCGCTTCGATGCACTGGCCGGGCTCGACTTCAGGGTCGAGCGTGGCGAGATGGTCTTTCTGACAGGCCATTCCGGTGCCGGCAAGAGCTCGTTGCTCAAGCTGATCATGCTCCTCGAGCGCCCCTCGCGTGGGCGCATTCTGGTGGCGGGGCATGATATCGGGCGGCTGCATACCTCCCAGGTGCCGTATTACCGCCGCCAGATCGGCGTGGTCTTCCAGGACCACCAGCTGCTGACCGACCGCAACATCTTCCACAACGTGGCCCTGCCGCTGATGATCCAGGGGGTTCCGCCGCGTGAACAGGCGCGGCGGGTGCGGGCGGCGCTCGACAAGGTCGGCCTTTTGCATCGTGAGAAGGCGCTGCCGATCGAGTTGTCCGGTGGTGAGCAGCAGCGGGTCGGCATCGCGCGCGCCGTGGTCAACAAGCCCGCGCTGCTGCTGGCCGATGAGCCGACCGGCAATCTGGACCCGGCGCTGTCCGCCGACATCATGCGTCTATTCGAGGACTTCAATCGCATCGGTACCACGGTGATGATTGCCAGTCACGATCTGGCGCTGATCGCCCGCCTGCACCATCGCACGCTGGAGCTGTCCGATGGTCGTCTGATCGCCGACAAGGATGCCCGATGAGCCCCCCGCGTTCCCGCAACGAGTCTCCCTCTTCTTCACGCGAGCGTGGCCAGCCCCGCGCCGAGACGCGTACCCGCAAGTCCGCCGCGCAGGCGCCTGAATCACCGGAGGCCGCCGAGCGTGCGGCGCGCAAGGGTGCGCGCTCCAGTCGTGTCTCGGTCGAGAGCCGCTACCGCAGCTGGCTGCGTCATCACGCTGCCATGGCGCGCGACAGCGCACGCCGCCTGCTGGTTGCGCCCATCGCCAGCCTGCTGACCATGCTGGCCATCGCCATCGCGCTGACGTTGCCGGCGGCGCTGTGGCTGGCACTGGACAGCGCGCGCCTGCTCGACAATGAGCTCAATGACAGCGCCCAGCTCACCCTCTATCTCGAGACCTCGGTCGACGAGAGCCAGGCGCTGACGCTGTCGGACTCTCTGCGCGACGCTGCCGGTGTCGGGGGAGTGCGCCTGATCACCGCCGCCGAGGGCATGCAGGAGTTCGCCCAGGCGCTGGACCTCAAGCGCTCGCTGAGTCTGCTGGATGACAATCCCTTGCCGGCCAGCATCGTCATCACGCCGCTGGACACCACGCCGGAGTCCGTCCGCGCCCTGGCCACGCGCCTCGAGGGCGAGCCGGGTGTCGCCAGTGCACGTCTGGATCTGGCCTGGCTCGAGCGTCTGCGCCAATTGGGTGAGCTGGGTCAGAAAGTGACGCTGGGACTCGCGTTACTCTTCGGGCTGGGCGTGTTGCTGGTGGTGGGCAATACCATCCGCCTGTCCGTGGAGAGTCGCCGCCAGGAGATCGAGGTCGTGACCCTGATCGGAGCGACCCACGCCTTCGTGCGGCGTCCCTTTCTCTACAGCGGTGCCTGGTACGGTCTGGGAGGAGGGCTGCTGGCCTGCGGAATCCTGGCACTTGGCGGCAACTGGCTGGCGGCACCCGTGACGGCCCTTGTACAAAGTTATGGCGGCAACTATGTGTTGCCCGCGCTGGGCGTTGCAGGGGGTGCCACGCTGCTGTTTTCGAGTACAATATTGGGCTGGATAGGGGCCTGGATCGCGGTCGGACGTCATCTGGCGAGTATTTCTCCGCGCTGATTCCGATTATTTTTCGCGGTTTTCAGCCAGTGTTTCTGCCCAGGAAGGTCAAAAGTTACGTTCCGACAACATTCATGTCGGGCGTCAGTGAAGGGGGCTGGTGGGTGGTTAAACGCACCACACACCCGACAGCGTTACGAAGTGCTACTCGTCATGACAATTGTACACGCCATGTACAGCTATTGACGGGAACCTGTCCCACCCTTCACAGTCTCACTACTTGCATGCGTGTTAGGCAACCATGGAGACATCTGCACTATGAGCACCAGTCTTCAGCCACTTGGCCACCTGTCACCGGGTCAAGATCTAAACGGCTATATTCAGTCGGTGAACCGTATCGCTGTGCTTACTGCCGAAGAAGAGCATGAGCTGGCCCTGCGGTTGCATGAAGAGAATCATCTGGAGTCGGCCCGTCGACTCGTCATGTCGCACCTGCGCTTCGTCGTGCATATCGCACGCAGCTACAGCGGCTATGGCTTGCAGCAGGCGGACCTGATCCAGGAAGGTAACGTCGGCCTGATGAAGGCGGTCAAGCGTTTCGACCCGCATCAGGGCGTACGCCTCGTCTCCTTTGCCGTGCATTGGATCAAGGCCGAGATTCACGAGTTCGTGCTGCGCAACTGGCGCATCGTGAAGGTCGCGACCACCAAGGCTCAGCGCAAGCTGTTCTTCAACCTGCGTGGCGCCAAGAAGCGTCTGGCCTGGTTGAACAACGATGAAGTGGATGCCATCGCGGGCGATCTGGACGTCAAACCTGCCGTGGTGCGTGAGATGGAAAGCCGTCTCTCCGCCCACGATGCAGGCTTCGACGCCGGCCCCAGCGACGACGAGAGCTCTGCCTATCAGGCGCCGGCCAACTATCTGGAAGATCACAGCCTCGATCCGGCTGCCCAGGTGGAACAGCAGGACCTGGAAGACGACTCCCACGGTCGTCTGCTCAAGGCGCTGGCGGCACTGGATGAGCGCTCACGCGACATCCTCCAGCAGCGCTGGCTGAGCGACAACAAGTCGACTCTGCACGAGCTTGCTGACATCTATGGCGTCTCTGCCGAGCGTATCCGTCAGCTCGAGAAGAACGCGATGAAGAAGCTGCGTGAATCGATGGGTGACATGAGCGAAGGCTTCGCTGCCTGAGTTGGATGACCCCATGACATGAGCCCGCGATTTTCAGGCTCGCTGTCACGTGAAAATGCCCCGCCGGGTTTCCCGGCGGGGCATTTTCGTTGAGGGAGAGTGGATCCCGAGGAATCCGTCGTTATTGGTTGAACACTGCAACACAATGTTTCATTCTGTCACACTAAGACATGAAACATTTCTACTGGTGACCCCGTGGACCCGACCTCCTCGCACGTCAATGGCACACATTCGCTGTGGCGAATCTTTGGGCTCAATGCAGCCTTGATGGTGGTATTGGGTGGCCTGTTTCTGGCCAGCCAATGGTTTGATGTGCGTGAACAGGAAATGCGTCGCCTGGAGCTGCTGGATACCCAGCTGCATATCTCCACCGAGCAGCTGATCGCCAATGTCTCGCGCGAGATGATGGTGCTGGAGCGCGTCTTGAGCAGCGAAGGCAAGGAGCTGTGGCGTGGCTCGCTGGACAGCGCGCTGGGCCGTCATCCCTCTCTGGTCTCGCTGATGGTGGTGCCGTTTGCCGATTACCGCGGCAGCAGCCTGCGTCAGATCGGCGTGGGGCGCAGTTGCAGCTGGCAGCTGACCCAGCCGGAAGCCCAGGCGCTGCCCGGACGCAGTAGTCTGCTGTTCGGCTCAGCACTGCCGTTGGCATCCGGTCAGCCGGGCTTGCCGTTCTACCGTCACATGGATATCGAAGGCATGTCCTGGCTGCTGATCGGCTGCCTGGACTTCTCCGAGTCACGCAGCCTGCTGGCCAACCCGAATTCCGATGATGGGCAGCGCCTGCGCCTGTTTTCCACCAACGGTCTGCTGCTGTTCTCGAGCCCCCAGGAGCATGCGCTGGGCGTGACCGGCAAGCTGCCGTTGTCCTCGATGGCCAACATGGGCAAGTACATCTCCGAGCGTGGTGTACGTCGCTACCATGTGCCGGGCTTCGACGGCCAGCCGCGCATGGCGGCGGGCAGCTATATCGCACCGCTCAAGCTGTTCAGCGTCGTGAGTCAGCCGCTCTCCAGCCTGTGGTGGCTGTGGTGGAATCGTATCTGGTTCGGCATGCTGCTCGGCGGCATCTTCCTGGTCGTGCTGGTGGTCGTGGTGGCGCGCGCCGAGCGCAAGCGCGCTGAGCGCCACGATGAGCTGGAGGGCGCGCTCGAGTCGATGACGGCGCGTTCTCGCACCCTGGTGACGCTGATGGATAACCTGCCGGGCGTGGTGTATCGCATCGAGGTCAACACTGGAGTGCTGACCTTCATCAGCAACGGCTCGGCCGAGCTGTTCGGTCGCTCGGCCGAATCACTGGTCGGCGCCGGCATCACCCTGACCGAGCTGATCCATCAGGAGGACCGTCAATCCGTCAGTGCCGCCCGCCACTGGGCGATGTGCGCGCAGATGCGTCATGAGCAGGTCTTCCGCATCATCGCCGACCATGAGCGTTGGGTGCTGGACCGCAGCGTGATGATCGAGGGCGAGGATGGCGTGCGCTACTGGGAAGGCCTGCTGCTCGACATCAGTGCGCACAAGGAATCCGAGCGTCAGCTCGATTTCCTGGCGCGTCATGACGCCCTGACGGGGCTCTATAACCGCAAGGCCTTCATGGCGGCGGCCGACGAGCGCGTCGCGGCGGGTGGCTTGATGATCTACGCCGATATCGACCGTTTCTCGACCGTCAACGATGGCCTGGGCCATGAAGCCGGTGACCAGCTGCTGGTCGCGGTCGGCGAGCGTCTGCGTCGTCTGCTGCCGCCGGGCGGTCTGGTAGCGCGTCTAGGGGCCGATGAGTTCGGCCTCTATCTGCCGCATGGCAATGATGATCCGGCGCAGGTGGTGGAAGAGATACAGCAGAAAGTCGAGCGTCCCTTCACGATTCTGGGGCGCCCGCTGATCATCAGTCTGACGGCAGGCTATGTGCTGTCCGAGACCAATGGCGATGCCCAGGCGCTGATGCTGAATGCCGATGTGGCGCTCTATCACGCCAAGTCGCGCGGCGATCATGCGCTGCGCTGGGAGTCGTCGCTGGACAAGCATGTCGCCTCGCGCATGACGCTGGAGCAGGACCTGCGTCAGGCCATCGGCAGCGAGCAGCTCTATCTGCATTACCAGCCGCAGTTGGATAGTCATGGTGAGCTGCAGGGTGTCGAGGCGCTGCTGCGCTGGCAGCATCCGGAGCTGGGCATGATCTCGCCGGCCCAGTTCATTCCGCTGGCCGAAGAGACCGGCCTGATCTTCCGTCTCGGGCGTTTCGTGCTCGAGGAGGCCTGTGCCCAGATGGTGCGCTGGCAGGACGCCGGCCTTCACATGCCGCGCATGGCGGTCAACCTGTCGGCGCGCCAGCTTACCTCGGGCTACGAGAACGAAGTCTTCGGCGTGCTGGAAAGCCAGAAGCTGTCGCCGACGCGGCTGGAAGTCGAGGTGACCGAGACGCTGCTGATCCAGGACATGGAAGGGGGGCTTGCCGTGCTCGGCGCGCTGCGCGAGCTGGGCGTGCGTGTGGCGCTGGATGACTTCGGGCAGGGCTATTCGTCGCTGTCCTATCTGTCATCCCTGCCGCTGGATGTGCTCAAGGTCGACCGCAGTTTCGTGATGAAGATGGATGCGGTCGCCGGCTCTGACGGCGGTATCCGCTGTCCCAATCAGCAGGCCATCCAGCTGGTCGGTGCCGTGATCAGCCTGGGGCACTCGCTGGGCCATGAGATCGTCGCCGAGGGAGTCGAGACGGACGTGCAGTTCGAGGAGCTCAAGCGGTTGGGTTGCGACACCTATCAGGGCTACCTGCTGGCGCGGCCGATGTCCGCCGAGGCCATACTGGAGCGCTTCAGCGTCAACGCCTGAGGCGCCGTCCGTGTAGTCCGCTCCCACTCCATCCCACCCCACCCGGTGGCGACATGAGAAGGCCTGACCCAGCAAAAACGCCCCGCCTGCAATGACTGCAGGCGGGGCGTTCGTCTTGGTGCGGCGCATGCGCGCGGGGCAAGGCCCTCAGACGGCAATGCGCTCCTGACTGCTCAGCAGCAGGTCGCGGCTCAGCAGCTGCCACTGGTCTTCCCAGTGCTCGGTCGGGCGCTTGCGATAGTCGCTGCGCACGTACTGGCCGATACGACCTTCTGCACACGCCAGCAGCAGATTGGCCGCTGCCGTGACGGTGATGGCCGGTCGCAGTCCTTCGCGAGGCTCGGCTTCGCGCAGCACCTGCTTGATCTGCGTCTCGAGACGCTCGAACAGCTGCGCCATGCGCGTGCGCAGGCGTGCCGTCTCGCCGGTGAGGGCATCACCGTTGAGGAGACGACACAGGCCCGGGTTCTTCTCGGCAAAGCCCAGCAGCAGGCTCAGGATGTGATGCACCCTGGCATGCGCAGTGTCGTTGTCCTGAATGATCAGCGCGATACGCTCGAACAGCGTGCTCTCGATGAATTCGATCAGTCCTTCGAACATGCGTGCCTTGCTGGGGAAGTGACGATAGAGCGCCGCCTCCGAGACACCGACCTGTCGTGCCAGTGCTGCAGTCGTGATGCGTTTGCCGCTGTCCTCTTCCAGCATCAGAGCGAGTGCCTGGAGGATCTGTTCGCGACGTGATTGTTTTGGATTCGCCTGCGTCATGGAATCTTGTCGTTTATCGCGGCCTGCAGCAGTGTGCTACGGGCGGGTCCGTGTCCTGAGGCATGTCGCTTGCCTCGCGCGAAACACCGGGGCCGAGCCCCGGCTTGTCACCTTACGCCTTGTCAGTGTCCGCTTCCGCGTTGCTGATCAACGTGCCGACCCCGGCATTGGTGAAGATTTCCAGCAGGGTCGCATGTGGCACGCGGCCATCGATGATGTGAGCACTGCGCACGCCTTGCTTCACGGCGTCCAGTGCACAGCTGATCTTGGGCAGCATGCCACCGTAGATGGTGCCATCCTCGATCAGGCCATCCACCGCCTCGGTGGTCAGGCCGGTCATGACTTCGCCTTGTGCGTTCATCAGGCCAGCCACGTTGGTCAGCAGCATCAATTTCTCCGCGCCCAGTGCCTCGGCGACCTTGCCGGCGACCAGGTCGGCATTGATATTGTAGCTGCGACCCTCGGCATCGACCCCGATGGGTGCGATGACGGGAATGAAATCGTTGCGTGTCAGCAGTTCGATCAGGTCCGTGGAGACATGCTCGACTTCACCGACATGACCAATGTCGATGATTTCAGAGGCATTCATGCCCGGCGTCTGGCCGCTGACCTTGAGCTGGCGGGCGCGAATCTGGCCGCTGTCCTTGCCGGTCAGGCCGATGGCCTTGCCGCCACTCTGGTTGATCAGGTTGACGATGCCCTTGTTGACCAGGCCGCCCAGCACCATCTCGACCACGTCCATGGTCTCGGAATCCGTGACGCGCATGCCATCGACGAAGCGCGATTCGATGTTCAGCTTCTCGAGCAGCGCGCCGATCTGCGGGCCGCCGCCATGCACGACCACCGGATTGATGCCGACTTCCTTCATCAACACCATGTCGCGAGCGAAGGAGTCGATCAAGGCTTCTTCGGTCATGGCGTTGCCGCCGTACTTGACCACCACGGTCTTGCCCGAGAACTGCTGGATATAGGGCAGGGCTTCGGACAGGACCTCGACCACCTGATGCGGGTCGCGGTTGGCGTGGCTCATCAGCGTATCACTCCACAGAAAATGGTCCGGAAAGAGAGTCCGGACACTGTCACTCGAAACGGTCTTTCAGCGCGCGCGGTGCGCGCTGTCATGCAAATCGGTTGCTTCAGGCACCTGATGCGCCCGGATGAGCGGCTGTAGTGCCTGGCAAGGCGAGGGCGGCGATCAAGCGGCAGGCCGCCGCCCCCCGTTGCGGCTCATGCCATCCTGTCGATGGCGAGCGAGTGCGGGATCAGAACGGTGCCTGGATGCTCGGCTCGGCCTGCTTCAGCGCGGCGCGGAAGCTGTCCTTGATACGCTCCAGTGCGGCTTCTGACTTGCCTTCGAAGCGCAGCACCAGCATCGGCGTGGTGTTGGAGGCGCGGCACAGGCCCCAGCCATCGGCGTAGTCGACACGAATGCCGTCCAGCGTGGTCTTGACGCCGTCGCTGCCGAAGTCGCCTTCACTGGCCAGTCGCTCGACGATAGCGAACTTGTTCTCGTCGGTCACTTCCACATTGATCTCGGGGGTGCCGAGGTCCTGCGGGAAGCGGGCGAAGAAGGTGTCGGCATCGACATCCTGCTTGGCGAGGATTTCCAGCAAGCGCGCGGCGCCGTAGATGCCGTCATCGAAGCCGAACCAGCGCTCCTTGAAGAAGATGTGGCCGCTCATCTCGCCGGCCAGTGCCGCGCCGGTTTCCTTCATGCGTGCCTTGATCAGTGAGTGGCCGGTGCGCCACATTTCCGGCGTGCCGCCGGCTTTCTCGATCACGGTCGCCAGGTTGCCGGTGCACTTGACGTCGAAGATGATGCGCGCGCCCGGCACGCGTTCGATCAGGTCTTCCGACAGCGCCATCATCAGGCGGTCCGGGTAGAGGATCTCGCCCTTGGGCGTCACGACGCCGAGGCGGTCGCCGTCACCATCGAAGGCCAGACCGATGTCCGCGCCGGTTTCCTGCATGGTCTTGATCAGGTCCTGCAGGTTTTCCGGCTTGCCCGGATCCGGGTGGTGATTCGGGAAGTTGCCGTCGATCTCGTCGAACAGCGGCACGGTGTCGACGCCCAGGCGACGGATCAGCTCCGGGCCCAGCTCGCCGGCCACGCCGTTGCCGCAATCGACCACGGCCTTGAGCGGACGCTTGACGACCACATCACCGGTGATCTGCTCCAGATAGCGCTCACGCACGTCCTCTTCACGCAGGCTGCCTTCGCCTTGCGCCAGATCGCCTTCCTGCAGGCGACGATAGAGATCGGTGATGGTGTCACCGGACAGGGTCTCGCCGGCCAGCACGATCTTCAGACCGTTGTAGTTGGCCGGGTTGTGGCTGCCGGTCAGCATCACGCCGGAGCGGGTGCCTTCCAGGATATTGGTGGCGTAGTAGAGCACCGGCGTCGGCACCATGCCGATGTCGACGACATCACGGCCGGCATCGCGCAGGCCTGCGATCAGCGCCTTGGACAGGCGCGGGCCGGAGAGACGGCCGTCACGCGCGACCACGACGGTGGATTCACCGCGTGCCGCGGCTTCGCTGCCGATGGATTGGCCGATGGCGCGCACGCCGTCTTCGGTGAGGGTCTCATCCACGATGCCACGGATATCGTAGGCGCGGAAAATTGAAGCGGGTACCTGACTCATGGTGCATCCCTGTCGGTTGAATCAATCGTGAAGTCGCTTGAGGCGTCATGCGTCTCGGCGCTATCGCTGCATGACGATCAGTGTGGAAACCTGCATGGCTCCCTTTTAGCCGGAAGCCCGGCAGTCGGCGCAAGCTTGCCGCTCGGCTGCCCTCTGGCATGACGGGTCAATCAGTGGCGACCGGAGTGGCCGAAGCCGCCTTCGCCGCGCTGGCTGGCCTCGAATTCAGAGACTTCCACCAGCTCCGCCTGTACCACTGGCACTAGCACGTACTGTGCCAGACGCTCGCCGGGTTCCAGCACGAACTCGCTCTCGCCGCGGTTCCAGACCGAGATCATCAGTTCGCCCTGGTAGTCGGAGTCGATCAGGCCGACCAGATTGCCCAGCACGATGCCGTGTTTGTGCCCCAGACCGGAGCGCGGCAGGATCATGCCGGCCAGTGCGGGGTCGGCGATATGGATCGCCAGCCCGGTGCGCACCAGCTCACAGGCGCCCGGCGCCAATGTCAGCGGCGCGTCGAGCAGTGCGCGCAGGTCCATGCCGGCGCTGCCGGGAGTGGCGTGATGCGGCAGCGGGTAATCGCGAACGCGCTCGTCGAGAATCTTGAGTTCGAGCCGGGGGCGGGTCATCTAAGGTGCTTCCTGATCGTCGGTGACAGTCGGTGTAACGGTCTGGATGGCAGGGTCGAGGCTGACCCTGTGCTGATGGAGTGCCAGGGCGCGCATCAGAATCGCGCGCGCCAGTTCCGTCTTGGGACAGGCCGCGATGGCCTGTTCGTGTTGCGTGTTCGTGTTCTGATCGAGCGGCTGCCACAGCAGGGTGGCGGCATTGCTGTCGCTGCCGAAGCCAAGGCCCGGCGTGCTCACATCATTGGCGACGATCATGTCGAGCTGTTTACGCGCGAGCTTGTCGCGTGCATAGCGCAGCACGTCGCGGGTCTCGGCGGCGAAGCCGATCACCAGTGGTGCCCGCTGACCGGCGGCGCGGCTTGCCTGCGTCTGGGCGGCGATACCGGCGATGATATCCGGGTTGCGGATCAGCGTGACCTGCATCTGCTCCTCGCCCGCCTGCTTCTTGAGCTTGTGGTCGGCGACCGTGGCCGGGCGGAAGTCGGCGACTGCCGCGCAGCCGATGAAGAGGTCGCTCTCGCTGGCGGCTGCCTCGGCGGCGGCCTGCATGTCCAGCGCGGATTCGACATCGATGCGCTCGACGCCAGTCGGCGTCGTCAGCGCCACCGGGCCACTGATCAGGCGCACGCTGGCGCCCAGCGCCGCAGCCTCGGCGGCCAGCGCATAGCCCATCTTGCCGGAGCTGTGATTGCTCAGGTAGCGCACCGGGTCCAGCGGCTCGCGGGTCGGGCCGGCGGTGATGGTCACCGTCAGGCCTGCGGCCGGCAACGACATCTCATTGCTCTGGCGGCTGGGGTCGCTCTGGCTCATGAGGTCGCTCAGCGCCGCGACGATCTCTTCCGGCTCCAGCATGCGGCCCGCGCCCACGTCGCCACAGGCCTGTTCGCCGCTGGCGGGGCCGAGCAGCGTCCAGCCGTCGGCACTGAGCTGGCGGGCATTGCGCTGGGTGGCGGGGTGCGCCCACATGGCCTGATTCATCGCCGGGGCCATCACCCAGCGCGCGCTGTTGGCCAGGCACAGGGTAGTGAGCAGATCATCGGCATGCCCATGCACCAGGCGGGCCATCAGATCGGCGGTGGCAGGCGCGATCAGGATGACCTCCGCCCAGCGTGCCAGCTCGATATGTCCCATGCCGGCCTCGGCCTCGGGGTCCAGCAGGGAGGTGTGCACCGGATTGCCCGACAACGCCTGCAAGGTCAGCGGTGTAATGAAGGCTTGAGCCCCTTCGGTCGTGGCGATGCGCACTTCACAGCCCGCCTTTTTCAACAGGCGGGTGATCAGAGCGGCCTTGTAGGCCGCGATGCCGCCACTGATGCCCAGCAGAATGCGCCGTCCGGCGAGTGAATGCATGGTGTGTCCTGCGTCCCTGATGCGTCGATTGCTACGCTCGCGCGTTTGCCCTCTACCATATCACCGTGATGCAACCTTGCGTAGCGCCGCTGGCCCGCGACGCCGAGTGTCGCCATGGTCCATGCGAGCGCTCACTTCATGGGGCGGGGGCTCCTCTCGAGTGGGATGCAGGGGCCAGACGCAGCCCCTCGGGGCGACAAGCGTTGATGCTCACAATGGCGAAAGAGGCGGCATCTGACCACGCTTCTCATGCTTTGGACTGTCAGCCATTCGGGGCGACAGGCGATGGGAGAAGAGTGCATGGGGATTCGAGAGTGGCCGGTCGGGGAGCGTCCGCGCGAGAAGCTGTTGTCGTCAGGGGCAGGGGCCTTGTCAGATGCCGAGCTGCTGGCCATCTTTCTGCGCGTGGGCATAAAAGGACGCTCAGCGGTGGATCTGGCGCGCGACCTGCTGAACACCTTCGGCGGTCTCAGGCCGCTGCTGGAGGCGACCCAGCAGGACTTCTGCGCGGCGCGCGGACTGGGTGACGCCAAGTACGTGCAGCTGCAGGCTTCGCTTGAGCTGTCGCGTCGCCATCTGGAGAGCCTGTTGATGCGCGGGGCCGCCCTGACGTCGCCCCTGCTGGTGCGGCGCTATCTGTCCTCGCATCTGCGCGACCTGCCGCATGAGGTGTTCGCCGCGCTGTTTCTCGACAGCCAGCATCGCGTCATCCGCTTCGAGACACTCTTCACCGGCACGCTGGATGCCGCCGCCGTCTACCCGCGCGAAGTGGTCAAGCGGGCGCTGGCGCTCAATGCTGGCGCCCTGATTCTGGCCCACAACCATCCCTCCGGCGTCGCGGAGCCCAGCGAGGCCGACCGGCGCATCACGCAGCGCCTGGAAGAGGCGCTGGGGCTTTTCGATATTCGCGTACTGGATCACTTCGTGGTCGGAGACGGCGAAGTGGTTTCGTTTGCCGAGCGCGGCTGGCTCTAGTTGGGGTGTCGAGGAGGCTGAGCCGCTGAGTGCTCGATGACGGTACAGCCCCCGCCAGATGCGGTCGCCGCTGGCGTGAGAAATGCGCAGGGATTGCAAACCAGGGCACTGGTTGTGGTAATGTTGCGCCTCCCGTATCACCCACCACAGAATTCGCGACCACTCTGGCCGACATTGGCTGAGTGAAGCGTTTGGCTGAGAAGCGTCTGTACCGATGTGACACGTCGGGCATGGGCGTGCTGGCGAAAAAAATCTGTATAGGACGTGCTTTCACGTTCCTCTTCGGGTAAAATGCTGCGCCTGCACGTTCCAGTACCCTGAAGCTTGTCTTCCGGAATGGACGTAACACACTTTGAAATCAGGGCATGAGGCGGCGCCTGCCACTTCCGGTTTGCCCGACAGGTTTTGAACAACTTAGCCAACGCAGCGGTTGGAGGCTCCAATGTCCAAAGTATGTCAGGTTACCGGCAAGCGCCCGGTGACTGGTAACAACGTTTCTCACTCCCAGCGCAAGACTCGTCGCCGGTTCCTGCCGAACCTGCACACCCACCGTTTCTGGGTTGAATCCCAGCAGCGCTTCGTCAAGCTGCGCGTCTCTACCAAGGGCATGCGCATCATCGACAAGAAGGGTATCGACGAAGTCCTCAAGGACCTCACTGCACGTGGCGAGCGCTTCTAAACACTAGAAGACAGCCCCTGTAGCAATGGCAACCGAGCCGAGGGCAACGCTCTCAATCGTTCGGTGAATGCGACTGTGGAAGGAAACTGAAAATGCGTGACAAGATCAAGTTGGTGTCAAGTGCCGGTACTGGCCACTTCTACACCACCGACAAGAACAAGCGTAACACTCCGGACAAGCTTGAATTCAAGAAGTACGATCCGGTCGTTCGCAAGCACGTGATGTACAAGGAAGCCAAGATCAAGTGATCTTGTCTCCCGCCAGCGTGCTGTCGGAACCCTCGAAAACCCGGTCCTGACCGGGTTTTCGAGTATCTGGATGTCGGAGTTCCGGCATCCTGCAACAGGGTGGCGGCTTCTGTCGTCACCCTGTTGTGCGTCTGGCGGTCAGTCGAGGAGGAAGCATGCCCGAATTACCGGAAGTCGAGACGACTCGCCGTGGTATCGCACCATTGGTCGAGGGCCAGGAGGTCACCGAGGTGATCGTGCGTCAGCCACGGCTGCGCACGCCAGTACCGAGTGAGCTGGCGGAGTGGCTGGTGGGGCAGCGTTTCGGTGAGCTCTCGCGCCGTGCCAAGTACCTGCTGTTGCCGATCGCCGATGGCCACCTGCTCTGGCATCTGGGCATGTCCGGCAGTCTGAGGCTGGTACCCATCGGCACGCCGCCCCGTACGCATGACCATGTCGATGTGGTGCTGGGCAATGGCCAGGTGTTGCGCTATCACGACCCGCGTCGCTTCGGTTTCGTCGACTTCGTGCGCGGTGACCCGCACGCTGACACACGTCTGGCGAGGCTCGGGCCGGAGCCCTTGTCGGATGCCTTCACCGGTGAGCTTCTCTTCGCGCGCTCGCGCAAGCGACGCGTGGCGATCAAGCCTTTCCTGATGGACAACGCCAATGTGGTCGGCGTGGGCAACATCTACGCCAGTGAGGCGCTCTTCATGGCTGGCATCGACCCGCGTCGTCCGGCGGGGGAGACCTCTCTGGAGGAATATGAGCGCCTCGCCGAGGCCTCGCGCAGCGTGCTGGCGGCTGCCATCGAGCAAGGCGGTACCACCTTGCGTGATTTCGTCGGTGGTGATGGCAAGCCCGGCTACTTCGCCCAGCGCCTCAACGTCTATGGGCGAGGGGGCGAGCCCTGCCGTGAGTGTGGCCATGAGATCATGAGCCTGGTGCTCGGGCAGCGTGCCAGCTGCTTCTGCCCTCATTGTCAGAGCTAGTGCCGTTCGTGCCGGCACGGGTCAGACATGTCTCGCTGGCCCTTGATGATCACTTGACCGGAGGCTCCGTGACCGGGGCCGCCATGACGACTAGAATGGCCCCATTCGGGCGCGCCCTGTCGTCGTCCTGTCCCTTTCCCTGTCTTATGGATGATTCCCGTGACTGAACGTCTGCGCCTGAAGAAGAATGCTGATCGCCGCCTCAAGGCTGGCCATCTGTGGCTGTACTCCAATGAAGTCGATACCGTCGCGACGCCGCTCAAGAATTTCGAGCCGGGTGCCCAGGCGATCATCGAGGCCAGCAACGGCCGCGCGATGGGCGTTGCCTACGTCAACCCGAACTCGCTGATCTGCGCGCGTATCGTCTCGCGCAACCCGGAACAGCGTCTGGACCGCTCGCTGCTGGTGCATCGCTTCAACCAGGCACTGTCGCTGCGCGAGAGCCTCTATGACAAGCCGTTCTACCGTCTGGTCCACGGCGAGGGCGACCTGCTGCCGGGTCTGATCGTCGATCGCTTCGGCGACGTGCTGGTCTGCCAGCTCAACACCTTCGGCATGGAGCGACTGGCGGAAGTGATCGTCGATGCGCTCTTGAAGGTCGTCAAGCCGACCGCCATCGTGTTCAAGAACGATTCCAGCGGTCGCCGTCAGGAACAGCTCGAGCGCAACGTCGAAGTCGTCTATGGCGAGCTGCCGGAAAGCGTGCTGCTGGAAGAGAATGGGGTCCAGTTCAGCGCGCCGGTACTGGATGGCCAGAAGACCGGCTGGTTCTATGATCACCGCGACAACCGTGCCTGGCTGAATCGTCAGGTGGCAGGCAAGCGCGTGCTGGACCTGTTCAGCTACGTCGGTGGCTGGGGTGTGCAGGCGGCGGCGCATGGCGCCAGCGAAGTGCTGTGTGTCGATGCTTCCGGCGCGGCACTCGAGCGCGTCTCGGGCAATGCCGTGCTCAACGGTGTCGAGGACCGCGTCTCCATCGCGGAATCGGATGTCTTCGAGGCCCTCTCGGCCCTGCGTGCGGAAGGCGAGCAGTTCGACGTCATCATCGCGGATCCGCCCGCCTTCATCCGCAAGCGCAAGGACATCACCAACGGTGAGCGCGCCTATGCACGCCTCAACCGTGAAGCCATGCGCCTGTTGGGCCGTGACGGCCTGCTGATGTCCGGCTCCTGCTCCATGCATCTGGCGCCGGAGCGCCTGATGGATGTGGTGCGTGGCGCCGTGCGTCACCAGGACCGCCATGGTCAGGTCATCTTCCAGGGCCATCAGGCCAGTGACCACCCGGTGCACCCGTCCATCCCCGAGACTTCCTACCTCAAGGCCCTCGGTGTGCGCGTCTATCGCGACTGATGACGCCTGACGGATATCAGGACTGATGGCTGTGCCATCCGGTATCGACGACAACGCCGCCCTTCGGGGCGGCGTTGTCGTCTGTGGCTTGTGAGTCGTCTGTGGCTGGCCTATCGACTTCAGCTCGCTTTTGGCTAATCGTCCATGGCTCATGGACTCTGATAGTCTGACGGCATGTATAGACGACTGACATCTCATCACAATCTCGTGCTGCTCGATCACTGGCGCAACCTGCTGGAAAGCGAGGGTATCTCCTGTGAGCTGCGTAATCGCCTGCTCGGTTCGGCCGCGGGCGAGTTGCCCGTGCTCGACTGCGAGCCCCAGCTGTGGGTGGCAGAGCATGACCTTCCACGTGCCCGCCGCCTGCTGGCGAGCATCGAGGCCGCGCCGGCCCTGCCGGACTGGCAGTGTGCCTGTGGCGAACATCTCGAGGGCAGCTTCAGCGAGTGCTGGGCGTGTGGGGCAAGCGCGCCGCAGCAGGCCGCACCACAGGCGCGTCCGCGCGATGAGGACCCGGAGTTCGTGGCATGAGCAAAGGCACCTCGAAGGCGAGCGACGCGCCGCCGTTGACGCAAGATTCCCCCGGCTGGGCACTGCCACGCCCGTTCCTGTTGCCGATCAGCGTGAAGAAGAAGGCGCTGGATGGTTATGGTCACGTCAACAATGCCGAGTATGTGCGCTGGCTGGAGGACATCAGCTGGGCACACTCCGAAGCGTTGGGGCTTGGCCTGGCGCACTACCGTGAGCAGGACCGCGGCATGGCGGTGCATCGTCACGAGATCGACTATCTGGCCAGCGCACGGCTTGGCGATTCGCTGATGCTGGCCACCTGGCTGGTGGCGTGCGATGGCCGCCTGAGCCTGACGCGCCGCTTTCAGCTGCGTCGTTGCTCGGATGGTCTGACGCTGTTGGAGGCACGCACGCGCTTCGTCTGCATCGAACTCTCGAGTGGGCGAGCCAGACGCATGCCCGAGGCTTACCGTGAATGCTATTCGGCTGTGCTGGTGAGCGAGGATGCTGCCAGCCAACGATGATTCCCTGCATTCCACTGCATTGCTGTCGTGTTTTGGTGAATCTTGCTGGCATCTGATTGGCGCGACGCTGACGAGTCTGCTGTGCTTGTAGGAGGTGTCGAGATGACATCGCCGTATTCCGCCAGCAGTGCAAGGAGCTCGTCATGCAGATCGCCGTGCCGAAGGAAATCAAGAACCATGAATACCGTGTCGCTCTGACGCCCGCCGGGGTGCGAGAGCTGATTGCCCATGGCCATGACGTCATCGTCGAGCGTGGTGCGGGTGAGGGCAGTGGGTTCAGTGACGCCGAGTACCAGGGGGTCGGGGCTCGTCTTGAATCGGATGTCGAGCAGGTCTTTCGTGAGGCCGAGCTGATACTCAAGGTCAAGGAGCCTCAGTCGGCCGAGGTGGCACGTCTCACCAGCGGCCAGACATTGTTCACCTACCTGCATCTGGCCGCCGCCCGTGAGCTGACCGAAAGCCTGCTGGATAGCGGGGTGACCGCGATTGCCTACGAGACCATCACCGACACCGCCGGTGGTCTGCCGCTGCTGGCGCCCATGAGCCGCGTTGCCGGGCGCATGGCGATCCAGGCCGGCGCGCATGCGCTGGAGAAGGCGCAAGGCGGGATGGGGGGGCTGTTGCCCGGTGTGCCTGGCGTGCCACCGGCGCGGGTCACGGTGATCGGCGGCGGCGTGGTGGGGGAGAATGCGGCGCGCATGGCGCTGGGGCTGGGCGCCGAGGTGGTGATTCTCGATACGTCATTGAACCGCCTCGAGACGCTGGATCACCGCTATCAGGGGCAGATTCGTACGGTCTATTCGACATCCGAGGCACTGGATGAGGCGGTACGCCATTCGGCATTGATCATTGGGGCCGTGCTCGTGCCCGGTGCCGCGGCCCCCAAGCTGATCCGTCGCGAGCATCTGCGCAACATGATGCCCGGTGCGGTACTGGTGGATGTCGCGATCGATCAGGGCGGATGTTTCGAGACCAGTCGCGCCACGACCCATGCGGAACCGACCTATCTCGTCGATGGTGTCGTGCATTATTGCGTGGCCAACATGCCGGGGGCCGTGGCGCGTACCTCGACCCAGGCACTCACCAGCGCGACGCTGCCTTATGTGGTGAAGCTCGCCAATGGCGGCTATCGCAAGGTATTGCGGGAAGATCGTCACTTCGCGGCAGGCCTCAACGTGCATGCCGGCCAGCTGACGATTGCGGAAGTCGGCGCTGCCTTCGGCATGCCGGTGATCTCGCTGGAAGATGCACTGGCAAAGGGCTGACACCTGCCGGTGGGCACATGGCGTGCATGGGGCGCTGGTCGTCTGTCCGGCCCTTACGAAGGCCATGCCCCTCAGGGTAAGATGAGTGCAATGCAGCGGCAGGACATGGCGGGTTCATCGCATCGTGATGCGCGCCGTCGTGCCCTGTCGTGATTCATTGTGAGCAGGTCCCGCCAAGTGGCACGCTCCCCGACTCAGACGCCCAAGAAGTGCATCCATGACCAAGACCCGCGTTCTTACCGGCATCACGACCACCGGCACCCCTCACCTCGGCAACTATGTCGGCGCCATCAAGCCCGCCATCGAGGCCAGCCAGGACCCGACGGTCCAGTCCTTCTATTTCCTCGCCGATTTCCATGCTCTGATCAAGTGTCAGGACCCGAAGCGCGTGCAGGAATCCCGCCGTGAGATCGCCGCCACCTGGCTGGCGCTGGGGCTGGACACCGACAACGCCATCTTCTATCGCCAGTCGGATGTGCCTGAGATTCCGGAGCTGATGTGGTTGCTCAACTGTGTCTGCGCCAAGGGCCTCATGAATCGTGCGCATGCCTACAAGGGCGCCGTGGCCGAGAACGAGGAAGCGGGCATCGAGGACGTGGATCGTGGCATCAGCATGGGGCTGTTCAGCTATCCGGTGCTGATGGCGGCGGACATCCTGATGTTCAATGCGCACAAGGTGCCGGTGGGGCGTGACCAGATCCAGCATATCGAGATGGCGCGCGACATGGCCGGACGCTTCAACCACCTCTTCAAGGGCAACTACTTCACCATGCCCGAGGCGGTGACCGACGAGAAATCCCAGCTGCTGCTGGGTCTCGATGGTCGCAAGATGTCCAAGAGCTACAACAACACCATCCCGCTGTTCGGCACCGAGAAGCAGTTGCTCAAGAGCGTGCGCAAGATCAAGACCAACTCGCTGGAGCCGGGCGAGCCGAAGGACCCGGATACCTGTTCGCTGTTTCAGATCTATTCGGCCTTCGCCACCGAGGCGGAAGTCGCCGCCATGCGTGAGCAGTACGCGGCCGGTATCGGCTGGGGCGACGCCAAGAACCAGCTGTTCGAATACCTGAATGACCACCTCAAGGCGCCGCGCGAGCGTTACGTCGAGCTGATGGAAGACCCGGCGCATGTCGAGGCGATCCTCAAGCGTGGCGCCGAGCGGGCCCGCGAAGAGGCCGCACCGATGATGGAGCGTCTGCGTCGCGCCGTCGGTCTGGGCAACTTCCTCTAGGTCGCCCGTCCATGCTGCTCGATCGGCCCCCGTCATCTTCCCGGATGGCGGGGGTTTCTGTTGCTGGCACCGTCGTTTCAGAGGGTGGCGTCTTCGGGGCTGTCATGCTGATGGCGCCCGGGGCGTGATGTCAGGCATATACCCGCGGGGAATGAAAAGCGTGCTGGAAATTCATTCACAGCTATAAAGCGACGCGTTAGGCTTGCCGCATCAATGCTTCAAGCATGCTGAATACACAAGGGGGTACGACATGAGTCAACACGTGATGCCGGGCAAGGCCAGTGAGCCTGCCCAGCCATCTACCACCATCAACCCTCGCGCCGTCTGGGCGGGTGGGCTGCTGGTCATTGCCTCAGTGCTGCTGGGCCTGGTCGCCGGCTGGCGCCAGGGCCTGCTGCTGCTGATCGGCGGCGCGCTGGGCGTGGTGCTCTATCACGCGGCCTTCGGCTTCACCTCCGCCTGGCGAGTGTTCATCACCGAGCGTCGTGGCCGTGGCCTGCGTGCGCAGATGCTGATGCTGGCGATTGCCGTGGTGCTGTTCTTCCCGGTATTGGCAGCGGGCAGCCTGTGGGGGCAGGACGTCTCCGGCTTCGTCTCGCCGCTGGGCACCTCCGTCGTGGTCGGCGCCTTCCTGTTCGGTCTCGGCATGCAGCTGGGCGGCGGTTGCGCCTCGGGCACGCTGTTCACCGTCGGCGGCGGCAATGCGCGCATGGTGATCACCCTGATCTTCTTCTGCGTCGGCTCGGTGATCGGCACCGCGCACTTCAGCTGGTGGCAGAGCCTGCCGTCGCTGCCCGCCGTCTCGCTGGTGGACAGCTTCGGTGCGCTGGGCGGTATCATCGTCAGCCTGGCGCTGTTCGCCATCATCGTGCTGGTGACACGCACGCTGGAGAAGCGTCGTCATGGTGAGCTCGAGAAGGCCGCCGTGACCGACAGCCAGCCGCGCGGCCTGTCACGTTTCCTGCGCGGCCCCTGGCCGCTGCTGGCGGGCGCCGTGGCGCTGGCGCTGCTCAACTTCGCCACCCTGGCGCTGGCCGGGCGTCCGTGGGGCATCACCTCGGCCTTCGCGCTGTGGGGCACCAAGGTCTACACCACGTTGGGCTTCGATGTCAGTGACTGGGGTTACTGGCAGGCGGCGGGCAATGCCAAGGCACTGGCGGCACCGCTCTACACGGACATCACCACGGTGATGAACATCGGCATCGTGGTGGGGGCGCTGGCGGCAGCGCTGCTGGCCGGCAAGTTCGCGCCGAAGTGGAACATTCCGCTGCGCTCGCTGGTGGCTGCCGTGCTGGGTGGCATGCTGTTGGGTTACGGCGCGCGCCTGGCCTTCGGCTGCAACATCGGCGCCTACTTCGGCGGCATCTCCTCCGGCAGCCTGCATGGCTGGCTATGGCTGGTGATGGCCTTCGCCGGCAACATGCTGGGCGTGAAGCTGCGTCCCTTCTTCGCCCTTGCGCCGCGCAAGCCGGCATCGCGTGCCGATCTGGCCTGAGCCATTCCCCGCGCGTGACCGCGAACGCCTCGCTCCTTCCCCGTCAGGGGGATGAGCGGGGCGTTTCTCGTCATGCAGTACCCTTGTCTGCGCAACGCACGCCGACCTTGCACAGGCTGCCGGAGATAGCACTGCGCGTGCTATCATCATGCCTTGTTCGCACGTGGAAACTGCACGTCGAAAGGTCCCTCGGACGCCCGGTTGCCAGCAGGTCTTCTGCGGTGCTTCAGCGGGCATGCTGCGCTTGTCTGCCGGCATGCCGAGAAGCTTGCCGAGCGTGAGGTCGTCCCCACTGATTCAAGAGTCTCGCCATGACGGATACTTCCAAGCGCGCCCTGTACGTTCCTTACGCCGGCCCGAGCCTGCTCGAGATGCCGCTGCTCAACAAGGGCAGCGCCTTCAGCCTCGAGGAGCGTGTCAGCTTCAATCTGATGGGCTTGCTGCCGCAGAATGTCGAGAGCATCGAAGAGCAGGTCGCGCGCGTCTACAGCCAGTATCAGCAGTGCGCCACCGACCTCGACAAGCACATCCTGTTGCGCTCGGTGCAGGACGACAACGAGACCCTGTTCTTCCGCGTGATCGAGGAACACCTCGAGGAGATGATGCCGATCATCTACACCCCGACCGTCGGTCAGGCGTGCGAGGAGTTCTCCAACATCTACCGCAACCACCGCGGCCTGTTCATCTCCTACCCGGACCGCGAGCACATGGATGACATCCTGCGCTCCGCGACCAAGGACAACGTCAAGGTCATCGTCGTCACCGATGGCGAGCGTATCCTGGGGCTGGGCGATCAGGGCATCGGTGGCATGGGCATCCCCATCGGCAAGCTGTCGCTGTACACCGCCTGTGGCGGCATCAGCCCGGCCTACACCCTGCCGATCTCGCTGGATCTTGGCACCAACAACCAGAAGCTGCTTGACGACCCGCGCTACATGGGCTGGCGTCACGAGCGCGTCACCGGTGATGACTACAACGCCTTCGTGGCCGAGTTCATCACTGCCGTGAAGCGTCGCTGGCCGAAGGCCATGATCCAGTTCGAGGACTTCGCGCAGGCCAACGCCATGCCGCTGCTCGAGCGTTACCGCGATGAAGTCTGCTGCTTCAACGACGACATCCAGGGCACTGCCTCCGTGGTGGTCGCGACCCTGATGGCGGCCTGCAAGGCCAAGGGCGAGAAGCTCTCCGACCAGCGCGTCACCTTCCTGGGTGCGGGTAGCGCCGGTTGCGGTATCGCCGAGATGATCGTGGTGGCGATGGTCAAGGAAGGCATGGAAGAGGCCGAGGCCCGCAAGCGCGTCTTCATGGTCGATCGCTTCGGTCTGCTGACCAGCGACATGGAAGGCCTCTACGACTTCCAGAGCCGTCTGGCCCACGATATCGACAGCGTGGCCGACTTCGGTGACCGTGGCCTGCTGGATGTGGTCAAGGCCGCCAGGCCGAGCGTGCTGATCGGTGTATCCGGCCAGCGTGGCCTGTTCAGCGAAGACGTGATCCGTGCCGTGCAGGCCGGTTGCGAGAGCCCGCTGGTGATGCCGCTGTCCAACCCGACCTCACGCGTCGAAGCGACACCGGCGGAAGTCATCGAGTGGACCGACGGCAAGGCACTGGTCGCCACCGGCAGCCCGTTCGCGCCGGTCGAGCACAACGGCCACACCCACGCGATTGCCCAGTGCAACAATGCCTACATCTTCCCGGGCATCGGTCTGGGTGTGCTGGCATCCAGCGCCTCACGCATCACCGACAACATGCTGATGGCCGCGGCCAATGCGCTGGCCAACAACGCCCCGATCGTCCTGAAGGGCGAGGGCGCGCTGCTGCCGTCACTGGGCGACATCCAGGACATCAGCCGTCAGATCGCCTTCGATGTAGCACGTCAGGCTCAGGCCGACGGCGTGGCGCTGACCTCCAGCGACGAGATCATCCAGGCCAACATCGAGAAGAACTTCTGGCAGCCGCGTTACCGCGCCTACCGTCGCAAGGCGTTCTGATCGCGCCTGCGTCTGACCCGTCAGTGAGCGCATGAAGCAGATTGCCTGAAACAGGTTGCCTGAAACAGAGTGTGCAAATGAAGAAGCCCCCGCAGGCCATGCCTGCGGGGGCTTTTGTATTGCAGTCAGCGCTGTGGTCAGCGGCTGGCGGGTTACAGCATGCCGCGCAGCACGTAGTGGAGGATGCCGCCGTGGCGGTAGTACTCCAGCTCGTTGTCGGTATCGATGCGGCACAGCGCCTCGATCTTCTGCTCACCCTTGTCGCTCTTGAAGGTGACCTGGACCTTGCCGCCGGCCGTCAGGTCATTCAGACCGCTGATGCTGATTTCCTCATCACCGGTCAGGCCGAGAGACTGGCGGCTTTCGCCTTCGGGGAACTGCAGCGGCACCACGCCCATGCCGATCAGGTTGGAACGGTGGATACGCTCATAGGACTCGGCAATCACCGCACGTACGCCTAGCAGCAGGGTGCCCTTGGCGGCCCAGTCACGTGAGGAGCCGGTGCCGTACTCCTTGCCCGCGACCACCACCAGTGGCGTGCCTTCCTCGGCATACTTCATGGCGGCATCGTAGATGGCCATCTGCTCGCCGGAGGGCACGTGGCGTGTCTCGCCGCCCTCGACGCCATCGAGCATCTCGTTGCGGATGCGCACGTTGGCGAAGGTGCCGCGCATCATCACCTCATGGTTGCCGCGACGTGAGCCATAGGAGTTGAAGTCCTTGACCTCGACGCCGTTCTCCTTGAGGTAGCGACCCGCCGGGCTGTCCGGCTTGATGGCACCGGCCGGAGAGATGTGGTCGGTGGTCACCGAGTCGCCGAGCATCGCCAGCACGCGGGCATTCTCGACATCCTGAACGGCTTCCGGTTCACGCTGCATGCCTTCGAAGAACGGCGGATGCTGGATGTAGGTGGAATCCTTCCACTCATACACTTCGGCTTGCGGCACGTCGATGGCCTGCCAGGTCTCGTCACCGTCGAAGACCTCGGCGTACTCCTTGCGATACATCTCGGTACGTACCTGCTCGACGGCCTCGGCGATCTCGGCCTGACTCGGCCAGATGTCCTTGAGGAAGACATCATTGCCGTCGGTGTCCTTGCCCAGCGGCTCCTTGGAAAGATCGACCCGCACGGTGCCGGCGAGGGCATAGGCGACCACCAGGGGCGGCGACGCCAGCCAGTTGGTACGCACGTTGGGATGCACGCGACCCTCGAAGTTGCGGTTGCCCGACAGTACCGAGGCGACCGTCAGGTCGCGCGTATTGATGGCGTCCTCGACCGGTTCCGGCAGCGGGCCGGAGTTGCCGATACAGGTGGTGCAGCCATAGCCGACCAGGTTGAAGCCCAGCTCGTTGAGGTCATCCTGCACGCCGGCAGTCGCCAGGTAGTCGGTGACGACCTTGGAGCCCGGCGCCAGTGAGGTCTTGACCCACGGCTTGCTGCTCAGGCCTTTCTCGCGTGCCTTGCGCGCCACCAGGCCAGCCGCCAGCATCACGCTGGGGTTGGAGGTGTTGGTACAGGAGGTGATGGCGGCGATGACGACATCACCGTGATCGAGGCGGAAGGTCTCGCCATTCAGCTCGCTGTAATCGCCGTTCTTCACCTCGCTCTGCTTGTCGTAGCTCTGCTCGACATCGACGGCGGTCTGGCCACCTTCGGACAGCCACTTGCCGTCCTCGATGTCCGGCACTTCACCCAGCTGATCGCCGAGGATCTTCTCGAAGGTCTGCTTGATGTCGGTGAGGGCGACGCGGTCCTGCGGGCGTTTAGGGCCGGCGAGGGAGGCGACGACCTCGGTCATGTCCAGCTCGAGCGTATCGGAGAAGACCGGCTCGTGGCCCGGCTCGCGCCACAGGCCCTGCTCCTTGGCATAGGCCTCGACCAGCGCGACCTGCTCATCGGAGCGACCGGACAGACGCATGTAGTTGAGCGTCTCGTCATCCAGCGGGAAGAAACCGCAGGTAGCGCCATACTCCGGCGCCATGTTGGCGATGGTCGCGCGGTCGGCCAGCGGCAGGTCATCCAGGCCATCACCGTAGAACTCGACGAACTTGCCGACCACGCCACGGCTTCTCAGCATCTGGGTGACGGTCAGCACCAGGTCAGTCGCGGTGATGCCTTCGTTGAGCTTGCCGGTCAGCTTGAAGCCGACCACTTCCGGAATCAGCATCGAGACCGGCTGGCCGAGCATCGCGGCTTCCGCCTCGATACCGCCGACACCCCAGCCGAGGACGCCGAGGCCGTTGATCATGGTGGTGTGGGAGTCGGTGCCGACCAGGGTGTCCGGGTAGGCGAAGGTCTTGCCATCTTCCTCGCGGGTGAAGACGGCGCGGCCGAGATATTCCAGGTTCACCTGGTGGCAGATACCGGTGCCCGGCGGGACGACGGAGAAGTTGTCGAAGGCCTGCTGGCCCCAGCGCAGGAATTCGTAACGTTCGCGGTTACGCTCCATCTCGATGCGCACGTTGTCCTTGAAGGCGCTCGGATCGCCGTAGTGGTCCACCATCACCGAGTGGTCGATGACCAGGTCCACCGGAGTCAGCGGATTGACCTTCTCGGGGTCGGCGCCGAGCTTCTTGACGGCGTCACGCATGGAGGCCAGGTCGACCACACCGGGCACACCGGTGAAATCCTGCATCAGCACGCGCGCCGGACGATAGCCGATCTCGTGGGTGCTGGAGGCGGTCTTCTGCCAGTCGGCCAGCGCCTTGATGTCTTCCTTGGTCGCGGTTTCACCGTCCTCGAAGCGCAGCTGATTCTCCAGCAGCACCTTGAGCGTGAAGGGCAGTCGCGTCAGGTCGCCAAGCGTGTCGGCCGCCTTCTTGAGCGAGTAGTAGTGATAGCGCTTGTCTCCGACTTCCAGCTCGGAGAGGGTGTCAAGCGAATCCAGTGACTGAGAGCGCTGGGAACCCATGATTCTCCTCCTTGTCGTTGTCTTCACCGGCCAGACTGCTGAAGTGTCGTTCAACAGGCGCGTCAGGTGCCTCGGCCGGATGCGACGCGTCGCGAGAGCGACTGCCAGGTCGCGGATGGTTGCCTACATAAGGCTATGGTCATCATGTGACAGGAATTCAAGCGCACACCATCATCGAGGATAGTGTGAAGCAAGGAACCCTGCGTCGCGTTCGCTGCCATAGAGTTTGCCGCCATGACTCTCGCGCGGCGTGAATGCGGCCCCTAAGGTATCCAATGCAATGGCACTCCAGACGGTGCCACCCGCAACGTCCGTCGCGTTCACCATCAGGCACAACGGAGGCTGTCATGAATGAGCAAGGGCGCAGGCCGAGCGAATCCGGCGAGCTGCCGGAAGATGATGAGGTTCTGGATGCGGCGGTCGAGCAGTGGCTGGCGGAGCATTCCTCGGGGCAGTCCGATGAATGGCCGGGCCATGAGTTGCTGGAAGACAAGCAGGAAAGAGCGGTCAATGAGGCGCTGCATGAGGCGGAAATCAACTGCCCCTACTGCGACACACCCTTCACGGTGTTCCTGGATCTGGACGAGGGCAGTCTGACCAACATCATCGACTGCGAGCGTTGCTGTCAGCCGATCCAGGTGCGCCAGCAGGTCGACCCGGTCAGCGGTGAGCTCGAAGGGCTGGATATCGGCCAGGATGACGACGTGCTGTGACGGCATCTCACCTGCGCGGCACGCTGGCACCGGCGCCGGCAGGCGTCAGTGACGCAAAGTGACAGGCTTGCAGGGGCAGGGCGCGGCAGATGCTGTATTCTGCAGCCAAGGTCACTTATGATCCCGACACCCGTTGTTGGCGTCATCGAGCTGCCATAGGCAATCTCTATGGTGGTGATTGCAGCAAACATTTGGCATCTGCCACACGTGGCGATTAGTCTGTGTGGCGATTCATCACAAAGGCGGTCCGCTGCCTTTATCATCATTATTCCTCAGGAGATCACCATGAGCGTATTGGTCGGACGTCAGGCCCCGGATTTCGAAGCCGCAGCAGTGCTGGGCGACGGTACCATCGTCGACAACTACAAGCTGTCTGATTCCAACGGCAAGCTGCGCGTGCTGTTCTTCTGGCCGCTGGACTTCACCTTCGTTTGCCCGTCTGAAATCATCGCCCACGACAACCGTCTGGCGAAGTTCAAGGAACTCGGCGTCGAAGTCATCGGTGTGTCCATCGATTCCCAGTTCACTCACCACGCATGGCGCAAGACCTCTCCGGACGCTGGCGGCATCGGTGAAGTCGGCTTCCCGATCGTGGCTGACGTCAAGCACGAAGTCACCCAGGCATACGGCATCGAGCATCCGGAAGCTGGCGTCGCTCTGCGCGCTTCCTTCCTGATCGACGAAGACGGTGTCGTTCAGCACCAGGTCGTCAACAACCTGCCGCTGGGCCGTAACGTCGACGAGATGGTCCGCATGGTCAAGGCCCTGCAGTTCCACCAGACCAACGGCGAAGTCTGCCCGGCAGGCTGGGAAGAAGGTCAGGAAGGTATGAAGGACACCGCTGAAGGTGTTGCCAAGTACCTGGCAGGCCACTCCAGCAGTCTGTAAGTCGCTGCCTGGACGAGATCAGCTCACGCGTTCGCGCTGACTGATCCCGCGACTGCCTTTCGAACCTTCGGTAATGAGTGTCTCGAGAGGTAGGCGAACCGGAAGCCGTCGCCCCTGGCGGCGGCTTCCGCGCATCTGGGCAATGCCATCCTGCGGGCTCGTGCTTGTGCATAAGCTTCTGCGATGCCGGTCTGAGTCCGGTGCTGAAAGCTGGCGGCGTCTGCGCTACTCTGCGCAGTCCTTGTTCGCCTCAACCAGCGCGGCGAGCCAGCGAGTACAGCGAGTAAAAGTGCTTCCAGCGGGAAGCCTGCACGGGCGCCAGCCGGCCCGGATCATCACGCCGTGTCCTGAACCATGCCGATCGCATGCGCCGTCTGCAGCGCTGTCGGTATCGTTCAGTACATTGATCGCCAGCAGCCGCCATTGCTGCTGGTGAAATCCTCCGCCTTCATCTGTCACTGAGGTCATCCATGAGCAATGTCCGTCACGAACGTCTGATCATTCTCGGTTCCGGTCCGGCGGGTTACACCGCTGCCGTCTACGCTGCACGTGCCAATCTCAAGCCGCTCCTGATCACCGGCATGCAGATGGGTGGTCAGCTGACCACTACCACCGACGTCGACAACTGGCCCGGCGACGATGCTGGTGTGCAGGGGCCGGAGCTGATGGAGCGCATGCGCCGTCACGCCGAACGCTTCGAGACCGAAGTCCTGTTCGACCACATCAACGAAGTGACCCTCGGCGAGCGTCCGTTCCTGCTCAAGGGTGACAACGGCAGCTACAGCTGTGACGCCCTGATCATCGCCACCGGCGCCAGCGCGCAGTATCTGGGCCTGCCGAGTGAGCAGCAGTTCATGGGCCAGGGCGTCTCGGCCTGTGCGACCTGCGATGGCTTCTTCTATCGCAATCAGGAAGTCGTGGTAGTCGGTGGCGGCAACACCGCTGTCGAGGAAGCGCTGTACCTGTCCAACATCGCCTCCAAGGTCACGCTGGTGCATCGCCGTGACAGCCTGCGTGCCGAGAAGATCCTGCAGGACAAGCTGTTCGACAAGGTCGAGAACGGCAACATGGCGGTCGAATGGCACCACACCCTCGACGAAGTGCTGGGCGACAACTCCGGTGTCACCGGCGTGCGTCTGCGTCATGTCGAAAGCGGCGCCACCAAGGAGTTGAGCTCGATGGGCGTGTTCATCGCCATCGGCCACCGTCCGAATACCAGCCTGTTCGAAGGCCAGCTCGACATGCAGGGCGGCTATCTCAAGGTCCAATCGGGCCTGGAAGGCAATGCCACCCAGACCAGCATCCCCGGCGTCTATGCCTGTGGCGATGTAATGGATCACGTCTACCGTCAGGCGATCACCTCTGCCGGTACCGGCTGCATGGCGGCGCTGGATGCCGAGCGTTATCTGGACGGCCTCATCGCCTGAGATCGCCCTGTCCATTTCGACACGATCCATGTCGACACGACCTGTGTAGAGAGTGTCTGATTCGAGAAAGTCTGATTCAGCACTGCCCGACCGGCCCCGCAGCCTCGCTGCGGGGCCGGTTTGCGTTCAGGGCCCTGCCTGGTCTGCGCCGGGAGAGCTGAGTGCTGCTGACAGCTCAGTAATGGGGCGGCAGCTCGTCGTGTGGCTGCGCACTGAAAGGTGCTGTCGAGTCTGCATCGCCTTGCTGGTCGCGCAGGGTGCGTAGCTGGCTGGCCATCAGCGCGGTCAGGCGCTCGAGTGTCTCTATCTGACGCTGCTGGGTGATGACGGTGCGATCGAGGGTCTCGAGCCAGTCATCCTGATGCGCGAGGCGCGATTCCAGTGCTTCCAGTCGGGCTTCCAGGCTGGGATCAGTCGAGGTTGTCATGCATCTGGGCTCCAGAGGGTGAGGGAATGGTCCACGTGTGCAGTGAGGGGAAGAGGGTGAGGCGGCCGCCGTTGGATGACGACTCATGCCACGATTCTTAAGCGATGGCACGCCGAATCGTTGCTGCGGTCGTTGCCTGGATCGTTGTCGAATTACCGCAAAGTGTTGAAGGATTGTCACTGAGTTGCCTCAGACGCATCAGGAAGAGGCGTGATAGACTGTTGACAGTGCGATTGACTTATTTTTCGTATATCGCACCCATTGACGGCCTTCGATTGCCTGCGCTTCGCGCGTCATTGACAGGGCCGGTTCCATCGACTGATGTGGAGTTACCTGCATCACGAGCCACGACGTCACCAGAGCGATGCACAGGCATCTTCGCGTGTATCAGTGATGGTGACGGGCACCGCCGTGAGGCGCTGCATTCAGGCAGTTTCCCGACTGACGATAGCTGCTGTAACCCTGTCGTGCGGTCAGGCGCTGTCCATTGCGATCAAGGGCAGAACATTCTGATAGGGATCATCCGAAGCACTCATTTCTGCCCTCGCGTTACACCTCCACCCATTACCTAGAGAGTTTATCTTGATGAGTTCCAAGACGTTCTTCCGTTGTTTCATCATCAGCCTGCTGCTGGCACTGCCGGCACCGTTGCTGATTGCTGTCTTCATCACCCTGACCGGCGGCCAGCTGGCCGACACCCTGAGCCAGGCGCTTAGCGTCGAGGGCTTCGAGCTGGCGTACGCGGCTGCCGTCGCGGCCGTGTTCATCCTGCTGTTGATCGCGACGCTTGCCATTCCGGTGCTGTCTCCGCGCTCTGCAGTACTGGCTGAAGTCGAGGACGACGATCGTGAGATCGGCGAGGTCAAGTGGTTCAACGTCAACAAGGGCTACGGTTTCGTGACCCGTGAAAGTGGTGAAGATGTCTTCGTTCACTTCCGTGCCATTCGTGGCAAGGGCCACCGTACCTTGGCCGAAGGTCAGAAAGTGCGTTACCACGTCATCAGCAATGAGCGTGGCCTGCAGGCGGATGACGTGACGGTCATCACCTGATCGCTGACTCGCTCAGTGAAAGACGACAACGCCCCGCAGGCTAGCCTGCGGGGCGTTGTCGTTTCATGGTCTGTCGCACCAGAAGAGGCGGGTCACTCAGCCCTTGTCCGGCCAGGTGAAAGCCTCCTCGCTGCCATCGGCCATGACACGGAAGAAGCGGTCCGGCTCATCACCGGGCTGCCAGCTGCCCAGCGAGCAGCGCGTCTCGACCTGCAGGGCCCTGGCGGCGGCGCGTGCGCAGTCGACATCGCGCGCCCAGGGGGTACTGGCGCTGTCGAACCACAGGCTGGCGAAGCCATCGGCGACCTTCTCGACCACCAGTACCGAGATCTCGGCGCCATCACGCGTGAGGCGCGTACGGTGCTGCAGCTTGCCGGCCGGCTGGAAGACGACGACCTGACCGAACTGCTCGCCCAGCCAGGCACCCAGCGCCTCCAGGCTCAAGGGCTTGAGATAGATCTCGATGTCCGGGTACTGCTCATCGGCGTCATTGTGCGGGGTGTCGCTCATGCCGTGGTCTCTTGGGTCGCGGGGACAAACAGGTATTCCAGGATGTGCTCGTAGGCGCTGGAGAGTCGGTCCAGATCGCTGGCCATGACACGTTCATCGATCTTGTGGATGGTCGCGTTGACCGGCCCCAGCTCGACGACCTGAGTGCCGAGTGTGGCGATGAAGCGACCATCGGAGGTGCCGCCGGAGGTGGACAGCACCGGCTTGCGCCCCAGCGCGCGTTCCACGCCATGGACGGCGGCATCGACCAGCGCGCCTTCCGGCGTCAGGAAGGGCTCGCCGCTCAGGTTCCACTCGATCTCGACGTCCAGACCGTGCTTCTCGAGGATCTCATAGGTGCGACGCTTGAGGTCATCGGCGGTCAGCTCGGTGGAATAGCGGAAGTTGAAGACCACTTCCAGCTCGCCGGGGATGACGTTGGTCGCGCCGGTACCGCCACGGATGTTGGAGATCTGGAAGCTGGTCGCCGGGAAGAAGTCGTTGCCGTTGTCCCAATGCTCGGCGGCCAGGGCGGCCAGCGCCGGGGCGGCTTCGTGGATCGGGTTGCGCGCCAGGTGCGGATAGGCCACATGGCCTTGAACACCCTTGACGTGCATGACCGCACCCAGCGAGCCGCGACGGCCATTCTTGATCACGTCACCGGCGTAATCGGTGGAGGACGGCTCGCCGACGATGCAGTAGTCGAGGCGCTCGTGATGCTCGCGCAGATACTCGACCACCGCACGGGTGCCGTGAACCGCCGGGCCTTCCTCATCGGAGGTGATCAAGAAGGCGATGCGGCCTTCGTGGTCGGGGTTGGCGGTCACGAAGCGCTCGGTGGCGGTCAGCATCGCGGCCAGCGAACCCTTCATGTCGGCGGCGCCGCGGCCACACAGGAAGCCGGCATCATCGATGCACGGCGAGAACGGCGGATACTGCCAGTTGGCTTCCGGGCCCGTCGGCACGACATCGGTGTGGCCGGCGAAGGCCAGCACCGGACCATGATGGCCGCGCACCGCCCAGAAGTTGTCGACATCGCCGAAGGGTAGCCGCGTGATGGTGAAGCCCAGCGCCTCGAGGCGTTCGATCATCAGGGTCTGGCAGTCCAGGTCGTCCGGCGTGACCGAGGGGCGTGAGATGAGATCGAAGGCCAGCTCCAGCGTCGGAGACAGATCGGCGGGGCGTGGCGGAAGCGGTGCGTTTGAATCAGTCATCATGGGCCATCGCTGCAGGCGTCATCGCGAGGAGCGACAGCGCGAAATTCGGGGGGAGAGACGAAGTGTCTTCACGCCGGCTCGGGCACTGCTGCCCGAGCCGGGAAATGCCACGACGGCCTGCCAGAGGTGCAGCCCCTGACAGGCCGTCGTCACGCGCCTCAGTTGTGGGCGTGCAGGGCATCGTTGAGCGCGATGGCGCTCTTGTTGGTGCGGCACTCGACACGGCCGGTGACGGAGTTGCGACGCAGCAGCAGGTCGTCCTGGCTGGCCAGCTCACGGGCCGCGACCGTCTCGACTTCCTGGCCTTCGTTGTTGAAGACCATGACCTTGGTGCCGGCGGTGATGTAGAGGCCAGCTTCCACGGTGCAGCGATCGCCCAGCGGGATGCCGATACCGGCATTGGCGCCGATCAGGCAGCCTTCGCCGACCTTGATGACGATGTTGCCGCCACCGGACAGGGTGCCCATGGTGGAGCAACCGCCGCCCAGATCAGAGCCCTTGCCGACGAAGACGCCCGCGGAGATGCGGCCTTCGATCATGCCCGGGCCTTCGGTGCCGGCATTGAAGTTGCAGAAGCCTTCGTGCATCACGGTGGTGCCTTCGCCCAGGTAGGCGCCCAGACGCACACGCGCGGTGTCGGCGATACGAATGCCGGTCGGCACCACGTAGTCGGTCATCTTCGGGAACTTGTCGACGCAGTCCACGGACAGGGTGCGACCTTCCAGGCGGGCCTTGAGGCGACGCGCCGGCAGCTCTTCGATGTCGATGGCGCCTTCGCTGGTCCAGGCGACATTCTTGAGCAGACCGAACATGCCGGTCAGGTCGATGCCGTGCGGACGCACCATGCGGTGAGACAGCAGGTGCAGCTTGAGGTAGACCTCCGGCACGCTCTGCGGGGCGGCGTCTTCCTCGATGAACATGGCGACCAGCGGGCGCTGGCTGGCGGCCAGGCTCTCGGCCAGTTCGGCCTGGGCGCTGTCACCGGCGTCGCGCAGGGCGCTGGCCAGGGCAGCGCAGTGCTCCGGCAGGAAGCTGGTGGCGGTGGTGCCAGCCGGTGCGTCCAGTGCCTTGCGAGCGGCGTCAGCAACGGCAGCGGTCGGCTTGAACAGCGGGGCAGGATAGTAGACTTCCAGCCAGTCGCCGGTGGTGTTCTGGGTGCCGATTCCGAGGGCAAGGCTCAACATCGTGTCAATCTCCGGGGTGTCCAGTGGTGTAAGGGGTAACTCAGTCCTGCGGTTCGTAGACCGCCTTGTCATAGCCGATCACCAGATCCATCTCATTGTCGGCGGGATGACGCTCGAGAATGGGACGCTTAATCAGGGTCGGGTGCTCCAGCATCAATGCGCGTGCTGAATTGGCATCGAGGCTGTCACGTTGTTCATCGCTCAGGTTGCGCCAGCTGGTGCTGCGCTTGTTGAGCAGGCTGCTCCAGGCGGTCTGCTCCAGCCAGGATTCCAGCAGGCTGGCGGAGAGACCATCCTCGCGCAGGTCATGCCAGCGATAGGGCACGCCCCGGTCGTCGAAGGCGCGGCGCGCCTTGCGGCAGGTATCACAGGTCTTGATGCCGTAGAGCACGTGCATGGCGGTCTCCTTGAGCCAATCCGCCCCGCCGGGCGAGGCTGTCATCCAGTGTTGGGCTGCTGTCATCCCGTGCAGGCCTGGCGCTCAGCGCAGGCGTTCAACGAAGCGACGCAGGCGCTGGGCGGCTTCGACGGTCTGTTCCAGTTCGGCCACCAGCGCCAGACGAATGCGTCCGGCGCCCGGATTCACGCCGTCCACCTCGCGCGCCATGTAGCTTGCCGGCAGCACGCCGACCGCCTCTTCGCGCAGCAGTTCGCGGGTGAAGGCGGCGTCGTCACCGCCGGGCACGGCGGGATACAGGTAGAAGCTGGCATCCGGAGTCGGGAAGTCCATCACCGGTGCGAGGATTTCGGTCACGGCGGCAAACTTCTCGCGGTAGGCATCGCGATTGGCCAGCACGTGGGCTTCATCATTCCAGGCGGCGATGGAGGCGTGTTGGTGATGCAGCGGCATCGCGCAGCCGTGATAGGTGCGGTAGTGACGGAAGCGACGGATCACCTCGCCATCGCCGGCCACGAAGCCGGAGCGCAGGCCCGGCAGGTTGGAGCGCTTGGACAGCGAGTGGAAGACCACACAGCGCGCGTAGTCATCGCGGCCCATGGCGGCACAAGCTTGCAGCAGGCCCGGCGGCGGCATGGACTCATCGAGATAGAGCTCCGAGTAGCACTCATCGGAGGCGATCAGGAAATCGTGCTCGTCGGCGAGGCGAATCAGCTGCTGGAAGTCCTCCAGCGGTGTTACGGCGCCGGTGGGATTGCCCGGCGAGCAGACGAAGACGATCTGGGTGTCACGCCACACCTCGGCCGGCACCGCTGCGTAGTCGGGGCGGAAGCCATTCTCGGCGGGGCAGGGCAGGTAGGTGACCTCACCGCCCGCCAGCAGCGTCGCGCCTTCGTAGATCTGATAGAAGGGGTTCGGCACCAGTACGCGCGCCGGACGCGTGCTGTCCAGCGAGGCCTGGATGAAGGCGAACAGTGCCTCGCGGGTGCCGGTGACCGGCAGGACCTGCTGGTCGATATCCGGCGTGGCATTGAGCGAGAAGCGCTTCGCGAGCCAGTCGGCGATTGCCTGGCGCAATTCCGGCAGACCGCCGGTGGCGGGGTATTTGGCCACGCCCATGATGTGCTCGCGCAGGGTGTCGAGCACGAACTCGGGCGGCGCGTGACGCGGTTCGCCGATGGTCAGTGCAATCGGGTCCAGGGCGGGATTGGGCACGACGCCCTCGCGCAGCTTGGCCAGGGTTTCAAACGGGTAGGGCTTGAGCTGGTCGAGATCCGGGTTCATGCACGTTCCATGGGTGATGGCCGTGGCAGCCAGGCTGCCGGCCGAGCAGGGAGGAAGGCGTCCGCGAGTCACCGGACTGCCATGCAGGTCGACTCGCGATTATAGGGAAGCCGGCCGGTCCCCTCAATCGCGGGGTGCCGGCCGGCGCTTTCCCTCTGTACTCTCGTCACGCGTCTCAGCCGCGCTCGCCGACCTCGAGGACTTCGGTGAGGGCGTCACGCAGGCGTGTCTGGCGCTCGGGGTCGGTGATGGGTTCGCCGGCGCGGTCGGTGATGAAGAAGATATCCTCGACGCGCTCGCCGAGGGTGGCGATCTTGGCGGCATCGATGGCGATCTCGTGCTCCATGAACACGCGGCCGATGCGCGCCAGCAGGCCCGGGCGGTCCGAGGCGATCACTTCCAGTACGCTGCGGCCGTTGGTGTAGTCCTGGCTCAGCGTGATGCGCGGCGCGATGCGGAAATGCTTGAGCTGGCGCGGCGTATGGCGATTGACGATCACCGAGTAGTCATCCGGGTCATCCAGCTCTTCGACCAGGTGGGTGCGGATATCGGCCAGACGTGCGGCGTCGCGGATCGGCTCACCGTCATCGTCGAGCAGGATGAAGGTGTTGAGCGTCCAGTTGTGACTGGAGGTGGCGATGCGCGCATCGTGGATCGAGAGCCCCAGCTGCTCCAGCGCCGCGGCAGTGGCCGCGAACAGGTTGTCCACCGAGCGAGTGTGGATGAAGACCTTGGTGCCGCCTTCGGTCATCTCCTCGGTGGGTGCGCTGGTCAGTACCAGCGGCAGCGGCTCGCCCTGCTCGTCGAGCTGCGGAGCTGCCTGGCGCGCGAGGATCCCCTGGGTGTGCCAGGCCACCTCGCTGGGCGCGTAGCGCACGAAGTAGTCGTCGCCGAGGCTGGCCCACAGCGCCTCGGCGTCAGTGCGAGTGGTGCCCATGCCGGCCAGCAGGGACAGTGCTTCCTCACGGGTCTCGGTGATCCACTCGTGGCGCTCCGGCGGATGTTCGAGGCCACGGCGCAGCGCCCGGCGCGTCTCCATGTGCAGCTGGCGCAGCAATGCCGCACGCCAGCCGTTCCACAGTGACGGGTTGGTGGCGTTGATGTCGGCCACCGTCAGCACGTAGAGATAATCGAGGTGCGTCTCGTCGCCGACGATCTCGGCGAAGCGGGTGATGATCTCGGGGTCGGCGATGTCCTGCTTCTGGGCGGTCATCGACATCAGCAGGTGATGGCGCACCAGCCAGCTCAGGGTGCGGGTGTCGCGCGGACTGAGGTCATGACGGCGCGCGAAGTCCTCGACTTCCTCGGCACCGATCTCGGAGTGGTCGCCGCCACGGCCCTTGCCGATGTCGTGATAGAGCCCGGCGATCCACAGCAGCTCCAGCTTGGGCAGTTCGCGGATCAGGGTTGCGGCGACCGGGAATTCCTCCTCGGCATCGGGGGCGCGGAATTCCTGGGCGACCTTGAGTAGGCGCAGGGTGTGCGCATCGACGGTGTAGACGTGGAAGAGGTCGTGCTGCATCAGCCCCACGGCGCGTCCGAAGGCCGGCAGGTACTTGCCGAGGATGCCGTAGCGCGCCATGCGCTTGAGTACGCGGGGTACGTTGCCGCCACAGCGTATCAGCTCCATGAACAGGCTCTGGTGGCGCACGTCGTCGCGGAAGGCGTCGTCGATCTGGTGGCGATGATCACGCAGCGCGCGGATGGTGTCGGCGCGCACGCCCTCGATCTCCGGGTGCTGCGCCATCAGCAGGAACAGCTCCAGCAGCGCGGCGGGGCGGCGGCGGAACACGCCTTCCTCGCGCAGGCTGATGTAGCCGCTGCGGATCTCGAAGCGCGGATTGAGCGGTACGATGTTGACCGGCTCGTCATGACGCAGGATGGCCTCGTCGAAGTGCTGCAGCAGCATGTCGTTGAGGCCCGCCAGGGCGGTGACATGACGGTAGTAGCGCTTCATGAACTGCTCGACCGCCAGATGCTCGGGCGTGTCGCGGAAGCCGAACAGCTCGGCGATGGTGCGCTGGTGGTCGAACAGCAGCCGGTCCTCGGCGCGCCCGGCCAGCATGTGCAGCGCGAAGCGCACCTGCCACAGGAAGGCCTGGCCCTGGCTGAGAATGCGCAGCTCGGCATCATTCATGAAGCCCAGCGCGACCAGATTGTCGTAGCGCTCGACCCCGAAGTGACGCTTGGCGACCCAGCCGATCATCTGGATGTCGCGCAGGCCGCCGGGCGACGACTTGATGTTGGGTTCGAGGTGATATTCGGTGTTGGCGAACTTGTGGTGGCGAGCGATCTGCTCCTGCCACTTGGCCTCGAAGAAGGCTTCGGCCGGCCACAGACGGTCGGTGGCCAGACGTTCGCGCATGGCCTCGCGCAGCCGCTGAGGGCCGGCGATGACACGGGATTCCAGCAGATTGGTGATCACGGTGACATCGGCGCGTGCCTCACGCTCGCAGTCACTCAGCGAGCGCACGGACTGGCCGATCTCGAGACCGATGTCCCACAGGAAGGTGATGAAGTCGGACAGCGCCTCACGATAGGGCGTGTCGTCGTCCTGCTCCAGCAACAGCAGCAGGTCGATGTCGGAATGCGGGTGCAGCTCGCCGCGGCCGTAGCCGCCCACGGCGAGCAGGGCGATGCCGTCATCCGGCCAGGTCTGACGCTGCCAGGCGATGGCCAGCAGGCGGTCGATGGCGCGGGCACGACCATGGATGAGGTCGCGGATGTCGGCGCCCGCCTTGAAGCGAGCCTCGAGACGCTCCTGTACCTGTGCCAGAGCCCGCTTGAACAGCGGGATGGGTGTCTTCGTCGTGGCCAGCTCGCCGTCGAAGGTGACGGCATCGTAGAGCGCTTCACGCTCGACGAAGTGATAGTGGTGCAGGAGCATCTTGATCAACCCTCGAGGAAGGAGAGGTCCTCTTCCGTGCGACGTGTCAGTACCTCGACGCCGGTGGCGGTGACCAGCAGGGTGTGCTCCCACTGGGCCGAGAGGCTCTTGTCCTTGGTGACGGCTGTCCAGTCGTCCTTGAGGACCTTCACCTTGTAGCCACCGACATTGACCATCGGCTCGATGGTCAGGCACATGCCTTCCAGAAGCTCGGCGTCGGCACGGGCTTCGTAGCCGTCATAGTGCAGCACCTGCGGGTCTTCATGGAAGCCGGCGCCGATGCCGTGGCCGCAGAAGTCACGCACGACACTGTAGCCTGCCGCTTCGGCATGCTTCTGGATCGCGCGACCGATTTCTGACAGGCGTACGCCCGGACGTACCAGCTCGATGCCTTTATAGAGGCATTCCTGGGTGACGCGGCACAGACGCTCGGCCTGGATGCTCGGCTCGCCGACGATGTACATCTTCGAGGTGTCGCCGTGATAGCCGTCCTTGATCACGGTGATGTCGATGTTGAGGATGTCGCCTTTCTTGAGCTTCTTGTTGTCATCGGGGATGCCGTGACAGACCACGTGATTGATCGAGGTGCAGATCGATTTCGGGAAGCCGTGGTAGTTGAGCGGCGCCGGAATGCAGCCCTGAACTTCGGTGATGTGGTGGTGCGCGATGCGGTTGAGCTCGCCCGTGGTGACGCCGGGACGGACATGCTCGTCGAGCAGCTCCAGCACTTCAGCCGCCAGACGGCCGGCGACGCGCATCTTGTCGATTTCTTCAGCTGTCTTGATGGGAATGTTCATGAGGACTCGAGGCAGGAGATAAGAGGGATGAAACGCCGCCAGGCCGCGCGTGACGGGGGAATGGCGCGACGCATCGCATGCCGCGTCGGGCAGTGGCGACTTCATATCGTGGTCGAGCTATGGTATAAAGCCGCGCGCTTTCCTGCAAATTCTCCTCGATCGGCCACCTCCGGGCGCCTGGCCGAGGCGAGATTGAAGGACTGACGTACATAACCCCAATCCACACACGTTCCGTCACATGGTCCCGGGTGCCGCGCAAGCGGTCGGATCCATGGGGGACGTGGAGGCCCAACCCGATATCCAGGAGATATTCACATGGCGCAAGTCAACATGCGCGATCTGCTCAAGGCAGGCGCACACTTCGGTCACCAGACCAAGTACTGGAACCCGAAGATGTCCAAGTTCATCTTCGGCGCTCGCAACAAGATCCACATCATCAACCTCGAGCACACCCTGCCGGCGCTGAACGAAGCCGTGTCAGTGGTCGAGAAGATGGCTGCCAATGGCAACAAGATCATGTTCGTGGGCACCAAGCGCGCTGCCGGCAAGATCATCAAGGAAGAAGCTCGCAAGGCTGGCCAGCCGTACGTCAACCATCGCTGGTTGGGCGGCATGCTGACCAACTTCAAGACCATCCGTCAGTCCATCAAGCGCCTGCGTGAAATCGAGCAGATGCATGAAGACGGTACCTTCGCGAAGCTGACCAAGAAAGAAGTCCTGATGGCCACTCGTGAGCAGGACAAGCTCGAGCGCTCCATCGGCGGTATCAAGGACATGGGCGGCCTGCCGGACGCAATGTTCGTGATCGACGTTGACCACGAGCGCATCGCGATCAACGAAGCCAACAAGCTGGGCATCCCGGTCATCGGCGTCGTCGATACCAACTCCAACCCGGACGGCGTGGACTACGTCATCCCGGGTAACGATGACTCCATCCGCGCCATCCAGATCTATGTCCAGGCAATTGCAGGCGCCTGTGGCAAGAACAAGGAAGAAGAGCTGGCCGGTGAGTTCGTCGAAACTGCTTCTGAAGAAGACGCAGCAGAGTGATCCTGGCGGCTTGATCTGACTGTCACAAACGCTGCGCTACACTAAGTGCGGCATGGCCTAGCCAGGTGGCAGTCAGGTCAGGCAATGAGGGGGCCACGGCCCCCTTATTTGCGACCGTTCAGCGGTCGTGACCGAATTCCCGTATTCAAAGACGTCGACACGACAGAGGTTTCATCCCATGGCAGCTATCAGCGCATCTATGGTCAAGGAACTGCGTGAGCGTACTGCGCTCGGCATGATGGAATGCAAGAAGGCTCTTACCGAAGCCGGTGGCGACATCGAGCTGGCGATCGAGAACCTGCGCAAGAACTCCGGCCTGAAGGCCGCCAAGAAAGCTGGCCGCGTGGCCGCTGAAGGCGCCATCGTCATCAAGGTCGCCGACGACGCCAGCTACGGCGTGATGGTCGAAATCAACTCCGAGACCGACTTCGTCGCTCGTGATGACAATTTCAAGGCCTTCACCCAGCTGATCGCCGATCGTGTGTTCGCTACCAAGAACACCGACATCGCTTCCCTGATGGAAGGCGAGCTGGAAGACACCCGTGGTCAGCTGGTTCAGAAGATCGGTGAGAACATCTCCGTTCGTCGTGCCGAGCTGGTCGAAGCGCCGGCTGGCGGCGTCGTCGGTGGCTACGTCCACGGCGGCCGCATCGCTGCGCTGACCCTGCTGAACGGCGGTACTGGTGAAGCAGCCAAGGACGTCTCCATGCACGTCGCAGCCGTCAACCCGGTCTGTGCACGTCCGTCCGACATGCCGCAGGAACAGATGGACGCTGAAAAGGCCATCATCCTTGCTCAGCCGGACATGGCAGGCAAGCCGGCGGAAATCGCCGAGAAGATGTCCCAGGGTCGTCTGAAGAAGTACCTGGCTGAGAACAGCCTGACCGAACAGCCGTTCGTCAAGGATCCGAACCAGACCGTCGCCGAGTTCGTCAAGGCAGCCGGTGGTGAAGTGGTATCCTTCGTACGCATGGAAGTCGGTGAAGGTATCGAGAAGGAAGAAGTCGACTTCGCAGCTGAAGTCCGTGAGCAGGCCAGCCGCGCGTAAGGGCTGACTGTTTTCGCTTCTCATGATGGCGTGCGCATAGTCGCACGCCATCGTGTATCTGGCCCCCGCCTTCGGGCCGCCCCGTTCCCCGTATGTCAGTATCAGGAGAGATTCGCATGGCCACCATTTCCGCTGAACGCAATGCCAAGTACAAGCGCATACTGCTCAAGCTTTCCGGTGAGGCCCTGATGGGCGATGGCGATTTCGGCATCGACCCCAAGGTGCTGGATCGCATGGCGCTGGAAATCGGTCAGCTGGTGGGCATCGGCGTCCAGGTCGGCATCGTCATCGGTGGCGGCAACCTGTTCCGTGGCGCAGCCCTGCAGGAAGTCGGCATGGAGCGTGTGACCGGTGACCATATGGGCATGCTGGCGACCGTGATGAATGGTCTGGCGCTGCGTGATGCGCTGGAACGCTCCAACATCCGTTCACGCGTGATGTCTGCCATCCCGATGAGTGGCGTGGTAGAACATTATGATCGCCGTACCGCCATCCGTTATCTGACGTCTGGCGATGTGGTCATCTTCTCCGCCGGTACCGGCAACCCGTTCTTCACTACCGATTCCGCTGCCTGTCTGCGCGGTATCGAGATCGACGCGGATGCCGTCATCAAGGCAACCAAGGTGGATGGTGTCTACGACAAGGACCCGGTCAAGTTCCCGGATGCCGTGAAGTACGACAGCCTCAGCTACGATGATGCGCTGGACCAGAAGCTTGGCGTGATGGATTTGACCGCCATCTGCCTGGTACGTGACCATGACATGCCGGTGCGGGTGTTCAACATGAACAAGGCAGGCGCGCTGCTCAACCTGGTGGTGGGTGGCAAGGAAGGCACGCTGATTGATAGAGGGTAAGACTGTGATCAACGACATCAAGAAAGACGCCGAATCACGCATGAAGAAGACCATCGAGTCCCTCGGTGCCGCCTTCGGCAAGATCCGTACGGGTCGTGCGCATCCCAGCATCCTGGATGCCGTGACGGTCGATTACTATGGTAGCCAGGTACCGCTGAATCAGGTGGCCAACATCACCACCGAAGATGCGCGCACCCTGACTGTCGTGCCGTGGGAAAAGCCCATGGTGCCGAAGGTCGAGAAGGCCATCATGACTTCTGACCTGGGTCTCAACCCGTCCACCGCCGGTGACGTGATTCGCGTCCCGATGCCGATGCTGACGGAAGAGACGCGTCGCGGTTACACCAAGCAGGCGCGTGCAGAAGCGGAAAACGCCCGCGTGGCGCTCCGCAATGTGCGTCGTGACGCCAATGGCGACATCAAGAGCCTGCTCAAGGACAAGGACATCTCCGAAGACGATGCACGTCGCGGAGAAGACGAGATCCAGAAGCTGACCGACAAGTATGTGGCGGAAGTCGACAGTGCTCTGGAGCACAAGGAAACCGACCTGATGCAGGTCTGATCGGGTCTGCCGCCGGCGTTTGCCGGCGGCATCCGGTGCTCGTAGCGAGACCCCATGACGTCACCGAATTCCCCCTCCACGCCACGCCATGTGGCGATCATCATGGACGGCAACAACCGCTGGGCGAAGTCCCGCGGCTGGGCTGGCATACGCGGCCATCGCGCCGGTGCCGAAACCGTCCGCAGTACCATCCGTCGCGCTGCCGAGCAGGGTGTGGAAGTGCTGACCCTGTTTGCCTTCTCCAGTGAGAACTGGAAGCGCCCGGCCAATGAAGTCAGTGCGCTGATGGAGCTGTTTCTGCTGGCGCTCAAGCGCGAGGTCAAGAAGCTTCATCGCCACGATATCCGACTCTCGGTCATCGGTGAGCGCAGTCGTTTTTCCAATTCGATTCAAAAGCATATCCAGAGCGCCGAAGACATGACGCGCGGCAATCGCGGCATGCACGTGGTGATCTGCGCCAATTATGGCGGTCGTTGGGATATCGCCGAGGCCGCCCGTCGTCTGGCGGAGCAGGTCGAGCGCGGCGAGCTCAAGGCCGCGGACATCGACGAGTCACGTCTCGGGGCGGAAGTGTGCCTGAGTGAACTGCCGGAGGTGGATCTGTGTATCCGCACCAGCGGTGAGCAGCGTATCTCCAACTTCCTGATCTGGCAGCTGGCCTATGCCGAGTTCTATTTCTCGCCCGTACTGTGGCCTGATTTCGATGCGGCGGCCTTCGATGAAGCGCTCAGCGCCTACGCCCTGCGTCAGCGTCGTTATGGCATGACCAGCGAACAACTCGACGCCGAGGGGCTCTAGTGCTCAGACAACGAATCATCACCGCGCTCATTCTCGCGCCGCTGGCGCTGTGGGGGCTGTTCGGCCTCGACGGTGCCGCCTTTGCCACCTTCACCGGGGCTGTCGTCGCGCTGGCCGCCTGGGAGTGGTCCAACCTGTCTGGCGTGCGTGCCGGCATGGCGCGTCTGCTGTTCCCGCTGGTGCTCAGCGTGCTGATGCTGCTGGTCTGGCAGTTCGATGGCGCTCTTGCGCGTTGGCCGCTGTATCTGGCGGCACTGGCATGGCTGGTCAATCTGCGCTGGGTGATGCGCTATCCGGCCGCCAGTCAGGAATGGCAGGCGACCGGCGTGCGGCTGGGCGTCGGCGTGCTGGCACTGCTGCCGACCTGGTTCGGCTTCGTGCAGCTCAAGGCCAGTGGCGGCGAGTGGCTGCTGTATGTGCTGCTGATGGTGTGGGCGGCGGACATCGGTGCCTACTTCTCCGGCAAGCGCTTCGGCAAGCGCAAGCTGGCGCCGCGCGTCAGCCCGGGCAAGTCCTGGGAGGGCGTCTATGGTGGTCTGGTGGCCACCGGCCTGCTGGCGACCGGCTATGCGCTGGCGGGGCTGGCCGACTGGCTGCCGCTGCTGCTGGTCACGCTGGGCGTGACGGCCGTCTCGGTGCTGGGTGACCTGCTCGAGAGCATGTTCAAGCGCCAGCGTCAGATGAAGGACTCAAGCCATCTGCTGCCCGGTCATGGTGGCGTGATGGACCGCATCGACAGCCTGACCGCGGCGGTGCCGCTGTTTGCCCTGCTGTTGCCGTGGGTGCTGGGAGGTGGTGCGTGAGCACGAATGTGAACGTGAGCGTGAACCACGAGACTCCTCATGAGGCGCCTGCGCTGCAGCGCATCACCATTCTTGGCGCGACCGGCTCCATCGGGTCCAGCACCCTGGATGTGATCGCGCGCCATCCCGAGCGCTATCGGGTGCATGCGCTCAGCGCTGCCACGCGTCACGAGGCGCTGCTGGAGCTGTGCCTGACGCATCGCCCGCAGGTGGCGGTGATCGCCACGCGTGAGGCGGCTGCGTGGCTCAGTGAGGCCCTCAAGGGCGTCGAGAGCTATCAGGGCACGCCCATCGAGGTGCGCCACGGTGAGCAGGCGCTGGTCGATATCAGCGAGGCGCCTGAAGTCGATAGCGTGATGGCTGCCATCGTCGGTGCGGCTGGCCTGTTGCCGACACTGGCGGCGGTGCGAGCCGGCAAGCGCGTGCTGCTGGCCAACAAGGAGGCGCTGGTGTGCGCCGGGCAGCTGTTCATGGATGCGGTGAAGCAGCACGGGGCGACCCTGCTGCCGATCGATTCCGAGCACAACGCCATCTTCCAGTGCCTGCCGGCCCAGCATCGTGATGGCCTGGCGCCGATCGGCGTCGAGAAGCTGTTGCTGACCGCCTCCGGCGGCCCGTTCCGCGATGATGCCGAATGGCCTGCCGAGCGACTGGCCACGGTGACGCCGGACGAGGCCTGCGCGCATCCCAACTGGTCGATGGGGCGCAAGATTTCCGTCGATAGCGCCACCCTGATGAACAAGGGCCTGGAGCTGATCGAGGCCTGCTGGCTGTTCGCCTGCGGGCCGGACGACATTCAGGTGGTCGTGCATCCCCAGAGCGTGATTCACTCGATGGCGGCCTACAGTGATGGCTCGGTGCTTGCCCAGATGGGCAATCCGGACATGCGTACGCCGATCGCCTATGCGCTGGCGTGGCCGGAGCGTATCGATGCCGGCGTCGAGCCGCTGGACCTGTTTCAGGTCGCGCGCCTCGATTTCCGTGCCGCTGACGAGACGCGCTTCCCGTGTCTGCGGCTGGCGCGCGAGGCCATCGCGGCAGGCGGCACCTGGCCTGCGGTGATGAATGCTGCCAATGAGGTGGCAGTGGCAGCCTTCCTCGAGGGTCGCCTGGCCTTCGATCGAATCCCGGCAGTGGTGCAGGCCGTCATGCAGGCGCGTCCGCCACTGGCGGTGGATGGCCTCGAGGTGATTCTCGCCGAAGATGCGGCGGCGCGTGAGCTGGCTGCCGCCGAGTTGGCCCTCGCCGGGCCCTGAAATCCTATCTTGCACTGTCTTGTCACTTTCTTCGTGAGCGTGGCAAGGCAGGCTGCCCATCTCGGGCACCAATCTCCAGGAGCGCGTGATGGGTGTGATCCAGAATATTCTTGCCGTGATCGTCGTGTTGGGGGTGTTGATCACCATCCATGAGTACGGTCATTTCTGGGTCGCGCGTCGTTGCGGCATCAAGGTGCTGCGCTTCTCCATCGGCTTCGGCAAACCCTTCTGGTCGTGGACCGATCGCCACGGCACCGAGTACGGGGTCGCCGCCATCCCGCTGGGTGGCTACGTCAAGATGCTGGATGAGCGCGAAGGGCCGGTCGATCCGGCCGAGCGTCATCTGGCCTTCAATACCAAGTCGGTGTGGAAGCGTATCGCCGTCGTCTCGGCGGGCCCGCTGGCCAACTTCCTGCTGGCCATCGTCGCCTACTGGGCGCTGTTCGTCGCTGGTACCACCACGGTGGTGCCGATGGTCGGTGCCGTGGCGCCGGACTCGCCGGCTGGCCGCGCCGGCCTTGCGCCGAAGACCGAGATCGTCGCCATCAATGGTCAGGCCACTCCCTCGTGGGATGAGGTCAACCTGCGCTTGATCGGTGCGATCGGCGATGACAGCCTGACGCTCACCACACGTGCCGAAGGTGCCAGCGCCACGCGTGAGCAGTCCCTCGACGTGACACGCTTCCTGGTCGATCAGGACCCGCCGCGTCCGCTGGTGACGCTGGGCATCACGGCCTGGCGTCCTCAGTTGCCGGCGGTGCTGGGGCGGGTGCTGGACGGTGGCGCCGCTCAGGCGGCAGGCCTGCAGGCCGGTGACCGCATCGTCAGCATCGATGGCACCCTGGTGGTCGACTGGATCGATTTCGTCGAACGCGTGCGCGGTGCGCCGGGCGAGACGCTGTCGGTGCTGGTGGCGCGTGATGGCAAGGAAGAGACGCTGTCACTGACCCCCGCCAGCAATTCGCTTGATGACGGGCGTGTGGTGGGGCAGGTCGGCGCCGGTGTCGAGAACGTCAGCTGGCCCGAGCAGTATCAGCGCGAGCTCAGCTTCGGGCCGCTGGCGGCAGTGGGGCAGGCCGTCGGCAAGACCGGCGAGATGACGGTGCTGACGCTGGATTCGATCCGCAAGATGCTGGTCGGTCTGATCGCACCGTCCAACCTGTCTGGTCCGATCACCATCGCGCGTATCGCCGGCGACACGGCGCGCTCCGGCCTCGAGGCCTTCCTCGGCTTCATGGCCTACCTCTCCATCAGCCTGGGTGTCCTCAACCTGCTGCCGATTCCGGTGCTGGATGGCGGTCACCTGCTGTTCTATCTGGTGGAAGCCGTGCGCGGCAAACCACTTTCGCAAGAGGTCCAGAATGCGGGGCTGAAGATCGGCATGGCGCTGGTCGGTTCCCTCATGCTGATGGCCATCTACTTCGATCTCATGCGTCTTTGGTGACGGATTCGGGGAGTCATCAGTGCGTGATGGCTCCCGCAGGATGAACCGAATCTGAACTGTCGATGCCCATGGGGGTCAATTCATTGCACGGGCTGGTCAATGCGATCAACTCCCGTCATCATGCCCACACGACTTCGGCCCCGATTGCCGATCCTCACTCGTAGCTGTCTTGTCAGTTGCAGGGGGTTGTGTATAAGGTGCCTGTTCACCCAAGCGGGCGGAATCCAGAGAAGCGAAGCGACTGCATGAAACTCAAGACCATTGGATTGGCAGCTGCGCTGCTCGGGGCCAGTCAGGGCGCCTTGGCCGCATCTTTTAAAATTTCGGACATCCGGGTAGAGGGCCTCCAGCGCGTGTCTGCGGGCACCGTCTTCAACGCCTTCCCCGTCTCCGCGGATCAGAATGTGGAAGAAGAGGACCTGTCCTCGGCTGCGCGTCAGCTGTTCGACACGGGCCTGTTCGACGACATCCGCCTCAAGCGTGATGGCGATGTCCTGATCATCGATGTGGTCGAGCGCCCGACGATCTCCAAGATCGAGATTGACGGCAACTCGCAGATTCCCGACGAAGACCTGCGCAAGGGCCTCAAGGAAGCAGGGCTGGCCGAGGGTCAGGTTCTGCAGCGCTCCACGCTGGAAGAGATGCAGCGTGAGCTCGAGCGTGTCTACCAGGCTCAGGGCCGCTACAGCGCGCGTATCGAGACCTCCGTCGAGGAGCTCGAGCGCAACCGCGTACAGGTCAACATCGACGTCAAGGAAGGCGCGATCGCCAAGATTCATCAGATCAACATCGTCGGCAACGATGCCTTCGATGACGAGACCCTGCGCGAACAGCTGGAGCTGGAAGACAAGCCGAGCTGGTTCTTCGGCTGGTTCTCCGATGATGAATACTCGCGTGAGAAGCTGACCGGCGATATCGAGACCCTCAAGTCCTGGTATCTCGATCGCGGGTACGTCAACTTCCAGGTGCGCTCGACCCAGGTGTCCATCTCGCCGGACAAGTCCGAGATCTTCGTCACCATCAACGTCGATGAAGGCAAGCCGTACAAGATCGGCAACATCGGCTTTGCCGGTGACCTGAAGATGAAGGAAGAGCGCGCCCGCGATCTGGTCAAGCTCGCCCCGGATGCCCTCTATTCCCAGCGTGATGTGACCGCTTCCAGCGAGGCGCTGCGCCAGGCACTGGGTGCCGACGGCTTCGCCTTCGCCAAGGTCAACGCGGTGCCGGAGGTCAACGAAGAGAGCGACACTGTCGATCTGACCTTCGCGGTCGACCCCGGCAAGCGCGCCTACGTGCGTCGCATCAACTTCAAGGGCAACACCACCACCGCAGACGAAGTGCTGCGTCGTGAGATGACCCAGCTGGAAGGTGCACCGGCCTCCACCGACAAGATCAAGCAGTCCAAGCAGAAGCTTGAGCGCCTCGGCTTCTTCAAGCAGGTCGATGTCGACACGCGTCCTGTCGCCGGCGAGCCGGACCAGCTGGACGTCAACTACAACGTCGAGGAGCAGCCGTCAGGCTCGATCTCGGCGTCGGTTGGTTTCTCCCAGGGTGACGGTGTCATCTACGGGGTGGGCCTGTCGCAGAAGAACTTCCTGGGCACCGGTAACGAAGTCAACATCAACGCCCAGAAGTCGGACGATTACACCAACGTCAGCTTCGGCTATACCGACCCGTACTGGACGCTGGATGGCATCTCGCGCGGCTATAACATGTTCTACCGCAAGGTGGACTACGACGATGATGATGACGTCGCCAGCTACGCGACCGACAGCTTCGGTGGCGGAATCAACTTCGGTTACCCGATCAACGAGCTGTCACGTCTGAACTTCGGCGGCGGTTACGAGTTCGTGCGCGTCAAGGACTTCGACGACAGCCCGGCGGAGGTCACCCAGTTCATCGAGGATGAAGGCGAAGACTTCAACCTCTACAAGCTGACGGCCAGCTGGTCACGCAACAACCTCAACCGTGGCATCCTGCCCACGGCGGGCAGCTCTCAGCTGCTGTCGCTGGAAGTGGCGGTGCCGGGCTCCGATGCGGATTACTACAAGCTCCGCTACAAGGGATCCAAGTTCTTCGAGCTGAGTCAGGACTGGTCACTCAAGTTCCGTACCGAGCTGGGCTATGCCAACTCGTTCTCCGGCGATACCTATCCGTTCTTCAAGAACTTCTATGCCGGCGGTCTGGGCAGCGTGCGTGGCTACAGCTCCAATACCCTGGGGCAGTCCACCACCGAACAGAACGATGGTGACGACGATACCATTGGCGGCAACATCCTGATCGAAGGTGGGGTGGACCTGATCTTCCCGATGCCCTTCATCAAGGACAAGCGCTCGGTGCAGCCGTCGTTCTTCGTCGATGCCGGTAACACCTATCTGACGTCGTGCTACGACGTGAGCTCCAGTGACACCAGCAGCTGTGAGAGCGGCGTCGACCTGGGCGAGCTGAATTACAGTGCCGGTATCGGCCTGTCGTGGATCACGCCGGTAGGCCCGCTGACCTTCAGTGTCGCCCAGCCGATCGGTGACGATGACGACGATGACACCGAGATCTTCCAGTTCTCGCTGGGCCAGACCTTCTAAGGCCGTACGAGGCCGCACCCGCTTGAGCCGGTGCGGCCTTCGTCACGACCACCGGCGGCGCTGTCCCTGTTCCGTCGCCGGTCCTCGCACCGTCGGTCACTGAGTCATCAGTGACTGAACAACAGGCCTACAAGGAGTTTGTGTGATGCGTAAATTGACCCGCGCCCTGTGTCTGGCTGGTGGCCTTGCCGCCATGGCGACTCCGATGCTGGCACAGGCCACCGAAGTCGCGGTCCTCGACTGGCGCCAGGCGCTGTTGAGTTCCGACTCGGCCAAGATTTCCATGAACCAGCTCAAGAATCAGCTGGCCGGCAAGCAGGACCAGGCCAAGGCACTCGCCAAGGAACTGGAATCCCTGCAGGCCAAGCTGCAGAAGGACGGCGCCGTGATGTCCGATTCCGAGCGTCAGTCCGTGCAGCAGCAGCTGCGCCAGAAGGGCGGCCAGTTCCAGCAGCTGCGTGGCCAGGTCCAGCAGCAGCAGCAGCAGGCGGAGCAGACCTTCCTCAAGCAGTCCAAGCCGAAGCTCGACAAGGCCATCCAGCAGGTCGTCGACAAGCATGGCATCGAGCTGCTGGTCGACCGCAATGCGACGGTCTACAGCAAGGACGGTATGGACCTGACCAATGAAGTGACTCAGGTGTTCAACTCGCTCAACTGAGTGCATCCCGCGCGCGCAAGCGTGCGGGATGTGTTGCATCCGAGCATGCCAACGCGAATGCGAGCCAGAGGCGCTCAGCGCCCAGAGACAGAATGAAAAAGCGACAATTCTCTTACACTCTCGAGGATCTGGCTCAGCGGCTGGGCGCTCGTCTCGTCGGTGACCCGGCTGTCCGGGTCACCGGCCTGTCGACGCTGGTCGATGCTGAGCCCGGCGATATCGCCTTCCTCGCCAATCGCGCCTACCTCAAGTATCTCGGGGAAACCGCCGCGACTGCCGTGCTGCTGCATGAAAGCCATCTTGAAGAGTGCAAGGGCAATGCCCTCGTGCTGGACAATCCGTATCTGGCCTACGCTGAGCTGTCTCGTCTGTTCGATCCGCTGGCGGTCGAGCCTCAGGCGAGCGTGCACGCCAGTGCCGTCATCGACGAGACCGCAACCCTGGGGGCCAATGTCGAGGTCGGCCCGCAGGTCGTGATCGGCCCGGGCGTCAGCATCGGCGACAACACGCGCATTCACGCGGGTTGCGTGATCGGGGCTGACAGCGTGCTGGGCGAGGGCTGTCTGCTGCACCCCAATGTCACGCTCTATCATGGCGTGGTGATCGGGGCGCGCGCAGTACTCCACAGCAGCTGCGTGATCGGCGCCGATGGCTTCGGCTTCGCCCACGATGGCAAGGGCTGGCACAAGATCGCCCAGCTCGGCGGCGTGCTGATCGGCGATGATGTCGAAGTCGGCAGCTGCACCAGCATCGATCGTGGCGCGCTCGGCGACACCATCATCGGCAATGACGTCAAGATCGACTCCCAGGTCCAGATCGCGCACAACGTGCAGATCGGTGATCACTCGGCGCTGGCGGGCTGTGTCGGCATCGCCGGCTCCACCAAGGTCGGTCGCTACTGTCTGATGGGCGGTGGCGTGGGTCTGGCGGGCCACCTGGAAATCGCCGATGGCGTGCAGGTGACCGGCATGAGTCTGGTGACCAACTCCATCACCAAGCCGGGCGTCTATTCCTCCGGCACTGGTGCGATGGATAACGGCCTGTGGCGCAGAAATGCTGTACGTTTCAAGCAGTTGGATCAGTTGGCGCGACGCTTGAATCAGGTCGAGAAGAGTTTGAAGGACAAGTAGTACTGCAAGCCCGGGTAGTACCTGTCCAGAGCAGAGTCTCGCACCTGCTTGGCGCACTGTCGGGCAATGAGCGGCTGCCAGCCACGCGCAAGGACGCTATAATGCGCGCCATTGCCCGAACGGCGGTCCGGACCGTCATTACATGCCTGCCCGCGAGCGGCAGGCATTTCGTTATTTCAGAGGTTGCAAGCCAATGGTTATGGACGTCAACGAGATCCGTGAGTATCTCCCGCACCGCTATCCTTTCCTGCTGATCGATCGTGTCATGGACCTGACCCTTGGCGAGTTCATCGTCGCGCGCAAGAACGTCAGCATCAATGAGCCGTTCTTCAATGGTCACTTCCCGGAGCACCCGATCATGCCGGGCGTTCTGATCGTGGAAGCCATGGCTCAGGCGGCGGGTATTCTCGGCTTCAAGACCGTCGACAAACGTCCCGCCGATGGCTACATCTATTATCTCGTCGGAAGCGACAATGTGCGCTTCAAGCGCCCGGTGATGCCGGGTGACCAGCTCGAGATCAGCGCCCGCGTGCTGCGCGAGAAGCGTGGCATCTGGAAATTCGCCTGTCAGGCCAAGGTCGACGGCGATCTGGTCTGCGAGGCCGAAATCATCTGTGCCGAGAGGAAGGTCGCTTGATACATCCTACTGCCATTGTCGATCCCGGCGCCCGCCTGGCCGATGATGTCGAGGTCGGCCCGTTCTGCGTGATCGGGGCTGATGTCGAGATCGGCGCTGGCACGGTGGTGGGGCCGCATGTCGTCATCAAGGGCACCACCGTCATCGGTGAGCGCAACCGTATCTTCCAGTTCGCGTCAGTGGGCGAGGACTGTCAGGACAAGAAGTACGCCGGTGAGCCGACGCGTCTGGAAATCGGGGATGACAACGTCATCCGCGAGGGCGTGACCCTGCATCGCGGCACCGTCCAGGATGCCAGCCTCACGCGTATCGGCAGTCGCAACCTGTTCATGGCCTACTCGCATGTCGGCCATGACTGCATCATCGGTGACGACTGCATCATGGCCAATCAGGCGACGCTGGGTGGCCATGTCCATCTCGGCAACCACGTCATTCTGGGTGGCCTGTCGGCGGTGCATCAGTTCTGCCATATCGGTGAACATGCCATGGCGGGTGGTGGCTCCATCATCACCAAGGACATCGCGGCCTTCGTGATGGTCAATGGCCACCCGGCGGAAGCGCATGGCCTCAACAGCGTCGGCCTCAAGCGTCGTGGCTTCAGCCGCGAGACCATCTCCGCGCTGAACACGGCCTACAAGACGGTCTTCCGTCAGGGTCTGACGCTGGCCCAGGCCCTCGAGCAGCTGGAAGCCGAGCCGCCGCTGGCCGAGCGCGATGTCTTCATCGCCTCGCTCAAGGCGTCCACTCGCGGTCTGACTCGCTGAGCATGCGCATCTACCTGGTAGCCGGGGAGCTCTCCGGTGACATCCTCGGTGCCAGCCTGATGCGCGCGCTCAAGGCGCGCTATCCCGATGTCGAGTTCCGTGGCATCGGCGGCCCGCGCATGCAGGCCGAGGGCTTCGACAGCCTCTATCCGCTGGAAACCCTGTCGGTGATGGGGCTGGTCGAGGTGCTCAAGCATCTGCCGGCGCTGATCAAGGTGCGTCGCCATCTGTTGCGCGACGCCCTTGAGTGGCAGCCCGACGTGATGATCGGCATCGATGCCCCGGACTTCAATCTGGGGCTCGAGCTGCGCCTGCGCAAACGCGGCATCACCACCGCGCACTACGTCAGTCCCTCCGTGTGGGCCTGGCGTCAGGGGCGCGTGAAGACCATTCGCCGCGCCGTCGATCGCATGCTGACCTTCCTGCCCTTCGAGGCCGCCTTCTATCGTGAGCATCAGGTGCCGGTGACCTTCGTCGGCCATCCGCTGGCCGATGAGTTGCCGCTCGAGGATGATCGCGCTGCTGCCCGTGGACAGTTGGGGATCGACCCGGAAGTGCAGCTGCTGGCGGTATTGCCGGGCTCCCGCGCCAACGAGATCCGCTTTCTCGGCGAGACCTTCCTGGCCGCCATCGAGCGTCTCTGTCAGCGTTACCCCGGCCTTGAGGTGGTGATCCCAGCGGCCACGCCGCTGCGGCGGACCGAGCTCGAGTCCCTGATGGCGGAGCGCGAAGGGCTGGATCGCAGCCGCATCCATCTGGTGGATGGCCAATCGCGTGAAGCGATGACCGCCGCCGATGCCGTGCTGCTGGCTTCCGGCACAGCGGCGCTCGAATGTCTGCTGTGCCATCGCCCGATGGTGGTGGCCTATCGCATGGCGCCGATGACGCATCGCATCGCGCGGCATATGGTCAAGACCGAGTGGATTTCCCTGCCCAATCTGATCGCCCGCGAGACGCTGGTGCCGGAGCTGATCCAGGACGCCGCCACGCCGGAGTCCATCGAGGAAAGCCTTGCGCCATTGCTGTCGCGTGCCGCCGGTGACGTCGCCCGCCAACGAGAACTGCGTGAGCGTTTCACCGCCATGCATCGTGAACTGACCTGCGATGCCAGCGCCGCGGCCGCCATAGCCATCGGTGAACTGGCCGGACGCTGATCCCGCGTGTCGCCGCCAGACATTGCGCTACCCTTGATTGAATCACCTCGACAGGCAGATCGCATTGGCGCTCTGCCTGTTGTCTTACGCCTCGAGATATCATGACCGACTCTGCCGACAGCCACGCCACCACGCCTTCTGTGCGCAAGCGTAAACCCGCCGATGATTTTCCGCCGCTGGTGATTCCTTATCAGGGGCAGTTGCTGGCCGGTATCGACGAGGTCGGGCGTGGGCCGCTGGTCGGCCCGGTGGTGGCGGCAGCGGTGATTCTGGACCCGAATGACCCCATCGAGGGCATCACGGACTCCAAGAAGCTCAGCGAGAAGAAGCGTCTGGCCCTCTACGAGCAGATTCGTGCCCGAGCCTGGGCGTGGGCGATCGCCGAGGCCACCAGCGACGAGATCGATGAGCTGAACATCTATCAGGCCACGCATCTGGCCATGCGTCGCGCCATCGATGCACTGGGCGTGCGCCCGGAATACCTGCTGGTGGATGGCAATCGCCTGCCGGGACACGAGATTCCCGGCATGGCGGTGGTGAAGGGCGATCTGCGCCACGCTGCCATCGGCGCGGCCTCGATTCTGGCCAAGGTGCATCGCGACGCCCAGATGGCGGCGCTGGATTCACGCTTCCCCGCCTATGGCTTCGCGCGTCATAAGGGCTACCCGACCCGCGAGCATCAGGCCGCCATCGAGGAACATGGCATCCTCACCTTGCATCGCAAGAGCTTCGGGCCGGTCAAGCGACTGTTCATGTCGGGTCACGTGCCACAGGCCGTGCCGCCAGACGCGTTGATCGCGCTTCCGGCCCCGGAGCCGAGCGAGGCAAGCGAGACGAGCCAGCGTCCCACGGCAAAAAAGCCGCCAGCCGTGGTCTGACTGATGCCAGTGAGACCACGGCATCCCCGTCAGTCGAGCCTGCCCGGACGGATGCTGCCCCTTCAGATGCTATGCCTTCAGACGATGGCGCTGACAGGCTATCCTTGAAGCCCGAGCCCGAGCCCGAGCCCGAGCCCGAGCCCGAGCCCGAGCCTTCAGCCTCGCAGCCGCCGGCGGCACCCGCAGCGACGACAGCACCAGCCGCAACCGAATCCTTCACCGTCACGCCGACTTCACGAGCCGATTCCATGACCACGCCCTTTGTTCACCTGCGCGTTCACACCGAGTTCTCCCTCGTCGATGGTCTGCCCGGCGTCAAGCCGCTGATCAAGGCGACCGCCGCGGCGGGCCAGCCGGCTGTCGCGGTGACTGACGAGGCCAACCTGTTCGGGCTGGTCAAGTTCTACTCCAATGCGCGCGCTGCCGGCATCAAGCCGATCATCGGGGCCGACATGTGGCTGATCAACCCCCAGGATGCCACGCGCCCGTATCGCCTCACGCTGCTGGCGATGAACGACACCGGCTATCGCAATCTTACCGAACTGATCTCGCGCGGCTGGACCGACGGCCAGAAGCAGGACCGCGCCTACCTCGAGAAACAGTGGATCTTCGAGCAGGCCGAGGGCCTGATCGTGCTGTCCGGTGGCCGTGAAGGCGAGATCGGCCGTCATCTGCTGTCGGACCACGAAGACAGCGCTCGGGCACTGCTCGGTGAGTGGAAGGCGGTGTTCGGGGATCGCTTCTATCTGGAGCTGACCCGCACTCAGCGTCAGTACGAGGAAGAGTGCCTGCACCTGTCGGTGGCGCTGGCCGAGGCCACCGATACGCCGGTGGTCGCCACCAATGATGTGCGCTTCCTCAAGCGTGAGGACTACTGGGCCCACGAGACGCGCGTCTCCATCGGTGAAGGCAAGGCGCTGGATGACCCGCGGCGCGAGACCCGCTACAGCGATGAGCAGTACCTGAAGAGCGCCGAGGAGATGAGCGAGCTGTTCTCCGACATTCCCGAAGCGCTCGAGAACAGTGTGCTGATCGCGGCGCGCTGCTCGGTGACCGTGCAGCTGGGCACCTACTTCCTGCCCGAGTTCCCGGTGCCGGAAGGCATGACGATGGACCAGTTCTTCCGCAAGGTCTCACATGATGGCCTGACGGAGCGCCTCGACAAGCTGTATCCGCATGCCAGGCATCCTCGTGACAGCGAGGCCTGGGCCGAGATCGAGCAGCGCTACCGCACGCGGCTGGATTTCGAGCTCGACATCATCCTGCAGATGGGCTTCCCCGGTTACTTCCTGATCGTCATGGACTTCATCCAGTGGGGCAAGGACAACGGCGTGCCGGTCGGCCCGGGGCGTGGTTCCGGTGCCGGCTCGCTGGTGGCCTACGCCCAGAAGATCACCGATCTGGACCCGCTGGAATATGACCTGCTGTTCGAGCGCTTCCTGAACCCGGAACGTGTCTCCATGCCCGACTTTGACGTCGATTTCTGCATGGAGAAGCGTGACCGCGTGATCGACTACGTGGCCGAGCGCTACGGGCGCAACGCGGTCTCGCAGATCGTCACCTTCGGCACCATGGCCGCCAAGGCCGTGGTACGTGACGTGGCGCGTGCCCAGGGCAAGCCCTATTCGCTGGGTGACAAGCTCTCCAAGCTGATTCCCTTCGAGGTCGGCATCACGCTCGAGAAGGCCATCGAGCAGGAGCCGCAGCTCAAGGAATTCATCGACAACGACGAGGAAGCCCAGGAAATCTGGGAGATGGCGCTCAAGCTCGAGGGCACCACGCGCGGCACCGGCAAGCACGCCGGGGGCGTGGTGATCGCGCCGACCAAGCTGACCGACTTCGCGCCGCTGCTGTGTGATGAAGACGGCAGCGGTCTGGTGGTCCAGTTCGACAAGAACGACGTCGAGGAGGCCGGGCTGGTCAAGTTCGACTTCCTGGGTCTGCGCACCCTGACCATCATCGACTGGGCGACCGAGATGGTCGACAAGATCCGTGAGCGGGAAGGGCTGGCGCCGCTGGATATCGATGACATCCCGCTGGATGATGCCAAGACCTTCGACATGCTGCAGAAGGCGGAGACGACGGCCGTCTTCCAGCTGGAATCCCGCGGCATGAAGGAGCTGATCAAGAAGCTCAAGCCCGACTGCCTGGAAGACATGATCGCCCTGGTGGCCCTGTTCCGCCCCGGCCCGCTGCAGTCCGGCATGGTGGATGACTTCATCAACCGCAAGCACGGTCGTTCGGAAGTGTCTTATCCACACCCGGATTACCAGCATGAGCTGCTCAAGCCGGTACTGGAGCCTACCTACGGCATCATCCTGTACCAGGAGCAGGTCATGCAGATCGCGCAGGTGCTGGCCGGCTATACACTGGGCCAGGCCGACATGCTGCGCCGCGCGATGGGCAAGAAGAAGCCGGAAGAGATGGCCAAGCAGCGCGCCGGCTTCATGGAAGGGTGTGCGGGCAAGGGCATCGACAAGGACCTCGCCGGCAACATCTTCGACCTGGTGGAGAAATTCGCCGGTTACGGCTTCAACAAGTCGCACTCGGCGGCCTATGGTCTCGTCTCCTATCAGACAGGCTGGCTGAAGGCGCACTATCCGGGGCCGTTCATGGCCGCGGTGATCTCGACCGAGATGCAGACCATCGAGAAGGTGGTGCCGCTGATCGAGGAGTGCCGTCATATCGGCCTCACGGTCACGCCGCCGGATGTGAACATCGGCGGCTACAAGTTCACCGTCGACCTGGAAGGGCGCGTCGTCTACGGCCTGGGCGCCATCCGTGGCGTCGGCGAGGGCCCGATCGATGCTATCGTCAGCGCGCGCGCCGAGGGTGGCCCGTTCAGCGACATCTTCGATTTCTGCAAGCGCATCGACGCCAAGAAGATCAACAAGCGCACCCTGGAAGCGCTGATCCGCTCCGGCGCGCTGGACAACATCGGCCCGTCGCGTGCGGTGCTGATGCTGGCGGTGGAAGATGCGCTCAAGGCTGCCTCCCAGAATCACGCCAACAACGATGTCGGCATCACCGACATGTTCGGCGATGCCTTCAGCGAGCCGGAAACCGATGTCTACGCCGGCTATCGCAAGGCGCGCGAGTGGACTGACAAGGAGCGCCTCACCGGCGAGAAGGACACGCTGGGGCTCTATCTGACCGGCCATCCCATCGATGAGTACGAGGGGGAGCTCAAGCGCTTCATCAATGCGCGCATCAGTGACCTCAAGCCGTCGCGTGAGCCGCAGCGCATCGCCGGGCTGGTGATCGCCATGCGCACCATGAAGTCCAAGCGGGGCGACACCATGGCCTTCGTGACCCTGGATGACCGCACCGGACGCATCGAGGCCTCGATGTTCGGTGAGCTCTACGATCAGGTGCGCAACAAGCTGGTACCTGACAGCGTGGTGATCGTCGAGGGCGAGGTCAGCCAGGATGACTATTCCGGTGGCCTGCGCCTGCGCGGCAAGGATGTCACGCCGATCATCGACGCGCGGGCGCGCTTCGGTGAGGCGGTCGAGATGAGTATCGCCGCCGAGGACATCGGCGGTCGCTTCACCCAGCAGCTGACCACCTTGCTGACGCCACACCTGGCCAGTGAAGGCCTGCCGATGCGCCTGCGTTATCGCAACGCCGCGGCGGAGGCCTGGCTGGAGCTGGGCGAGCAATGGCGCGTTGCGCCCAGTGATGAGTTGTTGATCCAGCTGGGTGAGGTGGAAGGCCAGCGCGGTGTGCGCCTCAAGTACCGTGATTGAGGCGCTGGCCCACCGGATGGTGCCTGCCTCGCCAAGCGGCGGGGCAGGCGCAGCACCGAGATGAGTGGCGTGGGCGCAGAGTTAATCCACGCCTAACAGGCGGGCAAGGTTTGCACCTGTCGAACAGGGTGCGATAATGCCTGTCCATCTTTTCCGTACCCAATTCCATGCCGACTGTGACCGCCGCGAGCCACAGATCGCCTGAGCGTGTGCTCAGGGGGAGTGACCCGGCCGACTCGCTTTCCTGGCTGCCCGAGACGACGAACGAAACGCCTTATGAATCCCAATTATCTGGACTTTGAACAGCCGATCGCCGAGCTGCAGGCCAAGATCGAGGAACTCCGTCTGGTCGGTAACGACTCCCAGGTCAACCTGTCTGACGAGATCGCTCGTCTGCAGGAAAAGAGCACCAAGCTCACCGAGTCCATCTTCAAGGACCTCGGCGCCTGGCAGGTATCTCAGCTGGCACGTCACCCGCAGCGCCCGTATACCCTCGACTACCTCGAGAATCTGTTTACGGATTTCGATGAGCTGCACGGCGACCGTCACTACGCGGACGACGAAGCGCTGGTCGGCGGTATCGCGCGTCTCGACGACAAGCCGGTGATGGTGATCGGTCACCAGAAAGGCCGCGACGTGAAGGAAAAGGTGCGTCGCAACTTCGGCATGCCGCGTCCGGAAGGCTACCGCAAGGCCTGCCGTCTGATGGAAATGGCCGAGCGTTTCAAGATGCCGATCCTGACCTTCATCGACACCCCGGGTGCCTATCCGGGCATCGGTGCCGAGGAGCGCGGTCAGTCCGAGGCCATCGCCTACAACCTGGCGGTGATGTCTCGCCTGAAGACGCCTATCATCTCCACCGTCATCGGTGAGGGTGGTTCCGGCGGCGCACTGGCCATCGGCGTGTGTGACGAGCTGAACATGCTGCAGTACTCCACCTACTCGGTGATCTCGCCGGAAGGTTGCGCTTCCATCCTGTGGAAGAGCGCCGAGCGTGCCGCCGACGCCGCTGATGCGATGGGCATCACTGCCTCGCGCCTCAAGGAGCTGGGCTTCGTCGACAACCTGATCAAGGAGCCGCTGGGTGGCGCGCACCGCAACCCGCAGTCCGCTGCCGACAGCATCAAGGCTGCGCTGGGCGAAGGTCTGGAGCGTCTTGGCGCCCTGGATACCGATGCCCTGCTGGAGCGTCGTTACCAGCGCCTGATGAGCTACGGCGCCCCGGCATGATCCCGGTGCCTCTCGCGTGATGCGCGATCGGCTCATGCCCGCGTGACCAGGACGCCTCCGGATTCTTCCGGGGGCGTTCTTGCGTTCAGGGCCGGCGTTTTCTCCTCCACTTCCTTCATCCGCTTCGCGACAGGAGCCCGACATGTCTCTGTCCCCCTCACTGGATTCGCTGTGCCTGCGTGCTCAACCGCTGAGCGAGATGGCGGAGTCGCGCGCACTCGTCGCGGTGCGCGAGGCGCTCGAGGCCAGCGATGCCGGGCGCACGGTGTGGATCGCGCTCTCGGGCGGGCTGGATTCGGTAATGCTGGCGCGGCTGGCGGCACGCGCGGTCAAGGACTGCCCGCGTCGACTGCGGCTGGTGCATGTGCATCACGGCCTGCAGGCAGCCAACGATGACTTCGAGCAGCTGGCGCGCAGGCTGGCCTCGCGTCTCGGGCTACCGCTTAGCGTGCGTCATCTGGCGCTGGCGGAGACAGCACTCAAGTCGCGAGGGCTGGAGGCGGCAGCGCGCGAAGGGCGGCTGGCGGCACTGAGCACCTGTCTGGTGGCGGGGGATAGCCTGTGGCTGGCGCAGCATCAGTATGATCAGGCCGAGACGCTGTTGCTCAACGCGCTGCGTGGCAGTGGCGGGCGCGGGCTGGCGGCCATGCCGCCTGAGCGGGCGCTGGCCGTGGGCGAGGCGTCCCCCGGGCGAGGCCTGATCGCCCATGAGCGGGCACGACTACTCCGGCCGCTGTTGGGCATCCCGCGGCATGAAATCCAGACATTGGCGCGCCAGCAGGGCTTGCAGGCCGGTCACGACTGGTGTGAAGACCCCAGCAATGTCGATCAGCAGTTTGATCGCAACTACCTGCGCCACAGTGTCGTGCCGCTGCTGCAGGCGCGCTGGCCGCAGGCCGTGGCCAGCCTGGCGCGTTCGGCGCAGCAGTTGCAGGAAGAGCAGTCACTGCTTGATGAGCTGGCGGCCGAGCTGCTGGCGAAGGTTCAGGTGTCAGGCGCGGAGCGCCTGGCTCAGAGACAAGGACAGGAGCAGGGGCAGGGTCTGAATCAGAGACTTAATCAGGGCCTGGATCAGGGACGGGCGCAAGAGGCGCAGCTGTCACTGGCGGAGCTGGCAGGCTTGAGTGAGTCACGTCAACGGTTGGTCCTGCGCCATCTATGCCAGTCGCGTGGCTGGCCGGTACCGCCGCGGGGTCGCTTGATGAGCCTGCAGCAGTTGATCGCGACGCCGCCCGACTCGGTGGCCGAGGTGCACTGGGCCAATGCCGAATATGCCGTCAGCGTGCGTGCGTGGCGCGGCCAGCTGTGGTGGCAGGTGTCAGATACCGTTATTGAGCAGGGTGTGCGTCATCGACAAGGCGATACCGGCTACGCGAGAAGTGGTCGCCAACCCGGAGAGACGCCTTCCTCTGAGTGGGATGCTGAGGCGCGCAAGGCATGGCGGGCGCTGGGGAGGGACGAGCAGCATGTTGCCTTCACCTCACGTCAGCCGGGAGATGTACTGCGAGTGGCAGGGCGGGGGCGGCGCGATATCAAGCGTTTGCTGCAGGAAGCCGACATCCCGCCGTGGCAGCGTGACCAGTTGCGTGTGGCACGCATGCACGACGGGACAGTCGCGGGGCTGTGGCACCCCTCGCGGGGCTGGTGGCTACTGGCCGCACTTACATAGCAGTGAGGCCAGCGGACGATCTCGCCGATGTCTTGCGCAGTGCTCGCTCAGGCATCGGCCAGTGTCAGCGTCATGCCGGCAGCTTTCTGCAGCTCGCTTTCCTGACTGAGGTCATCGTTGATCAGGCTGTGATCGCGATATTCCTCGGTCAGGTTGAGCGTCAGGTCGTCGCCTTCGGCGCTGAGGTGCATGCCGAGCACCGGCGCTTCCGAGCGTGAATGGTTGAGCATCACCGCCATGCGCAGCAGGCGTGCCAGACGCGCCAGACGCGGTTGCTGCGGCTCCGGCAGCGCCGCCAGTTCGTTCTTGGGGAACTTGCGACGGTGGGCGCGGACCAGGAAGGCCAGCGCGCGCTGTTCCGGACGCGAGAAGCCGAGCAGGTCGGAATGCTCGAGCAGGTAGGCGCCATGGCGATGGAACTGGCTGTGGGAAATCGCCTGGCCGACTTCGTGGAGGTCAGCGGCCCAGCTCAGCAGCTGACGTGACGTCGCCCCCAGTGCCCAGTCGCCGGCGACCTGATCGAACAGCTGCAGGGCGGTGTCGCGCACATTGCTGGCGTGGCGGGTATCGATGCCGTAACGACGCTGCAGCGACTCGATGGCGGACAGACGCGAATCCTCCGGCGTGTTGCGCCCGAGCAGATCGAACAGCACGCCTTCACGCAGCGCGCCGTCGGAGTAGCGCATCTGCTCCAGTCCCAGTGCCTCGAAGACGCCGCACAGGATGGCGATGCCCGCCGGGAAGACAGTGGCGCGATCGCTCTTCAGGCCCGGCAGGCTGACCTTGTCGAGGCGCTTGAACTCCAATAGCGCCGCGCGCAGCTTGTGCAGCCCTTCACGTGTGACCACGCCATGCGGGGCCCAGCCGTGCGCTTCCAGTACGTTGGCGGCGGCCTTGATGGTGCCGGAGGAGCCGACCGGGTCATCCCAGCCCATCTCGCGATAGGTGCGCTGGATGCTGGCCAGTTCCGAGCGTGCGGCCAGCTCGGCGCGGCGCATGCGCTTCTCGCTGATCTCGCCATCTTGGAAGAAGGCTTTGGTATAGGCGACGCAGCCCATGTGCAGGCTTTCCAGCAGCTGGGGCTCGAACTGCTCACCGATGATGAACTCGGTGGAACCGCCGCCGATATCGACGATCAGGCGCTTGCCGTGCACATCGGCCAGCGCATGCGCCGCGCCCAGATAGATGAGGCGGGCTTCTTCGCGCCCGGCGATGATCTCGATGGGATGCCCCAGCAGGGCCTCGGCACGCTCGATCAGTTCTTCACTGTTATGCGCGGCGCGCAGGGCGTTGGTGCCCACGACCCGCAGATGGTCGGCCTCGATGCCATCGATGAAGGGCGCGAACTGGGCGAGGCAGTTGAGGGCGCGCTCCATGGCTTCCTCGCTGAGCATGCCGTTTTCGTCCAGCCCTGCCGCCAGCTGGACCTTCTCACCCTGCTTGGCCACGACCTGCAGCTGCCCCGCCTGGTGGTTGGCCAGCAGCAGGTGGAAGCTGTTGGAACCCAGATCGATGGCGGCCAGCTTCAGCAGCGGGGCCTCATTGCCGGCACTGCCTTCATCAGAGGCGGTGGGTTGCGGGTGCTGGGAGGGTGCTGATTCACTCAAGGGCGGAGTCCTTTACGGCGGGTCATTCATGGCAGGCATCATGCACTGCCTCCTTCACGCCAACTCCTGCGACGGCTTCCTTGCGTGGCGACCATGGCGCAATGAAGTTGTCGTGAGCGTGGGCGGCCACCGGGCGCGAGCCTGCTGCGGGAAGATGACGCTGGCAGCAGGTCGCGGCGGCGACTCTCGCAAGATTGCGGCGACTGGCCAGAGGTGTCAAACCGGTGGCACACACGGCGCCATCACCACGAGGGGCTGGCGGCACATTCAGCGCATGGGGCATGCTATTCTAGCGGCGTGATATGACAGAACGACGAAGTCGCGGGTCATCATCACGCTCAATGAATCGCAAGCCATCACGCAGCACAATCAGCAAGACCAACCGGGTCTGGGAGATAACGTCGCGATGAGCGAACGTGTGGTACCGATTGCAGAAAGGGACTTCGAATCCGTGGTGCTGGAGAGCGAGCATCCGGTGCTGGTGGATTTCTGGGCTTCCTGGTGCGGGCCGTGCAAGAGCGTGGCACCGACGCTGGAATCCCTGGCCGAGGAATACGAAGGGCAGCTCAAGATCGTCAAGGTCGATGTCGATGAAGCCCCTGAACTCGCCGCCCGCTTCGGCGTGCGCGGTGTGCCGACATTGATGCTGTTTGTGGGCGGCAATGTCGAAGCCAGCAAGGTGGGCGCCATGCCGCGCGCGCAGCTGGCAGCCTTTCTGGATGCCAATCTGTGAATCGGGCCTTGCCGCCGTCGGGTGCCTTGAGCCGTCAGTGAAAGCGCCACGTCAGCGGCGGCTATTGCAGCGCTGGCTGGCCGCTAGCGAGCGCTTCAGGCAGCGCCGGGAGCGCCACCAGGCCGCCGGGGCTTGCGTTCAGGGGCCGGCTTGACTACCATCGAGGCGTTCGCCTGATTACACGCTCTCTGATTGCGTCATGTCGACCGTCCCACGGTCCCCCAGTTGTCAGCCAGCCCTCTGGTAATGCTGCCCGCGACACGCCGGCCAGCCACCAGGCGATTCATACCGCTAGATTCCATATCGAGAAGACTTTTCTGTCAGGAAGCATGACGCTCCGTGTCCCTTCGACCGGTCCGTCGTCGCTGGACATCCGTAGCTCGACACTCCGTTGCTGAATTCGTTGTTCGGCCGTGGTGAGTGATCTTTCCTGAACTTTTGGCACCTGTCTTCATCCAGCTCAGGCGCTTGCCTCCGGGAATGCTGTCGAGTTCTGTCTGCACCTTTGCAGTGCCGGTCCTTGCCTTCTGCCCGTCTTCTCGATTCCCTTCTTATCTATCAGCCCTGCTGACCTGAGCCACGTTCAAACAAAGCCGATGAATCTTACCCAACTCAAGCAAAATACTGTCCCCGAACTGCTGGAACTTGCCCAGACAATGGGCATCGATAATCTGGCACGTTCGCGCAAGCAGGACATCATCTTCGCCATCCTCAAGAAGCACGCGAAAAGCGGTGAGGACATCTACGGCGACGGCGTTCTGGAAATCCTGCAGGACGGCTTCGGCTTCCTTCGCAGTGCAGACTCTTCCTACCTCGCGGGTCCTGATGACATCTACGTTTCACCGTCCCAGATCCGTCGCTTCAATCTGCGCAAGGGCGACACCATCTCCGGCAAGATTCGCCCGCCGAAGGAAGGGGAGCGTTACTTCGCGCTGCTCAAGGTCAATCAGATCAACTTTGACCGCCCCGAGAATGCCAAGCACAAGATCCTGTTCGAGAACCTGACGCCGCTGTTCCCGCAGTCGCGCCTGCTGATGGAAATCGGCAACGGTTCCACCGAAGACATCACCTCGCGCATCCTTGATCTGACCGCGCCGATCGGCAAGGGCCAGCGTGGTCTGATCGTCTCGCCGCCCAAGGCGGGCAAGACGATGATGCTGCAGAACATCGCCGCCTCCATCACGCGCAACAATCCCGAATGTCACCTCATCGTGCTGCTGATCGATGAGCGTCCCGAGGAAGTTACCGAGATGTCGCGCACCGTGCGTGGCGAAGTCGTGGCCTCCACCTTCGATGAGCCGCCGGCCCGTCACGTCCAGGTCGCCGAGATGGTGATCGAGAAGGCCAAGCGTCTGGTCGAGCACAAGAAGGATGTCGTCATCCTGCTCGATTCCGTGACCCGTCTGGCGCGTGCCTACAACACCGTGGTGCCGTCTTCCGGCAAGGTGCTGACCGGTGGTGTCGACGCTCACGCGCTCGAGAAGCCGAAGCGCTTCTTCGGTGCCGCGCGTAACATCGAAGAAGGCGGCAGTCTGACCATCCTCGCCACGGCGCTGGTCGATACCGGTTCCAAGATGGACGAAGTCATCTTCGAGGAATTCAAGGGCACCGGTAACATGGAAGCTCACCTCGACCGCAAGCTGGCCGAGCGTCGTGTCTTCCCGGCCCTCAACATCCGTCGCTCCGGCACGCGTCGTGAAGACCTGATCGCGTCCGAGGATGAAATGCAGCGCATGTGGATCCTGCGCAAGCTGCTCAACCCGATGGAAGATGTGGCAGCCACCGAGTTCCTCATCGATCGCCTGAAAGATACCAAGACCAACCTCGAGTTCTTCGAGGCCATGAAGCGCCGCTGATCGACACTGGCCCAGCCGGTTGGCTGGCCATGTTCTCGACAGGTGCTTGCCAGGACGCCCACTTCCCACCCGGGAAGTGGGCGTCTTGCGTTGCTGACCTGCCGAGTGCCGGCTGGCAATGGTATGCTCGGGACTTGATCAAGCCGAGCGGAAACTCCCATGCAGTATCGAGACTTACGCGATTTCATCGCGGCGCTGGAAGAGAAGGGCGAACTCAAGCGCATTCGTGCCGAGGTGGACCCCTATCTGGAGATGACCGAGATCTGCGATCGCACCCTGAAGGCGGGTGGTCCGGCGTTGCTGTTCGAGAACGTCAAGGGCCACAGCATGCCGGTGCTGGGCAATCTGTTCGGCACGCCGCGGCGCGTGGCGCTGGGCATGGGCCAGGAATCCGTCGAGGCGCTGCGCGAAGTCGGCGAGCTGCTGGCCTTCCTCAAGGAGCCGGAGCCGCCCAAGGGCTTCCGGGATGCCTGGGACAAGTTGCCGATCTTCAAGCAGGTGATGAGCATGGGGCCGAAGAAGGTCAAGCGTGCGCCCTGTCAGGAGATCGTGCTGGAAGGGGATGATGTCGATCTCGACATGATTCCGATCCAGCACTGCTGGCCCGGGGATGCCGCGCCGCTGGTGACCTGGCCGCTGGTGATCACCCGTGGTCCGCACAAGGAGCGCCAGAACCTCGGCATCTATCGTCAGCAGAAGCTCGGCAAGAATCGCCTGATCATGCGCTGGCTGGCACACCGTGGCGGCGCGCTGGATTTCCGCGAGTGGCAGAAGGCCCATCCGGGCGAGCCCTTCCCGGTCGCGGTGGCACTGGGTGCTGATCCGGCCACCATCCTCGGCGCTGTCACGCCGGTACCGGATTCACTCTCCGAGTATGCCTTTGCCGGCCTGCTGCGCGGCTCGCGCACCGAGCTGGTCAAATGCGGCCTGTCGGATCTCGAAGTCCCGGCCAGCGCCGAGATCATCCTGGAAGGCTATCTGTATCCGGATGACGTGGCGCCGGAAGGCCCCTACGGCGATCACACCGGCTATTACAACGAGGTGGAGACCTTCCCCGTCTTCACCATCGAGCGCATCACCCATCGGCGCGACCCGATCTATCACTCCACCTATACCGGGCGTCCGCCGGATGAGCCGGCGATTCTCGGCCTGGCGCTCAATGAAGTCTTCGTGCCGATTCTGCGCAAGCAGTTCCCGGAGATCGTCGACTTCTATCTGCCGCCGGAAGGCTGCTCCTACCGCATGGCGGTGGTGACGATGAAGAAGCAGTACCCCGGCCACGCCAAGCGCGTGATGATGGGGGTCTGGAGCTTCCTGCGTCAGTTCATGTACACCAAGTTCGTGATCGTGCTGGATGATGATGTCGATGCCCGCAAGTGGGAAGATGTCATCTGGGCCATCACCACGCGCATGGACCCGAGCCGTGATACCGTTCTGGTCGACAATACGCCGATCGATTATCTGGACTTCGCCTCGCCAACGGCGGGTCTTGGCTCCAAGATGGGCATGGACGCGACCAACAAGTGGCCCGGCGAGACGGACCGCGAGTGGGGCGAGCCCATCGTGATGAGCGAAGAGATCACATCCCGTGTCGATGAACGCTGGGACAGTCTGGGCATTCTGGACTGATTCCGCGACAGACCATCAACACCCATGCATTTACCCTGTCGTTGCGCGGCGCGCTGGCGGCAGGCATCAGATAACAAGAGGATACGATGACGGCGCGGACCCTGACCTGTCATGTCGAGAGTGTGGAAGATCTGACCCCGGACGTGTTTCGTGTGCGCTTCGCCGCACGTCCCGAGGCCCTGGCGCACGCGCCGGGCCAGTATCTCGAGATGAAGCTCGATGACACCACCTGGGTACCGTTCTCCATCGCCAATGCCGCCAGTGATGATGGCGTGCTCGAGCTGCATATCCAGCATTGGCCGGAGCGCAGCAATTCCGCGCGTCTGCGCAGCCTGCTGGTCGCGGCCAATCAGCTTGAGCTGCGTCTGCCCAGTGGCGAGTGCGTGCTGGACCTCGACGACCCCAGCCCCATCGTGCTGATCTGTGCCGGCACCGGGTTCTCGCAGATGCACGCCATGCTGCAGGCGGCGTTTGCGCGTGGCCTGACCCAGCCCATCGAGCTGTGGTGGGCGGCGCGCGAGCGGCGTGATCTGTATCTGGAGAGCGCGGCGCTCAACTGGGCCGCCAGTCAGCCCAATTTCCGTTATTTCCCGGTACTGGAAGAAGCGCCGGAAGTCGGTGATGCCCACCATCGCGCGCTGGAAGCGGCCGGTGTCGAGGCCGCTTTCAATGGCCATCTGGGGCGTATCGATGAGGCGCTGCGCAAGCACGCGGGCAGCATGGCGGGCAAGCGCGTCTATCTGTCCGGCTCGCCGGGCATGGTCTATGCCTGTGTCGATGCGCTGACGCCATTGGGTGTCGAGGCCAGCGCGCTGAGCTCCGATGTGTTCAGCTATGCGCCACGCGAGCCGCTGCTGGATCCGGCGCTGGTCTCTGCCTGAAGCAGCCTTATATTGCCTGAAGCAGCCTGACATTGCCTGAAGGAGTCGAGTGAATGAGTCAGTCCCCGATACTGATCACGGGCGGCGCGCAGCGTCTGGGGCGCTATTGTGCCGAGCGACTGATCGATGATGGTCATCCGGTCATCATCAGTTATCGACGCGAGCGGGAAGAGCTCGATGCCCTGCGCGCGCTGGGCATTCGCACCGTGCAGGCGGATTTCTCCAGCGAGGCAGGCATCCAGGCCTTCATCGCGGCGATTCGTGAGCTGACTCCGACATTGCGGGCCATCGTGCACAATGCTGGCGACTGGGCGCCGGATGGCGACGGCGAGGGGCAGGGCGAGCTGTTCGAGCACCTGTTCCGTGTCCACATGCAGGCGCCGTACCTGATCAATCTGGCGCTGCGCGATCTGCTGGAAGCCGGAGTCGAGACGCAGGCGGACATCGTCCACATGAGTGACTTCGTGGTCCAGAAGGGCTCGCGCAAGCATGCGGCCTACGCGGCCAGCAAGGCGGGGCTCGAGAACCTGACCTTGTCGTTCGCGTCGATGTTCGCGCCACGCATCCAGGTCAACACCATCGCGCCGGCGCTGATCATGCTGCGCCCGGACGATGATGATGACTATGCCGAGCGTGCGCGCGCCAAGTCGTTGATGCAGCAGGTACCGGGGCCAGGCGTCATCTGGCAGGCGCTGCGCTACCTGCTGGAGAGTCCCTATGTCACGGGCACGACCCTGCCGGTGGATGGTGGCCGCCACCTGCGCTGATAGCTTGTGTCAGTGGTCTTTCGGTTATCGCTTTCGACTTCCGAGGCGTGACATTCGAGACCTGAGCACTGCACAAAAAAAGCCCCCGCTGAAAAGCGGGGGCTTTTTTTTCGTTGCTGCGACCGTTATTGCGATCGTTGTTGCGATCGTTGCTACTACATCCTGCACTACTGAAGCGCTTACAGGATATGGCGGCCTTCGACCGGCGTCAGCTGACCTTTCTTGAGGGTCGGGCCCATCTGGTTGCCGGAGGGAGCGCCCTGCGGGCTTTCCAGCGTGATCACCAGGTCGCTGTCAGGGAAGGCGGCCAGATACTCCTTGGGCACCTCGACCTTCATGGTACCGGAGTGCGGCAGGATGCCCAGTGACATGGGCTCCTTGCCATCCTTGGCCATCAGCCACAGCTCGCAGACCTTGCCGGGGGCCGGTGCTTCGGGCCTGACGGCCTGCACCATCATCTCGCCCGAATGGGAGGCGTTGACGATCCAGCCGGGGCTGCTGTCAGAGTTGTTGACCACGAACACGTAGTCGCTCTCCATGCCCGCGTTGTGCCCCAGGCTGAAGGTCAGGGTGACCGCCAGCGCCAGGCTGAACGCCGTGGCGGTCATGCCCTGCCACAGGCCCAGGCGACGCCACCAGGGCTGACGGGCGGTGCCCGTCGCCTCGGCGATGCCTTGCCAGACATGGGCCGGTGGCGTGACGGGGGGAAGCTGTTCATTGAACACGTTGAGATGCTCGCGCCAGCGCTCCACATCATGTTGCAGGTCGTGGCTGACGGCCAGCAGTGACTCGAATGCCGCGCGCTCGTCGCGTGTCAATGTGCCGAGCGCATATTCGCCCGCTGCGGCTTCGCGCAGTTCCGGGTCGCTCAGATCAAATGACTCATGCATGTCTTCAACCTCTCGAGTCCACGACGGACCCAGCTCTTGACGGTGCCCAAGGGCTGGTCCAGTTGATTGGCCAGATCCTGGTGGGTGAGGCCTTCGAAGTAGGCCAGTTCCAGGGCGCGGCGTTGATCGTCATTCAGCTCGGCCAGGCACTGGTGGAGTTCACCACTGTGCTGAGCCAGGTCGACATCTGCCTCGATATCACTCCGCCCCGGCATGGCGGCGATCAATTCATCGCTGTCATGCTCGCTGGGTCGCTGTCGACGTATCCAGTCGATGGCGATGTTGCGGGTCATGGTGCCGAGCCAGGTCATCGGGCGGGCGCGGCCGGCGTCATACTGGGCGGCGGCGGCCCATACCCGGATGTAGACCTGCTGAAGACAATCCTGCGCGGATGCCTCATGTCTCAAGATACGCAGCAACTGAGCGTATAGATGCGCACTGGTCGCTCGATAGAGCTGATCCAGTGCCTTGGCATCCTGCCGGGCGCATCCCGACAGATACTCAATCAGTGCATCATTTCGGGAATCCTGCATGCATGCATTCCAAGCTGTGGGCGCGGTGTCAGGCACCGCTGGACGAATGCGTGTTGCCGATCATGTTGCTCGACAACCAAAGATTATACTGATGCCACTTCAGGCTGATAGCCCTTCTTTATGCGTGCGGGCAACGGTTTGTTGCCGGTTCACGCTTGCGCAGGACGATCTGGAGTGCAAGGATAGGCCTATCACCATTTTCATCGTCACTACTGGATACCGGCCCGACCCATGAATCAGACCACCAGCCACCGCCCGTTCACTGTCGCTGCCTGCCCTTCGGGCCAGGTCGTGACGGCGGCGTGTGCGGCCGGCTATTGGTATTGGTTTACACAGGGGCGCGCCTGAGGTTACGGCGCGCCTGTCTCGTACGGGCTGCCACCTCCTTGAAGAACCCCCGGTCGCAGCCACGGCCGGGGGTTCTTGCGTTTCGGGCCTTGCGAAATCCATGACGAGAGGCATGTCACCCTAACGTGCCGACAATGATTGCAGCATGAATGACGAGAGGAATGACCATGCGCACCACTATCCTGACTACCCGCTTTTCTCTTGCCTCCGCTCGGGTCGTGCATGGTTATTGGCGCTGGCGATTTAGCGGCGTCCTGCCTCTTTCCGCTGTCACCGAGGGGAAGGGCGAGCAACACCGGGGTGACGATTCGCGAAGTCCCTGTCTGTCAGAATGAATATTGCGTGATGGAGCCAAGGCTTCATCACAGGAGAGAAGACCATGAACGCCAGCCTTGAACGCGTGTTGACCGCCAACCCGCACACTGCCGACGCCACTGTTGACCCCTTGACTGCCGAGAACGCCACCGTGACCCGCTCTGATGCCGCCCAGACACCGACCACACCCGGACGCATCAGTCGTGAAGCCCTGCCCAGCGCCAGCGAATTGCGCGAGCAGCTGCCGGTGGACGCCGCCCTGGCCGGCCAGATTCGCCAGCATCGCGATGAGATCAACGCCATTCTCGCCGGCGACGATGATCGTCTGCTGGTGGTGGTCGGGCCGTGCTCCATCCATGATCTCAAGGCCGCGCGCGAGTACGCCCAGCGCCTGGCGGTGATCGAGCCGCAGGTGCGTGATCGCCTCAAGCTGGTGATGCGTGTCTATGTCGAGAAGCCGCGCACCACGGTGGGCTGGAAGGGGCTGGCCTATGATCCGCATCTGGATGGCAGCGATGACATGGCCACCGGCCTGCGTCAGGCACGCGAGCTGATGCGCGAGATCAACCAGCTGGGCCTGCCGGTGGCGACGGAGCTGCTGCAGCCGCTGACCGCCGCCTACCTGGAAGACCTGCTCGGCTGGGCGGCCATCGGCGCCCGCACCACCGAGTCACAGATCCATCGCGAGATGGCCTCCGGCCTCGGCTGTGCGGTGGGCTTCAAGAACGGCACTGACGGAGGCGTCGAGGTCGCCGTGCAGGCCATCGGGGCGGCGGCGCATGGGCATCGCCACTTCGGCATGGATGACAGCGGACGTCCGGCGCTGATCGAGACCGCGGGCAACCCGCATGCCCATGTGGTGCTGCGCGGCGGCCATGGCCAGCCCAACTATGACGCCGCCTCGGTGGCCGCCTGCCGGCGTGAGCTGGAAGGCGCTGGCCTGACGCCGCGCCTGATGGTCGATTGCAGCCACGCCAATTCCCGCAAGGACCACCGCCGTCAGAGCGAAGTGATGCTGGATGTGCTCTCTCAGCGCCTGACGGGGGATGATGCCTTGATCGGCGTGATGCTCGAGAGTCACCTCAATGAAGGCAAGCAGGCCTTGCCGGCAGCGGAGAAGCTCTCCCAGCTGCGTCATGGCGTGTCCGTCACCGATGCATGCCTTGGCTGGGAAACCACCGAGCACCTGCTGAGCCTGGCCGCCGAGCGCCTGCGCGAGGCCTGAGATCAGGCGCCAGACTCACGCCTCGATGGGAGGATGACGTCGCGCTTGCCTGATGTCTGCTGAATTTGTCGGCTTGTCCTGAAGTCCCCAGCGCCCAACGGTCGAAAGGCCGTTGGGCGCTGTCGTCTCTCGTCCTTGTTGCCCGTTCGTCACGCTATTGTCATCGGACTCGCGTATCACTCTTGTTGCCTTCGGCATGCCCTCAAGGGGCATGCCTGAACAGAACAACCCGAAACCTGACTACGGGGAAGCGACATGAGCAAGGAAATCGAAGACCATCGCCTGCTTAATCCCAGCAGCAACGAGACGTTCTCATCCGTCATTGAACGACACATCTCGCGTCGTCGTGTCCTGCAGGGCGGCCTTGGCATGGCGGCTGCCAGCATGCTGGGTGGTTTCGGTCTTGCGGGGCTGAGCACCACGGCCCACGCCGCCAGCAACGCTGCGGGCGAGAAGACGGCTCTGGCACTGGCCTTCGAATCGATCAAGGGTTCACGCACGGATGCAGTCGTGGTTCCCAAGGGGTATACCGCACAGGTGCTGGCGCCGTGGGGCACGCCGCTCAATGCCAAGGCACCCAAGTGGAGCAAGGACCTGGCGATGACGCCGGAGATCCAGCTCAACACCGTCGGCATGCATCACGATGGCATGCACAACTTCGCCTTGAGTGACGACACGGCCTCCAGCAACTTCCTGCTGGTCATGAACAACGAATACATCGATCAGGATGCTCTGTGGGCACCCAAGGGTGGCGCGACCAATGCGGATTCCGGCAAGCGTCCGGCCGATGAAGTGCGCACCGAGATCAATGCCCACGGCGTGACCATCGTCGAGGTCAAGAAGGCCAGCAACGGCAAGTGGGAAGTGGTGGGCGATTCGCGCTACAACCGCCGCTACACCAGCGCCAGCGAAATGAAGCTGAGCGGCCCGGTGGCGGGCAGCGATTACGTCAAGACGGCCTTCTCGCCGGATGGCATGCGCACCCGTGGTACCAACAACAACTGCGCCAACGGCTACACCCCGTGGGGCACCTACCTGACCTGCGAAGAGAACTGGCCGGGCTACTTCGTCAAGCGCAGCGATCGTCAGCTCGATGACAACCGCATCGGCATCGAGACCGAGCGTGGCCGCTATGGCTGGGAAACCGCCGCCGGGGATGCCAGTGAAGTCGATGGCGAGTTCGCGCGTTTCGACAACACGCCGACGGCAGAGAGCGCCGACAAGGATTACCGCAACGAACCGCGGACCTTCGGCTATATCGTCGAGATCGATCCCTACACCGGCGAGCAGGCCATCAAGCGCACCGCGCTGGGCCGCTTCCGTCACGAAGGTTGCTGGCCGGGCAAGCTGGTCGAGGGTGAGCCGGTGGTCTTCTACTCCGGTCACGATTCGCGCAACGAGTACATCTACAAGTTCGTGTCGGACGCCAAGTGGGACGCCGCTGATGCCCGTGGCGCCGGTGACTTCAAGGACCGCCTGGCGATCGGCGACAAGTACCTGGACAAGGGCACGCTGTATGTCGCCCAGTTCTCCGCCGATGGCACCGGCACGTGGCTCAAGCTGACCCCGGACGCCGTGACCAAGGATGGCCGCACCCTGGCCGAGGCACTGGGGCTGGCGGCCGATGACCTGGCTGGCATCATCATCCACACCACCGATGCGGCTGACCTGATGGGCGCGACCCCGATGGACCGTCCGGAGTGGGGCGCGGTGGACCCGGTGTCCGGTGAGGTCTACATGACGCTGACCAACAACTCCAAGCGCACCGAGGAAGGCACTGACGCCGCCTTCACCAACGATGGCACCGCCATCGAGGAGCCGGGTGTCGGTTACAAGACGGCGCCGACCAACGCGGCCAATCCGCGTGGCAACAACGAAGCGGGTCAGATCATCCGCTGGCGTGAAGCGGGCGATCACAAGGCCTTCGATTGGGAGATCTTCGTGTTCGGCGCAGCGGCCAGCGATGCCGACAACCTGTCCGGCCTGACCGAGATGAACGAGTTCGCCAGTCCCGATGGCCTCTATTTCGACGGCCGCGAAGGACAGGACAGCATCCTGTGGATCCAGACGGACAACGGCTACGAAGGCATCACCGAGGTCACCAATGACCAGCTGCTGGCGGTCGTGCCGGCAGGACTCGAGCAGGCCGAGGGAGACGCGGCCGTGATCGGTGCCGACAACCAGGCGCAGCTCAAGCGCTTCGCGGTGGGCCCGAATGGTTGTGAAGTCACCGGGATCTTCACCACCCCGGACAAGACCGCGATGTTCATCAACATCCAGCACCCGGCCAACTGGCCGCAGAGCGATGACGCCACCGCCGAGACCGACGGCAGTGTGCGTGCCCGCGCCGCGACCGTGGTCATCCAGCGCGAAGATGGCGGCCAGATCGGCGTCTGATGAAAGCCGCGCGTCAGGTGTGAACGCGAAGCCCCCGTATCGATGATACGGGGGCTTTTTCATGCGCCTGAACGTAGTCCCCTTCGCTTGAGGGCGCTAGGTCGATCAAGCGGGTGGGGAGGGCCAACGACAACGGCCCCCACGCAAGCGTGAGGGCCGAGAGTTCATGAGCTTTGTTCTGTCCTGACCTTGCCGAGCGCGATCAGGCCTTGGCGGCGTAGGCGAACAGCAGGGTTTCCTGCACGCTGATCGGTTCCGCGTCGCCGGCATCCAGCTGGGTGTAGTGGCCATCGCTCTCCAGACGCCAGCTCTGGCAGTTGTCGACCAGATAGGTGTCCAGGTCCTTGCGGATACGCTGGGCAAGCTTCTTGTCGAGCAGCGGGAAACAGGTCTCGACGCGGTGGAACATGTTGCGCTCCATGTAATCCGCGCTGGAGCACCAGGTTTCCGGCTGGCCGGCATTGTGGAAGTGGAAGGTGCGCGTGTGCTCGAGGAAGCGACCGATCACCGAGCGCACGCGGATGTTGTCGGAAATCCCCGGCACGCCCGGGCGCAGACAGCAGACGCCGCGGATAATCAGGTCACACTGCACGCCAGCCCGCGAGGCGCGGTAGAGGGCGCGAATCAGCTTGGGCTCGGTCAGTGAATTGCATTTGATGATGATGTGGGCGCGCTTGCCTTTCTCGGCGTTGCGCGCTTCACGGTCGATCATCTCCACCATGCGCTCATGCAGCGTGAAGGGCGCGTGCAGCAGCTTCTCGATATTGCGCTGCTTGCCCATGCCGGTCAGCTGCTGGAAGACCTTGTGGACGTCCTCGCACAGCGTCTCGTTGGCGGTCAGCAGGCTGTAATCGGTATACAGGCGCGCCGTCTTGGCATGGTAGTTACCGGTGCCCAGGTGCGCGTAGTGACGCAGCTCGCCGTGTTCACGCCGCACGATATGCAGCATCTTGGCGTGGGTCTTGTAGGCCATCACGCCGTAGATGACGATGGCGCCGGCTTCCTGCAGGCGTGAGGCCAGCTGCAGGTTGTCGGCCTCATCGAAGCGCGCCCGCAGCTCGATCACCACGGTGATCTCCTTGCCCTGACGTGCGGCTTCCACCAGTGAGGAAACGATGTTGGAGTCGGCGCCGGTGCGATAGAGGGTCTGCTTGATGGCCAGCACGTTCGGGTCGCGCGCCGCCTCGGCGAGCAGGTTCTCGACCGGGGAGAAGGACTGGAAGGGGTGATGCAGCAGGATGTCCTCGCGACGGATCGCATCAAACAGGCTGTTGTCGCCCTTGAGCGCCTTGGGAATGCCCGGGGTGAACGGGGCGTAGAGCAGGTCCTCGCGGCCGACGTCGCCGATGACTTCCATCAGACGGTTGAGGTTGACCGGGCCCTTGACCTGATAGAGGTCGCGCGTTTCCAGATCGAACTGCTTGAGCAGGAAGGTGTAGAGCGCTTCCGGGCAGTTGTCCGCCACCTCGAGACGCACCCCGTCGCCGTAGCGGCGCGCCAGCAGCTCGCCACGCAGCGCGGAGGCCAGGTCGGAGACATCCTCGGCATCCACCGACAGATCGGCGTTGCGGGTCAGGCGGAACTGATAGCAGCCCTTGATCTTCATGCCCGGGAACAGCTCCTGGGCGTGAGCGTGAATCATCGAGGACAGGAAGACGTATTCGGTGTACCCCGGCTCGACGAGGCCATCCGGGATGCGGATCAGGCGCGGTAGCGAGCGCGGGGCCGGCAGGATGGCCAGGCCACCTTCACGACCGAAGGCATCCTTGCCTTCCAGCTCGACGATGAAGTTGAGGCTCTTGTTGACCAGGCGCGGGAACGGGTGCGACGGGTCGAGACCGATCGGGCTGATGACCGGCTGGATCTCTTCATCGAAGTAATCGCGCACCCAGGCCTTCTGGGCATCGTTCCACTGATTGCGGCGACGGAAGCGGATGTGCTGCTCTTCCAGTGCTGGGATCAGGTCCTCGTTGAGCATGCGGTACTGGCGTTCGACCTGCTCATGCGTGATGCGGGACACCTCATCGAGCACCTTGCTCGGCAGCATGCCGTCACAGCCGGGGTCGGTGCGATCGAAGGCGATCTGATGCTTGAGACCCGCCACGCGAATCTCGAAGAACTCGTCCATGTTGGACGTGAAGATCAGCAGGAACATCAAGCGGTTGAGCAGCGGATGCGAGGTATCCTTGGCCTGCTCGAGTACGCGGATGTTGAACTGCAGGTTGGACAGCTCGCGATTGAAGTACAGCGCCGGATCAGCGAGATCAGCCTCGGGGGAGGGGGTGGCCTTGGCATGGATACCGGTACGCGTCCGGTTGACGCGCAGGGGCAGAGGTTCCTGAGCCGGCGGCTCATCCGCCGCCAGCTCGATCTCGCCTTCCCGTGGGGTGGATGCTGCCTTGGGGGCAGCATCCTTGTCGCGACTGTCAGCGACTTCCGGCAGGGTCGCCGTGTTGTTGTCGGTGTCTTGCTTGGGCGTCTGTTCCATCATCAACTCCATGATCCCGGTCAGCCGCATCCGCAATGGCCGGGGTTGTCAAAGGCGGTTTTTCTGCGCCAGCAATTCGGCCGCCTGGCGAGCAAAATAGGTGAGGATGCCGTCGGCACCCGCACGCTTGAAGCACATCAGCGACTCGAGAATGACCTTGTCGGCATCCAGCCAACCGTTCTGGAAAGCCGCCATGTGCATGGCGTACTCACCGCTGACCTGATAGGCGAAGGTCGGCACTTCCAGCTCGCGCTTCACACGCGTTACCACATCAAGATAGGGCATGCCCGGCTTGACCATCACCATGTCAGCACCCTCGGCGATGTCCATTGCCACCTCATGCAGGGCTTCGTCGCTGTTGGCGGGATCCATCTGGTAGGTCTGCTTGTCGGCCTTGCCCAGATTGCCGCTCGAACCGACCGCGTCACGGAACGGGCCGTAGTAGTTGGAGGCGTACTTGGCCGAGTAGGCCATGATGCGCGTGTTGATCAGGCCTTCCTGTTCCAGCATGGCGCGGATGGAGCCGATGCGGCCATCCATCATGTCGGAGGGCGCGATGACATCGGCACCGGCTTCCGCGTGTGACAGCGCCTGCTTGATCAAGGTCTCGACGGTGCGGTCGTTGAGCACGTAGCCGTCTTCGTCGAGGATGCCGTCCTGACCGTGAACGGTGTAGGGGTCGAGCGCGACATCCGTGATGACGCCCAGCTCCGGCAGCGCTTCCTTCAAGGCGCGCACGCAACGCTGCACCAGGCCGTTGGCGTTGTAGGATTCTTCGGCATACAGCGTCTTGGCCTCGGCATCGACCACCGGGAAGAGCGCGATGGCCGGCACGCCCAGTGCGTGGACGGCGCGGCATTCTTCGACCATGAGGTCGATGGACAGGCGCTCGACGCCCGGCATGCTGGGCACGGCTTCACGACGCTGGGAGCCTTCGAGAACGAAGACCGGCAGGATCAGATCATCGGCCGTCAGCTGGTTTTCACGCATCAGGCGGCGAGAGAAGTCGTCCTTGCGCATACGGCGCATACGAGTCGCAGGAAACTGGCGCGGGGTACGTTGGCTCAAGAAATGCTCTCCGGGTCGGGTGGTCCGCTCCCGTGATGGTCGCAGGCAGTCTAGGTCTATAATATTTCATTAATATTACAGTGATGCCAGCGGTCATGGGGCAAGGCCGGTCACGTGAGGTGCCAGCAGGGGCTGAACATGACGACAAGACGTCTGTCGGGCGACGAGAAGGCTTGGCTTGCGGCCTGCAAGTGGGTGGCCCGTGACGGGAGCCGTCGTCCCTGTGGCAGGGTCAATTGAGTATATCAGCGTTGACTTGTGGCCACAGGTGCAGGAGATGTGTCGCGGTGTCGCGCCCCATGCACGGCCCTGATGGGCGGGTGTGGGGCCTGACAGACCCCTCCGGACAACCGCGGCAAGCCTCCGGCACCAGAGCCTTGATGGCATGCGAGTGGACGAGGAGCAGCACTTGAGTTGTGCCAGGGCCGCCCATAGTCTTGAGAGGATGCGCAGTGACATGCCTCGCCTGCACGCCTGTCACTGTCTGCCGCGTGGCGGTCGCGCATCTTCGGTGCCGCTGAAGCGTCTCGCGCCTGGCATGACGCCGAGCATGACGCCGGGCATGAAATGAGGCTCGGCATTCGAATCAGTTACGCGCTTGTATTAGTCTTTTCTGACCTGTTCGGCAATCGCCGTGCACAGCTCATCGTCAATGGAGTAACCCATGACCAAGCAGGTAGCCCTGATCCTTTCCGGTTGCGGTGTCTTTGATGGCTCCGAGATCTATGAAACTACCCTGACGCTGCTGCGTCTCGATCAGCTGGGCATTGCCTATGAGTGCTTTGCACCGGATGTCGCGCAGCACCACGTGATCAATCACGGCACTGGCGACGAGATGGAGGAGACCCGCAACGTGCTGGTCGAGTCCGCGCGTCTGGCACGTGGCAAGGTGCGGCCGCTGGAAGAGCTGTCAGCGGACGACTTCGATGCACTGATCCTGCCCGGCGGCTTCGGCGCCGCCAAGAATCTGTGTGACTTTGCCGTCAAGGGTGAGGACCTCGAGCTCGTCGCGGGCCTGCAGGACGCGGTGCAGCCCTTCCATGCGGCCGGCAAGCCGATCGGTGTGATGTGCATCGCGCCGGTGATGGTGCCCAAGCTGCTGGGTGAGGGCATCTCGGTCACCATCGGCAACGACGCCAGCGTCTCCGGGGCGATCAGTGCCCAGGGCGGCCTGCACAAGAGCTGTGAGGTGACGGACATCGTCGTCGACGCCGCCAACCGTGTCGTCACCACCCCGGCCTACCTGCTGGCGGAGCGCATCAGCGAAGCGGCCCAGGGCATCTTCAAGCTGGTCGAGCGCATCGATAGCTGGATCGAGGACGACAAGGCGCGTGCCGCCGAGCAGGACTGATCTCGACACGCCTGTGCGTCTGGCGTGATAGCGCGTGGCTGGTGTGGGCGAGTTCATTGGCAACACAAAGCCCCCAGAAACAGAAAGCCCCGCCGGTGACCCGGCGGGGCTTTCTGTTTTGATGCTCTGATTCTGATGCCCGATTGCAGGCAGCCACGTTCAGGGCGCTTCCTGCGATGCCTCATCGTCTGAGGCCGCACGCCGGCGCTTGAAGAGGCGCGAGGCCAGAATGCCGACCTCGAACAGCAGCCACATCGGAATCGCCAGCAGCGACTGCGAGATCACGTCCGGCGGTGTCAGCAGCATGCCGACCACGAAGCAGGCGATCACGATATAGGGGCGCTTCTTGCTCAGTGCCTCCACCGTGGTCGCGCCGGTCCAGATCAGCAGGAAGGTGGCGATGGGGATCTCGAAGGCCACCCCGAAGGCGAAGAACAGCTTGAGGACAAAATTCAGGTACTGATTGATGTCCGTCATGATCGCCACGTTCTCGGGGCCCGTGGTGGTGAAGAACTGGAACAGCAGCGGGAACACCACGTAGTAGGCGAAGGCCGCACCGGCATAGAACAGCAGGATGCTGGAGGCCAGCAGCGGCAGGGCCAACGCTTTCTCGTTCTCATAGAGGCCCGGCGCGATGAACGCCCAGGCCTGATAGAGCACGGCGGGAATCGCCAGGAACAGCGCCACCACCAATGTCAGCTTGAAGGGCGCTAGGAAGGGCGAGGCCACTTCGGTGGCGATCATCTGCGAACCCGGTGGCAGCAATGCCATCAGCGGTTCGGCGACATACAGGTAGATCTGGTTGGAGAAGCCGTACAGCGCGGCGAAAACCACCAGCACCACCAGGGTGGCGCGCAGCAAGCGCGAGCGTAGCTCGATCAGGTGCTCGATGAGCGGCGCATGTGCGGCGTCGCCCTGACCACCTGACGGTGAGGCATGTGGATCACTCATCAGGAACGTGGCTCTCGTGATTCACGGGTGTCGGAAGCAGTGCTCGGCTCGGTGGCCGGCGCACCATTCTCGGCAGGGCGGGGGCTGGTCTCAGCGCCGGAGGCGCCTGCATCGCGGGATGTACTGGACTCGGTGATGCCGCGCTCGACATCGCGTGCCTCGTTGCGCGCATGAGCGAGCGTCTCATCGAGCTGCTTCTTCTGCTCGTTGAGCGTCTGACGCAGTTCCTCGGCTTCCAGCTGGGCACTGATTTCCTGCTGAATGCCCGAAACACTGCGCTTGATGCGTCCCAGCCACAGACCCGCAGTGCGGGCGGCCCGGGGCAGACGCTCCGGGCCGAGCACGATCAGCGCCAGCAGCGCGATCAATGCCAGTTCAAAAAAGCCGATATCGAACATGCGGGTTACGAGCGCTTGTCAGCGGTATCGCGGCTCTCGGCCTCGACATCGATGGTGTCGCCACGCTTTTCCTCATGCGCGACCTTCTGCTGGGCAGTCGGCTCGTCGCTCTTCTTCTCTTCTTCCTTCATCGCGCCCTTGAAGCCCTTCACGGCACCGCCGAGATCAGAGCCGACGTTGCGCAGCTTCTTGGTCCCGAAGATCAGGATGATGATGCCGAGCACGATGAGAAGCTGCCAGATACTGATGCCACCTAACATGGGAAATTCTCCATTTGGGCCGCTGACACCGGGTCATTGGGCCTTGAGACTTGCAGGGTGCTGGCACCGCTGCCGGAAAGCCGACTTGCGCCGGAAGAATACGGGTCCTTCACTGACCGCGAGCGGCCTTTTCATCATGGCCGGAAACACCGAAGCGGCGTGCCAGCTCATCCAGCACTTCCTGATGATCCAGCCCCAGGTGCGACAGCATGACCAGTGAATGGAACCACAGGTCAGCGGTCTCACCGATCACGGCACGCTGCGAGTCCACGTCGTCGTGAGCGAAATCCTTGGCGGCCAGTACGGTTTCGGTCGCCTCTTCGCCGATCTTCTCCAGTACCTTGTTGAGGCCCTTGTGATGCAGGCTCGCGACATAGGAGGAGGTCGGGTCAGCGTCGCGCCGTTCTGCCAGTACCACTGACAGACGGTTGAGAATATCACTCATGAATCATCATTCCTGAAAGCTTGGGTCTTGCGTTAAGTCATCGAGTTCTGCGCTGACGGCACACCTTGCACGGCAAACGGCACGGCGTGGGCAGGCGACTCAGGATGCAAGTGTTATATGTCATTCATATTGCACTGCGTCCCATGGGGCGGCAAGTGTCGTTGCGCGCCGGGCTAGTCAGGCCATCATGTCTGCCTGCGGCTAGCGCCACAGCAATAACACGATTCCCAGTCCTGCGCCCACCAGTACCGCCACGGGCTGGGTCTCCGCCCAGGCCATCAGGGGCTGCCAGCCGAACGCGCCGGCCACCAGCAGCAGGCCCGCGCGCAGCCGCCAGCTGGTGCTGGAGGCGTGATTGACCCGGTCGCGCAGCGTGGTGATGGCCTCTGTCTGACGCTGACGGGCGCGATGCTCGTCCTCGATGCGCTCCATGGCCTGGAAGGCCATCGCCGGCAGCTGCGGCAGCTGATGCGACAGCTCCGGTGCCTGCTTGACCATCTCGGCCCAGAACGCCTTGGGACCGGCGCGCTCCTTCATCCAGCGCTCCAGATAGGGGCGAGCGGTGGCCCACAGGTCCAGGTCCGGATACAGCTGGCGGCCGAGGCCCTCGATATTGAGCAGCGTCTTCTGCAGCAACACCAGCTGCGGCTGGACTTCCATGTTGAAGCGGCGCGCGGTCTGGAACAGCCCCAGCAGGACCTGACCGAAACTGATGTCCTTGAGCGGCTTCTCGAGAATCGGCTCGCAGACGGCGCGGATGGCGGCGGCGAATTCGTTGGCGCGCGTGCCTTCGCCGACCCAGCCGGACTCGATATGCAGCGCCGCGACCTCGTAGTAATCCTGGCGGAAGAAGGCCAGCAGGTTGCGGGCCAGATAGTCCTGGTCTTCGCGGGTCAGGCTGCCGACGATGCCGCAGTCGATGGCGATGAACTGCGGATCGTGCGGGTTCTCGCGCGAGACGAAGATGTTGCCGGGGTGCATGTCGGCGTGGAAGAAGTTGTCGCGGAATACCTGGGTGAAGAAGATCTCCACGCCGCGTTCGGCCAGCTTCTTGAGGTCGGTGCCCTGCGCGGTCAGCTCCTCGATATCGGCGACCGGGATGCCGCGGATGCGTTCCTGCACCATCACGCGGCGGCGCGTCAGTGGCCAGTGGATGGCCGGGACGTAGAGCAGCGGCGAGTCAAGGAAGTTGCGCTTGAGCTGGGAGGTGTTGGCGGCCTCCTTGTGCATGTCGAGCTCGTCGAACAGCGTCGCCTCGTAGTCGGCGACGACCTCGACCGGGCGCAGGCGACGGGCTTCCGGCGAGACCTTCATCAACAGGCGCGCGAACATGTAGAGCAGGCCGATGTCCTTGCGCATCACTTCCTCGATGCGCGGGCGGATGACCTTGACCACCACGTCCGAGCCATCGTGCAGGCGTGCGGCATGTACCTGGGCGATGGAGGCGGAGGCCAGAGGCTGGGCCTCGAATTCGGCGAAGGCTTCCTCGACCGACATCTCGAGCTCCTGCTCGACCAGCTCCCGCGCGACCTGGTTCTCGAACGGCGGCACCTGATCCTGCAGGCGCTTGAGTTCGTCGGCGATGTCCGGCGGCAGCAGGTCGCGCCGCGTCGAGAGCATCTGGCCGAACTTGATGAAGATCGGGCCGAGGGCCTCGAGCGCCAGACGCAGACGCTCGCCGCGCGTGCGTCTGCCGATGGGGAACAGACGCAGCGGCGACAGCTTGAGCAGCGGGCGCAGCAGGGCCGGCACGCGCCCCGGCGGTACCAGGTCGTCGAGGCGGTAGCGGGCGATGACCCACAGGATGCTCAGCAGGCGATAGAGTCTCACGACGGCTGGCACTCCCGCTCGGCAGGTTGATGAGAGGTGGCGGCCTCGAGATGACGGCGCAGCCGCGCCAGCCGCGCTTCGGTGCGATCCAGACACTGGGTCAGCTCGGTCAGCTCGTCGCGCGCGACAAGCATCTGCGCCTGACCGGGCAGCCAGCGGGCCTCCTCGGTGAGGTACTCGCGCAGGTCCAGCTCCAGCTCGCGGCGGCTGATCAGACCGAAACGCCCGAGGCTGCGCAGGCCGCTGGCCAGGCTATGGCCTGGGGCTTCGCCGAACCACTCACTGAGTGCACCTTCCCAGTCCAGGTCGAGGTCCATCACCAGGTCACGGCCGCTCTCCAGCAGATGGATACGGCCACGCACGGCGAGGCGGCCCTCGAACATCAGGCGCTCGATGGACTCACCGGACAGCAGGGCGGCGGCGGTCTCCATGTCGAGCTCCACCACCACATCGCCATCGCTCTCGTTGGCCTGGGGCAGGCGCAACAGGTGCAGGCCCTGCAGGTCGAAATGCACCAGCAGGTCGAAGGCGGGGCGTTCGACACGCACCAGCAGGCGTCGGCCTGCCAGTGCATTCAGGCGCGACGTCGAGGCCGGGTCGCGAGCAAGCAGCTGATTCAGCGTCCGCTCAGCGGTCGCCAACAGCAGGGGGGTCAGCAATGCCATGACAGCCTCAGAGCTTGATACCGCGGTGCAACGCGACGATGCCGCCCGTCAGGTTGGTGTACTCGACGCGCTCGAGACCGGCCTCTTCCATCATGCCGGCCAACGTCTTCTGGTCGGGGTGCATGCGGATGGACTCGGCCAGGTAGCGGTAGGAGTCGGCGTCGCCGGCGACCATCTCGCCCATCTTGGGCAGCAGCCGGAAGCTGTACTGGTCATAGGCGGTGGAGAGCAGCGGATTGACCGGCTTGGAGAATTCCAGCACCAGCAGACGGCCACCCGGCTTGAGGATGCGCTGCATGGAGCGCAGGGCCTTGGCCTGGTCGGTGACGTTGCGCAGCCCGAAGGCGATGGTGATGATGTCGAAGGTGTTGTCCGGGAAGGGCAGGGCCTCGGCATTGGCCTGCACGTATTCGACGTTGCCACCGACGCCACGGTCGAGCAGCTTGTCGCGGCCGACGTTGAGCATCGAGGCATTGATGTCGGCGAGCACCACGCGGCCTTTCGGGCCGACCAGACGCGAAAACTTCAGCGTCAGGTCACCGGTGCCGCCGGCGATGTCCAGCACCGACTGGCCGGGGCGGGCGCCGGCACGCTCCAGGGTGATGCGCTTCCACAGACGGTGGATGCCGAACGACATCAGGTCATTCATCACGTCGTACTTGGCGGCGACACTGTGGAAGACATCCGCGACGCGGCCTGCCTTCTCGTCCACGGCAACTTCCTGATAACCGAAGTGAGTCGTACGCTTGTCCATGACTTCCCCTGTTGTGACGCCGCCGTGGCGACGTCAGCACAATATGGTGAGCTTTCGCAGTGGCTCGATTGTAACCGCTGGCCAGCGGGCTGTCTTTTGGCAAGACGTCGACTCGGACATCTTGCCGCGCCCAGTGGCATCAGTGGCTTACAGCTGGTTGAGCGGAATGCCCAGTGGTTCGCGCGAGGCGCCGGCCTCTTCCAGCTGACGCAGGTAGTAGGCCCACATGGCGTCGCGGCGATTGGCCAGTTCCCACAGGTATTCCCAGGTATACAGGCCGCTGTCATGGCCATCATCGAAGTGCAGCTTCAGCGCGTAGCGGCCGCTCTGGGTGATGTTGGTCAGCCCGACGTAGCGCATGCCGACCTGCAGGGTTTCCTGGCCGACACCGTGGCCACGCACTTCCGCCGACGGCGACATCACGCGCAGGAATTCGGTGCTCAGGCGGAAGCTCTGGCCATCGGCGTAGCCCAGTTCCAGTTCGCGCTCTGACTTGTGGTAGTGCACGCGCGTCGGTACCGGGGCCTCTTCGCCATCGCGGGCATGGCGCTCATTGAGGCGGTAGTCGCGCTGCTGGCCGCTGGTATCAGCGTCGTGGGACGCGGCGGCGTCCTTGGGAGTGTCGTGGCTCATCGGGGCATCCTCGGGCTTGCATGCCGCGCGGCGGCGTGGGGCGCAGGGCGGCATGGCGAAGGCAATAGGCGTCGAGCGCGGCGCTTGGCCGGTCGATGTGTCTTGTGCGCATGATGCACTGACGCCCGATCCGGGCCAAGCCGGATCGGGCGTCAGAAGTCCCCTCAGGAACGGGACTGGCTTCCATGAGGGGCTGTCAGGCGCGTGAGCGTGTCGTCAGAGGATGTAGCGCGACAGGTCTTCATCACGCGCCAGATCACCCAGACGGGCATCGACGTAGGCGGCATCGACCTTGAGTTCGCCGGGCTGATCGCCACCCTCGTAGGAGATCTCTTCCAGCAGACGCTCCATCACGGTGTGCAGACGACGGGCACCGATGTTCTCGGTGCCTTCGTTGACCTGATAGGCGATCTGGGCGATGCGCTCGATGGCGTCATCCGCGAAGCTCAGCTCGACGCCTTCGGTCGCCAGCAATGCCTTGTACTGACGGATCAGGGCGGCGGACGGCTCGGTCAGGATGCGCTTGAAGTCTTCCGGCGTCAGGGCGTTGAGCTCGACACGGATCGGCAGGCGGCCCTGCAGCTCCGGAATCATGTCCGACGGCTTGGACAGGTGGAAGGCACCGGAGGCGATGAACAGGATGTGGTCGGTCTTGACCATGCCGTGCTTGGTGGACACGGTGGAGCCTTCGATCAGCGGCAGCAGATCGCGCTGCACGCCTTCGCGGGACACATCGCCGCCACTGCCGGATTCGCCACGCTTGGCGACCTTGTCGATCTCGTCGAGGAAGACGATGCCGTTCTGTTCGACGGCCTCGATGGCACGGCTCTTGAGGTCTTCATCGCTGACCATTCTGGCCGCTTCTTCCTCGTGAACCAGCTTGAGCGCTTCCTTGACGGTGATGCGGCGGCTCTCTTTCTGCTGCTTGCCCATGTTGGAGAACATGGACTGCAGCTGGCTGGTCATCTCTTCCATCCCCGGCGGGGTGGCGAAATCGAGACTCTGGCTGGCCGGGCTCAGCTCGATGTCGATTTCCTTGTCATCCAGCTGGCCTTCGCGCAGCTTCTTGCGGAACATCTGGCGCGTGCTGCTGTTGTTGGCGGCAGCGTCGTACTCTTCGCCACGCACACGCGGCAGCAGGGCGTCGAGGATGCGCTCTTCGGCGGCATCTTCGGCCTTGTCGCGCACTTCCTTCATGGCGTCTTCACGCACCAGTTTCATCGCGACCTCGACCAGGTCGCGGATGATGGATTCCACGTCACGGCCGACATAGCCGACCTCGGTGAACTTGGTCGCCTCGATCTTGAGGAAGGGCGCACCGGCCAGCTTGGCCAGACGACGGGCGATCTCGGTCTTGCCGACACCGGTCGGGCCGATCATCAGGATGTTCTTCGGCGTGACTTCCGGGCGCAGATCGTCATCGAGCTGCATGCGGCGCCAGCGGTTGCGCATGGCAACCGCCACGGCGCGCTTGGCTTCAGGCTGGCCGACGATGTGCTGATCGAGGGCGTTGACGATTTCCTTCGGGGTCATCTGGGACATCTCAGGACAGCTCCTCGATGATGGCATTGTGGTTGGTGAAGACGCAGATATCGGCCGCGATGGAGATGGACTTCTCGGTGATCTCGCGGGCGGAAAGCTCGGTATTCTCGATCAGGGCGCGGGCAGCGGCCTCGGCATAGTTGCCGCCGGAGCCGATGGCCAGCACGCCGTGCTCGGGCTCGACCACGTCACCGTTGCCGGTGATGATCAAGGAGGCATGCTTGTCGGCGACCACCAGCATGGCCTCCAGCTTGCGCAGGGCGCGGTCTGAGCGCCACTCCTTGGCAAGCTCCACGGCGGACTTCACCAACTGGCCCTGATACTTCTCGAGCTGCGCTTCGAAGCGTTCGAACAGCGTGAAGGCATCGGCGGTACCACCGGCGAAACCGGCCAGTACCTGATTGCGATACAGACGACGCACCTTGGCGGCGTTGCCTTTCATGACAGTGTTGCCAAGGGATACCTGGCCGTCACCAGCCAGGGCGACCTGGCCGTTGCGACGCACGGAGACGATCGTGGTCATGGATAACTCCTGAGAGAGCATGCCGGCGATTGGAATAAGGTGAACGGGGCCGGGCATGGCATTTCTGGGCAGACGAGGCCGTGGCCTCGTCGCGTAAAACGGGTGGTGATCGTCAGCCTGGCGCTTGCCACTGCTTGCCGCGATCCTGCACCGCCTGATGGGCGGCACGCGGGCCTGATATCTCACCGGAATGCTGTAGATGGGGGCGCCGATACGGGTTTCAAGTCATCGGCGACTCAGCGTTGACTGCGATCGGTCCTGGTCTGCGCCCTCATGCAACGGGCCCGCTCAAAAATGAGCGGGCCCGTCTGTCGCGAGGCTCACGCCTGGCTTACTGCAGCTTGATCAACAAGGGCTCGATGCCCTGGGTGTTCATCAGGTCCTGGGCGCGATTGAGCTCGCGGGTGTCCTTGTAGGGGCCGACCTGCACCCGGTGCCAGACGGTACCACCGGAGGCGTTGACGTCACTGACCTTGGCCAGCAGGCCAAGATCCTTGAGCTTGCCGGCCAGCTTCTTGGCATCGCTCATCTCGCGGAAGGACGCGGCCTGCAACATGTAGTTGGTCAGCGAGGCCTCGGACTTCTTGGTGCTCTCGGCGCTGCCCGGACGCGGCGTGGACTTGTACTCATCCACCTTGGGCGCGATCACCTCGGTTTCCGGCAGCAGGGTGTAGAACTCGAAGGTCGGCATGTTGCCGGCGGACTCTTCGGGGGCTTCCTTCTGCTGCTGGTTGCCCTGTTTGGCGGCTTGCTGCCCGTTCTGCTGTCCGTTCTGCTGCGTGTTGGCCTTGGGCACGATGGCCGCGACCGGCAGACGCGGGGCCTGTTTCTCGAAGTACTGCGCGAGAGCGAAGCCGGCGATCAGACCGATGATGCCCCACAGCCAGCCGGGCAGACCACGACTCTGGCTGGCAGCGGGTTGCCGACGGGGGCTCGCCCCCTGGCGGGAGGCGGGCTTCTTGTTGGCGGGGCGGCGAGCAGCCATGGCTTACATCTCCTCGGGAGCGCTGACACCCAGCAGGGCCAGGCCGTTGCGGATGACCTGAGCGGTCGCCAGACCCAGCGCCATGCGCGCATTGCGGGTCGCGTCGTCCTCGACCATCACCTTCACCGCGTTGTAGCAGGTGTGGAAGTCGGAGGAGAGGTCCTGCAGGTACTGGGCGACCTGCTGCGGCTCGCGCACCTTGGCGGCGTGGGCGACGACGTCCGGGAACTGCGCCATGCGATTCATCACGGCCTTTTCCTGGTCGCTGGTCAGCAGGGTGAGCTGCGCCATGGCCAGGGCTTCGTCGAAGGGCTTCTCTTCGCGGCTGGCCTTGCGCAGCACGCTGTGCACGCGGGCATGAGCGTACTGGATGTAGTAGACCGGGTTGTCATTGGACTGGGAGCGCGCCAGGTCGATGTCGAAGGTCAGCTGGGAGTCGGCGCGACGTGCGGCCAGGAAGTAACGGGTCGCGTCGCGGCCGACTTCCTTGATCAGGTCGCGCAGGGTCACGTAGCTGCCGGCACGCTTGGACAGCTTCACTTCCTCGCCGGAGCGCATCACGGTGACCATCTGGTGCAGCACGTAGTCCGGCCAGCCCTTGGGGATGTCCGCCTGCAGAGCCTGCAGACCGGCACGCACGCGGGTCACGGTGGAGTGGTGATCGGCACCCTGCTCGTTGATGACCTGAGTGAAGCCACGCTGCCACTTGTCGAGGTGGTAGGCGACGTCGGGCAGGAAGTAGGTGTAACCGCCGTCACGCTTGCGCATCACGCGGTCCTTGTCATCACCGAAGTCGGTGGTGCGCAGCCACAGGGCACCGTCGTCTTCATAGGTGTAGCCGTTGTCGACCAGGCGCTTGACGGTCTCCTCGACCTTGCCGTCGCTGTAGAGCGAGGACTCGAGGAAGTAGACATCGAATTCGACCCCGAAGGCCTTGAGATCGAGATCCTGCTCGTGGCGCAGGTAGGCGACGGCGAAGACGCGGATGGCCTCCAGGTCATCGGGGTCCGCGGCGCCCGTTACCTGCTTGCCATCGGCTTCGACGGTGTCGCCGGCCATGTAGGAGGTGGCCAGTTCGCTGATGTAGTCACCGCGATAGCCATCGGCCGGCCAGCTGGCATCGTCCGGGCCCAGACCCTTGGCGCGCGCCTGGACGGAGAGCGCCAGATTGTTGATCTGGGCGCCGGCATCGTTGTAGTAGAACTCGCGCGTGACGTCGTGGCCGGTGGCGGCCAGCAGGCGGCACAGCACGTCGCCGACCGCGGCACCGCGGCCGTGACCGACGTGCAGCGGGCCGGTCGGGTTGGCGGAGACGAACTCGACCTGCACCTTCTCGCCGGCGCCCACGTCGCTGTGACCGAAGCTATCGCTTTCGCTGAAGACGCGACGCACGATGTCGGCTACCGCACCGGTATCAGCGAAGAAGTTCAGGAAGCCGGGGCCGGCGATCTCGACTTTGGAGACGGCATCGGAGGCCGGCAGCGCCGCGATCAGCTTCTCGGCCAGATCGCGCGGCTTCATGCCGGCGGCCTTGGACGTCATCATCGCCAGATTGCTGGCGTAGTCGCCGTGGCTCTTGTCCTTGGTCGGGTCGACCTTGATCTGCGGGCTGGCGTCGGCGGGCAGGGTGCCGTCGGCCTTGAGGGTTTCCAGGGCCTGGCCCAGCAGTTCGATGATCGTCTCTTTCATGGAATATCGGTCTCTTCACGGCTCGGGTCGCACCGCGTGCCATACAGCAGGCGGTTGCAGGCATCAGGCCTGCGGGCAATGGGGGAGTGCGGATGTCGCTGCACGATGGCGGGCATTATCACCGATCCTGCGGCTTGCATAAACCGTCGTGATCAATCGCGCCGCATTCCGCGCCTGCAGGGATAGTGGTCAGTTCATCGCAAGCGGCGTGAAGGGCTGTCACGCCGCTTGCGTATCACTCAGGCCATGCCGATGGGATCGACATCCAGCGACCAGCGCAGGCGGCGTGCGTCGCGGTCCTGCTCGCAGAGCGTCACCAGCCAGGCCGCCGCTTCATGCAATGGGCCGCGTTTCGCACAGCGCAACAGCAATTGGGCGTGATAGCGATTCTGGCGGCGCTCCATCGGTGCGGGCACCGGACCGAGGCAATCCACCTTGAGATTGGCAGCCTCGAGGTGCTGGCGCAGGGCGCCACCGACCTTCAACAGCCACTGTTCGACCTGCTGCTGGTCGCTGGCCTCGGCGCGCAGCAGTGCCAGATGGCTGAACGGCGGCAGCTGGGCGATGCGGCGCTCCTCGAGCAATTCCCCCGCCAGCTGCGGGTAGCCGGCCTGAATCAGCGTCAGCAGGTTGGGGTCTTCCGGGTGGCGGGTCTGGATCAACACCTCACCGGGGCGCTCGGCGCGTCCGGCACGCCCCGCGACCTGCACCAGCAGCTGCGCGGACTGCTCAAGTGCGCGGAAGTCGGCGGCATAGAGGCCGCTGTCGGCATTGACCACCACCACCAGGGTGACGTGGGGAAAGTGGTGGCCCTTGGCCAGCATCTGGGTGCCGACCAGCAGGCAAGGCTCGCCACGCCGGATCACCGCCAGCGCCTCGCTCATGGCGTCCTTGCGCTGGGTGCTGTCGCGGTCGATGCGCAGCACCGGCACGTCGGGGAATTTCTCGCCGAGCAGCTCTTCGGTGCGTTCGGTGCCCGCGCCCTGCGGGCGTACATCCCCGCTGCCACAGGCCGGACAGGCATCCGGCAGTGGGCGGGTGCGCTCGCAGTGGTGGCAGGTCAGCTGGGGCGGATGACGATGCAGGGTCATGCGCGCATCGCAGTTGTCGCATTCGGCGATCCAGCCGCAGGCATGGCAGGTCAGGGTCGGGGCAAAGCCACGCCGATTGATGAACACCAGCACCTGATCGCCCTGGGCGAGGCGCTTCTCGATCGCCTCCAGACTCTGGGTCGAGAGGCCGCCCAGCGTCATGCGGCCGCGCAGGTCGACGGGGTGCAGGCGCGCCGGCTGACTGCGACCGGCGCGCTGGTGCAGGTGCAGATGCGTGAATCGTCCCTCGCGTGCATGGCGCAGGCTCTCAAGGGACGGCGTGGCGCTGCCGAGCACCACGGGTATGCCTTCCTGCTTGCCACGCACCAGCGCCAGATCGCGGGCGTGATAGCGCAGGCCATCCTGTTGCTTGAAGGAGCCATCGTGCTCCTCGTCGACGATGATCACGCCGAGTCTGGCCATCGGCGTGAAGATGGCGGAGCGGGTACCGATCACGATGCGCGCCCGGCCGCTGCGGGCGGCTTCGAAGCCATCGAGGCGTTCACCATCGCTGACGCCGGAGTGCAGCATCACCTGCGGCACGCGGAAGCGTCTGCGGAAGCGCTCCAGTGTCTGGGGCGTCAGGCCGATCTCGGGCACCAGCACCAGCGCCTGGCCGCCGCGGTCCAGCACCGCCTCGATCAATTGCAGGTAGACCTCGGTCTTGCCGGAACCGGTCACGCCTTCCAGCAGCGTGGGCGAGAAGCGGCTCAGGCCTTCATGCAGACGCGAGAGGGCGCGACCCTGCTCATCATTGAGGGCCAGGCCGGGTTCGGCGAGCACGCCTTTGTTGGCCTGTTCCGGCGTGGCGCCGGTTACCGGCTCCTCGCGGGATTCGATGTAGCCGCGGCCGCGCAGGGTCTCCAGCTGCTGGCGGGTGAAGCCCTGGGCGGTGATGGCGCTGTGCACCAGGCCATGACGATGCTGAGCGAGCAGCTCCAGCAACGCGATCTGGCGGGTGGCTCGCCCCAGGCTTGCCGGCTCGGTGGCGCGGCCCTTGTCGGTCAGCGTCCAGCGCTCACGGGTACGCGCCTCGAGGGCGCGTCCCTGACGCAGCAGCGAGGGCATCGCCTGGGCGAAGGTGTCGCCGAGCGAGTGCTGGTAATAGCGCGCGGTAAACTGACATATCCACAACCAGTCGGCCGGCAGCGGTTCGTCATCGATGACCTCGCTGACAGGCTTGAGCTTGTCGATGGGGAAGCTTGAGTCGCTGCGCAGCTCGGCGATCACCCCGACCAGCTGGCGACGCCCGAATTCGACGCGCACGCGCAGGCCCACCTGCCAGCCGTGGCGAGGCGGCTGGCGGGATGGCAGGTAGTCGAACAGATCGCGCAGCGGGCCGGGAATCGCGATGCCCAGCACACGTCCCGGCAGGTGAGTCGCAGTCTTGTCGGTAGTGTCAGGCACGCAAGGTATCCGGATATGAGGTGATATGAGGCGTTCAGTAAAATGGGGATATGCCGTGGCACGCAGTCTACAGAGTGTTGCCCGCAATAAACGGCACAAAGTTTGGTCTTGCGGCAGATGACTGGTAAAATGCGCGGCCTTCCGTCGGAAACGGCGGAATGACCGGTTCAATCCAAAACCCGTGTACGGTGCCTGGCAAGTGATCAGGTGGCGGTGCACAGCGACCTGAGGTTACACATCATGAAACAGGGTATCCATCCGGACTACCAGCGCCAGACCGCAACTTGCTCCTGCGGCGCGCAGCACGAAATCGGTACCACTTCCAAGCAGACTTTCGCGCTTGACGTGTGCTCCGAGTGCCACCCGTTCTACACCGGCAAGCAGAAGCAGGCTACCACCGGTGGTCGCGTCGAGCGCTTCAACAAGCGTTTCGGTGCTGCCATCAAGCGCTGATACCTTCAGCTGCTTGTCGCTTTCATGGCGCTGCGCATCTTGCAGCGTCATGGACGAAAAACCCGCTCACGAGCGGGTTTTTTTGTGCCTGTCGTTCAAGCGTCACCCTGAAGAGGTCGCGATCACGACAGCCGGCCCGGGATGCCCTTGTCGTGATGTTCTGGTCGTAATGGTCTGACGTGATGGTCTGACGTGATGGTCTGACGTGATGGTCTGCCGTGATGCCCTTGCGAAGATGTCACCCCGGCGCTGCGCTTGCTGAAAGGAAAGATTGTTTCCGATTTGGCACTTTTTCTGCTCTGCCTCTGCATCAAGTGCGCCGGAATGGCGGGTTGCGTCAGCGAACGGTCGAAAATCGAGGATCTTGCGCGAATCGTGGCGTCATCTCGGGCCGAAATCGACGCGAAATCCGGTCAGCGATAAGGAAAGGTTTATGGCTGGGTAGGGCATCCATAACGTTAGACGAATGGCTAAAATATTTTTTAAACGAACGTTTTAAAGCCATGCATAACAGCAAGTTGCGTCGGTTGTTCAGAGGTGTCTTTTTCTATATTCTGGAGCAGCCAACCCCCCGCCAAAATACCGGATGACACGCATGTCTGATGCCATGAAGAAAGCAGCACTGCAATATCACGCCGAACCGATTCCCGGAAAGCTCTCCATCGAGCTGACCAAGCCGACCGAGACCGCCAAGCACCTGGCGCTGGCCTACAGCCCGGGCGTTGCCGAACCGTGCCGCGAAATCGCCGCCGATCCGGAAAATGCCTACCTGTACACCGGCAAGGGCAACCTGGTCGCGGTCATCTCTGACGGGACTGCCATCCTTGGCCTGGGCAACCTGGGGCCGCTGGCTTCCAAGCCGGTCATGGAAGGCAAGGGCGTGCTGTTCAAGCGCTTCGCTGGCATCAACTCCGTCGATGTCGAAGTGGATGCGGAAAGCCCGCAGGCCTTCATCGACACCGTGCGTCGCATCCACACCACCTACGGTGGCATCAACCTGGAAGACATCAAGGCGCCGGAGTGCTTCGAAGTCGAACAGGCGCTGATCGAACAGTGCAACATCCCGGTCTTCCATGACGACCAGCACGGTACCGCCATCGTCACCGCTGCCGGCATGCTCAACGCCCTGGATATCGCCGGCAAGAAGCTGGAAGACGCGCGCATCGTCTGCCTGGGTGCCGGCGCTGCCGCCATCGCCTGCATGAAGCTGCTGGTGGCCAGTGGTGCCAAGGTCGAGAACATCTTCATGCTCGACCGCAAGGGCGTGATCCACAGCGGCCGTGACGACCTGAACCAGTACAAGGCGATGTTCGCCACCGAGACCGAGCTGCGCACGCTGGACGACGCCATCGATGGCGCCGACGTCTTCGTCGGTCTGTCCGGCCCGAACCTGCTCAAGGCCGAGCAGCTCAAGAAGATGGCCGCCAACCCGATCGTCTTCGCCTGCTCCAACCCGGACCCGGAGATTCATCCGGATACCGCTCGCGAAGCACGCCCGGACGTCATCATGGCGACAGGTCGCTCCGACTACCCGAACCAGGTCAACAACGTGCTGGGCTTCCCGTTCATCTTCCGTGGCGCGCTGGATGTGCGTGCGACGCGCATCAATGAAGAGATGAAGCTGGCCGCCGTTCACGCCCTGAAAGACCTGGCGCGTGAGCCGGTCAGCCAGGATGTGCTGGATGCCTACGAGATCGACAGCCTCGAATTTGGCCCGGGTTACATCATCCCGACGCCGATGGATTCGCGTCTGCTCGAGCGTCTGCCGGCCGCCGTGGCCCAGGCGGCCATCGATTCCGGTGTCGCGCGCAAGCCGTACCCGGCGCACTACCCGCTGACCAGCACGGATCAGGTCTACGGTTAAGCGTCAGCGGTCGAATGGCCGGTTGGCGGCGTCGCTGAAGCGACGCAAGACATGAAAAAGCCCTCGTCGGAGATTCCGGCGAGGGCTTTTTGTTGGTGGCTGCTTTCAGCCTAGAGCCATGAACCGCGAGCCACGAGCCACCAGCGAGTAGCGCCTGGGCAGGCAGGCGTCAGGCCTGTGCTCAGAAGCTGTAGAGGATGGAGGCCGCCGTGGTGGTGTCGGTCTTGGCATCCGACTCGTCGGGCGGGTTGGTGTTGTTCTCGATCTCGTGCGAGAGCTTGAGAGCGAGGCTTGCATTGATGGCGACCGTCAGCGCGGTATAGCTGCGACTGATCACGTTCTCGCGCGTGGCCTCCGCCGAGAACTGCTGCTCGAACTTGGAGGTGTCGGACAGCTGCCAGCGGTAATCCATCGCGCCATAGCCCAGCAGGTAGTTCTCGTGATCCCCCGCCGTGATGTCATCGAAGCGATAGCCCGGCCCGGCCTCGAGGGAGAGGTTGTGCTCGGGGCCATCCAGTATCGTGATGCCCTCGCCGACGATGGAGGTGACCTGGTGGTTGTAGCCGGAGAAGCGCTCCTTCTCCCAGCGCAGCAGCCCGAAGGCGTAGTGGTCATCGCTGAGGTCATAGCGCTCGCGCTGCCCGACCAGATACTTGTCGGTCGTGGTCTCGCCACTGCTGGAGACATGCTTGGCCTCCACACGGAAGGTGTGGGTCCAGGGCTTCAGGTGCCAGGACAGGCTGGTCTTGCCCAGCAGGGTCTCGCTGTTCGAGTTGCCCGACAGCTTGGTGAAGCCCAGCTCGGCCTGGCCGCTGAAGGGCTCAGAGTCCTCGCTGGCGGGTGGCGGTGCATAGAAGAGGTCGTCTGCGACAGCCGTGTCGAGGGGAAGCAGGGCCAGGCACAGAAACGCGGTCCTGCGCAGTGTGGGCAATGGGTGAAGCATGCGAACTCCGGCATGTTTGAGGCATGACATCATCATCGGGAATATGGCTTGCGAGATGACGCTTGCTGAGCGAGGCGGCCTGGCGCGTCATCCGGACGCTACCAGTGGATCGCGATACGGGGGAGCCTTGCGAATGCTCAGATGGCAGAAGAGCGACCAGCGGCCGCTCTTCCTTGGGCTCTCCCCCTGCCGATAAGGCTGGCAGGCGAGGTCTGGAGATCAGATCAGAAGATGGCCTCGAAAGTTCCGGTACCTTCCGAGCCGCTTTCCTGCTCCAGCTCCTTGCGGATGGTGCGTTCCTTGTAGGGCGGCAGATTATCCTTGCGGAACAGCTCACTGATGCCGCCGGACTGACCGCTGCGCAGGCGCTTGCCGGTGTCCGGGTCGATGGTTGCCGTCACGATGTTGTCCGGACGCTCCATGGTGGAGGACGGCATGCCCTCGAGGGCGCCGCGCATGTAGTCGACCCAGATGGGCAGGGCAGCCTGGGCGCCATACTCGGCCAGGGTGTCGTTGGAGTCCTTGCCGACCCAGACCGTGGCCACCAGCTTGCTGTTGAAGCCGGAGAACCAGGCATCACGCTGGTCGTTGGTGGTGCCGGTCTTGCCGGCCAGGTCATCACGACCCAGCGCCAGGGCGCCACGGCCAGTACCGCGCTTGATGACATCCTGCATCATGTCACGGATCAGATACATGGCTTCGGGGGAGGCGACACGCTCGGCCAGCGGGTACTGGCGACCGTCACGATTGACGGTGACCATGCCCGGCGCACAGTTGGCGCAGGCAACCGGCGGATGCGCTTCATAGTCGGTCTCGTCATCGCCACGCGTGATGGTATCGATGTACCAGGGCTCGACACGGAAGCCGCCATTGGAGAGCACGGCATAGCCGCGTGCCATCTCCAGCGGGGTCAGCGAGGCGCTGCCCAGGGCCAGTGACAGGCCATTGGGCAGCTCGTCACGCTGGAAGCCCAGCTTGACCAGGAAGTCGAGAGTCTTGTCGAGGCCGACCGTCTGCAGCAGGCGCACGGAGACCAGGTTCAGCGAGCGATACAGGCCAACGCGGATACGGGTCGGGCCGGTGAACTTGCCGCCGGCATTTTCCGGACGCCACACCTTGCCGCCATCCTGAAGCACGACAGGGGCGTTGTTGATGATGGTCGCCGGTGACATGCCGGCCTGCTCGAGCCCGGACAGATAGACGAACGGCTTGAAGATCGAGCCTGCCTGACGGCGTGCCTGGATGGCGCGGTTGAACTTGCTGGCGGAATAGCTGAAGCCACCCTGCAGGGCGAGAATGGCGCCACTTTCCGGGTCCAGCGAGACGATGGCGGATTGCGCGTCCGGCAGCTGGCCCAGACGGTAGCCGTCGTCCTGCTTGATCACGCGTACCAGATCACCGGCCTTGGCGATCTCGGCGGCCGAACCCGGCACGCCACCACGCCATTTGGCGCTCTTGTACTCGCGTGCCCACTTCAGGCCGTCCCAGTCGAGGGTCACGACCGTGGCGTCGGCCAGCAGTGCCTTCATCTGCTTGCCGGTGCTTTCGACCACGATGGCGGCCTTCAGCGGGCCGTAATCCGGGGTGCGATCGAGCACTTTCAGCCAGTTCGAGACATCACGGTCGATGCCGGCGATGCGCTTCTCGCTCTTCTGGGCCGCCTGCTTGGCGGTTTCCAGCACTTCCGGTGACTTGGAGAGTTCTTCCTCGAGGCCGGCCTGATCGGTCTGGTCCTGAGCTTCCGCCAGCGAGGCGGCGATGTCGGATTCCTCGACCCCGCGCCAACCGTGGCGGGTATCGTAGGCGATCAGCCCCTTGATCAGTGCATCACGTGCCATTGGCTGCAGCGAGCTGTCCAGCGTCGTGGTGATGCGGACGTTGTCGGTGTAGGCCTTGTCGCCGAAGCGGTCGACGGCGAAGCTGCGTGCCATTTCCGCGACGTAGGGTGCCTGCACTTCCGGTCTGGAGTAGTGGCGTGCCGCGGTGATCGGTGCCTTGACGGCTTCGTCATAGGCCTGCGGTTCGATGTAGCCCAGCTCCTTCATGCGCAGCAGGATCCAGTTGCGACGGATCAGTGCGCGCTGCGGGTTGGTCAGCGGGTTGAAGCTCGACGGCGCCTTGGGCAGGCCGGCCAGCATGGCCTGCTCGGCCAGGGTCAGCTCATCCAGGGACTTGTCGTAGTAGGTGCGCGCAGCGGCGGCGATCCCGTAGGCGCGATGGCCCAGGAAGATCTTGTTGACGTAGAGCTCCATGATCTCCTGCTTGGAGAGGATCTCTTCCATCTGCAGCGACAGCAGGATCTCGCGAATCTTGCGCGTGAAGGTCTGGTCCAGCGTCAGCAGATAGTTGCGCGCCACCTGCATGGTGATGGTGCTGCCACCGGACTGGATGCTACCGCTGGAGGCCAGCTGCACGGCCGCGCGCGCCAGCCCCTTGGGGTCGATGCCCGGGTGGGAGAAGAAGTTGCTGTCCTCGGCGGCGAGGAGGGCGTCGACGAAGGTCTCGGGGATCTCGTCGTAGGTGACCGGGATGCGGCGCTGGTCACCGTATTCGCCGATCAGCTTGCCATCGCGGGTATAGATGCGCAGCGGCGTCTGCAGCTTGGTATCCTGAAGCTGATGGACGTCGGGCAGGCCCGGCGAGAAGTACAGCGAAGCGCCAACGATGGCCAGAAGTCCCGCGGCACATAGTGATAGCAGCAGCCAGAACACTGGCGAAAATAGTCGTCTCAATAGCTTCATGGGCAAGACAGGGTCCGTGGGTAAGAAAAGCGAGTGGCTGCGCGGGGATTGGCAATTCCATTGCTGGGGCATTATAAGTAGCGGGTTCAGATGCGGCCAGCGTTGAACCCTGACTTGCGCGTCTGTTGTGTTATTCTGGGAAACATAATGTAACATCCTGGAATGATAGAGGGTGTCGCGGCAACGTCGTCAGGGAACCGGCGGCCAGCCAGTCTGGCAAGATCGTCATCAGAGCAGGGGAACGCCAATTGCTGGGACTCAAATCCGCCGGCAAGGGACTCATCGGGGTCGATATCACGTCGGCCACGGTGAAGCTCCTGGAGCTGTCCAGGCAAGGAAATCGATACCAGATCGATAGCTATGCGGTGCGTCCACTCAAGGAAGGCGCAGTCGTCGAGCGACGTATACGGGACATGGACGAAGTCGTGCTGGCCATCAAGCGCGCGGTCGAGCAGGCACAGCCGCGCTCGAAGCGTGCCGTGGTCGCGGTTCCCGCGAGCGCTGCCATCACCAAGACACTGAGCTTCCCGGCCAATCTCGCCGATGACGAGATCGAGCAGCGCATCGCGCTCGAGTCCGAGAAGCACTTTCCCTTTCCGCTGAACGATGTCGCGTTCGACTTCCAGCATCTGGGCGTCAATCCGCGCAATCCCGATCAGCAGGACCTGTTGCTGGTGGCGTGTCGTAGCCTGGACGTCGATCAGCTGACCTCGGCACTGTCCCAGGCCGGCCTCGAGCCGGCTGCCGTCGATGTCGAGACCTTCTCCCTCGAGCGCGCCTTCGGCGAGCTGCGTCATCAGTTGCCGCCGACCTACGACAACGAAGAGTGCGTTGCCGTCGTTGATATCGGCGCGACGATGACCGCCTTCCACGTCATCCAGAATGGCCGCATCGTCTACAGTCGCGACGCCGTCTTCGGGGGGCGTCAGCTGACGGACGAGATCATGAATCGCTTCGATCTCTCCAATGATGAGGCGGGCCTGGCCAAGAAGCGTGGCGGTCTGCCGGATACCTATGACAGCGAAGTGCTGGGTCCGTTCCGCGAGACGCTCATCCAGCAGATCGCACGCTCACTGCAGCTCTATTACACCGCCGGCAAGCGTCGCGAGGTGCAGCGTATCCTGCTCGGGGGCGGTACGGCCGCCATCGTCGGGCTGCGTGAAGGCCTGGCGGAGCACACCGGGCTTGAAGTGATCATGGCCAACCCCTTCACTCACATGAGCGTCAATCCGCGCGTCGACATCCAGGCGCTGGCGGGCGATGCCCCGGCGATGCTCACGGCCTGCGGTCTTGCGATGAGGAAGCGCTCATGACCATCGAGATCAATCTGCTTTCCTGGCGTGAAGACCGGCGTGAGAAGCGCAGCAAGCGCTTCATGGGCATACTGGCGCTGGCGGCTGTCATCGGTATCGGTGGTGGCTATGGCATGAGCGAGTATTACCAGAGCCAGCTCGAGGCGCAGCAGCAGCGCCATGCCTTCATCGAGAAAGAAATGGCCCGCCTCAATCGGGACATCAAGGAAGTCGAGGACATCGAGGCACGCCGCACCCAGATGCTCGACCAGATAGAGCTGATCCGCAGTCTGCAGTTCTCGCGTCCGGAAACGGTACGGGTCTTCAATCAGCTGGTGACGTCTCTGGTGGACGGCGCCTGGTATCAGAGCATCAGTCGCAGCGGACGCCAGCTCAAGGCGAATGGCACGGCGGAAAGCACGCGTCAGGTCTCCGGCCTGATGCGCGCCATTGCCCTGTCGGATTCCTTCGGCACCCCGACGCTCTCCGATGTGCAGAGCAATGACGACGATCAGCGCAGCTTCAACATCATGATTCCGGAGCGCCCGACGGGGTCGGCGCTGAACGCTGCCGATGCGAAAAATGACAAGAAAGGAGGTCGGCGATGAGTTTCATCGATGCTGAAATCCGCCGCCTCAAGTCGACGGATTTTCGTGATCTTGACCTGAAGGAAGCCGGCATCTGGCCGGTCACGCTGCAGGCCGTGCTGGCACTCATCGTGCTGGGCGCCCTGTTCTGGGCGTCCCATTGGTTCCTTGCGGCGCCCAAGGCAGAAGATCTCGAGCGTCTGCGTGCCCAGGAAAGTCAGCTGCTCCAGCAGTTCGAGAGCAAGGCATTCAAGGCCGCCAACCTGCCGGCCATGCGCGAGCAGATGGTGGAGCTGGAGTCCCGCATGGGCCAGCTGCTGGAAATGCTGCCTACCGACGCGGAAGTCCCGGCGCTGCTGGATGACATCAGCGAGACGGCGATCAACAACCAGCTGGCGGTCGAGTACATTCGTCTGAAGCCGGCGGAGAATCGCAACTTCTACGTCGAACAACCTTTCGATATCAAGGTGCGCGGCGACTATCATCGTATCGCAGCCTTCATTTCCGGTGTCGCGGGGCTTTCACGCATCGTGACGCTGCATGATTTCGTGCTGACGCCGGTCGCCAACAGCGATGATCTCGAGCTGTCGCTGCTGGCCAAGACCTACAATTATCGCCAGACCCCGGCAACGTCAGGAGGCAAGCAATGAGCCTGATGACACGTCGAAATACCGTGATGGGAAGTGCGTTGCTGGTCACTCTGCTGGCGGGGTGTGGAGATCCGCAGCTGGGCGCGCTGGAGGGGGAGCTCGAGTCCTTGAGAGGGCGTCCTTCCGGCAAGGTGCAGGAGTTGCCACCGCAACCCGAGTATCATCCCGTCACCTATGACATGGCGGATGCGCGTAGTCCTTTCCAGTCACGCCTGCCGGAGCCCGAGGAGGAGCTGACGGCCGTCGACAACGGTGTGCGACCGGACCTCGATCGCCCTCGTGAACCACTGGAAGCCTGGCCGATGGAGCAGCTCAGCATGGTCGGGACGCTGGATGTCGATGGCGCGCGTTCGGCGTTGATTCTGACGCCAGAGCAGGAAGTGCAGCGTGTGAGGGTCGGCAACCACATGGGCAGCAACTTCGGCAGGATCACTCGTATCGGTGATACGCAGATCGATATGGTGGAAATCGTGCCCAATGGTCAGGGCGGTTGGATAGAGCGGTCTCGCGCCATGGCGCTGAAAGAGCCCGTGTCGCAAGGTGGTTGAGATCACTGGCGTTGGCAGTAGCCATATTGTCACGGAAGACGAACGGTCGACCCGCAAGAGTTGGCGACCGACACCATAACGCTTCGATAAGAATAAGGCGCGATCAGCCCGACGGTTGAACGGAGCCACGGCGAGACAGGGGACTAGGGAACATGACGCGATTGCAACGAATGAGTCTGCTGGGGCTGGCGGCAGTCGGTAGCCTGATGGCGAATGTGGCGATGGCTGCGTCGTCGCTGCAGGACCTCAACTTCACCGCCCTCGGGGGCGACCGTATGGAGCTCAAGCTCGACTTCGTCGGCGGAGTGCCGGAGGTCAAGGGCTATCGTATCGAGACGCCGCCGCGCATCACCATCGACCTCCTGGATACCAGCAGTCAGCTCGACAAGCGTCGCTTCGATCTGGGGCTCAGCGGCGTGGACGAACTGGTGGCGCTGGAGGCCGGCTCGCGCACGCGTCTGGTCATGAAGCTCAACCAGTCCAAGCCGTACGTCACGCGCACCGAGGGCAACAGCCTCTACGTCATCGTCGGCGAGCAGGGCGGTGCGCCGGGCGCTCAGCCTGCGGCTGCCTCCCAGGCGAACGCCGCCAACGTGCCGCCGGACAATCGTGCCCTGGAAGTGGCCAGCGAGCCGGCCGTCAGTGGCATCGATTTCCGTCGTGGCACGGACGGTGAAGGCCGTGTCGTGATCAACTTCAACCGCTCCAATGTCGAATCGCGCGTCACCGAGCGCGGGCGCAAGATCTACGTCGACATCAAGGGCGTGAAGCTGCCGCCGGAGATGAATCAGGTGCTGGATGTCGGCGATTTCGCCACGCCGGTGACGCGCATCGATCCGCAGCGTACCCGTGATGGCGTGCGCATGGTGGTGGATGCCAGTGGCTACTACACCCAGCTGGCCACCCAGGCAGGCAACGAGCTGGTGCTCGAGGTCAAGCCGCTGACGCGCGAAGAGCAGGCGGAGCGCATCAAGGACAAGTTCCCCTATACCGGCAAGAAGATCTCGCTCAACTTCCAGAACATCGAAGTGCGCTCAGTGCTGCAGATCATCGCTGACTTCACGGGGCTCAATCTGGTCGCCAGTGACAACGTCACCGGCAACGTGACCCTGAACCTGAAGGAAGTGCCCTGGGATCAGGCGCTGGATCTGGTGCTCAAGTCCAACGGTCTGGCCAGTCGTCGCATGGGCAACGTGCTGATGGTCGCGCCGGCGGAAGAGCTGGCGGCGCTGGAGCGCAAGGAGCTCGAGGCGAACCAGCAGGTCAAGGAGCTGGCGCCGATGACCACCGAATACATCCAGGTGCGTTATGCCAAGGCGGCGGATCTGGCGGCGTTGCTGCGCGGTGAAGGCGGTATCGGACTGCTGTCCGAGCGGGGCCGCGTGATGGTCGATGAGCGCACCAACACCATGCTGATCCAGGATACCCGCGATACGCTCGAGTCCATTCGCGGCACGCTGGAATATCTCGATATCCCGGTGCGTCAGGTGCAGATCGAGGCGCGCATCGTCATCGCGCGTAGCAGTGTCTCCAGCGAGATCGGTGTCAATTGGGGGCTTTCCAACAGCAGCAACGGCAAGTTCGGCCTGGAAGGCGCGTCGACCGGTACGACCAGTGATGGCGGCCTGAGTGTCAATCTCGGCGATGACAGTGATCCGGGCAGCACCTTCAGCTTCGGTTACCTGTCCGGCGATATCCTGCTGGACCTGGAGCTCTCGGCGCTGGAAAGCGAAGGCAAGAGCCAGACCATCTCCCAGCCCAAGATCATCACCGCCAACCAGAAGAAGGCCGTCATCAAGCAGGGTCAGGAAATTCCCTACGAGGAGGCGACCTCCAGCGGTGCGACCAACATCGAGTTCAAGGAAGCGGTGCTGGCATTGGAAGTGACGCCGCAGATCACGCCTGACAACCGCATCATCATGGATCTGTTGATCAACAATGACGATGTCTCCGATGACAGCTTCAATGGCGAACCGGCCATCGATACCAATGAAATTGAGACGCAGGTGCTGGTCAATGACGGCGAAACCGTGGTGCTGGGCGGCATTCTGACCTCCGAGCAGATTCGCAGCGTCTTCAAGACGCCCTTCCTCGGGGACCTGCCGGTGATCGGGAATCTGTTCCGCTATACCGAAGAGTCCAACGAGAAGGTAGAATTGCTGGTATTCATTACCCCGAAGATCATCGAGGACGGCCTGGCGGTGCGCTGATGCATGTGATTCCCAACGTATTTCTTGTCGGTCCCATGGGGGCCGGCAAGAGCACTATCGGCCGCCTGCTGGCGGCCGACTTGCATCGTGAATTTTGCGATAGCGACCATGTGATTGAAGACCGCTGCGGAGCCAGCATTCCGTGGATTTTCGACGTCGAGGGCGAGTCCGGCTTTCGTGAGCGTGAGCAGGCTGTCATCGATGAGCTGACCTCGCTCAGGGAAGTCGTGATGGCCACCGGTGGCGGCGCCATCATGGCGGAGGCCAATCGGCGCGTACTGCGCGAACGCGGCACTGTCGTGTATCTCTACGCGCCTGTCGAACAGCAGCTCAAGCGAGCTGGCCGTGATCGCAATCGTCCGCTGTTGCAGCAGGATGATCCCGGGCGGGTGCTCAAGCGCCTGTTCGAGTTGCGTGACCCGCTCTACCGCGAGACGGCCGATATCATCGTGCGTACCGATCGGCGCAGTCCTCGGGCGGTCACCAACGAGATCCGTCGCCGCATCAAGGCGCTGGCGGACCCGTTGCACGCCCCTGGCTAGTCTCATCAGCGCCTGGTAGCCCTGGCGGGCATTAGTCGCTGTCATCTGTTTCGCCCAAGGAGAATTCTGATGTCCCTGGCACCTGCTCATCGTCTTGATGTCGCGCTCGGCGAGCGTAGTTACCCCATTCATATCGGGCCGGGCCTGACCGCACGTGGTGATCTGATTCGTGAGCACCTTGCGGGGCGTCAGGTGATGATCGTCACCAACACCGTGGTGGCACCGCTGTATCTGGACGCACTGAAGGCCTCGTTGGGCGAGGGGCTCGATATCCGCGAGGTCATTCTCGACGACGGTGAGCAGACCAAGCACATGGCCAGCATCGGCCTGATCTGGGACGCCCTGCTCGAGGCCGGCTTCAATCGCCGCTGCACCTTGATCGCCCTTGGTGGCGGTGTGATCGGTGACATGACCGGCTTCGCGGCGGCCTGCTATCAGCGGGGCGCGGCCTTCATCCAGGTGCCGACCACGCTGCTGTCACAGGTGGATTCCTCGGTGGGCGGCAAGACCGGCGTCAACCACCCGCGTGGCAAGAACATGCTGGGCGCCTTCTGGCAGCCGCGTCTGGTGCTGATCGATACCGCAAGCCTCAAGACATTGCCGCAGCGTGAGCTGTCAGCGGGCATGGCCGAGGTCATCAAGTATGGTCTGCTGTGGGATGAAAGCTTCCTGAGCTGGCTGGAAGACAACATGACGGCCTTGATGGCGCTGGACGAGACCCTGCTCGGTGAAGCCATTCGCCGCAGCTGTGCCATCAAGGCGGATGTCGTGGCGCAGGACGAGACCGAGCAGGGCGTGCGTGCGCTGCTCAATCTGGGTCACACCTTCGGGCATGCCATCGAGACGGACCAGGGCTATGGCGTCTGGCTGCACGGCGAAGCCGTCGGCACCGGCATGCTGATGGCGGCTGAGCTTTCGGCGCGCATGGGCTGGCTGTCGAGTGCGGATGTGGAGCGTGTCTCGCACATCATCGCCAAGGCAGGCTTGCCGCTGGCGGCTCCGGAAGACATGGGCGTCGAGGACTTCCTCAAGCACATGCAGCTGGACAAGAAGAATGTCGATGGCCGTCTGCGCCTGATCCTGCTTGAGCGCATCGGCCGAGCGGTGATTACCGAAGAGGCGCCAGCCGGCGTGCTGGCCGACATGCTGGAGCACTGGCCGCGCAGCTCTCGCTGACATCCCGGCCAGCCATCGGCTGGTTCATAAGCGCTGCACGACCACGCAAGCCGTCACCCTCTGGGTGGCGGCTTTTCTTTTGGCGGGTGTCAGCGCGCCGTGCCGGAGTCATTGGTGGAGCGTGATTCCTGAATTGGTATGCCGTATGCGTAATCGGTATGGGGTAAATCGAATAAAAACGCTGTTTTTTATTTAACCAATACTAAAGTTGCAAGGCGAAATTCATGAGGCATGTCTACCCGCTAAGCGCTTGAGCCTACAGGGTTTTTTGGTTGAAGGTTCTTCTAACCTTCGGTTTTGTCAGGTTTTTTTGGTCGATGGGCGACCTGTGGAGAATTGCGCAGGCGGGAAGCTGGGGGATATGCTCGAGGGAAATCTGGCGTCGTGTAGCGACACTGATGGCGCCACTATCGGCAGGTATAAAAATAAAGATAACCGATAACTATAACCGGGAAAATGCTTGAAAAAAAGCATCTGGACACATGATTTCTCCGTGAGGCACGCCCCATGAACAAAGGTCTCCACCATCCGGGAGAGTTCCGCGACAACTGCGGCTTCGGTCTGATCGCCCATATGGAAGGGCAGGCGAGCCACGAACTCCTGCAGACCGCCATTGAATCCCTGACCTGCATGACCCACCGTGGCGGGATTGCCGCTGACGGCAAGACCGGCGATGGCTGTGGCCTGCTGCTCAAGATGCCGGACGGCTTCATGCGCCAGATCGCTCGAGAAACCCTCGGGCTGGAACTGGGCGCCCGCTATGCCGTCGGCACGCTTTTCCTGCCTGATGATGACGCGCGTGAACAGTCCGCGCGTGACGCCTTCGAGTCGGCGCTGAGCGCGCGCAATCTCGAGGTGCTGGGCTGGCGCGACATGCCGGTAGATGACAGCGTGTGCGGCCCGATGGCCCGCGACTGCCTGCCGCGCATCCGTCAGGTCTTCGTCGGTGCCGCCGACGAGCGCACTGACATCGCCTTCAATGTCGATCTGTTCATGGCGCGTCGCTATGCCGAGCAGGCGCTGAAGAGTGAAGAGGACTTCTACGTCTGCTCGCTTTCCGGCAAGGTCATCTCCTTCAAGGGCCTGGTGATGCCGGAAGACCTTCCGCGCTTCTACAAGGACCTGGGCGACCCGCGCCTCGAGACCGCGATCTGTGTCTTCCACCAGCGCTTCTCGACCAACACCGCGCCGCGCTGGCCGCTGGCCCAGCCGTTCCGCTTCCTCGCCCACAATGGCGAGATCAACACCATCGAGGCCAACCGCGGCTGGGCCAACGCGCGCAAGGAGAACTTCGTCTCCGAGCAGCTGCCCGAGATCGCCGAGCTGGACGAGATCGTCAACACTGTCGGCTCCGACTCCTCCAGCATGGACAACATGCTGGAAGTCCTGCTGACCGGTGGCATGGATATCTATCGCGCCATCCGCATGATGGTGCCGCCGGCGTGGCAGAACGTCGAGCAGATGGACTCCGATCTGCGTGCCTTCTACGAATACAACTCCATGCACATGGAGGCCTGGGACGGCCCGGCGGGCATCGTGCTCACCGATGGTCGCCACGCCGTGTGCATGCTGGACCGCAACGGCCTGCGTCCGGCGCGTTGGGTCATCACGCGCAATGGTTTCATCACCCTGGCCTCCGAGATCGGCACCTACGACTACAAGCCGGAAGATGTCGTCGCCAAGGGGCGCGTCGGGCCGGGTCAGGTGCTGGGTGTCGATACCGAGACCGGTGAAGTGCTGCACACCGATCAGGTCAGCGAGCGCCTCAAGGGCGCGCATCCCTACAAGCGCTGGCTGCGTGAGAACGCCAACTATCTCGAGTCTGCACTGACCGAGCTGGCGCGTTTCCAGCCGATGGATGCCGATCAGCTGGACGTCTACCAGAAGATGTTCCAGGTCAGCTTCGAGGAGCGCGATCAGCTGCTGCGCCCGCTGGCCGAAAGCGGTCAGGAGGCGGTCGGCTCCATGGGCGATGACACGCCGATGGCCGTGCTGTCGCGCCAGAATCGCGTGCTGACCGACTACTTCCGTCAGAAGTTCGCCCAGGTCACCAACCCGCCGATCGATCCGCTGCGCGAAGCGATCGTGATGTCGCTGGAGACCTGTTGTGGCGCCGAGCTCAACATCTTCGACGCGACGCCGGAACACGCGCATCGCCTGATCCTGACCACGCCGGTGCTGTCACCGCGCAAGTTCAATGCGCTGGTCAATCACGAAGATCCGGCCTTCACCTCGCAGACGCTCAAGCTGCACTACGACCCGGCGCAGGACTCCCTCAAGCAGGCGCTCAAGGGCCTCTGTCAGCAGGCCGAGGAAGCGGCGCGCAATGGCAAGGTGATTCTGGTACTCAGCGACTGTGGCTTGAAGAAGGGGCAGCTGCCGATCCACGCCGCTCTGGCGACCGGCGCCATCCATCATCATCTCGGTGCACTGGCCCTGCGCCCGCGCGTCAACCTGGTGATCGAGACCGGCTATGCGCGTGACGCGCACCAGATGGCAGTGCTGTTCGGGGTGGGCGCCACGGCGGTCTACCCGTACCTTGCCTATCAGGTGATGGCTGACATGCATCGCACCGGCGAGCTGTCCGGCAACCCGGCAGATGCCCGCGAGAACTATCGCAAGGGCATGCAGAAGGGGCTCTACAAGATCCTGTCCAAGATGGGCATCTCGCACATCGGCTCCTATCGTGGCTCGCAGCTGTTCGAGGCGGTCGGCCTCAACAGTGAAGTCATGGACATGTGCTTCACCGGCATGGCCTCGCGCATCGAAGGCGCCGGCTTTGCCGAGCTGCAGTTCCAGCAGGAGCTGCTGGCCCGTGAAGCCTGGCTGCCGCGCAAGCGCATCAAGCAGGGCGGGCTGGTCAAGTACGTGCATGGCGGCGAATACCACGCCTACAACCCGGATGTGGTGGTGAAGCTGCAGCAGGCCGTGCAGCAGGGTGACTACGGCAAGTGGAAGGAGTTCGCGCGCCTGGTCAACGAGCGTCCGGTGGCGACCATTCGTGATCTGCTGACCCTCAAGCCGGTCGCCGAGCCGCTGCCGATCGAGGAAGTCGAGTCCGTCGAGTCACTGCTGCCGCGCTTCGACAGCGCCGGAATGTCGCTTGGCGCACTGTCTCCCGAGGCACATGAGGCACTGGCCCAGGCCATGAACGAGGCCGGTGGGCGCTCCAACTCCGGTGAGGGCGGTGAAGACCCGGCGCGTTATGGCACCGTGCGCTCCTCCAAGATCAAGCAGATCGCCTCCGGTCGCTTCGGTGTCACGCCGGCGTACCTGGTCAATGCCGAGGTACTGCAGATCAAGGTCGCACAGGGCGCCAAGCCCGGTGAAGGCGGTCAGCTGCCAGGCGGCAAGGTCAACGACCTGATCGCACGTCTGCGCTACGCCGTGCCGGGGGTGACACTGATCTCGCCGCCGCCGCATCACGATATCTATTCCATCGAGGATCTGGCGCAGCTGATCTTCGATCTCAAGCAGGTCAATCCGTCGGCGCAGGTCTCGGTCAAGCTGGTCTCCGAGCCGGGGATCGGCACCATCGCCACCGGTGTCGCCAAGGCGTACGCCGACCTGATCACCGTCTCCGGCTATGACGGTGGCACCGCGGCCAGCCCGATCACCTCGATCAAGCACGCCGGTTCCCCGTGGGAACTGGGGCTGCCCGAGGTGCATCAGGCGCTGCGCATCAACCAGCTGCGGCACAAGATTCGTCTGCAGACGGATGGTGGCCTCAAGACCGGCCTGGACGTGGTCAAGGCCGCGATCCTGGGCGCCGAGAGCTTCGGCTTCGGCACCGCGCCGATGGTCGCGCTGGGCTGCAAGTACCTGCGTATCTGCCACCTGAACAACTGTGCCACCGGTGTCGCGACCCAGCACCAGGCGCTGCGTGACGAGCATTTCCGCGGCACCGTCGAGATGGTCAAGCACTACTTCCGCTTCATCGCCGAGGAAGTGCGCGAGCTGATGGCGCTGCTGGGCGTGCGTCAGATCACCGACCTGATCGGTCGTACCGATCTGCTCGAAGTGCTGGAAGGCGAGACCAACGCGCAGCGTCGTCTCGACCTCACGCCGTTGCTGGGCAATGACTTCGTGCCCAAGGACGCGCCGCAGTTCTGCCAGGTCAGCCGTAACGAGCCGCATGATCCCGGTGCCAAGAACCTCGAGATGCTGGCCGCGATGGAATCGGCGATCGACAGCCGCAGCGGTGGCGAGTTCAGCTTCCATGTCACCAACTGTGATCGCTCGGTGGGCGCGCGTGTCTCGGGTGAAATCGCCAAGCGCTATGGTGAGGCCGGGCTGGCAGGCTCGCCGCTCAAGGTCAGCCTGACCGGTGTGGCAGGCCAGAGTTTCGGTGTCTGGAACGCGCACGGACTCGAGATGCATCTGGAAGGCGACGCCAACGACTATGTCGGCAAGGGCATGAACGGCGGCAAGCTGACCATCGTGCCGCCGCGTGGTTCGCGCTTCGAGAGCCACAAGACCGCCATCATCGGCAACACCTGCCTGTACGGCGCGACCGGCGGGCGGCTGTATGCCGCGGGTACTGCCGGCGAGCGCTTCGGGGTGCGCAACTCCGGTGCGCACGCCGTGATCGAGGGCGCGGGTGACCACTGCTGTGAGTACATGACCGGCGGTCTGGTGTGCGTGCTGGGCGAGACCGGCGTCAACTTCGGTGCGGGCATGACCGGCGGCTTCGCCTACGTGCTGGACGAGAATCGCGACTTCGTCGACAAGTACAACCACGAGCTGGTGGAAATCCACCGCATCAATACCGAAGCCATGGAGGCCTATCGTCGCCATCTGCGCGAAGTCATCGAGGAATATGTGGCCGAGACCGGCTCCGAGCGCGGGCGCGACATCCTGCGTGATTTCCCTGACTTCGTGCGTCACTTCTGGTTGGTCAAGCCGAAGGCGGCAAGCCTCAACGGCCTGCTGGACCAGTCACGGCGTCAGCCGGAGTGATCGCATCCCTCACCCCAGCATGCCTCGGGTGAGGGCCCGCACCGCGACGGTGCCCGGATTTTGAAGGAGGATTCATCATGGCCAATCAGCTCGCCAACGACTTCCAGTTCATCGATGTGGGTCGTCAGGACCCGCAGAAGAAAGATGCTCGCGTGCGTGCACGTGAGTTCAACGAGATCTATGCCGAGTTCAAGCCGGTAGAAGCCGCCAGCCAGGCACATCGCTGCCTGGGCTGTGGCAATCCCTACTGTGAGTGGAAGTGCCCGGTACACAACTACATTCCCAACTGGCTGAAGCTGGTCTCCGAGGGCAATATCCTCGAGGCCGCCGAGCTTTCGCACCAGACCAACTCGCTGCCGGAAGTCTGTGGTCGCGTCTGCCCGCAGGACCGTCTCTGCGAGGGCGACTGCACCCTGAATGACGGCTTTGGTGCCGTCACCATCGGCTCGGTGGAGAAGTACATCACCGACACCGCCTTCGCCATGGGCTGGCGCCCCGATATGTCCAAGGTCAGCTGGACCGACAAGCGCGTCGCCATCATCGGTGCAGGCCCGGCGGGTCTCGGTGCCGCCGATATCCTGGTGCGCAATGGCGTGCGTCCGGTGATCTATGATCGCCATCCGGAAATCGGCGGTCTGCTGACCTTCGGTATCCCGGAGTTCAAGCTCGAGAAGGGCGTGATGACGCGTCGCCGCGAGATCTTCGAAGAGATGGGCATGGAGTTCCGTCTCAACATCGAGGTCGGGCGTGACGTGACCTTCGATGCGCTGCTCGAGGAATACGATGCCGTCTTCCTGGGCATGGGTACCTACAACGCCATGAGCGGCGGCTTCCCGGGCGAGGATCTGCCGGGCGTGCACAAGGCGCTCGACTTCCTGATCGCCAACGTCAATCACTGCCTGGGCTTCGAGAAGGACCCGGCGGATTACGTCTCCATGGAAGGCAAGAAGGTCGTGGTGCTCGGCGGCGGTGATACCGCGATGGACTGCAACCGCACCTCCATCCGCCAGGGCGCGGAAAGCGTGACCTGTGCCTACCGTCGTGACGAGGCCAACATGCCGGGCTCACGCCGTGAGGTGACCAATGCTCGCGAAGAGGGCGTCGATTTCCTCTTCAACCGTCAGCCGGTGGCAGTGGTCGGCGATGGCAAGGTCGAAGGCGTCAAGGTCGTGCGCACCCGTCTGGGTGAGCCGGATGCCAATGGCCGTCAGCGCCCGGAAGTGGTGCCGGGCTCTGAAGAGATTCTGCCGGCGGATGCCGTGGTCGTGGCCTTCGGCTTCCAGGCAAGCCCTGCGCCGTGGTTCGCCGACTTCGACATCGCCGTCGATGAGCGTGGCCGCATCGCGACCAGCGCCGAGCGTCATGCCTTCCAGACCACCAATGCCAAGGTGTTCGCTGGCGGTGACATGGTGCGCGGCTCCGATCTGGTGGTGACCGCCATCGATGAAGGTCGCCGTGCCGCTGAAGGGATTCTTGATTTCCTGGAAGTGTAAAGGTCATGTGGCGTCACGCATCAGGCCCGCCACGGCGGGTCTGATGCGTCATGGCGGGTGCATCGGATGGCGACGCGAGATGGGCAGGTGGTGGCATTCAAATTGAGCCGGAGCAGCCTTTCCGCTAGACTGGCGACCCATCCTGATCCGTTCCCCCGGATCTCTCCTACAGCTCACGTTTTCGGCAGGTTTCCATGACACGATTTATCTTCGTGACGGGCGGCGTTGTGTCCTCGCTTGGCAAGGGCATCGCATCCGCTTCGCTGGCGGCTATTCTCGAGGCCCGTGGCCTCAAGGTCACCATCCTCAAGCTGGATCCGTACATCAACGTCGATCCGGGCACCATGAGCCCGTTCCAGCACGGCGAAGTCTTTGTCACCGAAGATGGCGCGGAAACCGACCTCGACCTCGGTCACTACGAGCGTTTCATCCGCTCGCGCATGACCCAGGGCAACAACTTCACCACCGGTCGCGTCTACGAGCACGTGCTGCGCAAGGAGCGCCGTGGTGACTACCTCGGCGGAACGGTGCAGGTCATCCCGCACATCACCGACGAGATCAAGCGTCGCGTGATCGCCGGCGGTGAAGGCTATGACGTCGCACTGGTCGAGATCGGCGGTACCGTAGGTGACATCGAGTCGCTGCCGTTCCTGGAGTCCATCCGTCAGCTGCGTGCGCAGCTGGGTGGCGAGCGTGCGCTCTTCATGCACCTGACGCTGGTGCCATACATCAAGACGGCCGGCGAGACCAAGACCAAGCCGACCCAGCACAGCGTCAAGGAGCTGCGCTCCATCGGTATCCAGCCGGATATCCTGATCTGCCGCAGCGAAGTCGAGATCGAGGAAAGCGAGCGTCGCAAGATCTCGCTGTTCACCAACGTCGAAGAGCGTGCCGTCGTCTCCCTGCAGGATGCCGACACCATCTATCGCATTCCGTTGATGCTCCACGAAGCCGGCCTCGATGAGATCGTCTGCGACAAGTTCCGCCTGGAGGCCAAAGAGGCCGACATGTCCGAGTGGGTCGCGGTGCTCGATGCCAAGCTCAACCCGCTCAAGACCATCAACATCGCGATGGTCGGCAAGTACATGGAGCTGCTCGACGCCTACAAGTCGCTGAACGAGGCGCTGATCCATGCCGGTATCCAGGGGCGTGTGAAGGTCAACGTCGACTTCATCGACTCCGAGGAAATCGAGCGCAACGGCACCGACCGTCTGATCGGCAAGGACGCGGTGCTGGTACCGGGCGGCTTCGGCGAGCGTGGCGTGGAAGGCAAGATCGCCACTGCGCGCTTCGCGCGTGAGAACAAGGTGCCGTATCTGGGCATCTGCCTGGGCATGCAGGTTGCCGTCATCGAGTTCGCGCGTAATGTTGCGGGCTGGAGCGATGCCAACTCCACCGAGTTCACCCATGACACCCAGCACCCGGTGGTCGGTCTGATCACCGAGTGGCTGACGCCGGAAGGCAAGATCGAGACCCGCGACGCGGCGTCTGATCTGGGCGGCACCATGCGTCTCGGCGGCCAGGCCTGCAGCCTGCTCAACGGCTCCAAGGCGCATCAGGCCTACGGCAGCGACGAGATCGTCGAGCGTCACCGTCACCGCTATGAGGTCAACGACCAGTTCGTGCCGGCCCTTGAAGAAGCGGGCCTGGTCTTCTCCGGTCGCAGCGTCGACAACTCGCTGGTCGAGATGGTCGAGCTGCCGGATCACCCGTGGTTCGTGGCATGTCAGTTCCACCCGGAATTCACCTCCACGCCGCGTGATGGCCATCCGCTGTTCACCGGCTTCGTGAATGCCGCGCTCAGTCACAAGGCGGCGCGTACTCGCGGCGAGTGATAGGGTGTTGAGCGGGCGCCACCTCGGGTGGCGCCCGTAGGTCTTCTCCGCGGTGGTTGCATGTCTTGATGTTCGCCAGAGCATCCCCAGGCAGACTGCCGATGGACAACGATTTGATGGACGGTGCAGAGATGAGCAACGAACAACGCGTGATCGAATTTGCGGGTCTGCAAGTCGCCAACGATCGTCCGATGACGCTTTTCGGTGGCATGAACGTGCTCGAATCGCGGGAGCTGGCGCTGGAAGTCGCCGAGCAGTATGTCGAAGTGACGACACGCCTGGGCATGCCTTACGTCTTCAAGGCCAGCTTCGACAAGGCCAACCGCAGCTCCATGCACTCCTACCGCGGTCCCGGGATGGAGAAGGGGCTCGAGATTCTGGCCGAGATCAAGTCGCGCTTCGGTGTGCCGATCATCACGGACGTGCATGAGCCGCATCAGGCGGCAGCCGTGGCGGAAGTGGCCGATGTCATCCAGCTGCCGGCCTTCCTGGCGCGGCAGACGGACCTGGTCGTGGCCATGGCGCGCACCGGCGCCGTCATCAACGTCAAGAAGCCGCAGTTCCTTGCGCCGCACGAGATGCGCCATATCGTCGCCAAGTGCGGTGAAGCGGGCAATGACCGGATTCTGCTGTGCGAGCGTGGCTCCAGCTTCGGTTACAACAACCTGGTGGTCGACATGCTCGGCATGGCCGAGATGAAGGATAGCGGCCTGCCGGTATTGTTCGATGTCACCCACTCGCTGCAGCGCCCGGGCGGGCGAGCCGATTCCGCTGGCGGGCGTCGTGAGCAGGTCTTTGATCTGGCACGCTCCGGTGTCGCATTGGGGCTGGCGGGTCTGTTCCTCGAAGCGCATCCGGACCCGGACAACGCCAAGTGTGACGGCCCCTGCGCCTTGCCGCTGGACCAGCTCGAACCCTTCCTGCGCCAGCTGCAATCGCTGGATGCGCTGGTCAAGGGCTTCGCGCCGCTGGACATTCGTTGAGCAGGACTACTGGCCGTTCACCCCTGTGTGAGCGGCCTTTTTGCACTATGGGCAAGATGCCCGTCGTGGTGTTTCAATCCCCCGTGTAGAGGACGACACAAGATGGCCAATATCGTCGAAATCCGCGCCCTTGAGGTGCTCGATTCCCGTGGTAACCCGACCGTACAGGCCGAGGTCGTGCTGGAAGGTGGCCAACGCGCCAGTGCCTGCGCTCCTTCCGGTGCCTCCACCGGTTCGCGTGAAGCGCTGGAATTGCGTGATGGCGACAAGAGCCGTTATCTGGGCAAGGGCGTGCTGAAGGCAGTCGAAGCCGTCAATGGCGCGATCCGCGAGCGCCTCGTGGGCATGGATGCACTCGACCAGCGCGCGCTGGACGATGCCATGCTGGCGCTGGACGGTACCGAGAACAAGGAATCGCTGGGTGCCAACGCGATTCTTGCCGTCTCTCTGGCGGCTGCCAAGGCGGCAGCGCAGGCCAAGGGCATCGAGCTCTACGCTCACATCGCTGAGCTCTACGGTCAGCCGGGCCAGTACTCCATGCCGGTGCCGATGATGAACATCATCAACGGCGGTGAGCATGCCGACAACAACGTCGACATCCAGGAGTTCATGGTCCAGCCGGTCGGCGCGCCGACCTTCCGTGAAGCACTGCGCACCGGCGCCGAGATCTTCCACGCGCTGAAGAAGGTGCTGCAGGGTCGCGAGCTGAGCACCTCCGTGGGCGATGAAGGTGGCTTTGCACCGAACCTGGCGTCCAACTCCGAAGCACTGGCCGTCATCAAGCAGGCCGTCAGCGATGCGGGCTACACCCTGGGCACCGATGTGACCCTGGCGCTGGATTGCGCGTCTTCCGAGTTCTACAAGGACGGTCAGTACAACCTGTCCGGCGAAGGCAAGAGCTTCGACGCACGTGGTTTCGTCGACTATCTGGCCGGCCTGGCCGCGGAATATCCGATCGTCTCCATCGAAGACGGCATGGACGAGTCCGACTGGGAAGGCTGGAAGATGCTGACCGACGAGCTGGGCGACAAGGTGCAGCTGGTCGGCGACGATCTTTTCGTCACCAACACGCGCATCCTGAGCCGTGGTATCGATGAAGGCATCGGCAACTCCATCCTGATCAAGTTCAACCAGATCGGCTCGCTGTCCGAGACCCTGGATGCGATCAAGATGGCGCAGGCCGCCGGCTTCACCGCGGTCATCTCCCACCGCAGTGGCGAGACCGAAGACACCACCATCGCCGACCTCGCCGTCGGTACCTGTGCTGGCCAGATCAAGACCGGCTCTCTGTGCCGCTCTGACCGTGTCGCCAAGTACAACCGTCTGCTGGTGATCGAGCAGCAGCTGGGTGATGTGGCTTACAACGGCCTGAAAGAGATCAAGGGTCAGTAATCTCCTGTGATGTGAGGGCTCAGCGCCCAGCATCGCAGAGGTAACTTGCAACGGGGTCGTGCCTTCTGGCACGGCCCCGTTGTACATTGCAGGCGATGATTGAGTGCGTTTGAGGGGGATGCAGGAAACAGGCCGCTTTCAGGCATTGATTTCGTGTAAGCCATCTCTTACAAATCCCGCAGGACAATCGAGACACTGGCTGCGAGTTGCCTGCGGATATGAACGTATGTTCTTCAATATCTATTTGATTTTATTGAATATATTTTCTTTGACGGCCTGTTCAGGTATAGCGGGTTAAGCGGTTTGGCTAGTTGCCTCGCCGGCGAATGCTGCCCAGAATGGCTGCATGGACGTGAGGGTGCGGCGGGACACCGCAGTCTCGGCAGGATGCCAACGGGATGATCAGAAAAGACTTGATGGCGAGACAGGACGTTTCGCCCCGCTGAGCAGGACGCTTGGCGGAAAAGGACCTGACATGGACGTCGGTAGCAGAGAGCTGCATATCTTCGCTTGAAGGAGTCAGGCGAGAGATGCCAGGGAAGTAAGGATGGCAGGCATGACACCGGAGTGTGTCAGGATCAGGATGATCCGTCGGCGATGGGAAGCGCCACACAGGCAGGAAGCACGATAACGACACGGAGTGTCGAAGAGCCCCAGGCTCTGATATGCAGTCAGGAAGCTTGCCCTTCACAGGAAGTGACGGATGACGGGACATCATCCGCGTCAGGAATGATGGGGCAGACAGCGGCAGCATCAAGTGGCAGGAAGCCACGACAAGGATGGTCGGACAAGGAATGTCGTAAGGCTGTCAGCTGCACAGGCAGGGAGCGGTACAGGCAGGACGCCGGGCAATGCATGGGCAGGACAGCAGGACAGGCAGATATCTGCACTAACGGGCATTGCGGTGGGACAGCTGCGCGAGCAGTGCTGCAATGCCCGCCACGCGTGACGGTGCGCCCCGAATGACAGGACGTCGTGAAGGGCAGGGACAGCACTCAGGAGTGCGATCCAGGACGGATCGACAGGGACACGCTTGGAGCGGGCGACCTTACGGGGTCGCCCTTTTTTATGTCCGGATGTCAGGGTGCTGAGCTCTTGGCATGAGCTCCTGGCATGAGCTCTTGGCATGAGCTTGAGGCACCGGCTTCCGGCATCAGATACCGAAACGGCAGCGGCTCCCGGGGGAATCGCTGCCGTTTCTGTCGTGAGAGCCGGGCTTGCCCGGTCAGGGCGGGCAAGCCGCTTGCCACGTGAGATGCGGGTTGCTTGAGGGGTTTACTGCTCCAGATACTCAAGCTTGCCATCGACACCATCCCACTTCTCGGCGTCTTCCATGGCGTCCTTCTTCTCGCTGATGTTCGGCCAGACTTCGGCCAGATCGGCATTCAGCTCGATGAATTCCTTCTGGTTCTCCGGCACTTCATCTTCGGAGAAGATGGCTTCGGCGGGGCATTCCGGCTCACACAGCGCGCAGTCAATGCACTCATCCGGGTTGATCACCAGGAAGTTCGGGCCTTCGTAGAAGCAATCCACCGGGCAGACTTCCACGCAGTCGGTGTATTTGCAGCGAATGCAGTTCTCGGTGACGATGAATGCCATGCAGGTCTCCTGACGCGGATTGGCGTCTCTCTCGTAGGTCGTGGTCCAGGCGCCCACCATGTGTCGTCTCGGCGACATCATGGCCTTCAGGTTATAAGCGGCGCAGATGTTATAAGGCGTTATTCTAGTGGCGCTCTGCCGCCCCCGCAATCAGCAGGGGCGGATCGTTTTGGAATGGTGCTATGCCCGAAGGTTGCTGTCGAGCCTTGCCGCTCATTCTCGGGCCAGGCGCGCCAACGCTGGCTCGGTGTGACGGCGCTCAGCGCTGACGGTGCCATTCGTAGATCAGCTCCAGCGCTCGCTTGGGGCTCAGGTCATCCGGGTCAAGACCATTGAGGGCCTCGACGACCGGATGCGGCGGTGCCGCAAACAGGTCATTCTGCTGCGGTACCGGCTGGCCCAGCGCATCCTCGCGCGCCACCTGCGGACGATCGACTTCCTGCTGCTCCAGGCTGGTCAGCTTCTCGCGTGCCCGCAGGATGACGCTCTGCGGCACCCCGGCCAGCTGGGCCACCTGCAGGCCATAGCTCTGGCTGGCAGGGCCTTCCTCGACACGGTGCATGAAGACGATGCCATCGCCGTGCTCAGCGGCCGTCAGGTGCACGTTGGCGACGGCATCGGCATGCTCGGGCAGCGCTGTCATCTCGAAGTAATGAGTCGCGAACAGGGTGAAGGCACGCGTGCGCGCCAGATGCTCGGCGCTGGCCCATGCCAGTGACAGGCCATCGAAGGTCGAGGTGCCGCGGCCGATTTCATCCATCAACACCAGGCTCTCATCAGTGGCGTTGTGCAGGATGCTGGCGGTCTCGGTCATCTCGACCATGAAGGTCGAGCGTCCGCCGGCCAGGTCATCCGATGAGCCGATGCGCGTGAAGATGCGGTCCAGCGGGCCGATGCAGGCGCGCGACGCCGGCACGAAGCTGCCGGTATGCGCGAGCAGAGCGATCAGTGCCGTCTGGCGCATGTAGGTGGATTTACCGCCCATGTTGGGGCCGGTGATCACCAGCATGCGCCGCGCATCATCGAAGCGCACATCGTTGGGGACGAAGGGATGATCGCTGACATGTTCGACCACCGGATGGCGGCCGCCTTCGATATCGATGCCCGGGGTCTCGCTGAGTTCGGGGCGCACGAAATCGAGCGCGGCGGCGCGATCGGCGAAGGCGGTCAGCACATCCAGTGATGCCAGCGCGCGGGCCGTCTGCTGCAGGCCATCCAGTTCGGTATTCAGATCATCCAGCAGGTGCTCATACAGCAGTTTTTCACGCGCCAGTGACTTGGACTTGGCGGACAGCGCCTTGTCCTCGAACTCCTTGAGCTCGGGGATGATGAAGCGCTCGGCATTCTTGAGGGTCTGGCGACGGATGTATTCCGGCGGGGCCTCGGCCGATTGCGAGCGCGGCAGCTCGATGAAGTAGCCATGCACGCGGTTGTAGCCGACCTTGAGGTTGCTCAGGCCGGTGCGCTCGCGCTCGCGGGTCTCGAGTGCGACCAGATACTGGCCGGCGTTCTCGGACAGGCCGCGATACTCGTCCAGCTCATCATCGTAGCCATCGGCGATCACGCCACCATCGCGCAGCACCACCGGCGGATTCTCGACCAGTGCCTCGCTGAGCATCGCGGAAAGTGCCGGGAACAGGCGGATGGCATCGCGCAGGTCATCGATGGCGCTGCCTTTCTCGACGCTGGCGAGCACGGCGCGCAGCTCGGGCAGGGTGTTGAGGCCATCGCGCAGGCGTGCCATGTCGCGGGGGCGTGCGCTGCGCAGCGCGACACGGGCGAGGATACGCTCCACATCGCCGATGCGCTTGAGCAGACCTTGCAGTTCGAAGGGATAGTCGCCATCCAGCAGACGTTGCACCGCCGCCTGACGCTGGCCGATCTGGAGCTGATCGCGCAGCGGGCGGTTGAGCCAGCGCTTGAGCAGGCGTGAGCCCATCGCGGTCGCGGTGACGTCCAGCACGCTGGCCAGCGTGTTGTCGCTGGTGCCGCCCAGGTTGGTATCGATCTCGAGGTTGCGACGGCTGGCGGCATCGATCACCACCGAGTCATCGCGGCTCTCGACGGCCAGCGCGGTCACGTGGGGCAGGCCGGTGCGCTGGGTGTCGCGAGCGTAGTCGAGCAAGGCGCCGGCTGCCGTGACGGCGCGCGTCAGGTGGCTGCAGCCGAAGCCGTTGAGGTCCTGGACGCCGAACTGATCGCACAGTAGGCGCAAGGCAGTCTCGTGATCGAAGTGCCAATCGCTCTGGCGGGTCAGGCCCGGACGCGAGGACAGGCTGGCAGGGAGGGTACGGCTTTCGCCGACCATGACTTCGGCAGGCGACAGACGCTGGATCTCGGCCAGCAGCTCATCATCACCATTGACCTCGAGCACGCTGAAGCGACCGGAGGAGAGCTCGAGAGCGGCCAGGCCCCAGGTCTCGCCATCACGGTGCAGCGCCACCAGCAGGTTGTCACGGCTGGCATCCAGCAGCGCCTCATCGTGCAGCGTCCCCGGTGTGACGATACGTACGACCTTGCGCTCGACAGGCCCCTTGCTGGTCGCCGGGTCACCGATCTGCTCACAGATGGCTACCGATTCGCCCATCTTGACCAGGCGTGCCAGATAGCCTTCGGCGCTGTGATAGGGCACCCCTGCCATGGGAATCGGTGAGCCACCGGAGCTGCCGCGCGCCGTCAACGTGATGTCGAGCAGTTGTGCTGCGCGCTTGGCGTCCTCATGAAACAGTTCATAGAAGTCGCCCATGCGATAGAACAGCAGCACGCCGGGGTGCTCGCGTTTGATCTTCATGTACTGCGTCATCATCGGCGTCATCTGGGGCGCGCTGTTCTTGGCCATGGCCATGGACTTCCTTGACTGCACTGCAATGGGAAAAAGCACACATGCGAGAGCACGGCATGCGGGATGCGCGATATTCTACGGACTGGCGCGGCCGGCTCCAATGCCTGTGATGTCTCCTGCTCGCTGCCTTTTTCACCCGATGACCTCCACAAGGAGAAAGTTCGTGAGCCAATTGACTGGTACGACCCCCGAGGCTGCGTGCGCGAATGCCTTGGCTGAGCAGCTGCAGGCGCTGGCAGTCGCGCGCGGCGTGCGTGTCACCACCGCCGAGTCGTGCACCGGGGGCGGGGTGAGCGCCGCGATCACGGCGATTGCCGGCAGCTCCAGCTATTTCGATGCGGGCTACGTGACCTATTCCAATGCCACCAAGCAGCGCCTGCTGGGGGTCAGTGAGGCATCGCTTGAAACATTCGGTGCCGTCTCAGAGGCAGTCGTGTGCGAGATGGTGCGGGGCGCCTGTCGCGAAAGCGGCGCTGAGCTGGGGGTGGCGATCAGCGGTGTGGCCGGCCCCGGCGGGGGAAGTGACGAGAAGCCCGTCGGCACCGTGTGGCTGGCGTGGGGGAGCGAGGCGCGGCAGCAGGCACGCTGCTGTCACTTTCCCGGCGACCGGCAGGTCGTGCGCGACGCCGCGGTGAGGGAAGCGCTGCAGGGCTTGATAGAGCGCGTGGAGGCCTTGCAGATCGGCACCGAAGACGCGTGAGGCCGATGCAAGCCCCGCGTTGAGGGTGCTGCCTGAAAAAGCGCATCACCGGACTGGCAGAGTGACGCAACTTGCGGCATTATACTGTCCATGTATACAGGGTTTTGCCACGACACCTCAGCCGCTAGTCTGACGGTGTCTGCTCAGCTCTCAGTGACAGAATTCTCTATTCCAGGTGGCAGCCCGTGTGGCTCCGCCGTTCGACAGGAGGCCACATGGCAAAGGACGACAATCGTACCAAGGCGCTGAACGCGGCGCTGTCCCAGATCGAGCGCCAGTTCGGCAAGGGCGCCGTCATGCGCATGGGCGATGCCCCGCGTGTGGCCATCCCGTCGGTTTCCACCGGTTCTCTGGGGCTGGATATCGCACTCGGCATCGGCGGCCTGCCCTTCGGGCGCGTGGTCGAGATCTACGGTCCGGAATCCTCGGGCAAGACGACACTGACCCTCTCGGTCATCGCCCAGGCGCAGAAGCAGGGCAAGGTCTGTGCCTTCATCGATGCCGAGCACGCACTGGATCCGTCCTACGCCGAGAAGCTGGGCGTCAATCTGGACGAGATGCTGGTCTCCCAGCCGGACACCGGTGAGCAGGCGCTCGAGATCGTCGACATGCTGGTACGTTCCGGCGGTGTTGACGTCATCATCGTCGACTCCGTGGCGGCACTGACGCCGCGTGCCGAGATCGAAGGCGAGATGGGCGACTCCCACGTCGGCCTGCAGGCGCGTCTGATGTCCCAGGCGCTGCGCAAGGTGACCGGTCACATCAAGAACGCCAACTGCATGGTGGTGTTCATCAACCAGATCCGCATGAAGATCGGCGTGATGTTCGGTAGCCCCGAAACCACGACTGGCGGTAACGCACTGAAGTTCTACTCCAGTGTGCGTCTGGATATCCGTCGTACCGGCTCCGTGAAGTCCGGTGATGAAGTCACCGGTAACGAGACCCGCGTCAAGGTCGTCAAGAACAAGGTCGCGCCGCCGTTCCGTCAGGCCGAGTTCCAGATTCTCTACGGCAAGGGTATCTATCACGCCGGTGAGGTGATCGACCTGGGTGTACAGTGTGGTCTGGTCGGCAAGTCTGGCGCCTGGTACAGCTATCAGGGCAGCAAGATCGGTCAGGGCAAGGCCAATTCCGCCCAGTACCTGGAAGACAATCCCGCCATCATGGAGGAGATTGAAACCCAGATCCGTGCCCAGTTGCTGGCAGCACCGGAAGCCAAGGAAGAGCCGAAAGAGACCGCGGCCGCCGAGAGTGAAGACGACCTGGATATCGATCTCGATTGAGGTTCGTCCAGAAGAAAGAGCAAGAGCGCCAGCCGCCAGGCTGTCGTCATCGCACCGTGTCGTTTCCGACCCGGTGCGATGATCCCAAGGCGCCCGCCCCGATGACTCGGAGGCGGGCGCCTTGCGTTCACGTCCATCGATGTCCTTCTGCTCAACCCCGGGGAGCATGACCATGCACGATGACAGCGCTGAAATGGGTGGGCCTGAGTATCAACCGCTCGACTCAGGCGCGATGACGCCGCAACGGCGTGCGCGCAATGATGCCATCGCGCGTCTGGCGCGCCGCGAACATAGCCGCCGCGAGCTGCACGACTATCTCAAGGAGCGTGACTACCTGCGTGCGGTCAGCGATGACGAGTTGGCAGAGCGGCAAGCCGCGGGCGAGGAGGGCGCACAGGCGGCCTTGAGTCGCGATGAGGTCGAGCTGCTGATCGAGGAGGTGCTGGAGCGCATGGCCGAGGAGGGCCTGCAATCCGATGAGCGCTTTGCCGCCAGCTTCCTGCGGACGCGAGTACTGCGCGGGCAGGGGCCGAGGCGTATCCAGCAGGAGCTGCGCCAGCGTGGTATCGATAGCGAGACGCTCAATGCCGTGATGCGTGCCGCCAGTGACCCGACGCCGGATGCCTTCGGTCATGTCGAGGCGGTGGATTTCTTCGAGCTGGCGCGCGAGACGCTGGCCAGGCGCTTTACCGGCCCCGGCGAGGGACACAAGGAGCGCGCACGGCGCGAACGCTTTCTGCTCCAGCGCGGCTTCGACTATGAGCAGCTGCGCTATGCCATGGAGTCCGCCTGGAGTGATGAGGGCGAAGAAGGCTAGCTGGCGGGCGACTGTTTGGCTCTCATGACGCGCAAACCGGCGCTTCAAGACATTTCCCCCCCTTTAGCTTGCGCGAACAGGCGTTATACTAGGTCGTCTTGCGACGGCACGGGGCAGGCGCCTTCTTTCATGCTTTTCATTGCACCTCCATGCATACCCACATGGATGAATATGCAGAAACCATGCGGAAGTCATGCAGAAGACCCCCGGAGCGTCTTTACGCACATCGCTACGGAACCTCTATGAAAAGCGCAGAAATCAGAAACGCCTTCCTGACCTATTTCGAGAAGCAGGGCCATACCATCGTTCCCACCAGCTCCCTGGTGCCGAACAACGACCCGACCCTGCTGTTCACCAACGCCGGCATGGTGCCCTTCAAGGATGTCTTCCTGGGTCGTGACCCGCGTGGCTACAGCCGTGCAACCTCCGCGCAGCGCTGCGTGCGCGCCGGTGGCAAGCACAATGACCTGGACAACGTCGGCTATACCGCCCGTCACCACACCTTCTTCGAGATGCTGGGCAACTTCAGCTTCGGCGACTACTTCAAGCGCGAAGCCATCCAGTTCGCCTGGAAGTTTCTGACCGAAGAACTCGGCCTGCCGAAGGAGAAGCTGTGGGTCACCGTGCACGTCAGCGATGACGAAGCCCGTGACATCTGGTTCAACGAGGTCGGCATCGACCAGAACCGCTTCTCGCGTCTCGACGAGGACAACTTCTGGCAGATGGGTGACACCGGTCCGTGCGGCCCGTCCTCCGAGATCTTCTATGACCACGGCGAAGATGTCGCCGGTGGCCCGCCGGGCAGCCCGGATGAAGATGGCGATCGCTACATCGAGATCTGGAACCTGGTCTTCATGCAGTTCGACCGTGACGCCGAGGGCACGCTGCACCCGCTGCCCAAGCCGTCCATCGATACCGGCATGGGCCTGGAGCGTGTCGCGGCCGTGATGCAGGGCGTGCACTCCAACTACGAGATCGACCTGTTCCAGAATCTGCTGGCCGCCGCGGCCGAGATCATCGGTCACGACAATATCGCCACGCCATCACTGCGCGTGGTGGCTGACCACATCCGCTCGTGCGCCTTCCTGATCGCCGATGGCGTGCTGCCGTCCAACGAAGGCCGTGGCTACGTGCTGCGTCGCATCATCCGTCGCGCGGTGCGTCACGGCCACAAGCTGGGGGCGCGTGGCAGCTTCTTCTACAAGCTGGTCGCGGCTCTCGACAGCGAGATGGGCGATGCCTATCCGGAACTGCGCGCCGCTCGCGAGCAGATCGAACGTGTGCTGCTCAAGGAAGAAGAGCAGTTCGCGCGTACGCTGGAACATGGCATGAAGCTTCTGGAAGAAGCCATCGCTGGCCTCGAGGGCAATACCCTCGACGGCGAGACCATCTTCAAGCTCTACGACACCTACGGCTTCCCGTATGACCTGACCGCCGACATCTGCCGCGAGCGCGAGCTGATCCTCGATGAGGCAGGTTTCCAGGCGGCCCTGGAAGCACAGCGTGATCGCGCCCGCGCCGCCAGCAACTTCGGCGGCGACTACTCCGCCAACCTGGTGCTGGAAGGCGAGACCGTCTTCACCGGTTACGACCAGCTGGAAGGGGAAGCCACCGTCACCTCGCTGTTCGACGCCGAAGGCAATGCCGTCGAGCAGCTCGAGGTGGACACCAAGGGCATCGTGGTACTCGATACTACCCCGTTCTACGGCGAGTCAGGCGGCCAGGCCGGTGACACCGGTTATCTGCATCTGGATGGCGGCCGCTTCCAGGTCAGCGATACCCAGAAGCAGACCGGCCATCACCTGCACCACGGTGTGCTGATCGAAGGCGCTCTCAAGGTCGGTGACAAGGTGCGTCCGCAGGTCGATGCCGAGCTGCGCGCGGCTTCCGTGCGCAACCACTCCGCCACGCATCTGCTGCACGAAGCGCTGCGTCTGGTGCTGGGCGAGCACGTTCAGCAGAAGGGCTCGCTGGTCACGGCCGAGCGTCTGCGCTTCGACTTCAGTCACTTTGAGGCGATGACGGCCGAGCAGCTGTCCGAGGTCGAGCGCATCGTCAACGCGCAGATCCTGGCCAACGCCGAGACCACCATTGAATTCATGAGCCTCGATGAGGCCAAGGCGCGCGGCGCAGCGGCACTCTTCGATGCCAAGTATGGTGAGGAAGTCCGCGTGCTGACCATCGGTCAGGATGCCTTCTCCATCGAGCTGTGCGGCGGAACTCACGTCAAGCGCAGCGGCGACATCGGCCAGATGCACATTCTCGCCGAGACCGGCATCGCATCCGGCGTGCGTCGTATCGAGGCCATTACCGGTCGCGCCGCGCGTGACTTCCTGCTCGCGCAGGAAGCGACTCTGGCTCGCCTCGGTGAGCGCCTCAAGGCCAAGCCGGAGCAGGTCGAAGAGCGTGTCGGCAGCCTGCTGGAGCGCAACCGCGGCCTCGAGAAGGAGCTTGAACGCCTCAAGGCCAAGCTGGCGTCCGCTTCGGCGAGCGACATGCTCAGCGACATCGCGAATGTCCAGGGCATCAAGGTGCTGGCCAAGCAGGTCGAAGGCGTCTCCGGCAAGGAGCTGCGCGGCCTGATGGATGACCTCAAGTCCAAGCTCGGCTCCGGCATCCTGGTGCTCGGCGTCGCGGACGGTGACAAGGTCAGCCTGATCGCCGGTGTCACCGACGACCTGACCTCGCGCGTCAAGGCGGGTGACCTGGTGCGTCACGTGGCTGAGCAGGTCGGTGGCAAGGGTGGTGGTCGTGCTGACATGGCCCAGGCCGGTGGCAGTGACGCCGCCTCGCTTCCGGGCGCACTGGCCGGTGTGCCATCATGGGTAGACGCCCAGCTGGGCTGACAGTACAAGATGAAGGCCGGGCTCCTCTTGGGGAGACCCGGCCTCTTTTTGGGCTCACATGAGCTTCATGTGGGGACAACGCAAACGGACACGGATAACGGAAACGCACATGGCGCTATACGTTCAGAAGTTCGGAGGCACTTCGGTCGGCTCGGTGGAGCGGATCAAGGCCGTCGCCGAGAAGGTCAAGCGATTCCGCGATGAAGGCCATCAGATTGTCGTGGTCGTCTCTGCCATGAGTGGCGAGACCAACCGACTGATCGGTCTCGCCAGCGAGATCAATGATGACCCGACACCGCGCGAGATGGACATGCTGGTCTCCACTGGCGAGCAGGTCACCATTTCCCTGCTGGCCATGGCGCTGCAGAAGATCGGCGTCGACGCGACCTCCTACACAGGGGCGCAGGTGGGAATCCGCACCGATAGCGCGCACACCAAGGCGCGTATCCAGCACATCGATACCGATGACCTGCGTGAAGACCTCGACGATGGCAAGGTGGTCGTGGTGGCAGGCTTCCAGGGTGTCGATGAAGAGGGCAATATCACGACGCTGGGTCGTGGTGGCTCTGACACCACCGGTGTCGCCCTGGCCGCCGCACTGAAGGCGGATGAGTGCCAGATCTACACCGATGTCGATGGTGTCTATACCACTGACCCGCGCGTGTGCTCCAAGGCACGTCGTCTGGAAACGGTGACCGTCGAGGAAATGCTGGAAATGGCGAGCCTGGGCTCCAAGATCCTGCAGATCCGTTCGGTGGAATTCGCCGGCAAGTACAATGTTCCCCTGCGTGTGCTGTCTTCCTTCGAGGATGGCCCGGGTACCCTGATCGTCGCTGAGGAAGAAGACAACATGGAAGAACCGCTGATCTCCGGCATCGCCTTCAATGTCAACGAAGCCAAGCTGACTCTGCTCAACACGCCGGATATCCCGGGTGTCGCTTCCAAGATTCTGGGCCCGATCGCCGATTCCAACATCGAAATCGACATGATCGTCCAGAACGTCTCTCCGGACGGCAATACCACTGACTTCTCCTTCACCGTCGCCAAGACCGACTTCAAGGCGACCCAGCGCATCCTGACCGAGACGGTGATTCCGTCCGTCGGTGGTGGTGAGATGCGCGGTGATGACAACATCGCCAAGGTCTCGCTGGTCGGTGTCGGCATGCGTTCTCACGCCGGTGTCGCCTCCAAGATGTTCCGCGTACTGGCGGAAGAAGGCATCAATATCCGCATGGTCTCCACTTCAGAGATCAAGATTTCCGTCCTGATCGACGAGAAATTCATGGAGCTGGCGGTTCGCTCCCTGCACACCGCTTTCGGGCTGGATGCAGAAGCGATCAGCGACGAGACTGCCTGAGTCTCACCACGGAGCGTGCAGCAAGGAAGTCGTAAAGACACCGACAATCAATGACTTGCCCAAGTCGTGAAGCGCCGGTGCCCAGGCCGGGGATATTGGTCTGGCGGACGTGCGGCACGTGAAGTCGATAGCGCCCGATGCATTTTCTGTCATTCTTATGAATGTCAGTCTGTGCATCGGGCGCTTTCATTCAACGTGTCTATCGGGTGTGATGAAGGTATGGCATTGGCCGTCGGAGCATGCATAGCGCATAATTCGAGCTTCATGCATCAGGGTGGTCGACTTGTCCCGGTCGATCGCCGCCTCCACATCCCGTTGAAGTCCCAGCTGTTTTGAATTTCTGACAAGGAGATCAGTCATGCTCATCCTGACCCGTAGAGTGGGTGAAACTCTGATGATCGGAGACGACATCACTGTCACCGTTCTCGGAGTGAAAGGTAATCAGGTGCGTATCGGTGTGAACGCGCCCAAGGACGTTGCCGTCCATCGAGAAGAGATCTATCAGCGCATCCAGCGTGAGAAAGAAGACAATGGCGATGCCATCGCCTGACGGCATGCTGCGCCTGCACGTCGCACGACCCTGCACGACCCGATAAACGCCAGCCATTGTCCCCATGGCTGGCGTTCGCGTGTGTGGGCCTGGAGCAGGCGAGGGCGGCCCGCCTAGCTCATGAACAACGGCGTACTTACCTCCATGAGCAGCGGCTCATGCGGGGTGATGAGAGGGCGGCTTGTTCAAGTCTGTGTTCCGTAAGGGAAAAATTTGGCTTTTTTCTCAAAAAGGGGGAGACAAGCCGATTCTGGTTCGGTAATATGCTCGCTCCCTCGAACGAGACGCGACGACAGGCTAGCCATCGTCATGTTCTGGTTCATGCGGGGAGATTGCTTGGGGGCGCGCAGCCTCGAGCCTGTTGTCGAGTGGTGATGAGATGTTCAGCATCGAAGCCAAAAAATCGACACAGGGGCTGGACAAAGCCCAATCAAATGAGTAAGATATGCGCCGTACCTGATGAGGAGAGGTGGCCGAGTGGCTGAAGGCGCTCCCCTGCTAAGGGAGTATAGGGTTTATAGCCCTATCGAGGGTTCGAATCCCTCTCTCTCCGCCATTAGGTACAAATGCAGTAAGATGCGCCCTTAGCTCAGCTGGATAGAGTACCTGACTACGAATCAGGCGGTCGGAGGTTCGAATCCTCCAGGGCGCGCCACTGCAACGCAAGACGTGAAGTTGGAAAGACGCAGTACTCGCACGATAAAGTCCTGAAGTCATTTGAAATGCTCAGGCCACAGATTTCAAGGTTTATGCGCCCTTAGCTCAGCTGGATAGAGTACCTGACTACGAATCAGGCGGTCGGAGGTTCGAATCCTCCAGGGCGCGCCAATTGAAAAACCCGCTTCACTGAAGCGGGTTTTTCTTCGTCTGAAGAAAAGTCAGGCAATGAAAGAAGCTAGGCTTTGAGGCCAGGTTCTGAAACAAGGTTCTGAAGCAAGGCTCTGAGGTAAGGTCAGCGCCGAGAGATCGCCGCCTGCACGGCCCCGATCCCCACATTGCTGACGATCTGAGTGTTCTACCGCTTTCCTTGACTGTGATGTCACGCCTTCGGGCGGACGATCGCCAGGGCGCCCTTTTCGCGAGGGGCGCCCTTTTTTTGGTTCACTGATCGAGGCCGCGACCGGATCGGGTGTTGGCCGGTGCTGATGTTCCGGTTCAGGCTCAGGCCGGGGTGGTCGCGGCTTCCGTTTCCGATGTCTGAGGCGATTCTGGTGCCTGAGCCGGTTCCGGCATACGAGTCACCGACGTCAGAAGACTCGGCGCCAGCTCCAGCGCAGTGCCGGCCACCAGGCCGGTGAAGAACTCGGCACGCCCCTTGTGGCGCTTGATGGCCTGGAAACGGCTTTCGGCTTCCGCGTTGCCGCTCTGGCGCATCATGTTCATCCACTGCTTGAGCAGCGGCACCATCACCTTGTCGGGGAGGTGAGCGCAGCGTTCGGCGTGGGAGAGCAGCACCTGCGCACGCTGTGTCCAGTCCGTCTCGGGCAGCAGCTCGCCGGTCGCCTGCCAATGCTTGATGCGCGCCGCCAGGAAGGGGTCAGCCAAGGCGGCACGCCCCAGCATGACATCGCGACAGCCGGACAGGGAGCGCGCCCGCCAGTAGCAGTGCATATCCCAGATATCGCCATTGGCGACCACCGGAATGGAGAGCTCGGAGGTGATCTTGCCGATCCATTCCCAGTGCGCCGGCGGGCGATAGCCTTCCTGTTTGGTACGCCCATGTACCACCAGCTGAGTCGCGCCGCCTGCCTCGGCTGCCTGGGCGCAGGCCAGCGCCAGGCGCCGATCATTGAAGCCGAGACGAATCTTGGCGGTGACCGGTACGCCCGTGCCCTCGAGTGCCTTGCGCACGCCTTCCACCGCGCGGAAGACGCGTTCCGGCGAGCGCAGCAGCGCCGCGCCACCATCATGTCGGTTGACGGTCTTGGCCGGGCAGCCGAAATTGATATCGACGCTTGGCGCACCCAGACGCGCGGCGACGCGGGCATTGATGCCCAGTGCCTCGGGGTCGGCTCCCAGCAGCTGCAGGGCGACCGGGGTCTCGTGTCGTGTACGGGCCGTCTGTGTCGGGGAGGCGTCGAGCAGCTCCGGACAGATGCGCTTGAAGACGCGCGGCGGTAACTTGACGTGGGTCACGCGCACGAATTCCGTCACGCACCAGTCGTAGCCGCCAAGGCCAGTGAGACATTCGCGCGTGATGTCATCTATCACGCCTTCCATCGGCGCGATGCCGATGCGGCCGGCCCGCGCGAGGGCCTGTGGGGTCAACGATGGTGTCATTGCAATTGCCGTGGAATCAGGCACTTTAGAGCGACCAACAAGCATTGAATGCAGCTGCATGGGCATACCGACAGAGGCTATCGGCGGCGGAGCCTATCCGTCGTGCCGTGTCCGGCGTGACCGAAGACATTGGCGTTCAGCGCAGGCGCTGCGCCGTAGTGCGGCTCGATAACGAGAAAGACTCGAGGACACTGGCATGCAAGAGAATGATCTGCTCGGTGAAGGCTTGAACCTGATGGTGTTCGGGATGGGGTTCGTGTTCGTGTTTCTAAGTCTGCTGGTGGTCGCCATGATGGCGATGGCCAGGCTGGTGGATCGCTTCGCGCCTGCACCAGTGCCCGCTGCGCCAGGTGCTGCGCGGGCGCCGGTTGCCCCGGCACCTGCGGCAGAGGACGACAGCGAACTGACGGCCGTCATGGCCGCAGCGATTCACCGCTTCCGGCAGGACCAGCACAGGCACTGACGCTTTCGCGGCTTCGCCGATAGCGTCTGGGCTCTGCCGAGCGTCCGACCACTGCCAAGAGTAGCAGGCGGCGATTCTATCACGAGCAGTACGGTGGGTAGACCTCCCCCCGAGTGCAATATTCTGTGTTGCAGGCTGACGCAACAGGCTGCCTGCAGCGCGCGCAGAACTCGATATCCACAATATAAAGAACAAGGGATCACTCATGGACAAGCAACCGCTGGGCATCACGGATGTGGTACTGCGCGACGCGCATCAGTCACTGTTGGCCACGCGCATGCGCCTCGATGACATGCTGCCGATCGCCGCCAAGCTGGACGACATCGGCTTCTGGTCGCTGGAGAGCTGGGGCGGCGCGACCTTCGACGCCTGCATTCGCTACCTGGGCGAAGACCCCTGGGCACGCATTCGTGCCTTGAAGGAAGCGATGCCCAAGACCCAGCAGCAGATGCTGCTGCGCGCCCAGAACCTGCTCGGCTATCGTCATTACGCCGATGATGTGGTGGATACCTTCGTCAAGCGTGCCGCGACCAGCGGTGTCGATGTCTTCCGTGTCTTCGATGCCATGAATGACCCGCGCAACCTCGAGCGTCCGCTCAAGGCGGTACTGGATCAGGGCAAGCATGCCCAGGGCACCATCTCCTACACCGTGAGCCCCGTGCACACCCTGGAGATGTGGGTCGAGCTGGCGCAGAAGATCGAGTCCATGGGCGCCCAGTCTCTGGCGATCAAGGACATGGCGGGCCTGCTGACGCCGTACACCGCCTTTGAACTGGTCTCGCGCCTCAAGGCGAGCCTGTCGATCCCGATCCACATGCAGTGCCACGCCACCACCGGGCTTTCCACCGCCACGGCCCTCAAGGCCATCGAGGCGGGCATCGACAACGTCGACACCTCCATCTCTTCCATGTCGATGACCTACGGCCATAGCCCGACGGAATCCGTGGTCGCGATGCTGGCGGGAACCGAGCGCGATACCGGGCTCGATCTCGAGAAGCTCGAGGATATCGCCGGCTATTTCCGCGAAGTGCGCAAGAAATACGCGGCCTTCGAGGGCAGTCTGCGCGGTATCGACTCGCGCATCCTGGTCGCGCAGGTGCCGGGCGGCATGCTCACCAACATGGAAAGCCAGCTCAAGGAGCAGGGCGCCGGTGACAAGCTGGATGACGTGCTCGCCGAGATTCCGCGTGTACGCAAGGACTTGGGCTATATCCCGCTGGTGACCCCGACCTCACAGATCGTCGGCACCCAGTCGGTGATGAACGTGATGATGGGTGAGCGCTACAAGTCGATCTCCAAGGAAGTGCAGGCGCTGCTCAAGGGCGAATATGGCGCGGCACCGGCGCCCTTCGACAGTGAGCTTCAGTCCCGCGTGCTGGAAGGCGGCGAGCCGATCACCTGCCGCCCGGCAGACAACCTGACGCCGGAGATGGAGCGTCTGCGTGAGGAGCTCAAGGGCAAGGCCAGTGAAGAGGGCATCACGCTGGAAGGCGGCGAGCGCGAGACCGATGACGTGCTGACCTACGCGCTGTTCCCGCAGATCGGCCTCAAGTTCCTGCGCAACCGTGGCAACCCGGATGCCTTCGAGCCCGCGCCGCAGGCTGTCGATGACAAGGCGTCCAAGGCTGCAAGTTCGCCCGTCGCCGCAGCGCCTGCCACCAGTGCTCAAACCGCGTCCAGCGGTCCGCAGACTTACACCCTGAACGTCAACGGCAAGCAGTATGTCGTCGAGGTCGCCGAAGGCGGAGACATCACCCAGGTGCAGGCCAGCGCGCCAGCGGCGCCTGCTCCGGCCGCCGCAGCGGCGGCACCTGCCGCACAGGCCGCTTCCGGTGAGCCGGTGAGTGCGCCGCTGGCGGGCAACATCTTCAAGGTCAATGTCAGTGTCGGTGACAGCGTGGCCGAAGGGGATGTGGTCATCATCCTCGAGGCGATGAAGATGGAGACCGAGATCCGTGCCCACCAGGCCGGTACCGTCTCCGCGGTGAAGGTCAAGGAAGGCGACAGTGTCAGTGTCGGCGACGTTCTGATCACCCTCTGAGCCGGTGTGTCCGGCCCGTCGTCATGCGCGGCGGGCCGGTCGGTGATGCTCCTCTGCAAGGCGACACGACATGGACAAGATACTCAACCTCTGGCACGGCTCGGGGCTCTACAACATGAGCTTCGGCCAGCTGGCGATGATCGTCATCGGCCTTGGCCTGCTTTATCTGGCGATCCGCAAGAACTTCGAACCCCTGCTGCTGGTGCCGATCGGCTTCGGCGGCATTCTGGCCAACATCCCGGAAGCCGGGCTGGCGTTGTCTGCCGCCGAGCAGGCGGCCCATCTCGGCAAGCCGGAGCTGCTGGCTGCGATGGCCAATCTGCTCAACGTCAACATCGCCAGCCTGCCGCTGGATGAGGCGCGCCACGCGGTGGAGCAGGCGCTGCATGGCGAGATTCCCGCCGCGCTCAAGCAGCAGGCCAGCAACATGGCGCTGGATGGCGGCTTCTCCAACGGCATGCTCTACAGCTTCTACAGCGTGGCGATCGCCTCCGGCATCGCGCCGCTGGTGATCTTCATGGGCGTAGGCGCGATGACGGATTTCGGCCCGCTGCTGGCCAATCCCAAGACCCTGTTCCTCGGCGCGGCGGCGCAGTTCGGCATCTTCGCGACCCTGCTGGGCGCGGTGGCGATGACCTCGATGGGCCTGATGGACTTCAGCCTGCAGCAGTCGGCGGCCATCGGCATCATCGGTGGTGCGGACGGCCCGACCTCCATCTATGTCGCCAGCCTGTTGGCGCCGGAGCTGCTGGGTGCGATCGCCGTGGCGTCCTACTCCTACATGGCACTGGTGCCGATGATCCAGCCGCCGATCATGCGCGCGCTGACCACCGCCAAGGAGCGTAGCCTGGTCATGACCCAGCTGCGGCCGGTGTCCAAGACCGAGAAGATCCTGTTCCCGCTGGTGCTGCTGATCATGGTGGCGATGCTGCTGCCGGACGCTGCACCGCTGCTGGGCATGTTCTGCTTCGGTAACCTGATGCGCGAGTGTGGCGTGGTGGAGCGTCTGTCGGATACCGCCCAGAACGCACTGATCAACATCACCACCATCTTCCTGGGGCTGTCGGTGGGCTCCAAGCTGCAGGCCGACAAGTTCCTGGCGGTGGAGACGCTGGGCATTCTGGCCCTCGGCGTGGTCGCCTTCGGTATCGGCACGGCCTGCGGGGTACTGATGGCCAAGCTGATGAACAAGGTCTCCAAGACACCGATCAATCCGCTGATCGGGTCGGCCGGTGTCTCGGCGGTGCCGATGGCGGCACGTGTCTCCAACAAGGTCGGGCTCGAGTACAACCCGCACAACTTCCTGCTGATGCATGCCATGGGGCCGAACGTGGCCGGCGTCATCGGCTCGGCGGTTGCCGCGGGGGTGATGATCAAGTACCTCGGTTGATCGTCTTTGCAGCACTGATACGACAACGCCCGCCATGGCTACCATGGCGGGCGTTGTCGTATCTCGGGCCTTCATCAGCGGCGCTTTATCTTGTCTCGGCCGAGGGATTTGAGGGCGTGGCAGAGACGGTGCGCTGATTCGGCTGCATGCGCGTCTGCGGGTCGTGGACGGCCTGCCAGAGGCTTAGCAGGGCGGCGCGATCGACAGGCCGGCTGGGCAGGCGCTGGCTGTCCTCGAGCCCTTGCCATTCCCCCGCGGCGTTCTGGCGTGCGAGGGCAAAGCGGAAGGGGTGATAGCCGGGTGAGCCCAGGCGTGTATCGGTCACTGCCAGCAGCGTCTCACCCTCTGGGGTCCGCTCGCGGCTCGCTCGCAGATAGGGCGCCGCGAACCAGCGCAGACGCTGGCCGTGCTCCAGCTTCGCGACCTCGGCATCCAGCGTCGGATGGCGCGGAAAATCACGGCGTGCGAGAGACGCCAGCTGCGCGTCGGAGTCGAACACGCTGACCATCCACTCGTGATCCGCCTGCGGCGTGGTTGCGCTGACACGCCACAGCAGGCTGTTGAAGGGAGTCGGCTGCACCATGCGCGGGGCGTCGGCGAAGCCCTGGCTGGCCAGCATCGGCGCCACGCGATGTTCGACCCAGCTCTTGGCGGCCAGTCCCCAACCCAGATAGAGGCTCGAGAGCATGAGGCCCGCGCTCAACAGGTGCCCGGCGCGACCACGAATCGCCACCCACAGGGCGGTGATCAGCAGCGGCAGGGTGTAGAGCGGGTCGATGATGAAGACGCTGGCCAGACTGATGGGACGGCTGGGCCACGGCCACAGCAGCTGGGTGCCGTAGGTGGTGAAGCTGTCCAGCAGCGGGTGGGTGACCAGGCACAGCACGCAGCAGGCGATCAGCCGCCCACGGCCGAGGCTCGCCAGACGTGGCAGGCGCGCCAGCAGCCAGCCGAGCACGATGCCCATAATCGCCAGCACCGGCAGGGAATGGCTGAAGCCGCGGTGATGGGTGTAATTGGCGACCGCGTCGCCGTAGTCGATCATCACGTCGAGGTCGGGCAGGGTGCCGAGCGCCGCTCCGCCGAGCAGCGCATAGCGGATGGCCGCGCCGCGTTTCGGGCCGGACAGGCGGTGAATGGCCGGCGCCATGACGGCGCCGCCAACGACGGCTCCGAGGCAGATCTGGGTGAGGGAGTCCATGCGTGGGCTACCTGTGAGGGAGAAGAAAGCGGGAGGCGTGGGAGCAGGCGTCAGTCATCTGCGCGGATCGCCGCCAGGGCGCCCGGCTCGGCCCAGCGCGGGCCGGCATCCAGCACGCGTGCCTGCACCGGACAGTCATCACGATGACAGCCGGGCAGATAGCCGCAGCTCATCAGCAGCTCGTTGACGATCTCGGGGCCGGTGAAGCGGAAGGTCTTCTTGAACAGCTTGACCCAGGCTGACAGCGGTTGTGGATGATGGGCATCCAGCCAGGTACTGAAGCTGCCGTGGGAGTCCTTGAGCTGCGTCACCACGCCTGCGTTGTGGATCACGGCATTGATCTTGAGCCGGTTGCGGATGATGCCGGCATTGTTGAGCAGGCGCGCGCGGTCCTCGTCCCCGTAGGCGGCGATGCGCGCGATATCGTATTCCTCGAAGGCCTCGCGGAAGGCCGCGCGCTTCTTGAGCACCGTCAGCCAGGAGAGGCCGGCCTGATTGATCTCGAGCACGAAGCGTTCGAACAGCACCCGGTCATCGCTGACCGGAAAGCCGTATTCATGATCATGATATGGGCCATGAATCGGGTGCTGAGGAGCATTCTCGCAATAGGTGCTGGCGGTGACGACGTCGGCCATCAGTCCTCCTGTACCGCGAAGCGGCCGCTGCCGAGAAAGACGATGGCCAGGGCGCTGGCGAGGAAGAAGCCTTGCAGCTCCAGCGCCCAGCCGCCGGAGGGCGACAGGCTCAACAGCTGGCCCATGTGCGCCACGGCAAAGGCGAACAGCATGTTGGCGGCCACGATCAGTCCGGCGATGCGCGAGTGCACGCCGAGCACCAGCATGATGGGCGCGATGATCTCGCCGATGTAGACGCCATAGGCCACCACGCCCGGGATGCCCAGATTCTCGAGCTCGCCGGCGATCCAGCTCAGCGTGCCGCCATCACCGAGCAATTTCGAGAGGCCATGAAACAGCAACAGCAGGCCCAGCATCAGGCGCAGTATCAGCTTGCCGAGGTCGTCATTTTCGAGAAATTGCACGGTAGAGCTCCTTGCTCAGCGGTCGTCGGGCTTGCTCAGTGGTCGTCGGGCTTGCTTAGCGGTCGTCCGGATAGAAGGCGGCTGTCTCAGGCGTTGGGGTTGTCCACCAGAATGCGCGAGAAGCGCACGATCTCGGCATTGCGGTTGGACCAGCCAAGACGCTCCCAGAAGCGATGAGCGTCATGGTTGTCGTGCAGGGTATCCAGATGCACCTTGTCGATGCCTTCGCTGGCCAAGGCTGCCAGACAGCGGTCGACCAGCGTGCTGGCGATGCCCTGGCCACGCATGTCCGGCGCCGTCATCACATGCTGAAGATAGCCGCGCTTGCCGTCATGGCCCGCCATGGCGCAGCCGACCAGGCGCTCATCGAGAAAGGCCAGGTGGCTCATGCCGGGGTTGCGCGCCAGATAGCGGGTGACAGGGGCATGGCGGTCGGAATCGCGGATGACCACTCCCGGGGTCGCCTCCATCATGGCGATGAAGGCAGGGTGGTCTTCCGGTGTCATCGGGCGATAGGTCAAGGTTGGCATCGTGTGTCCTGGCAAACGGCGGTCGTCGGGGATGCCATATCCTATCAGTCCCGCGGGATATCGAAATGCCCCGGCTGCGCCGCGACACGTGCCAGCCACGCCTTTATGGCGGGATAGTCATCCAGCGCGAAGCCGCCTTCATCGGCAACATGCGTATAAGCATAAAGGGAAATGTCGGCGATCGTGAATCGGCCCCCGACCAGCCAGTCATGCTCGGCGAGATGGTGCTCCATCACGCGCAGGGCACGCTTGCCGCCATCCTGCTTGGCGGCGTACTCGGCGCGGCGCTCGTCGGGGAGACCGAGGTAGCGATTGATGAAGCGGGCGGTGGCGATGTACGGCTCATGGCTGTACTGCTCGAAGAACTGCCACTGCAGCACCTTGGCGCGCAGGAAGGGGTCGCTCGGCAGGTAGTCGCTGCCATCGGCGAGGTAATTCAGGATGGCATTCGACTCTGACAGCGTTTCGCCGCGATGCAGCTCCAGCAGCGGAATCTTGCCATTGACGTTGCGGGTCAGGAATTCCGGCGTGCGGGTGTCGCCGGCCAGAATGTCGACCTCGATGTAGTGATGATGGCGTTGGAGCAGGTGCAGCAGCAGCTCGACCTTGTAGCAGTTGCCGGAGCGGCGATCACCGTAGAGTGTCAGCATGCAGGGAGCGTCCTGTGCGAGCGTGGAATTGGCGTCTCGACAGTCTAACCAACCTCGCCTGCATGAACAGTGATTATTCGAACAGTGTTCGACGCTCCGGTGTCATCCGCGTACTCCAGACGCAGGCTGAGGTCAGCCGAGGATCATCACCACGCAGGAAGCGGTCAGCACGCCCATCACGCGGTTGAAGATCTTCCAGGCGCGCTCGGTATTCAGCAGACGCCCGATGGCGGTCCCGAAGCCCGCCCACAGCGAGATGCACGGCAGCGCGACCAGTTCCGCGAAGCCTGCCAGCAATACGGCGTTGAGCAGTGCCGGGCCTTCCTCGGGGAGAAAGCTTGCCATCAGCGCCATGCCCATCACCCAGGCCTTGGGGTTGGCGAACTGGAACAGGCACGCCGCGAGGAAGGTCATCGGACGCGCATCCTGCTGGCTGGCGAAGTCAGGGGGCGGGGCGGTGGCGATCTTCCAGGCCAGGTAGAGCAGGTAGGCACTGCCCAGCACCTTCAGTAGCGTCTGCACGATGGGATAACGCTCGAAGACCAGCCCCAGCCCCAGCGCGATGGCGATGAACAGCACCAGGCAGCCGATCAGGATGCCGAAGATATGCGGCAGGGTGCGCCAGTAACCATAGTTGGCCCCCGAGGCCGTCAACATCACGTTGTTGGGGCCGGGCGTCAGGGTCATCGACAGCATGAAAAGCGTGGCGGGGGCCAGAAAGGCGAGGGATTCCATGGGTGTCCTTCAGCGTGGTGGGCGTTGTCGAGGTGGTGTGTCTGATTGTATGGGTTCAATTTGTGGATGCCGGCACATTCCCGTGTTTTGTGGCTTGTTGGCGGCATGTTTTGAGCATAATCTGATGACAATTACCGTCAACAGGTTTTTTGTCACCATGACAATGTGGATTCCGACCCTGGACCCCGCCATGCCGCGTTACCGTGCGCTGGCGGAGGCCATTCGCCTCGATATCGCCGCGGGCCAACTCAAGGAAGGCGAGCGACTGCCGCCTCAACGACGGCTGGCGGATGTGCTGGGCGTGACCATCGGCACGGTGACGCGAGGCTACGCCGAGGCCGAGCGGAGTGGCCTGGTGTCGGCGCGTGTCGGGAGCGGCACCTACATCAACGGTGCCACCCGGAGCGCGCATGGATCCTTCAGCAGCTTCGGGCATGCCCTGCGTGCCAGCAAGGCCTACGGATTGGCGCCAGAACAGGAGGGCGCTCTGCCGGCAGCGTCCGGCGTGATCGATCTCACCATGAGCCTGCCTCCGCCTCACCCCGCGCGGCAGCAGGGTATGGCGGCGGCGCTGGCCGCGATCAGCCAGTCACCCGAGGCCTTGCTGCGCAGTGTCGAGTATCAGAATGAATTCGGCGACGGCAGCCACCGGCAGTTGCTGGCGAGCTGGATGGGCGAGCTTGGCATGCCGGTTGCCCCCGAGGAGCTGATGCTGACCCAGGGCGGCCAGAATGGCATCACGCTGGCGTTGTCGGCGCTGCTGGCGCCCGGGGATGCCGTGGTCACCGGCGCACTGACCTATCCCGGCTTGATCGTCGCCAGCGCCGAACGTGGCCTCAAGCTGTTGCGGGTGCCGCTGGACAAGGACGGCATGGATGTCGAGGCGCTGGCGCGGCTGTGTCGTCAGCAGGCGCCCAGAATGGTCTATGTGATGGCCGAGCAGAACAATCCGGGCGCGGCGCAGTTGTCTCATGCACGGCGCGAGGCACTGGTCGCCCTCGCGCGCCAGCATGACTTCTGGATTCTGGAAGATGGGGTGCAATATCTGCCCGACGAGGAGTGCGGCACCCGTCTCTATCAGATGGCGCCGGAGCGCACCCTGTATGTCTTCAGTACCTCCAAGTTGCTGGCCGGTGGCCTGCGCCTGGGCGTATTGCGGGCGCCGGTGGAGGTGCTGACCCGCATCGGCGCAGTGCTGCGCAGCCACAGCTGGATGGTGGCGCCGCTGTTGATGGAAACGGTCTGCGCCTGGCTGACCAGCGGCAACGCGATACAGCTGGTGGAGTGGCAGATGGAAGAGATGCGCGCGCGCCAGCGACTGGCCCGCACGCTGCTGGCGGAGTGGTCGCCGGCGGCGCGGCCGTCCTCGTTCGATCTGTGGCTCGAGTTGCCCGAAGGGCAGCGCAGTCAGGCGATGGTCGCGTCATTGGCCGAGCGGGGTGTGCACGTCACCAGCGCCGAGCCCTTCTGTGTCGGCAATGAGCCGCCACCGCAGGCCATCCGACTGTGCCTGAGCGCCGCCGAGAGCCGTGAGGCGCTGACCCACGCGCTGGAAATCGTGCGCGAGCAGCTGCAGGCGCCGCCTGCACTGCGCCCCATGACGCTCTAGCACATCGCCGCTCTCACTCCCGGCGGGTGCCGGACTCCTGCGCCAATCTGGCCTGCTTGAGCGGCACGCCCCAGCGATAGCCGCCAAGCCCGCCATCGCCGCGTACCACACGATGGCAAGGCGTCAGCAGAGCCAGCGGGTTGGCACCACAGGCATTGGCGACGGCGCGGCTGGCGGTCGGTCGCTCGAGCGCCTCGGCCAGTTGGCGGTAGGTCAGGGTATCGCCGCTCACGGTGGCGTTGAGCTGCTGCCAGACGCTCAATTGAAAGGCGGTGCCACGCACATCCAGCGGCAGTTCGAGCAGCAGTGCATGACTGGTCTCCGGTTGCTCGCACAGGGCGAGTAACCGTGCCCCCAGTGAGGCATGCAGCAGGCGACTGGCCGCGTGAGCGTTGCCGTCCTGCTCGTCTGTCTCTGTCTGCTGCCAATTGGCTCTGGGCAGGCGTGCTTCCAGCGCCTGCTGGCCCGTCTCACGACTGTCGCTGAGCTGAATGACGACCACGCCACGCGCGCTGAGTCCTGCGCTCAGCCAGCAGGACTGCTCCGGTATCCCGAAGCGACACGGCCAATGTAGTGCCAGCAGGTCTTCTCCCTGGCCGCCGGAGCGGCGGGCGCTAGGCGTGATGCCGTCCCTGCGCGCATAGGCGCGGCTGCTGGAGCGATAGCCGGCGGCGATGATCGCCTCGGTCACGCCATGGCCTTCCTCCAGCAGCGCATGGAACTGCATCTGGCGCAGACCCGCCGAGTACTCGGAAGGTGACAGGCCCAACAGTGTCGTGAAGCGGCGCTGAAGATGCGAGGCACTTATCCCGTGCTCCGCCGCCAGGCTTGCGAGTGTCGGGGTGGGCTCGCCTGCGGCGACGGCCTGCTCCAGCTGCCGACACACCGCCAGCGGCCAGGGCGAGGCGGGGGTTGAGTCAGCATTCGCAGGTGTCGAGCGGGCGGCAGTGGAGGCGCATGAATGTGAGGCGTTCAATTCCGGGATCGTCGGTGCTCCAGACGTGGCCCTGACGGGATGGCGAGTCTGCTTGTCGGCCTGAGGGCGATCAGGCTTGTCGGACTGCTCAGGATGACAGCGCCGACAGGCGCGCATGCCTGCGGCTCGCGCCGCATGGGCGTCGGCAAACAGGCGCAGGTTGTCGCGGCGTGGAGCCGGGGATGGGCAGCCGATGCGACAGAAGATGCCAGTGGTGATCACGCCGTAGCGCAGCGCCTCCCCGGCGATCGGCTGGCGCGCCAGCAGACGCTGCCAGATGGCCTCATCGCACCCTTGAGCGTCGCCAGCGGCAGGTGGTGCCGTCATCCCCGCCGCCGTCTTTTCGCCGGACACTGATGTCATCGTTCATCTCGCTGTGCAAGGTTCACGATCAGTATCGCCATCCGCTCGGGGCGGTGCACTCCGTATCTTGTGCTGACTGTCAGGATTGCGCTCGCAGCATTTGCCGGGTTTCGCTCAGAACTCGATGGATTCCTGGCGCTTCTCTTCTTCTTCGGCCTGCTTGCGCAGCTTCTTGCGGATGGCGGCCTTGTGGAAGCGCAGCTTCTGTTCCTGGGTTTCCAGATTGAGCGGCGGCACCGGCACCGGCTGGCCGTTGGAATCGACCGCGACCATGGTCAGATAGCAGCTGTTGGTATGGCGAATCAAGCGACCCTGGATGGATTCGGCGACCACCTTGATGCCGATCTCCATCGAGGAGCGGCCGACATGATTGACCGAGGCCAGGAAGGTCACCAGCTCGCCGACGTGAATCGGCTGCTTGAAGCGCACCTGGTCGACCGAGAGGGTGACGACATAGCTGCCGCTGTAACGACTGGCACAGGCGTAGGCGACTTCATCCAGCTTCTTGAGGATGGCGCCACCGTGCACCTTGCCACTGAAGTTGGCCATGTCGGGGGTCATCAGCTCGGTCATGATCAACTGATGCTGGCCGGGCAGAGCTTCGTTGAGGGCGGTCTGTTCTGGCTGGTTCTCGCTCATTGGGGCGTCCTTCAGGCACGGGCCTGTCAGGTGAGTGGGAGCTGTCAGGGGCTCTCAGGTGAAGCAATGGCTCTGGCATGCCGCGCAGAGAGGGATAATGGCTAGTCTGCGGGATTCGTGACGTCTTGGCACCCCGTGAGCGGCATATCAGCTATCTATAAACGACCTTGCCCCCACCGTCGCCTGTGGGGGCAAGGAGCTTGCGGGGTTATCGGTAAGGCTATCTGAATCGCTGGCTGAAAAGGCTAGCTGACGCCGCCGTCAGGCAGGTATCAGAGCAGCGTCAGGCCCAGCGAGATGATGATGCCGGTCACCAGCAGCTGCACCAGACAGAAGCCCATGATGTCCTTGGCCTTGAGGCCGGCGATGGCGAGCACCGGCAATGCCCAGAAGGGCTGCAGCATGTTGGTCCAGGCATCGCCCCAGGCGACGGCCATGGCGACGCGTGACAGGTCGGCACCCAATGCCTGGGCGGCGGGAATCATGACCGGTGCCTGCACGGCCCACTGGCCGCCACCGGAGGGCACGAACAGATTGACGATACCGGCACTGATGAAGGACCAGAACGGCAGGCTGTCGGCGGTGGCAATCGACACGAAGCCTTCGGACAGCGTGGCGGCCAGTCCCGACTGCACCATGATCGCCATGATGCCGGCGTAGAAGGGGAACTGGATGACGATGCCTGCGCCACCCTTGATGGCTTCATTCAGGCTGTCCAGCAGCTTGCGCGGCGTGCCATGCAGCACGATGGCCAGGAACAGGAAGCTGAAGTTGATCACGTTCAGGTTCAGGCCGCCGCCACGAATCACGAAGTGATCCACCAGCCAGGCGAGGCCGAACAGCCCGACGACCCAGGCGAGAATCGGCGAGTTCTCGAGACGCTCGGCAGGACGAGGCTGGTCGCTGATCTCGGTGTGCTTCTCCTCGAGCAGGGCCGGGTCCACGTACACGCTTTCCTTCTCGAAGGGCATCATGGCGCGATTGACCAGCGGCATGATGATCAAGAGCGCCGCGACGATGGCGATATTGAAGAAGGCGAAGATGGTGTCCGAGGTGGGCACGATGCCGATGCTGTCCTCGGTGAAGTGGCCCGCGGTGGCGATGGTCAGCGGAATCGAGCCCGAGATGCCCGCATGCCAGATCACGAAACCGGAGTAGGCACTGGCGATCAGCAGGCGGTAATCGACCTTGATCATCCTGGCCAGCTGCTTGGCGAACAGTGCCCCGATGACCAGCCCGAAGCCCCAGTTGATCCAGCTGGCGATCAGCGACACGAAGGTGACCAGCATGATGGCGCTGCCGGGCGTTCTGGCCAGCGAGGCGATGCTGGCCAGGCCTTTCTTCACCGGCGGGGTGTTGGCGAGCATGAAGCCCGAGATCAACACCAGCAGCATCTGCATCGAGAAGGTCAGCAGATTCCAGAAGCCATCGCCCCAATAGCGCATCACCTCGGTGGGGGAGCGCTGTTCGATGAGCATGGCGGCTGCCGCTGCAACGACGGTCAGCAACAAGACGAAGATATAGGGGTCAGGCAGATAGCGCTCAACCAGCTTGACGGCTGGCCGTGATAGCGATTGCAGCATGTGAGAGTCCCTGTCGGCTTTTTATCGGTATGGGAAACGGGTTGGCACGCTCACATTAGTCCATTCGCTATCAGGATAATATCGCGCGATGGTCGAGTGGCACGCCAATGCCAGCGGCAAGCCTTTCAGCGCTGTATCAACCTGCTGGAGGCTTCAACTGGCATGGCATCAGCGCCAATGATGGCGGCGATGATGCAGGTAGTAGCCGCCGAGCACGGCAGAGCGCACGCTGGTGAACAGCAGGAAGGCCAGCCACAGTCCATGATTGCCGAAGCCTTCGAGCAGCGGCCACAGGCCGATGAATGCCAGCAGGGACACCACCAGCGTATTGCGCATTTCACGCGTCGCCGTGGCGCCGATGAAGATGCCGTCCAGCAGGTAGCTCCACACCGCGACCAGGGGCATGGCGACCATCCAGGGCAGATAGAGGGTGGCCAGGGCACGGACTTCGGGAATGTCGGTCAGCAGGTGGATCAACGCCGGCCCGCAGAGCCAGAGCAGGCCGCTGGCCGCTGTCGCGGTGATCAAGGAGAAACGGGTTGCCGCCCCCACGCTGCGCGCGAAGCGTTGCCAGTCGTTCTGGCCGACGGCTCGCCCGACCTCTGACTCCGCTGCCTGGGCGAAGCCATCCAGTGCATAGGACGTCATCATCACGAACTGCAGCAGCACCGCATTGGCCGCCAGAACATCGTCCCCGAAGCTGGCACCCTGCGAGGTGAAATAGGCCGTCGCGCCCAGCAGGCACAGGGTGCGCACGAACAGATGCTGATTGACGCGGATCAGCGCGCCCCAGGCGGGGAGAGACAGCAGCGCTGCGCGATCACTGCGCCCCGGCATGCGTCTGAGCTGGCGGGCGACCAGCCACAGGCCCGTGGCCAGCGCACAGTAGTCGGCGATCACGCTGGCCAGCGCCACGCCATCGCTGGTCATGCCCAGCCCGGGCACGAAAGCCAGGTCGAGCAGGATGTTGACGCCATTGGTCAGCACGAGGATGCCGAGCGTGACGCGCGAATTACCAAGCCCCAGGAACCAGCCCAGAATCACGTAGTTGATCAGCACCGCCGGCGCCGACCACAGCCGGATGCTGGCGTAGTCATGGGCCAGGGCGCGCGTGGTCTCGCTGGCCTCCATCAGCGATAGTCCCAGGGTGATCAGCGGCGAGCCGGCGATGATCAACACCAGCCCGATGGCGAGTGCCAGCCCGATGCCCTGGCCCAGCAAGGTACGCAGGCCATCGTGGTCTTCACGGCCATGGGCCTGTGCCGTCATGCCGGTCGTGCCCATGCGCAGGAACCCGAAGCCCCAGTACAGAAAGCTGAAGAGGACCGCGCCCAGCGTGACCGCGCCCAGATACACCGCATCCTCGAGATGCCCGACCACGGCGGTATCCACCAGCCCCAGCAACGGCACGGAAATGTTGGAAAGGATGATGGGCCAGGCCAGGCGCCACATATGGCGATCGGCGCGAGGAGGGAGAGGCGAGGAGATGTCGGTTTGGCGTGGGGAATCGGTCATTGGCGCTCCATTCAAGAGCTACAAGCCTACCCTTGCGCAGGAAGTCGTCAATGCCCTGTAGGAGCCCGGATGTGATGATGCCCCGCAGAAACTCTGCAGGGCATCAATACAGGCGATGATTCTTGACGTTTAGTAAAAGAAACTAGAGTCGCTCTTTAGAAATACATACCAGCGCTCAGGCTCCACAGATCGATGTCGAAATCTTCATCGGAGCTGCCGCTATCCACATCGAGCATATAACGTGTGTATTCAGCACGGGCGAAAAGGGATTGATTGCTGTATTCAAGGCCGCCACCGAAAAGGGGGTCAGTGCCGTTATCCTTTTCCTTTTCGTTGGACGCTTTGGCCTCGGAGTCCCATTTGATGGCGCCGATGCGTCCGATCACGCTCAAGCCGCCATCTATCGGCAAGCGACCCAGCAGTGAAGCCGACACACCATCGACCTCAAAAGACGCTACCTCACCAACACCGCTGACCTTGCCCGTTGCCTCTCCCAGGTTGACGTAGCCGACTTCCATGCTGAAGTTCGGGTTGAATCGATAACCGCCGAACAGGGTGTAAGCGGCATCCTTTTCGTCAACATTGGCGCCCTCGATGTCATCGATATCATCGAGAGTGTCACTGTGATAGACAGCCTGCCCGGCTCCCCCGCCCAGATAGAATTTATCAGAAGGAACGGTGTCGCTGGCGGCATGCGCCTGTGCCGCAGAGAAGAGAATAGCGCCAGTAAACAGCATCCTTGCAAACATGATCAATATCCTTGCGTGTGTTGTTGATTATGATGGTTCCGTACGAGTTATATAATATCACCACAGATTTAATATATCGTCATATTGTATTATGAGGTTTCTCGACACAGTATCCTTGATGCGACGCACCCTCTACGTTGATCACTTGGCATGCACTATCTCCAGCTGGAATGAGTTCACCTGATACACTTGGGTGGAGTAGTGCGCCAACAGGCCGTCATACCGATAGGGACGCGAGCGCATCCATGCAGCCTACAGGGAGTGAGGGGAATGAAAACAAGACGAGAAGGATGGTTGGGGCTCATGGTGGGTGGGGCGATGGCTCTTGCCATGGCCGTGCCCGCTCAGGCGCTGGACCTGCCTGGTGAACCGGAGCAGTCAGGACCGGGAGCCGGCGCCATGGTGGCAGATGCATTGATAGGGCGCCCCCTGTTGTTGTTGACGACAGTCGCTGGCACGGCAGTCTTCCTTGTGTCTGCCCCCTTCGCGGCTCTAGGAGGGAATCTGGATGCTACAGCAGAGACATTGGTCAAGACGCCCGCGGAAGCGACATTCCGTCGCTGCCTCGGGTGTGAGTTGAGCCGACGTGCTGATGAAATGTAAGACCTGAAGGAATATGGCAAATGTGAGACGAGCCATGGCTCGATGATTCAGACACGACAACGCCGACTTCGAGGGTCGGCGTTGTCGTGTCTGAAGGGTGGTGAGGGCGGCGGTCAGTGCGCGGGTTGCCTGGCGTGGCTATCGGCTGCAGGCGGCAGTGAGTTGAAGCACAGCACGCGTTTGCGTCCGGCGCGTTTCGCCTGGTAGAGCGCATTGTCGGCCATGTTGAACAGCGCGTCGGTGGCCTGGCTGTCATGCGGCGCGTTGGCGACCCCAGCGGAGAAGCTCAAGCCGGTCAGCGGCCCCAGCGTCTCATGCTCGAAGACTTCTTCGTGGAAGGCTTCGAGAATGGCCTCGACGCGTGCGCGTGACACCGCTGCGCTGGCACCGGGGATCAGAATCACGAACTCTTCGCCGCCGTAGCGACAGGCTTCATCGGAGCTGCGCATCGACTCACGTATCAGGTTGGCTAGACGCGTGAGGACCTGATCGCCCATCTCGTGCCCGTAGGTATCGTTGACCTGCTTGAAGTGGTCGAGATCCAGCACCACCAGGGACAGCGGGTTGCCGATGCTGGCCTCGGCCAGTTTCTGGGGCAGCACTTCATCGAGGTGACGACGATTGAAGAGGCGCGTCAGCGTATCCTTGCGCGCCTCATGTGCCAGGCCCCGCTTCAACTGCAGGTCGGCCAGTGCCAGCATCACCAGGTGGCTGACATCTTCCGCCAGGGGTTGCAGGCGCTCCAGGCTGTCCTCTTCCGGCGGGATCAGCAGTACGAATTCCCCTACCTGGCCATCCCCGACCGTCAGCGTCTGCTTGAGGTGACGAGCGTCGGTGGGCGGTGACCCCCAGTTGATATGCATCGTCTGATTGATGTCATTCGGGTCATGCAGGGTCACGTTGCCTTCGCAGCCGGCGAACAGGCTGGGCAGACGAACATTGAGCTGGGTGATGATCTCATCGAGCTGGGAGCAGGTCAGCAGGCATTCCGCGAGGTGATGGATCTGGCTGCGGCTCTCGGAGAGTCGCGACAGCTTGAGGTTGGCGGCCTGCAGGTCGCGCTGGGCACGCTTGCGATCGGTGATGTCGTGAACGATGGAGAACAGCAGGGTGCGGCCGTTCAGGTCCACCGGGCCGGTAAAGATCTCGACATCACGCAATTCACCGTTGGCAAGCTGATGGCTGGCCTCGAAGTGGTTGTCGGTGCGGTTGACGACCGCACGGATGCGCTTGGAGAGCGACTGGCTGGCCAGCACGTTGATACGGCCCAGTGGCATGCCGCACATCTCGCCGATGCTGTAGCCATAGAAGTCGGCGGCGACCGGGTTGGCATCGATGATCTCGGCAAGCTCCGGGTCGATCAGCAGCTTGATGGCGTTGCCGGTGCTGAAGACTTCCTGGTACAGGGTCGCGTTCTCCTCGAGCAACTCGATGGCGCGGCGGCGGTCCTCGATATTGTTGATCAGTACCAGGGTGCGCTCCTCGCCCTCGAGCGGCGTGAGGGTGACTTCCGCCCAGAACATCTGCCCCGTGTCAGTCTGCATGTGGTATTCGTCCTGGAAGCTGCCGCCTTCGCGCTGCAGCTGGCCCCAGGCACGTTTCATGCGACTGATCTCATCCAGTGAGAACAGCCCCCACAGCGATTGCTGGAAAAGCTCGGCATCACTCTTGCCCAGCAGGGCATGCATGGCCGAGTTGGCATCCGCGATGGTGCCATCCCGGTCGGCGACGATGATGCCCACCGGGGCGGAGTGATAGATGGAGCGCAGACGGGCACGGCTGCTGATCAGGCGTTGCTGCTGCTCCTTGATCCAGTCGATATCGCTGTGAGTACCGATCATGCGCAGGGGCCGGCCATCCTCGGCACGCTCCACCACGCGTCCCTGATCGAGAATCCACTTCCATTCACCGTTGCGCGTCAGCATGCGGTGCTCGTTGCGATATTCTGCGCTGTGGCCTTCAAAGTGCTGTTTCAGGTCGTCGAGGGTGCGCGGCATGTCATCTGGGTGGATGCGTGACTTCCATTCATCGAAGCTGCTGCCGATCTCGTGTTCCTGGAAGCCGAGCGTCGCCTTCCACTGCGGAGAGTAGAAGACGTGATCGGTATCCTGCTTCCAGTCCCAGACGCCGGCGCCTGAGCCTTCCAGCGCAAACTGCCAGCGTTGTTCGGCCTCGCCCAGGGCGTCACTCATCTTCTGCAGCTGCTGATAGGGGTAGACCATGCGCGATGAATAGATGGCGTGATAGATCATCGCGTAGGCCACCACCTTGTACAGATGGCCGAGCAGATTGAAGACATCAAAGGCAGTGGCATAGAGCGTGAAGCACAGCTCGGAAATCCCCGTGGCCAGCGCCGCGACTGCCAGCCAGCCGGCATTGGTGCCTTCAGGCAGTCGGCGCGCGCCGAGCAAAAGTACCGCGGCCAGCACAGCGCTCAGCGCCAGGGCCCACTCGTAGCCGATCTTCCAGGCGGTCAGGCCGCTGCCGACGATGAAGGTCTCTGGCAGGAAGTCGAGATGAAAGAGGCCTATCCAGCTCACCGCCAGCCCGATGGCGAGCGTCAAGCCAAAGGCCACGGGCAGATAGCGGCGCGGTACGGGGCGGGCCGTCAGCAGGCAGGGGGCCAGCAGCGCGATGATGAAGGCGGTCCGCCCTGCCAGCCAGAAATGGATGGCCTTGCTGATGGAGGCTTCGCTGACGAAGTCGGGCATGCCGTCATAGCTGAAGATATGCACCATGTCGAAGAAGGCGGAGAGCATGAAGGCGCACCCCATGACCAGAAAGCTGGTCGGCAGCGTCCGACGGTGCCCCTGGAAGATGGAGACGGCAGACATCAGAGCGACCAGTATCGCGCCCATTTCCAGCAGTGAATGCGGGACGAGGTACTGTCCGACCGAGCTGAACAGCTGCGGACGCGGCACCACGATCAGGACCACCATGATCGCCAGCATGACAAGCAGCATCCCCGTGCCGGCATTGGGCAGCTGTGTGCGTGTCCCCTGGAAGGGGCGCTTGAGAACGGTAGAAAGCGAGCGAGAGGACATGGGCAATCCGTGCGCGTGAAAGGGTACGACAGTGACTTTATCACTACAGGATAGAATAGATTGTTTACATTGCCCTAACAGAAAATAACCTGACGTAGCGTTTGGTATTAATTGCGTAGCCGTTTAGGCAGGGGCCGAGAGCAGGCTGGTAGCCACGATGCTGTCTGGCCATGTCAGCAGCGGGGCCGGCAGTGAGGCCAGGGGAGCAGGCAATGGCGGGCAGCGCGGGAGGTCTTGATCGCGAACGAAGTGTGTTGCCAGCCGGCGTCTTTGCCCGTCGGTGTTAGTGCCAGTCGGTTACGTTATCCGTTGGTGTCTTGCAGCAAGAGGCGCCGCGTTGGCGAGTCTGGCGCTGAAGCGTCAGTCAGGGCCGAGCCTGAGGAAAGGGCTTGAGGAAAGAGCTTATAGAGAGGGCTTGCGGAGAAAGCAGGGGGTGTCAGGCAAGAAGCAAGCAGCAGCCGTCACGACGGATGTGGCGCAGTACAGGCCATGTCATCGCCATGACGGCTGCCGGAGCAGGCGGCAATCAGTTGCCGAGTGCGGCCGTGATGATGTGGTACTTGTCCATCAGCTCTTCCTGGCTTTCCTTGTTGGCCGGGTCGAGCGGGATGCAGTCGACAGGGCAGACCTGCTGACATTGCGGCTCATCGAAGTGTCCGACGCATTCGGTGCACAGGTCCGGGTCGATGACGTAGATCTCTTCCCCCGGCGAGATGGCCCCATTGGGACATTCCGGCTCGCAGACGTCGCAGTTGATGCACTCATCAGTGATGATCAGGGCCATGATGCTGTCCTCAGCTTGTGGCGGTGTCGTCGTCGGTAGCGGAGAAATGCCGGGCGAGGGTCTCGGCCACCAGCGGATGCACCAGACGCGACACATCACCGCCATGACGCGATATCTCGCGCACGATGGTCGATGAAATGTAGGAGTTCTGTAATTCCGGGGTCAGGAACAGGCTATCGACGTGCGGTGCCTGGGCCCGGTTCATGTTGGCCAGCTGCAGTTCGTACTCGAAGTCGGAGACCGCACGCAGGCCGCGCAGAATGATACGCGCATTCTGCTGCTCAAGCAGCTCTGTCAGCAGGCAGCTGAAACCGATGACCTCGACATTGTCGAGATGCGCCAGAATCCGGCGTGCCAGATCGATGCGCATCTCCAGCGGCAGCGCGGGGCGTTTGCTGGGGCTGTAAGCCACCGCGACCACCACCTTGTCGAACAGGCGGGCGCCACGCTCGATCAGGTCGGTATGGCCATTGGTGATCGGGTCGAAGGTGCCGGGATAGACGGCAATGTTCTTGGGCATGACGAACTCGAGCTCTGTCGGCAGCGGGTCAGCCTGGTGACCGGCTGCAGTGGACGACGAAGGATGAGGAGCCGCAGAAGGCCGGGACGCAGTGGCTGATGCGCCGCCGGCTCCCCCGGTACGCCGAGTGTAGAACCCCTCGCGCGGCTTGCCAGTCGCGGGAGGGGATTCGTCAGCGAGTGCGCAACTCGGGAGGGGTAGCCAGCCGGTCTTGCAGCGAGCCTGGCTTACAGCGAACCGAAGGGGTTGTCGACCTTGAGCGAGACGGGCTTCGCATAGCCGGGGATACGGATCTCGCGATCCGTGATCTCCAGCTCCGGACCTTCGAGCACGCCTTCACCGAAGCGATAGGTCGGCGTGAATTCGCCGCGCTTTGCCTTGTCCAGATAGTCGGCGCGACGCTGCTCGCAGAGACCGCTGCGTTCACGCCAGGCGGCCAGTGCCTCCTCACCATGTCGCGCCGCCAGCAACTTCAGCGTGACGTCTGCCGACAGCACCACGCCACTGGCGTTGTTGCCACCGAAGCCCTTGGCATTGATGAAGGCGACGTCTGCGGTGAACTCGCGCGCCTCGCGGCGGATGTCGAGGTGGCTGTGATGCACGTCATCGGCGATGGCATCCAGCGTCGGGATACCCGGCAGGATGCCGGTCGCCATGCTGCCGAGCGCCGACACCGCCTGATCGCCCGCGGCACTGCCCTGGCTGTGGCCGACGAAGGATTTTACCGCCACCACAGGCCAGGCCTGAATGTCGTTGGCGCGAGCCACTTCATTGAGCACGTGGGATTCGGTGGTGCGGTTCTTCGGCGTGGAGGTGGCATGGGCGTGCACGAAGCTGCGCTGGCGCACGCCTTCATCGCCGACGATATCGCGCGCCAGCGCCACCGCCTTGCTCAGGGTGATGTAGTTGCCGACGCCGGGCGCCGAGATGGAACGCTTCCAGCCGTCGGCATTGACGAACACGTCCGGCACGCTGCCGATGATGCGAGCGCCGGTGTCCAGCGCCAGATCATCCGCCATCAGGATCACGAACTGGGTCGCTTCCGCGATGGTGAAGCCACAGTTGCGCGCGAACGGGCGACAGGCCTTCTGGTAATCGCTGTCGGTGAGCACTTCCAGC
>NZ_LJTD01000051.1:0-508 GCF_001306765.1 Cobetia sp. UCD-24C | reverse complement strand
CGGCCGTAACTATAACGGTCCTAAGGTAGCGAAATTCCTTGTCGGGTAAGTTCCGACCTGCACGAATGGCGTAATGATGGCCACGCTGTCTCCACCCGAGACTCAGTGAAATTGAAATCGCAGTGAAGATGCTGTGTACCCGCGGCTAGACGGAAAGACCCCGTGAACCTTTACTATAGCTTTACACTGGATGCTGATGTTGTCTGTGTAGGATAGCTGGGAGGCTTTGAAACCGCGTCGCCAGATGCGGTGGAGCCAATCTTGAAATACCAGCCTGACATCATTGGCGTTCTAACTCAGGTCCGTTATCCGGATCGAGGACAGTGTATGGTGGGTAGTTTGACTGGGGCGGTCTCCTCCTAAAGAGTAACGGAGGAGCACGAAGGTACCCTCAGCACGGTTGGAAATCGTGCATTGAGTGCAAGAGCATAAGGGTGCTTGACTGCGAGACAGACACGTCGAGCAGGTACGAAAGTAGGTTCTAGTGATCCGGTGGTTCTGTATGGAA
>NZ_LJTD01000006.1:0-358588 GCF_001306765.1 Cobetia sp. UCD-24C | reverse complement strand
AAAGCTTGATAGTCTGTTAAGCAGACCAAACTTGGTTCAGAGTCAAACTTCTCGTGAGAGGCTTGCTCCGATATTTGGTGACCTTGTCACCACTCATCGGCAAGCGCTCACACGAATTACCTGATCAAATTTTTAAAGAGCGTCGCTGTGAAGCGAGGAGGCATATTCTACTTGGAACGCTTGAGAAGTCAAGCACTTGATGATGAGTCAGTCGACTGCCTCTAAGCATCATCAAGCGGTGAGGAGCGYTGCTCGATCACCTGTYCCGTAAGGAGTGCGGCGTATTCTAGCGAATCGCCCGGGATTGTCAATCGATGATTTCGAAGCGGACTTCAAAAACATCAAGTAAAACAATCACCTGCAAACCTCTTTCACCGCTGGTAACGCCATGCGTCCCCGGCAGCGGATGCGTACTTTACGCACGAACCGCCGTGAGGGCAAGGGCTTTCTTGAGAGAATCTCGCCGCAATGATGTCAGGCGCTCAAAACGCGTTCGGCCCCACCATGTCTGGTGGGGCCGAACGGGAGGCGACATACGCCAGCGTCTTCTCACAGCACCTCTTAGCACCCCAGCGCTCAATACCTCAGCGCGTCACGGTCACTCGTGCGTAGCGCTTCTTGCCGGCCTGGATGACGATGGCAGTATCGAAAGGTGCCATATAGGAAGGCTCGACCACTTCGCCATCCACTTTCACGCGGCCATTCTTGAGCATGTCCTTGGCCTGGGCACTGTTGTTGGCCAGGCCCGCGCGATTGATGACCGCCGCGATCGGCGCCACCTCGGCGCCTTCCAGGCTGACGGTGACATCCGGCATGTCCGCCGGCAACTCGCCGTCGGCCAGCTGATTGCCGCTGGAAAGATGTGCCGTCGCCGCCGCCTCTTCATCGTGGAAGCGTGCCACCAGCTCGCGTGCCAGCTCCATCTTGATATCACGCGGGTTGGCGCCGTCGTCGATGCTGGCCATCAGCGCCTTCACTTCATCGAGAGGACGCAGCGACAGCAGCTCGAAGTAACGCCACATCAGCGAATCCGGCATGGAGACGATCTTGTTGAACATCTCGCCCGGGCGGTCGTTGATGCCGATGTAGTTGCCCAGCGACTTGGACATCTTCTGCACGCCATCCAGGCCCTCGAGGATCGGCATGGTGATCACGACCTGCGGCTCCTGGCCGCGCTGGCGCTGCAGCTCACGCCCCATCAGCAGATTGAACTTCTGGTCGGTGCCACCAAGCTCGATGTCCGCTTCCAGTGCCACGGAGTCATACCCCTGGATCAGCGGGTAGAGAAACTCGTGGATGGAGATCGGCTGATTGCCGGTATAGCGCTTGTCGAAATCGTCACGCTCGAGCATGCGCGCGACCGTGCTGGAGGCCGCCAGCTCGATCATGTCACCCGCGGAGAGCTTGTTGATCCATTCGGAGTTGAACGCGATGCGCGTCTTCTCCTTGTCGAGGATCTTGAAGACCTGCTCCTGATACGTCAGGGCGTTGGCCTTCACGTCCTCTTCGGTCAGCGGCTTGCGCGTCACGCTCTTGCCGGTGGGGTCGCCGATGCGGCCGGTGAAATCACCGATCAGGAAGATGATCTCGTGACCGAGGTCCTGCAGCTGGCGCAGCTTGTTGATCAGCACCGTATGACCGAGGTGCAGGTCCGGCGCCGTCGGATCAAAGCCCGCCTTGACCTTGAGCTTGCGCCCGGACTCGAGCTTCTTGATCAGCTCTTCCTCGACCAGCACCTCATCGGTACCGCGCTTGATGATTTCCAGCGCTTCCACTACTGACTTGTCGCTCATCCTGCCCTCTCTGACCGTTGCTGCTCCCCTCGTAACGGGGCATGTTGGCCGAGAATGTTAGCATGACGAGCATGGCATGCACCCCCTGCCGCAGAGCGGCGTGCTCACAAGCTTCACCCCCACTGGATCGGGAGATCATCGCATGGCGCTCTACCTTGGCTTGATGACCGGCACCAGCCTGGACGGACTCGATATCGCCTTGCTCGATATCACCCCCTCCTCGCCAGACCACGAACGGATTCGCTTCATTGATGGGCTCGACCTGCCGCTGCCCGAAACACTGCGGACTCGCCTCTGGCAGCTGATGCATTGTGATGAGGCATGCTTCGCCGATCTCGCTGCCGCCGAGCAGGCGTTGGCCGAACTGGCCGCCAGCGCAGTGACGCGCTTGCTGACCCGCCAGCAACTGAGTGCAGACGATGTCACGGCGATTGGCAGCCATGGCCAGACCATCGAGCATCGCCCCTACGGTTTCAGCGACCGGCCATGCCACACGCCCTACACCCTGCAGCTCGACAACCCCAGTCTGCTGGCCGAGCTGTGCGGCATTCCCGTCGTCGCTGACTTCCGGCGCCGTGACCTGGCCGCCGGCGGTCAGGCGGCCCCGCTGGCGCCCGCCTTCCACGCTGCTCTTTTCAGTCAGCCAGACCAATGGCATGGGCTGCTCAACCTGGGCGGCATCGCCAACCTGACGCTACTTCCCCCTCAGGACTCCACGGCTGACGTCATCGGCTTCGACACCGGCCCCGCCAACTGCCTGCTGGATGCCTGGCATGCGCGTCATCGTGGCACCGCGGTGGATCAGGACGGCCAATGGGCCGCCAGCGGCAAGGTGATTCCTGACTTGCTCAAGAGCTTGCTGTCGGCCGATTACTTTCGCCGCCCCCTTCCCAAGAGCACTGGCCGCGAAGACTTCCATCTCGACTGGTTGGCACAGCACCTGACCGGCGACGAGGCACCGGCCGACGTGCAGGCCACGCTCCTGAGCCTGACTGTCGAGAGCATCGTGCAGGCACTGGAGCAGACCGGCGTGTCACTGGCCGCGCTGACTCCCTGTGGTGGCGGGGCACGCAATGGCGCCCTGCTCACGCAGCTGGAGCAGCGCCTGGCGCAAGGCGAGCAAGCGACGCCCCTCGTGTCCTGCGCTGACATGGGCTGGAACGCAGACCTGCTCGAAGCCAGCGCCTTTGCCTGGCTCGCGGCGCGCAGAGTACTGGAGCGCCCCGGCAACCTGCCCAGCGTGACCGGCGCGAGCGGCCCGAGAGTGCTGGGAGGCCTCTACGCTCGCTGATCCTCACCGAATACGAAAAAGCCGCCCTTTTCCTCAGAAGAAGGGCGGCTCTTGATTGGCCAATCACTGCGCTGGTAACACCGACAGCTGGCATCACCGACACGCCTCAGTCGTCATCCCCTTGCAGCGAGAAGCGACTGGCGGCATTCAGGACATCCAGCTGGGCTTCCTGGGCGCTGTCGGAATCACCGAACTTGATCATCAGGCGCAGGTCATTGGCCGAATCAGCATGCGCCAAAGCCACTTCCTCGGTGATCAAGCCCTGCTGATGCAAGGCGTACAGCGATTGATCGAAGGTCATCATGCCCTGCTGCTGCGAGCGTTTCATGACGTCCTTGATCTCGACCACCGCGCCCTTGCGGATCAGGTCGACGATCAGCGGCGAACGCAGCATCACCTCAATGGCCGGCACGCGCTGGGTGGTGTTGCCACTCTTGTGAGGCAACAGCTGCTGGGCCACGATGCCCTTGAGGTTCAGCGACAGATCCATCCACACCTGTTCATGACGTTCCTCCGGGAAGAAGTGGATGATGCGGTCCAGCGCCTGGTTGGCATTGTTGGCATGCAACGTCGCAAGACACAGGTGACCGGTCTCGGCGAAGGTCAGCGCGTGCTCCATGGTCTCACGCGAGCGGATCTCGCCGATCATGATCACGTCCGGCGCCTGGCGCAGCGTATTGCGCAGTGCCACCTCGAAGGACTCGGTATCGATCCCCACTTCACGCTGCGTCACAATGGAGCGCTGGTGGGGGTGGATATACTCGATCGGGTCTTCGATGCAGATGATATGCCCGCTCGAGGTCTGGTTGCGGTGCTGGATCATCGCCGCCAGCGAGGTCGACTTGCCGGCGCCGGTGCCGCCGACGAAGATCACCAGACCACGCTTGGTCTCGGAAAGCCCCTTGATGATCTCCGGCAGCCGCAACTCTTCCAGGCTGGGAATCGACAGCTGGATGCGGCGAATCACCATGCCCATCTGGCTACGCTGGTAGAAGGCGCTGATCCTGAAGCGCCCGACTCCCGGCAAGCTATGCGCGAAGTTGGCCTCGCGCTCTTCCTCGAAGCGCTCTCGCTGCATGTCACTCATCGGTGCGAGCACCAGCTCTCTCACCTGATCGACACTCAGCTTCTTGTCACCCAGCGCCACCATGCGGCCATTGACCTTCATCTGCGGCGGTGTGCCTGTGGAGATGAACAGGTCCGAGCTGCCCTTGCTGACCATCAACTGCAGAAGTTCATGCAGCCATTCATGAGGAGTCATGAGTTGTATCCCGATATGCGCCTTGAGAGTCGCGCCCAAGGCCTCGCGCTGAAATGCCGTCCCATGAACCTGAAAAGTTGACGTGTTCCGGCCCCTGCCCCACCTACCTGCAACGTGATTGTCGGTACTCCCGGCGAATTCAGCTCAACAAGCCCTTGGCTTTCGCCTGAGCATCTTCATTGGTCACCAGCCCTTCCGCCAACAGACGCGTCAGCGCTGCATCCAGTGTCTGCATGCCCAGGGCGCCACCGGTCTGGATGGAGGAATACATCTGCGCCACCTTGTCCTCGCGGATCAGATTACGAATGGCAGGCGTCGCGATCATGATCTCGTGAGCCGCCACCCGACCACCGCCAATCTTCTTGAGCAGTGTCTGGGCGATGACGCCCTGCAGGGACTCGGACAGCATCGAGCGCACCATCGACTTCTCCTCGCCGGGGAAGACGTCGATGATACGGTCGACGGTCTTGGTCGCGGAGGTGGTGTGCAGGGTGCCGAACACCAGGTGGCCCGTCTCGGCCGCGGTCAGCGCCAGGCGGATAGTCTCGAGATCTCGCAGCTCGCCGACCAGAATGACATCCGGGTCTTCACGCAGCGCCGAACGCAGCGCGGGTGCGAAGCCGTGGGTATCACGGTGTACTTCACGCTGGTTGACCAGACACCGCTTGGACTGGTGCACGAATTCCACCGGGTCCTCGATGGTGAGGATGTGGTCGTACTTGTTCTCGTTGATGTAATCGACCATCGCCGCCAGCGTGGTGGATTTACCGGAGCCGGTCGGCCCGGTGACAAGAATCAGGCCGCGCGGCAGCATGCACATCTTGCGGAAGGCTTCACCGAGCCCCAGATCCTCCATCGTCAGCACTTCCGAGGGGATGGTACGGAAGACGGCCCCCGCACCACGCCCCTGATGGAAGGCGTTGACACGAAAGCGCGAGACGCCCGGCACCTCGAAGGAGAAATCGGTCTCGAGGAATTCCTCGAAGTCACGGCGCTGCTTGTCGTTCATGATCTCGTAGATCAGCGCACGCACCTGCTTGTCATCCATTGACGGCACATTGATGCGCCGCACATCACCGTCGACACGAATCATCGGTGGCAAACCAGCGGACAGGTGAAGATCCGACGCGTTCTGTTTTGCCGAAAAAGCCAGCAGTTCGGTAATATCCATGCAGTTCCCTCGCGAAGACCGAAGCTCTTGTACCAACGAGTCTTGTGTACTCTGGTGAAAGTGTGAAGTGGCTCTTCAGTAGATAGTGCGATGGGCACCATGTCACCAGGCCTGTCACGCTCATGCTATTGATGACACGCCTGATACCGTGCCAGCCATCGCCAGGTTGTTCCGCAAATTCTGGAGCCGAGCCGCATGACCGCAGTCCCCGACGACGAAGCTTGTGTTACCCAGTGTATCCTAGAGGCCCGCGCGCGGCTGGAAAAGGCATTGCAGACAAGTAAACGCAACGCTGATTCGGCGCAAGTGCTGGCCGTCAGTAAGACCAAACCCGCCACGCTGGTGCGCGCAGCCTGGCAATCCGGCCAGCGGGCCTTTGGCGAGAACTATCTGCAGGAAGCGCTGGACAAGCAGCAGGCGCTGTCGGACCTCACCGATATCGAATGGCATTTCATCGGCCCCATCCAGTCCAACAAGACGCGCGCCATTGCCGAGCACTTCGCCTGGGTGCATACCGTGGAACGCGAGAAGATCGCACGCCGCCTGAGCGAGCAGCGCCCCGATGAGCTTGGCGCGCTCGATGTCTGCCTGCAGGTCAATATCTCCGACGAAGCCTCCAAGGCTGGCGTGGCACCGCAGGAACTGCTGGCGCTGGCCGAGACGGTAATCGCGCTGCCCGGGCTGCGCCTGCGCGGCCTGATGGCGATTCCGGCCCCCTGCGCCGCCGATGCTAGTGATGCCGAGCGTCACGCACCCTTCCGCCAGCTGCGCGAGCTGTTGGAACAACTGCAGGCGCGCTTCCCCGCCGCCAGCTACCCGCAGGCCCGGCTCGATACGCTCTCGATGGGCATGAGCGCGGATCTTGAGGCCGCCGTCGCCGAAGGTGCGACACTGGTACGCCTCGGCACTGTCATCTTCGGCGCACGTGACTATTCCCACGTCCACTGAGTCCAACGCTCGCTGATGCAAGGCTCTCGAGCTTGCCGCCAGCCCTCCCACTGAATGATCAGGAGCACCGCATGACGCACCAGAGCACCGCTACACCGCGCACCATCGCCTTCATCGGCGCCGGCAACATGGCCAGTGCCATCTTCGGCGGCATGGTCGATGCCGGCTATCCCGCGGACCGCATCATCGCCACGGCTCGCTCGCGCGAGACACTCGATGCCCTCGAGCAGCGCTACGGCGTGAGCACGACCCAGGACAACGCCTACGCCGTCTCGCAAGCCGATGTGGTGGTGCTGGGCGTCAAGCCGCAGATGATGCATGACGTCTGCCAGGCGCTGACCCCTGCGGTGCAGAACCGCAAGCCGTTGATCGTCTCGGTCGCGGCCGGCATCACCTGCGACAGCCTCGAGCGCTGGCTGGGCGGCGACCTCGCCATCATCCGCTGCATGCCCAACACGCCGTCACTGGTCGGTGTCGGTGCCAGCGGTCTCTATGCCACCGCCCAGGTGACGAAGGAGCAACGCGGCTTGATGGATGAGATGCTGACTGCGGTCGGTATCGTCGAGTGGGTCGAGGAAGAAGGCCTGCTGGAAGCCGTCACCGGCATTTCCGGTTCCGGCCCGGCCTACTTCTTCCTGTTCATCGAGTCACTCGAAGCGGCAGGCATCGAGCTGGGACTGAACGCCGAGACCGCGCGCCGCCTGGCAATCCAGACCGCCCGCGGTGCCGCCGAGATGGCCTTCTCCAGCGAGCATGAGCCTGCCGAGCTGCGCCGCCGCGTGTGCTCGCCGAACGGCACCACGGAGCGCGCCATCAACAGCTTCGAGGAGGATGGCCTGCGCGAGATCGTCGAGCGCGCCGCCAAGGCCTCCAGCGTGCGCGCCGCCGAGCTTGCCCGCGAGCTGGATCGCTGACAGCCTCTGCCCCACTGACAACTCCTGCAGGCCGCTGGCAGCCCGGGTCACAACAGGCCATCATGCGCTGTTCATCTGTTGTTGGCATGCTAGCGGCATGACGCGTGCACTATCGCGCGCCCACTTCTCACCGTCTTAAGGAAAGCCCCATGGGTGCTATGGGTAATATCGGACTTCAGCTGGTCACCATCCTGCTGCAACTGTTTGTCTACATCCTGATGCTGCGCTTCCTGCTGCAGCTGTCCCGCGCGGACTTCTACAACCCGGTCACCCAGTCAGTGGTCAAGGCGACCAACCCGCTGGTGGCCCCGTTGCAGGGCATCCTGCGCCCGCTGGGTCGCTTCGACATCGCCACCCTGGCCGCGGCCTTCATCGTCGTCAGTCTGGTACTGGTCGCGATCGGCGCCCTGTTCGGTGGCGGCATGCTACCGGTCGGCTTCATCGCGCTGACGGCACTGGGCACCATTCTCGACAGCATCATCAACATCTACTTCTTCGCCCTGATCGCGATGATCATCCTGTCGTGGGTCGCACCGCAGGCCAACCACCCGGGCGCCATCCTGGTCCACCAGCTGGTCGATCCGATCATGAAGCCGGTGCGCAAGGTGATTCCGTCGATCGGCATGCTCGACCTGTCCCCGATCTTCGTGTTCATCGCGCTCAATCTGGTCGGCAGCCTGATCAACCAGACCCTGCCGTCACTGGGCATGCTGCGCAGCGCCTTCAGTTAAGCCGGCGCTCCGCCAGCAAGGTTGGCTCGCACGCGCCCAGCGCACAGGCCGACGAGATCAGCGCCCGCCACGGACTCCCGTGGCGGGCGCTCTTGCATCAAGTCTCACTGGATCACGCGTGCGCACGCTGTGCTAGAGTGAGCCCTCGGCCGAAGCCAGAACCACGGTGCACGAGACGCCCACAAGGCGCATCACCGCGGCTTCGCGCCCCGGACACGGGCCTTGCCCCGAACACTCTGCTGGACATGATGCTGGAAACCTTCACCACGATGCCTGATTCCCTGCCCCCGGATTCGGTCGGTCTCGTCACGCCTCAGACTGCCCACTTCAATACCCCGCTGGAGCTGGCCTGCGGCAGACGCCTCGAGCAGTACTCGCTGGTCTACGAGACCTACGGCGAACTGAACGCTGACGCCAGCAACGCCATCCTGATCTGTCATGCCCTCACCGGCCACCATCATGCGGCTGGCTATCACGCCATGAGCGACCGCAAGCCTGGCTGGTGGGACGACTACATCGGCCCCGGCAAGCCCATTGATACCTCGCGCTTCTTCGTCATCGCGCTGAACAACATCGGCGGCTGCCACGGCAGTACCGGCCCGACCTCGATCAACCCGGAGACGGGCGAGCAATGGGGGCCTGACTTCCCATTGGTGACCGTGCCGGACTGGGTCGAGAGCCAGAAGCGCCTTGCAGAGTCTCTCGGCATCACCCGCTTCGCGGCGGTGGTCGGCGGCTCGCTGGGTGGCATGCAGGCGCTGCAGTGGGTGATGGACCACCCTGATCGCGTCGGTCATGTCGCCATCATCGCCTGCACGCCGAAACTCTCGGCGCAGAACATCGCCTTCAATGAAGTCGCGCGTCAGGCGATTCGCTCTGACCCGGAATTCCATGACGGCTGGTACTCGCGTGTCGATGCCGTGCCCAGGCGCGGCCTCAAGCTGGCGCGCATGGTCGGTCACATCACCTATCTTTCCGAGCATTCGATGGGCACCAAGTTCGGGCGCGACCTGCGTCAGGACCGCCTCAACTTCGGTTACGACGTCGACTTCCAGGTCGAGAGCTATCTGCGCCACCAGGGCGATACCTTCTCCACCGCCTTCGATGCCAATACCTACCTGCTGATGACCAAGGCGCTCGACTACTTCGATCCTGCCGCCACGGCAGGCGATGACCTGTCTGCGGCCATGGCGCCGATCAGCTGCCCGGTACTGGTAGTCAGCTTCACCACCGACTGGCGCTTCGCGCCGTCACGCTCTCGCGAGCTGGTCAATGCCATGATCCATGCCGGCAAGTCGGTCAGCTACGCCAACATCGACTCGCCGCACGGCCATGATGCCTTCCTGCTGCCGGGCGAACGCTACGAGACGGTGCTGGGCAACTTCCTGACTCGCGCTTACGACCACGCCTGTGGCGCGCCAGCCACGCAAAAGCCGAGCACCAAGGAGACCAGCCATGCGTAACGACCTCGCCCAGATTCATGACTGGATTCCCGAAGGCGCGCGCGTGCTGGACCTCGCCTGCGGTGACGGCACCCTGCTGGCCTCCCTCAAGGAGACCAAGCAGGTCTTCGGCTATGGCCTGGAGATCGACCCCGACAACATCAGTGCCTGTGTCGCCCGTGGCGTGAGCGTCATCGAGCAGAATGTCGATGATGGCCTGGCCAACTTCGCCGACGACACCTTCGATCGCGTGGTGATGTCCCAGGCATTGCAGGTACTGCGTCGCCCGGACCGTGCGCTGGAAGAGATGATGCGTGTCTCGCGTGAGGCCATCATCACCTTCCCCAACTTCGCCTACTGGCGTCACCGCCTGCACCTGGGCATGAAGGGCCGCATGCCGGTCTCCAAGTCGTTGCCTCACGCCTGGTACGACACGCCGAACATCCACCTGTCGACCTTCGCGGACTTCGAGCGCCTGTGTCGCGCCCAAGGCCTCAAGATCATCGACCGCGCGGTCGGCAATGGCGATCACGAGCCACACCCGGCGGCGACCTGGTGGCCGAACCTGTTCGGGGAAGTGGCTATCTTCCGCGTCTGCCGCGACAACTGCCCGCCCGACCAGCGCTGAGTTCAGGCGCCCTACAGCAGTCGCCACAGACCAAGCGCCAGGCGCCTCAAAGAAACGGCCGACAGGACACGCCTGTCGGCCGTTTCGCGTTATGACGCCAGCAATTCTTCCGCACCGCGATAGCGCTGCGCTATCCGGGCCATGCACAGACAGTCGCAACTAAAGTCTATATACTTTCGGGGTAAACGCAGCTGAGGATCACGGCACGCACTTCCGGTGAGGTGCGCCGGCATCCCGAGGAGAGAGTGCATGAACTTCCATACCCGCAAATGGGTCAAGCCTGAAGATCTCAACCCCAACGGCACCCTGTTCGGTGGACGCCTGCTGGCCTGGATCGACGAAGAAGCGGCCATCTACGCCATCGTCCAGCTGGGTACCTCGCGCGTGGTCACCAAGTTCATGTCGGAGATCAACTTCGTCTCCAGCGCGCGTCAGGGCGACATCATCGAACTGGGCATCACCGCCAGCGCCTTCGGTCGCACCTCGATCTCGCTGTGCGTCGAGATCCGCAACAAGATCACCCGCGAGCGCATCCTGACCATCGACCGCATCGTGCTGGTCAGCGTCGATGCCGACTTCAAGCCGGTGCCCCACGGCCGCACGCGCATCACCTATATCGAAGACCGCTTCCGTGAGCAGGCTGGCAGCAACGATAGCCATAACGACGGCCACAACGACAGTCACAACGACAGTCACAACGACGAAACGCCGCAGAAGGCACCGCGTCGTCGTGCCGATAGCGCCTCGGATCTCAAGAACGCCTGATCGCGTCGCTGTTCAGGTCGCGCCACGCAGGTCGCACCAACGAAAAAGGCACCTCCGAGAGGTGCCTTTTTTCATGCCGGCAATTCAGGCCGCAGTTGTGTTGCTGATGTCCGAGGGCTGACTAAGCAGGGCCTGACTGACCGCTAGCTGACGGTCGTCTGCATCGTCTCACGCAAGCCTTCACAGGCATCCGCGACTGGCGCCGTCGCCGGCGTGAACCACACCAGATCATAGGCCGGCGCCGCACCGGCGCTCTCCGGCAGATAGTCGGTGAGATATGTCAGCGGTTGGCCCGCGTCATCCCAGGCCACCGGCATCAGCGCCACGGACAGCGTGCTGCCGTCCAGCCAGCGCGGCACGCCGATATCGCGACGGGCATGACCGGAGCCACACACCAGCAGGCTGGTGGCACCGTCGGCCGCCAGGCCCTCCAGGCGTTCTGCCATCTGCTTATCCCGCGCCAGCTGCGCACGCAGCATCGCATCCAGGCGCTCTGCACCCAGCAGACCGCAATGGCCTTCATCCAGTGCCTCACGCTGCAGACGCAGCACCGCTTCCGGCAGTGCCAGCGGCGACTGCCCCGGTGCCATGCTGGCCTCCAGCTGTGCCGCCGACAGGCTGGCAGAGGCCAGCGGTGCCCCACTGTCCAGCGCTCCGCGCAGCAGAGGGGCGTAGTCGGTGAAGGGCCAGCGCGCATTCCAGGCCAGCAGCTGCTGAAGCTCGTCATCCGGCAATCCCGCAACCGCAAGCGACGTACGATTGGCCAGCGACAAGGCGGCATCCTGGGTGGTGTCCAGCATCTCCAGCGCCACACCCCCCAACTGACGCCGCGCGACCAGCGCATCGATCAACCAGCGCTCCAGCTGGTGATGGTCCGGATTGTCGTGATGCTCGCCCAGCAGCACCATCGAGTGCGCCTGACTCCAATCGACCAGCGCCGCTGGGGACAGACGACGATTGCCCTCCGCGACCAGAATGCTGCCCAGCAACGGGTGGGACGCCTTGGGGTCATGCCAGGCCGGCAGCGGTGGCAACGGCCCGTTGGCCGGCTGAGCGGCCTGTGCGAGCGGGCTGGTCAGTGCCGTGCCCAGCACGGAAAGCCCGCCCGCCGAGGCGACCATGCCGGCCAGCAACTGGCGACGGCTCACTCCGGCCGTGCGCTCAGGCGTCTCGGATTCGTTGCTGGAGCGGAAGCTGGAAGTGATCGAGCGGCGAAATAGCGACATGAAGATGACCCGGCATGGAAGGAAGCGGCAAGACACGGTAAAAGACCACAAGAGAGCGTGCCAACGCTGCCATGATACCCGATGCGAGCCCCCTCATGTCCGAAAGGCCACCAACACTCCCCCAAGGGCCCTCATCCAGGCTGTGCTTGAGACTGCCGCTGCCATCACTGCCCATCGGCCGCAGCATGGCACTGACACTCGATGATGGCCGTCCGGCCTTGCTGGTGATGCAATCCGACGGCCCGCGCGCCTTCCTCGACCGCTGCCCGCACCAGGGCAGCCGAATGCTGACCGAAGACGAGACTGGCGATCCCTACATGGACGCGACCGGCGGCCTGATCCTCTGCCACCGCCATCAGGCCTGTTTCGAACCGCATCACGGCACCTGCATCAGCGGACCCTGCGTCGGCCAACGCTTGACCGCGTCGGACGTTGAGCTGGTGCACAACGACGCCTCACCAGCACAGCTGCTGCTATGGGTGGCCGCAGGCAGCGGTGGAGAAATGAGGGAGAAATGATAGAGAGATTATAGAGAGAGGCGAGCGCTGACTGACAGGCTGAGCGCCCGCGACCTGATCAGCCAGCAAAGCGCGCGTCATGCAGTGGCAGCTCGCGCGTCAGGCCCAGTCTTGCTCGCCACAGCGGCTGACCCGTATCTGAAAGGTACTCCCCGAGCATGATCTGCATGCCCAGCGCCACTACCTCGACACCGGCGGCCTGCGCCCGGACAAAGGCCTGCGCGTAGGCCGGGTCAAGATGCGCCGCCGGTGCGACATCCTCGATCCCGTCATGGGCGACGCAGAACACCAGCACGCAGCGGTGCCCTGCTGCGACCAGCGCCGCGAGGCTGGCCAGATGACGCTGTGCACGCGCACTCACCGAGTCCGGGAAATAGCCGTGACCGTCGGCTTCACGCAGCGTCAATTGCTTGACCTCCAGATAGATCGAGGCCGCGCCCTCCTTCTTCGGCCACATCTGGAAATCGAGCCGTGAGCGCTCCGGTGTGTCATTGCCCGGCAGCAGGACCTCGACACGCGACTCGCGCTTGAGGCGCGCAAAGTCGGCAAGCTCCATATCGTGCAGCACGCTGACGCTGGCCTGCTGCAGCGCCGCCTCGACATGGGCATTGGCACGCCCGGTATGCACCGCCACCAAGGCCTCACGCCGGCCGTCAGCGCCGGGTGGGTCCAGGGGCAGGCGAATCAGCTCCCAGGTCCAGGCGAGCTTGCGCTTGGGGTTGTCGGACGGCGACAGCCATACCTCACAACCTTCGACGCACACCGCGCGCATCGAGCCGGTATTCGGGCAATGCGCCGTCACCACTTCACCGGCCCGCTCACCCTCGAGCAGCTCCACCTCGGCGAAGAAGCGCTTGTAACGACGGATCAGACGACCACGATACAGCCCCTCAAGCACCATCAAGCCGACACTCCCGCCTGAGTGGCACGCCGCTCAAGGAAGCGCTCCATGCGGGCCAGGGCCTCGCGCAGACGCGCCTCATCAGCGGTGAAGGCGATACGCACATGGCGACGCCCTTCGGCCAACGCGAAGTCCGTGCCCGGCGTGATGGCGACATTCTCTTCTTCCAGCAGTGCGCGGCAGAAGGCCTCGCTGTCATCACTCAGATGCGAGATATCCAGCCAGACGTAGAAGGCGCCCTGCGGCGGCACCGACGGCGCCAGCCCCAGGCGTTCGAGCCCGGCCAGCAGCACGCCACGGCGGGCTTCGAGCACCTGCCGACGCCGCTCGAGCTCTGCTTCGCATTCCGGCGTGAAGGCCGCCAGCGCCGCATGCTGGGCAGGCGTCGAGGCAGCCAGGAAGACATTCTGCGCCAGGCGTGACAATGGCTCGACCGCGGCTTCCGGCGCCACCAGCCAACCCAGCCGCCAGCCCGTCATGCCGAAGTATTTCGAGAAGCTGTTGATGACGAAGGCATCGGGGCACTCCGCCAGTGCGGTATGCGCAGGCACGCCATAGGTCAGCCCCTGATAGATCTCATCCACCAGCAGGTGCGCATCACGCGTCTGGCACAGCTCGCCCAGCGCCTTCAATTCCTCGGGCGACAGCACGTGTCCGGTGGGGTTGGAGGGCGATGCCACCATCACGGCCCGCGTGTTCTCGCGCCAGAAATCATCGGCAAGTTCGGCGGTCAGCTGCCAGCCACTCTCGGCATTGACGGGCACCACATCCAGCTGGGCATCCACCAGGCCCATGAAGTGGCGATTGCAGGGGTAGGTCGGGTCGGCCATCAACACGCTGTCGCCACGTTCGGCGCACAGCAATGTGGCCAGCAGCAAGGCACCGGAGGCGCCGGGCGTGATGATGATACGGGAGGGAGACACCGTGACGCCGTGGCGGCGCTGATAGTCTGCCGCGATGGCCTCGCGCAGGGCCGGCAGGCCGCAGGCAGGGGTGTAGCGCGTCTGACCGGCCGCCAGCGCCGCCTGCCCGGCGGCGATCACCGGCGCGGGGGTCGGGAAGTCGGGCTCGCCCACTTCCAGATGAATGACGTCATGGCCCGCGGCCTCGCGCGCCTGGGCGGCTTCCAGCAGCGTCATCACGCGAAAGGCAGCGACGGATTCAAGACGGCGGGCAAACGGCATGACAACACTCCTCAGGATGGGAGCTTCATTCTAGGCGCCTGCCAAGGCCCATTCCCAGCCCCTTCGTGCAGGAAAATCGGTGTTTTCCGGTACATGCGGGACCACTGCTCGCTACAAACTATCGTCGGAGATCGGTTGCAAACTTGTCATTTTTACGCTAAATAAGCTGATCTTCTCGCGAGGGCAGCAGTCAGGACAGCCCCCTCGCCGTGGCCAAGGAGGCAGTGCAACAGACTGTCGACGGCCCAAGTCACCTTGCGGAATGAGGCGGTCCCATGCCCTTAGCTGAAACCAAGCCGGAAGCGCTTAAGAAATTCACCCCGTATGAGCCGGCAGCGGGTGAAGAGTACATGAACGAGAAGCAGCTAGCGCACTTCCGTCAGATCCTGCTGGACTGGAAACAGGAGCTGATGGAAGAGGTCGATCGCACCGTGCGTCACTTGCAGGAAGATGCCAACAACTACGCGGACCCTGCAGACCGTGCCACTCAGGAAGAAGGCTTCAGCCTCGAACTGAGAACACGTGATCGCGAGCGCAAGCTGCTGAAGAAGATCAACGAGACCATCGAGAACATCGATGAAGACGACTACGGCTTCTGCGAAGCCTGCGGCGTCGAGATCGGCATTCGCCGTCTGGAAGCACGTCCGACCGCTACCCAGTGTGTCGACTGCAAGACGCTGGCCGAGTTGAAGGAAAAGCAGCTGGGCCGCTAAGCCCTGCTGTCGATGAAGCGACGTCAGGCCGTCGCCCTCATCCCCCATACGGGCACCCTCCTCGGAGCGGTGCCCGTATGCGTTCAGGCCCTGCTGCCTGCGAATTCCCCACCACGAAGGATGACGGAGCCCACATGCCTACCGCCTACCGTGGCCGCTTTGCCCCTACCCCTTCCGGTCCGCTGCATGCGGGCTCGCTGCTGGCCGCTGTCGCCAGCTATCTCGATGCCCGCCATCACGGCGGCGAGTGGCTGGTGCGTATCGAGGATATCGACCCACCACGCTGCCCCACCGGGAGCGCCGATACCATCCTGCGCCAGCTGGATGCCTTCGGCCTGCAGCGCGATGGCGAGCTCCGCTATCAGAGCCAGCGTCACGCCGCCTACGCCGAGGCGCTGGAGCAACTGAAGGCCAGTGGTATCGCCTACCCGTGTGACTGCTCGCGCAAGCAGTGGCGCGAGCACGCCATCTACCCCGGCTGGTGCCGTGAGCGAGCCGAACCGCCCGAGGGCGAGCATGCCTGGCGGCTGGATGTGCGTGCGGTAGAGCGCTTCGGCGGCGCCTGGGCCATCGCTGGCTGGCAGGACCGCCTGCAAGGCGCGGTCCAGCTGGATCTCGCCACGCTCGGCGATGTGGTGCTCAAGCGACGCGATGGCCTGTGGGCCTATCAGCTGGCCGTGGTGGTGGATGATGCCGAGCAGGGCATCACCGATGTCGTGCGCGGGCTCGATCTGCTCGACAACAGCCCCTGGCAACGTTTGCTGCAGGCCGCGCTCGACCTGCCGATGCCCCGCTTGACGCACCTGCCGCTGATCACGGCCGCCAATGGCCAGAAGCTCTCCAAGCAGAATCTGGCGCCGGCCCTGCCGGAAGACACTAGCGCGATTCGAACACTGCTGCACCATACCCTGACGCTGCTCGGTCAGGCGCCGCCGCCCGAACTGGCGACCGCCAGCCCCGCTGAGCAACTCGCCCACGCCACTCCTCGCTGGTCACTCGCGGCGGTCGGCACCGCGCCGTCACTCAGTGCGGCCACTGCTCCAATGGCAAGGACCGCTGAGGGCAGTTGAGGGAAGCTGAGACCAGACACGCCATGCACTCGGGACGCCTGACAACAGCCACGATTGTCGGATTGCCTCCCCTGTGGGAACAGGACAGACTCGAACGACAGTCATTCCCTCATGCACACCCTCAGGCGAGCGACATCACCCCATGGCCCGGATTCTGATCGTCGAAAAGGAAGGTGCTTCGCGCAACACGCTGCAGCATCTGCTGGAGCGCGAGGGTCACGACGTGGTGCAGGCCAGCGGCCTGGAGGATGCCCGTCTGCAGCACCCCGCCGACTTCGCGCTGGTGATCTGTGACAGCGAACTGGCCGGAGAGCATGCCGACCCGATCCTGAGCGCCAGCCGGCCAACTCCGGTGCTGCTGCTGGCCGACAACCCCAGCCTGCACGCCGCCATCGGCTGCCTGAAGGCGGGGGCAGCCGACTATCTGCCCAAGCCGTTCGATCAGCAGGCCTTCGCGCGCAGCGTGCGCGATGCGCTGTCGCTGCCACGCCAGGGGGCGCCGAGCGCCGCGCCCCCTCCGCCCCAGGCGCATGCTGGCACGGCCAACAAGCCGGTGGAGATGATTGGCCACTGTCGCGCCATGCAACAGGTCTATACCCGCATCCGCAAGGTTGCGCCTGCCGATGTCACCGTGCTGGTGCTCGGTGAGTCCGGCACCGGCAAGGAGCTGGTCGCGCGCGCCATTCACCGCCAGAGCGAACGCCATCAGGCGCCGCTGATCTGCGTCAACTGCGCCGCCATTCCCGAGACATTGATCGAGTCCGAGCTGTTCGGCCATGAAAAAGGCGCCTTCACCGGTGCCACCAGCTCACGCACCGGTCTGATCGAAGCCGCCGACGGCGGCACGCTGTTCCTGGATGAGATCGGCGAACTGCCGCTGGATGCTCAGGCGCGCCTGCTGCGAGTGCTGCAGGAGGGCGAGATTCGCCGCGTAGGGGCGATCGAGACCCGCTACGTCGACATCCGCCTCATCGCCGCGACCCACCGCAACCTGCATCAGCTCTCGGCCAGCGGCGAGTTCCGCCTTGATCTCTACTACCGCTTGAATGTGATGGAGATCGACCTGCCGCCCCTGCGTGAGCGTGGCGATGACGTGCTGGAACTGGCCGAGTACCTGCTGGCCGGCATCGCCCGCAAGCATGGTCGAGACGGCATGCGACTCTCTCAGCGGGCGCGTCAGGAAATCCATCACTACGCCTGGCCCGGCAATGTCCGTGAGCTGGAAAACGCCCTCGAGCGTGGCGTCATCCTGGCGGAGCGCCGCATCATCGCCCCGGAAGACCTCGGCCTGCGCACGCCCTCAGGGCAGCCGCTTCAGGCAACGCCCGCCGCAACGGCCGACCCGGCGGCACCCTCCACTGCTCAGACGCCGAAGACAGCGGGCAAAGGGGCGGCGAAAGGAGCGATGAAAGGCACAGTGAAAAGCGCCGCCAGGGACGCAAGTCCCGAGACGGCCTCAGCGCCTGCCACAGGTCAGCCCGCGACCAGCCAACAGGACAAGGGCCAGCCACCGCCTGCGGACACCCCACGCAGCGGCCTCTCGGTGGTCGGCGATGCCGGTGAAGAGGAAGACCTCTCGCTGGAGGACTACTTCCAGCACTTCGTACTCGAGCATCAGGACCACATGAGCGAGACCGAGCTCGCACGCCGCCTCGGCATCAGCCGCAAGAACCTCTGGGAGCGACGTCAGCGCCTGGGCATTCCACGTCGCAAGGGCCGCCGCAGCTCTCCCGCAAACTGACGTCGGCGCAATGAAGCTGGAGCGACGCCGGAGCACTGACACTGGCGCACAGAAGTCACTGCGCTGAAGTCACTGCGCTCAAGTCACTGCGCTCAAGTCACTGCACCATGCAGGTGCCCTCCCGAGCGAGCAACCCGCCTGCGGCGCCACCTTGCCTGCCACAGATCCCCGCATCATCGAGGGCATCGCTAGACTTTAGTGTCGAAAGACTCGCAAAAAACCCAGCTCAATCATTAGCTTGCAAGGCACTTCGTTAGACCTTCGCACCAATTGTTACCATCGACCCCAAATCATGACCCCATCCAGCGCACCAATGGGCACGTCAGGTAACACCTCGCACCTCTCTACACCTCACGTCTCAGCGACCTATGTCTAAATGACTGAATTGCTGGTTTTTTTTAAGCTGTGGCACATCCGATGCAATAACACGGTCAAGAAAAAGAACAACCGGAAATACGAAGCGCGCCCAACAACAACAAGAACGCGCAATGCTTCGAAAACCCTCGACACCAACAAGAACAATACCCGTCGAGCGCGTGACATTGATGATGAACCGCATGCCTCACTACATGAGTGGTGACAGGCAAGAGCCAAAACAAGAACAAACGGCCGCAGTTCATCATCCGCCGATCCAACAACAACAAGATATCGGCAGTCCGGAATCTACTGACCAGGACGCGACGAATCCGGCCTCGAGCACCAACAAGAACAACAGGCTCGACCCCGGATCACCCCCGAAACAACAACAACTCGCGGGGGGAGGCTACTCAGCCGTCGGTGAATGGAAGATTGTTTTGAATACGAGATGGTCACCGAACAGACAGCCAGACAACAACAACATGATCTGCAACACGAAGGATCTGTCTGCATTGATTTGTGACTGTGGTGCGTATTCAGGGCGATGCGCCATCACGAAAAAGAACATCCGCTCAAGGATGCGTGTACCCTACCTGCAAGGGAGACCGAGTGATCGGTCTCCCTTTTTCCTTGTCTGAGAGGTGAATTTCGCCTCGTCAGACGCCTTGAAGTGCAGAGTCGGCCCCTGGATGGCAGACCGGCGCTTTGCCAAGGTATCTGCCCTCGGCTACACTGGGCGGCCTGCCACGCACGAGTCGAATCGCTGCATGCTCAAAGGATTTACCCGCTTTCTACAACGCCCCGGTGACCGCTTGAAGACGCTTTTCAATGCAACTGACGCGCCCGCGGCCCCATTGCCCAGCCTGCGTGTGATACCGCGGGATGAGCATCCCGTGTCCCGCCGCCAGCTCAGCGAGAATGCGCTGAAGGTACTCTATCGCCTGCAAAGCGGTGGATATCAGGCCTATCTGGTCGGTGGCTGTATCCGTGATGCCCTGCTCGGACAACGCCCCAAGGACTTCGACGTGGCCACCAACGCCACGCCGGAACAGGTCCGCGAGCTGTTCCGCAATGCCCGCATCATTGGCCGTCGTTTCCGTATCGTGCACGTGCGCTTCGGTCGTGAGGTGATCGAGGTCACCACCTTCCGCGGCAAGCCGGCCGATAGCACGCCCAGCCAGCATACCCAGCAGTCGGAAGACGGCATGCTGCTGCGTGACAACGTCTTCGGCTCCATCGAGGAGGACGCGCTGCGCCGCGACTTCACGATCAATGCCCTCTATTACGACGTGTCCGACTTCACGATCCATGACTGGGCCAATGGTGTACGCGATATCGAAGCGCGCATGATTCGCCTGATCGGTGACCCGGAAACACGCTATCGCGAAGACCCGGTGCGCATGCTGCGTGCCGTCCGCTTCGCCGGCAAGCTGGACTTCGACATCGAGGAGGCCACGGCCGAACCGATGTACGAACTGGCCCCGCTGCTGCTGCAGATTCCGCCGGCGCGCATGTTCGAGGAAGTGCTCAAGCTGTTCATGTCCGGCTATGCACTGGAAACCTTCCATCTCCTGCGTGAGTTTGGTCTGTTCCAGATGCTGTTCCCCGAGACGGAAGAGAGCTTCGCGCATTATCACTGGTCCATGCCGCTGATCGAGAAGGCGCTGGCCAGCACGGACGACCGCATCCGCGAAGACAAGCCGGTCACGCCGGCCTTCCTGTATGCCGCCCTGCTGTGGCCGGGCGTCAAGGCGCGTACCGACCAGCTGATCGCCAGTGGCATGCCCGATATTCCGGCAGCCCACCAGGCGGCCCAGCAGGCGATCGCTCGCCAGCTCAACCACACCTCGATCCCGAAGCGCTTCAGCATTCCGATGCGCGAGATCTGGGACATGCAGGCCAAGTTGCCGCGCCGTCGTGGCAAGCGCGCCTTCCAGACCCGCGAGCATCCGCGCTTCCGCGCCGCCTACGACTTCCTGCTGCTGCGCGAATTCGCCGGCGAAGTGAAGCCGGGGCTGGGCAAGTGGTGGACCGACTTCCAGGAAGTCGATGCTCGCACCCAGGTCACGATGATCGAAGGTGTCTCCGATGAAGGCCCCGCCGGCAGCAAGCCGGTCGGCACCAAGCGTCGCGGCAAGCGTCGGCGCAATGGTCGCGGCCAGGGCTGAGCAGTGGCTCGTCTGAGCCACTGCCGTCTCCACGCAGGAACTCCGCATGATTTCGACAGCCTTGATTGGCCTCGGTGCCAATCTTGACGATCCGCGCGCTCAACTGGAGCGCGCGCTTGAGGCTCTCGACCGGCTGCCGCTGACCCGCTGCACGCGACATTCTCGCCTGTATGCCAGCAAGCCGGTCGGCCCGCAGGACCAGCCCGACTTCGTCAATGCCGTCGCCGAGCTATCGACCCGCCTGTCTCCCCTCGCCCTGCTCGATCAACTGCAAGCACTGGAACAGCAGCATCGCCGCGTGCGGCTGCGTCACTGGGGCCCCCGCACGCTGGATCTGGACCTGCTGCTCTTCAATGACAGCAGGATCTCGACGCCGCGTCTCGTCGTGCCCCATCGCGAAATGCTCAAACGAGGTTTCGTGATGCGTCCGTTGGCTGACCTGCTGGGCCCGCAGCGCCTCAGCGTGCTGGGCGAGGAGAATCTCGAAATACTGGCGTCTCGAGTTGAGGGCGATGACTTGCTCCCCCTCGGACCTCAGGAGTAGAGTTTCGCCATCTTGTTACCGTCGTGCCCACTTTGGCCTGTGCGGTAACACTTTCTGGTAACACCGGCCCGTGTCGCCCGCAGTCCGCCCTCGGCGGCCTTCTCGCGATCGCGGCTGCTCGACGCCACGGGCAGCCGCGTCATACGCGCCGCAACGAGTAAGCGTCCCGATGAAAAACGTCACCCTGAGCACCCTGCGCCGCCTCAAGGCCGATGGTGAGACGTTCAGTTGCCTCACCGCCTACGATGCCACCTTTGCTCATCTTGCCAGCGATGCCGGCATTGAAGTGCTGCTGGTCGGCGACTCTCTCGGCATGGTCCTGCAGGGCCATACCAGCACCCTGCCCGTCACCATCGATGACATCTGCTACCACACCGCCGCCGTGGCACGTGGCAAGCAAGGCAGCCTGCTGATGGCCGACCTGCCCTTCATGAGCAATGCCAGCACCGACATCCTGCTCGATCATGCGGCGCGCCTGATGCGTGCCGGTGCCGAGATGGTCAAGGTCGAAGGCGAAGCCTGGCTGGCCGATGCCGTCACCGCGCTCGTCCAGCGTGGCGTGCCGGTCTGCGTGCACATGGGCCTGACGCCACAGCACGTGCATGCCTTCGGCGGCTACAAGGTGCAGGGTCGCGACGAGGCACGCGCCGAGCAGATCATCGCCGATGCGCGCACGCTGGAAGCCGCAGGCGCCGCGATCATCCTGCTCGAATGCGTGCCATCCGAGCTGGCCGCGCGCATTCGTGATGCCGTCGAGGTGCCGGTGATCGGCATCGGTGCCGGCGTGGACGTCGATGGCCAGATTCTGGTCATGCACGACATGCTCGACCTGACGCCCGGCCGCAAGCCGCGCTTCGTCAAGAATTTCATGAGCGATGCCGGCAGCGTGCAGGAGGCCTTCGCCGCCTACCACCAGGCGGTCAAGACGCGCAGCTTCCCGGCGCCGGAGCACGGCTTCTGATGAAAACCGTCTCCCAGATCAACGCCCTGCGCGAGCAACTCGCCCAGGCGCGCCGCGATGGCCTGCGTATCGCGCTGGTGCCGACCATGGGCAACCTGCATGCCGGCCACCTGTCGCTGGTCCGTGAAGCGCGCCGCCATGCCGACATGGTCGTCGCGAGCATCTTCGTCAACCCGCTGCAGTTCGGCCCCGGCGAAGACCTCGACAGCTATCCGCGCACCCTCGAGGCCGACCAGAATGCGCTGGCCGCAGAAGGATGTGACCTGTTGTTCGCCCCCTCGACGGCGGAACTCTACCCCACGGGCCGCGACGGACTGTGCAACGTGCAGGTGCCGGGCGTTTCCGAAGGCCTGTGCGGCGGCAACCGTCCGGGTCACTTCGATGGCGTCGCCACCGTCGTCAGCATCCTGTTCAATTTGGTGCGCCCTGAAGTCGCCTGTTTCGGCGAGAAGGACTTCCAGCAGCTGGCCGTGATCCGCAAGCTCAACCGCGACCTGCACTTCGGCATCGAGATCATCGGTGTGCCCATCGTGCGTGCCGAGGATGGGCTGGCGCTGTCATCACGCAACGGCTACCTGAGTGAGCAGGAGCGCGTCATCGCGCCGCGTCTCAAGCAGTGCCTCGACGCCCTGAAGGCTCGCCTTGAGCAGGGCGTGGCGCGTGATGTGGCGCTGCGCGAGGCACTGGCCGCCATCAGCGAGAGCGGCTTCAAGCCGGACTACCTCGAGCTGCGCCGCGCGGCTGACCTGGGGCCGGTCGAGGATGACACGCGCGAGGCGGTGATTCTGGTCGCCGCACACCTGGGCCGTACGCGCCTGCTCGATAACCTGAAGGTCGCCTTGCCGGTGGCCTGATGCCTGATTAGACTGCGCCGCCTTGCACCCTGGCGTGGCACTGTCCGCCACGTCAGACGCGCCATGGCCCTGGTCCCAGGGCCTTGATCTGCGCCCGGTGGCGCTCAACCGGAGACATCCTGATGCAAGCCATCATGCTCAAGGCCAAGCTGCACATGGCCCGCGTGACTCACGCCGTCCTCAACTACGAGGGCTCCTGCGCCATCGATGGCGACCTGCTCGACATGGCAGGCATTCGTGAGTACGAACAGATCCAGATCTACAACGTGGACAACGGCAAGCGCTTCACCACCTATGCCATTCGCGGCGAAGAAGGCTCGAAGATCATCTCGGTGAACGGCGCCGCAGCCCACCAGGCCGATGTCGGCGACCGCGTGATCATCTGCGCCTTCGCCCACTACGCCGAGAGCGAACTGGACGCGCACAAGCCCTCCATGGTCTATCTGATGGAAGGCAACGAGGTCAGCCATACGGCCAACGCCATCCCGGTCCAGATGGCCTGAGAACCCCTTGCTGCCTGCCGCTCCACGCCCTGAGGGCTGATGCTTTCAGGCCTCGAGCCTGCCGCGAGCGCTCCAACACGACGCCAGCCCTGCCTGCCAGAGCGCTGGCGTCGTGCCGTCTGGAGAGGCGATACGTATGGCTAAAGGCTGACACTGGAGATGCCCTTTGGCGATTGCCGCACCGCACAAAACTGCCTTATGCTGGAATCTCACCTCAGCAGGACTGCGCCTCGCCCGCTTGATGGCATGGCCATAGTCGCAGCCAATTGACTCAGACAGTCTCGCAAGAGAACAGGAGCGTTCAGATGCAGGATGTGGTGATCGTAGCAGCCCGTCGTACCGCCGTAGGCGCCTTCGGTGGCAGCTTGGCTGGCATTTCCGCCGCGGATCTCGGCGCACATGTCATCAAGGATATCCTCGCCAGCACGGGTGTCAGTGGCGATCAGGTCGATGAAGTGCTTCTGGGCCAGGTACTGACAGCAGGATGCGGTCAGAACCCGGCACGTCAGGCGGTCATCAAGGCAGGCTTGCCGGAAGGCGTGCCCGCCATGACCATCAACAAGGTCTGCGGGTCTGGCCTCAAGGCGCTGCACCTGGCCACCCAGGCCATCCGTTGCGGCGATGCCGAGCTGATTCTGGCCGGCGGTCAGGAAAACATGTCCCTGTCTCCGCACGTGCTGCCCAACTCGCGTGACGGCAAGCGCATGGGCGACTGGAAGGCGATCGACTCCATGGTCCACGACGGGCTGTGGGATGCCTTCAATGACATCCACATGGGCATCACCGCCGAGAATCTGGCCGAGAAATACGAGATCACCCGTGAAGCCCAGGACGCCTTCGCGGCCGCCTCTCAGCAGAAGGCCTGCGCAGCCATCGAAGCTGGCCGCTTCAAGGGCCAGATCGTCCCGGTCGAGATCCCGCAGCGCAAGGGCGACCCGATCGTCTTCGATACCGACGAGAACCCGCGCGCCGGCACCACGGCCGAGAAGCTCGGCGGCATGCGCCCGGCCTTCAAGAAGGATGGCACCGTCACCGCCGGCAATGCCTCGGCGCTCAACGATGGCGCTGCCGTGGTCATGCTGTGCTCCGCCGACAAGGCCCGCGAGCTGGGCCTGACGCCGCTAGCGACTATCAAGGCCTACTCCAACGCGGGTGTTGATCCGAAGATCATGGGCATCGGCCCGGCGCCGGCGACTCGCCTGTGCCTCAAGAAGGCCGGCTGGAGCCTGGAAGACCTCGACCTGATCGAAGCCAACGAAGCCTTCGCCGCCCAGGCCCTGTCGGTCAACAAGGAGCTGGGCTGGGATGTCGACAAGGTCAACGTCAATGGCGGCGCCATTGCCCTCGGCCACCCGATCGGTGCCTCCGGCTGCCGTGTGCTGGTCTCGCTGGTACACGAGATGATCGAGCGTGATGCCAAGAAGGGTCTGGCTACCCTGTGCATCGGTGGCGGTCAGGGTGTCGCGCTGGCCATCGAGCGCAGCTGATCACCCACACCTGCCGACCGCATGAGCTCCCGCCGCTCGCGCAATCTCGAGCAGGGAGACACGCAAAAGCCCCCGCCAGGTTACTGGCGGGGGCTTTTTCTTGCCCGGAGGGCTCACCTCTCATGCAGAGCAGGCAAGACCGAGGCGGGGGCGATCCGCGACGATCGGTCAGTCCTGAGCGGTGGCCTCTTCAGCCTGAGCAGCGGCAAAGGCCGCCTTCTCTTCTTCGCTGATCTCTTTCAGCGACAGCTTGACGCGATTGCGGTTGTCGATGTCGAGCACCTTGACCACCACCTCATCGCCTTCGTTGAGGTAGTCACGTACGTCATTGACCCGCTCCTCGACGATCTGCGAGATGTGCAGCAGACCATCAGTGCCCGGCATGAAGGTGATGAAGGCACCGAAGTCGGCGATGCGCGCCACCTTGCCGGCATAGAGCTTGCCGATCTCGGCCTCGGCAATGATGCCCTCGACGTACTTGGCAGCCGCCTGAGCCTGCGCCTTGTGCTCAGCATAGATGCGCACGCTGCCATCATCGTCGAGATCGACATTGGCGCCGGTCTCTTCACAGATCTTGCGGATGGTGGAGCCGCCCTTGCCGATCACGTCACGCACCTTGTTGGGGGCGATCTTGAGGGACAGCATCGCCGGGGCATTGTCCGAGACTTCCTGGCGACTGGCGGCCAGTACCTCATTCATCTGCGCGAGGATGGTCAGGCGTGCCTCGAGGGCCTGTTCCAGTGCCTGCTCAAGAATCTCCTCGTCGATCCCCTCGATCTTGATGTCCATCTGCAGCGCGGTAACACCTTCCGCGGTACCCGCGACCTTGAAGTCCATGTCGCCGAGGTGATCCTCATCGCCGAGGATATCGGTCAGTATCGCGACGCCATTGGCGTCCTTGACCAGCCCCATGGCGATACCCGCGACCGGTGCCTTGAGCGGCACACCGGCGTCCATCAGCGCAAGCGAGGCGCCACACACGGATGCCATCGAGCTCGAGCCGTTGGATTCGGTGATCTCGGAGACGACACGGATCGCGTAGGGGAAGGCCTGCAGCGACGGCAGCATGGATTCGATGCCCCGACGCGCCAGACGCCCATGGCCGATCTCACGCCGCTTGGGCGCGCCGATGAAGCCTGTCTCGCCGACGCAGTAGGGCGGGAAGTTGTAGTGCAGCATGAAGCGGTCCTGCTTCTCGCCGGACAGCCCTTCGATCAGCTGTGAGTCGCGCGTGGTCCCCAGGGTGGCAGTGGCGATCGCCTGGGTCTCGCCGCGGGTGAACAGCGCCGAACCATGCGCCTTGGGCAACACGCCCACCGCCATGTCCAGCGGTCGCACGGTGCGGGTATCACGACCATCGATGCGCGGCTCGCCGGCGATCACGCGCTGACGCACGATACGCTTCTCGAGCGCCGCGAAGGCCGTGGCGACAGCCTCGACACTGAAGCGCGCATCATCCTCGGCGCCCAGCAGGTCGATGGCCTGCGCCTTGAGCGCCGACAGGCTGTCCTGACGCGCCATCTTGTCACTCAGGCGATAGGCATCACCGATCCGGGTGGCGAAGCTCTGCTCCAGCGCCTCGACCAGCACGCGGTCGAGCTTCTGCGGCACCCACGCCCACTTGGGGCGATTGACCTTGGCGGCGAACGTCTCGATCCCCGTGATGGCCTTCTGCATCTCGTGATGGCCATAGAGCACGGCGCCAAGCATCTCGTCTTCCAGCAGCTCTTGGGCTTCGGACTCGACCATCAACACGGCCTTCTCGGTGCCCGCCACCACCATGTCCAGCTCGGAATGCGCCAGTTCGCTGTAGCCGGGATTCAGGAAGTAGCCGCGCTGCTCGCTGAAGCCGACGCGCGCCGCGCCCACGGGGCCAGCGAAGGGCACACCAGAGATGCAAAGCGCTGCAGAGGTGCCGAGCAGTGCCGCGATGTCCGGGTCGACATTGCGCTCCGCCGACATCACCGTGCAGACCACCTGCACCTCATTCATGAAGCCTTCGGGAAACAGCGGGCGCATCGGACGGTCGATCAAGCGCGAGGTCAGGGTTTCCTTCTCGGTGGGACGCCCTTCGCGCTTGAGGAAGCCGCCGGGGATACGCCCCGCCGCGTAGGCCTTCTCCTGATAATGGACCGACAACGGGAAGAAGGACTGGCCGGGTTTCGGCGACGCCTTGGCCACCACGGTGCACAACACCGAGGTATTGCCCATGGTCACCATCACGCTACCGGTCGCCTGACGCGCGATGCGGCCGGTCTCGAGGGTGATGGTGTCATTACCGTACTGGAAGCTGTGCGTTACCGGGTTCACGGCGCATGTCCTTTAATCTGATAGTCATCGATGCCAGGCGCTCATGGTAAAGCGCGCCACAGGCAATGAAAAGCGGGTTGATCCCACGCGACAAGCGGGCTGCAGCGCGGGTCGAGCCTCTGATCTGAAGCCCGGATCACCTCGGTATCAGGCACAAAAAAACCGACACCGCCCGCAGGCAGTGTCGGTTTTCCTGTGCCCACCGGGGGCCCGCCATGCACCGAAGTGCATGGCGGCAACATCGCTGATTAGCGACGCAGACCCAGACGCTGGATCAGAGCGGTGTAACGCTCGAAGTCCTTGCGCTTGAGGTAGTCAAGCAGCTTGCGGCGCTGGTTGACCATGCGGATCAGACCACGACGGGAGTGGTGATCCTGCTTGTTGGCCTTGAAGTGACCCTGCAGGCCATCAATGTTGGCGCTCAGCAGAGCAACCTGAACTTCCGGGGAACCGGTGTCGTTCTCGCCACGGCCGAATTCGGTAACGATCTCAGCCTTCTTCTCAGCGGTAAGTGCCATCTGTCTCTCCAGTAAGCAATATGCTTGATAGATTAGAAATGTCGAAGACCACGCATATTTGCAGTCTTCATGCGGCTTGCGGCGAGGCCGCAATCAGCTCACCCAGCCGCCGCCTCGACGGCAGAACTGAGCAGTCGGCGAGGAGCGATGACGCCCTCCGCCGCAATCCGGACCAGCCCGAGCAACTGCTGGTCCTGATACACACGAGCCAGGGAGTCCACTTCCAGCGACCCTGTCGTCGTTTCAGCCTGTTGACCACGCAATATCATCCGCGCCATCTCGGCAGTGATGTCGAGACGCGGGAGATGATCGAGCAGGATGTCGACAGGTAACAGAACGCCTTCACGTGCCTGCTGGTCAGCCAGCGCCTCGAGGCGCTCGAAATCCAGCATGGCATCACCCGTGAACGGGCCCGTCTTGAGACGACGCAGTGCCGTGAGGTGGGCTCCACAGCCCAGCGCCTCGCCGATATCCTCGGCCAGACTGCGTATGTAGGTACCCTTGCTGACCGCCACTTCGATCTCGATGCCATCGGAGTGCCGCGCAAGAAGCGCCATATTGTAGATGGTAACGCGACGGACTGCACGCTCGATTTCAATCCCCTGGCGCGCCAGCTCGTAGAGCGGACGTCCCTGGTGCTTGAGCGCGGAGTACATCGGCGGTACCTGATCTATCTCGCCACGGAACCTGTCCAGCACCGCGTCCAGCTCGGCCTGCGCAATCTCGGGAATCTCCCGCTCGCGAATCACCGTGCCTTCCGCATCACCGGTATCGGTGACCTGGCCAAACTTGATCCGTGCCCGATAGACCTTGTCTGCCTCGAGAAGATGCGAGGAGAACTTGGTCGCTTCCCCGAAGCAGACCGGCAACAAGCCGGTCGCCATCGGGTCGAGCGTGCCGGTATGACCGGCCTTCTGCGCCTGGTAGAGGCGACGAGCCTTCTGAAGCGCATAGTTGCTGGACATGCCCTTGGGCTTGTCCAGCAACAGAACGCCATCGATCGGCAAGCCGCGACGACGACGCGCCATCAGGCGTCCGGCGTGGTGCCCGAGGCACCATCTTCGCTATCGTCATCACCGCGTTCAGCACTGCGCTTGCGATCGTCGGCGACCGCATCGTTGATCAGTGAGGACAGGTGATGGCCACGAACGACGCTTTCATCGTAATGAAAACGCAGTTCCGGCACGTGGCGCAGCTGAATGGTGCGCGCCAGCTGGGAGCGCAGGAAACCTGCCGCGCGCTTGAGCACGGCGAGGTTTTCCTTGATGCGTTCCGGGCTGTCGTCACCCAGCAGGGTCACGTAGACATCGGAGTAGGACAGGTCGCGGCTGACCTTGGCGGCGCTGACCGTCAGCATGCCAAGGCGCGGGTCCTTGACCTCGCGCTGGATCAACAGCGCGAGCTCTTGCTGGATCTGGTCCGCCACGCGGTCAGTACGGCTGTATTCACGCATCCGTGATCTCTCCTTGCAGGGGCGCTATCAGAGCGTGCGCTCGACCTGGATCTGGTCGAACACCTCGATCTTGTCGCCAACCTGCACGTCGTTGTAGTTCTTGACGCCGATACCACATTCCATGCCGTTGCGGACTTCGTTGACGTCATCCTTGAAGCGACGCAGGGATTCCAGCTCGCCTTCATAGATGACCACGTTGTCACGCAGCACGCGGATGCGCTTGGAGCGGTACATGTTGCCTTCGACGACCATACAACCGGCGATCGCGCCGATCTTCGGTGCCTTGAAGACATCGCGCACTTCGGCAACACCGACGATCTGCTCGCGGAATTCCGGTGCCAGCATGCCAGTCATGGCCAGCTTGACCTCGTCGATCAGCTGGTAGATGACGCTGTAGTAGCGCAGATCCAGACCTTCACGTTCGACGATCTCACGCGCGGAGGCGTCAGCACGGACGTTGAAGCCGACCAGGATCGCTTCGGAAGCGAGTGCCAGGTTGGCATCGGTACCGGTGATACCACCGACACCGGAAGAGACCACGGCCACCTTGACTTCTTCGGTGGAGAGTTCTTCCAGCGCGCCACGGATGGCTTCCAGAGACCCCTGCACGTCGGCCTTGAGGACGACGTTGACCTTGGCGACTTCGTCCTGGCCCATCTGGGAGAACATGTTCTCCAGCTTGGCCTTCTGCTGACGTGCCAGGCGCACTTCGCGGTACTTGCCCTGACGGAAGTTGGCGACTTCACGTGCCTTCTTCTCGTCCGGGACCACGGTGAACTCTTCACCGGCGTCCGGCGTGCCACCCAGGCCCTGAATCTCGACCGGCATGGCCGGACCCACGGAATCGACCTGCTTGCCGAGTTCGTTGATCAGCGCACGCACACGGCCGTAATGCAGGCCGGCGAGGACGATGTCACCCTTCTTCAGCGTACCGTTCTGGACCAGCACGGTCGCGACCGGACCACGGCCCTTGTCGAGACGGGACTCGACCACGACGCCTTTACCCGGCGCGGACGGCACGGCCTGAAGTTCGAGAACTTCGGAGACCAGCAGGACACCTTCGAGCAGCGCGTCGATGTTTTCGCCGGTCTTGGCGGAAACGTGGACGAACTGGGTATCACCACCCCATTCCTCGGAGATGACACCGTGCTGGGACAGTTCATTCTTGACGCGGTCCGGATCAGCACCCGGCTTGTCGATCTTGTTCACCGCCACGACCATCGGGACACCCGCGGCCTTGGAGTGCTCGACAGCCTCGATGGTCTGCGGCATCACGCCATCATCGGCAGCCACCACCAGGATGACGACGTCGGTCGCCTTGGCACCACGAGCACGCATGGCGGTGAACGCCGCGTGGCCCGGGGTATCCAGGAAGGTGATGTCACCGTTGTCGTGTTCGACGTGGTAGGCACCGATGTGCTGGGTGATACCACCCGCTTCACCTGTGGCGACCTTGGTGCGGCGGATGTAATCCAGCAGCGAGGTCTTGCCGTGGTCGACGTGACCCATGACGGTAACGACCGGCGCGCGGGTGATCTGCTCACCTTCGTAGGAGATGCCTTCGAGAACGGCTGTCTCGAGTGCGTCATCCTTGATCAGCTTGGGCGTGTGGCCCATTTCCTCGACCACGATGGTCGCGGTTTCCTGATCGATCGTCTGGTTGATGGTGACCGCAGCGCCCATGTTGAACATGGTCTTGATCACTTCAGACGCCTTGACGGCCATCTTGTCGGCGAGGTCTGCCACTGAGATGGACTCAGGGATGGAGACTTCACGGACGAAGGTCTGGACCGGCTTCGGCGGCTGACGGTTGGCATCACGGCCACCACGACGACCACCGCGACGCTCGGCGCGCTTGACCTTCTTGGCCCCGCCACGCTTGCGTTCGCTACGGTCTTCACGGGCTTCGCGACGATCACGTGATTCATCACGCGGCGCAGCCTTGGCGCGACGCGGTGCATCACCACGCGGCTCCTTCGGCGGCGCATTGACTTCCGGCGCAGCGTCGGCGGCCGGTGCAGCGGCAGCAGCCGGTGCACTCTGACGCGGACGCTCTTCGCGACGGTTGTCATTGCCACGACGCTCTTCGCGCTGCGGTGCCGCAGCCGGCTTGTCCGCAACGGCAGCTGCCGGTGCAGCAGCAGCCGGCGCTTCTGCAGCCTGCTCTTCGCCCTCTTTGACGTAGGTACGCTTCTTGCGCACCTGCACCTCGATGGACTTGCCGCGACCGCTACCCGTGTTGATGCGAGACTTGGTCTTGCGGGTCAGGGTAATGCGGTTCTTGGGCGCTGCCGGAGCGGCGCCACCACCGTGGCTCTTGGTGAGGTGATCAAGCAGCTTCTGCTTGTCGACCTCAGAGACGGCGTCGTTCTCTGACTTGTGCTTCAGACCCGCTTCATGCATCTGTTCCAGTAGGCGGGCTGACTCGCGGCCCACCTTCTTGGCGAATTCTTTGACTGTCATTTCTGACATGTACGACCCTCCTGAGCCCGTGACCTAGTTACTGTTCGCTTGCGAACCAGGGCGCGCGGGCGGTCATGATCAACGCCGCTGCTCGCTCTTCGTCGACGCCTTCGATGTCTTTCAGATCATCGATGGCCTGCTCAGCAAGGTCTTCCATGGTGACGATACCCTTGCTGGCCAGGATGTATGCCAGATGACTCTCCATGCCTTCCATGTTGAGCAGGTCTTCGGCCGGCTGTGCGCCGTCCAGTTGCTCTTCAGTGGCGATGGCGAGATTCAGCAGTTCATCCTTGGCCCGAGCGCGCAGCTCCTCGACCAGATCCTGGTCAAAGCCCTCGACCTCGAGCATTTCCTCGAGCGGGACATAGGCGATTTCCTCGAGTGAGGTGAAGCCCTCGTCCACCAGGACACGGGCTAGATCCTCTTCAATCTCGAGATGAGTGATGAAATATTCGACGAAACTGTCGATTTCCTGCTCGCGCTTGCCCTCGGCTTCCGCCTCGGTCATGACGTTGAGCTGCCAACCGGTCAGCTCACTGGCCAGACGAACGTTCTGACCGCTGCGACCGATGGCCTGAGCCAGGTTGTCCGCAGCGACAGCGACATCCATGGAATGGGTGTCTTCGTCGACCAGAATGGAACCGACATCTGCCGGCGCCATGGCGTTGATGACGAGCTGGGCAGGATTGTCATCCCACAGGATGATATCCACGCGTTCGTTACGTAGTTCATTGGACACGGCCTGCACGCGTGAACCACGCATGCCGACACAGGCACCGATCGGATCGATACGCTTGTCGTTGCTCTTGACCGCGATCTTGGCGCGCGAGCCCGGATCGCGGGCAGCACCCTTGATCTCGATCAGCTGCTCGGCGATTTCCGGGACTTCGATCTTGAACAGCTCGATGATCAGCTCAGGACGCGTACGCGACAGAATCAGCTGAGAACCACGAGCATCCGCGTCGACTTTCCACAGCAGGGCACGAACCCGCTCGTTCAAGCGGTAGCGCTCGCCGTGAATCATCTCACCGCGCGGCAGGAAGCCTTCGGCGTTGTCGCCCAGATCGATGATGAGGCCATCACGTGTCGTCTTCTTGACGATACCCGCGACCAGCTCACCTTCACGCTCGGCGTAAAGGCGCACCACTTCCGCACGCTCGGCCTCGCGCACCTTCTGCACGATGACCTGCTTGGCGGTCTGTGCAGCGATGCGACCGAACGCTTCGGATTCGATCTGCTTCTCGACCACGGCACCAAGCGCCAGCGGCTCTTCGCGCTGTTCGGCGATGCTGGCCTTGATCTCGTAGTCCGGCGTCTCGAACTCGTCGTCTTCGACGACGGTCCAGCGACGGTAGGTCGCGTAATCACCGGTGACACGATCGATCTTGACGCGGATATCCGCCTCTTCCTGATCGAAACGCTTGCGTGACGCCGAAGCCAATGCCGCTTCGACGGCTTCGAAAATCACATCCCGCGGCACGCCTTTCTCGTTGGAGATGGCGTCAACGACCAGCAGAATCTCTTTGCTCATGACTTTGCCTCGCCAGAAACCTGTCCTTGCGCATCGACCCGGGCTCGCAACGCGAGCGGTGTGCCGACAACGTCAGTTATTTGAACTGCGGCACAATGCGTGCCTGGTCGATGCTTTCAATGGGAAAGCAGTATTCTTCTTCATCGACCCGGATCACGACATCACCGTCTTCGGTGCCAGTCACCAGCCCCTGGAACTTGCGCTGGCCATCGAAGGCCTGGCGAAGTCGCAGTGCCACCACGTGACCGATGTAGCGCTCGTACTGGTCAAGCGTGAACAACGGACGATCCATGCCTGGAGACGAGACTTCAAGCTGGAACTGACCGGTAATGGGGTCTTCGACATCCAGTACGGCACCCACCTGACGACTGACGTTTGCGCAGTTGTCCACGGTAATGCCATCGGGATGGTCGATATAGATCACCAGACGGGACTGCTTGCCTTGGGAGAGATAGTCGATACCCCAGAGCTCGAAGCCCAGAGCAGAGACGACTGGATCGATAAGCGCGTTAAGCGCAGCGTCCTTGGTTGACACAGACGAGGCTCCTACAGCAGTTGCATCAGGCACCTGACCGGGAGTAGAGAAGAGAGCTAGGTGGCTGATTGGCACTGGTGCTAACAAAAAGCCCCTTCATAGGAAGGGGCCTTTCAAGAAACTTGGTAGCGGGGACCGGATTTGAACCGATGACCTTCGGGTTATGAGCCCGACGAGCTACCAGACTGCTCCACCCCGCAACAATAGTCGGACGATGGTAATGTCACCGAAAAAGGAGGTCAAGGAATGACGTCTTTCCAAGGTGGCAGAGTTGCGTCCAGACTGCCAATCGATCTAACAAGATGGTGCCGAAGGGGGGACTTGAACCCCCACGACCATAAGGTCACTACCCCCTCAAGATAGCGTGTCTACCAATTCCACCACTTCGGCACGGGGGCGGGTATCGCCTGAGACGTTACCCGGAAGAATTCAAAGTTAACGCCTTGAATTCCTTAGAGTGCTGGTTGGTCTGCGTTGCCGCTTTCCTCAAGCACTGGCGACGTATTCTCCACACTTTCCTCGGAGTCGTCAAGTGATGGCAGTGAATTTTTCTGCTGCTCGATCACGCTGGCATTCGGAATGCCCGCTTCGACTGACGGCTGGTTGGCGTTGGACGCGAACCAGGCCAGTGTCAGAGAGGTCGCGAAGAAGCCCGCGGCCAGAACACCCGTGAAGCGCGCGAGGAAGTTGCCGCTACCGCTGGACCCGAAAACGGTCTGGGAAGCTCCACCGCCACCAAAGGCAGCGCCAGCTTCGGCACCCTTGCCCTGCTGGAGAAGGACGAGCACGATCAGCGCGACCGCGAGTACCACATGGACCATCAGAACGGCTACTTGCATGAGATTCAACCTGCAGACTGGCAAATGGCTAGGAATTCGTCGATCTGGAGCGAGGCACCGCCCACGAGACCGCCGTCGATATCCGGCTGCGCAAGCAGCTCGGCGGCATTGGCAGCTTTCATGCTGCCGCCGTACAACAATTGCATTGCCTCGGCGAGCGAGGCAGACCACTCGGCCAGGCGCGCGCGAATGGCCGCATGGACCTCCTGCGCCTGCTGGGGCGAGGCGGTGCGCCCGGTACCGATGGCCCAGACGGGCTCATAGGCGACGACCAGACGTGTGCGCGCATCAGCGGAGAGCGCGGAGAACACCGCCTCCAGCTGTCCCAGCACGACACGCTCCGTGTCACCGGCTTCACGCTCCTCGAGCGTCTCACCGACGCACAGCACCGGTGTGAGGCCAGCGGCAAGCGCCGCCTCGACACGCGCCAGTACCGCCGCATCGTCTTCAGCATACAGGCTTCGACGCTCCGAGTGACCGACCAGCACCATCGCGGCACCGACATCCTTGAGCATCTGACCCGCCACTTCGCCGGTAAAGGCACCCTCGCTCGCCGGGTTCAGCGTCTGCCCCGCCAGCGCCACGCTCACAGGCATGCTCGCGCGAGCGGCGCTCAGATAAGGGAAAGGCACTGCCAGCGCCACCTGAATGCCCTGCGGCAGCTCAGCCGCCTGCAGACCCCGGGCAAACTCATCGACCAGGGCAAGATCACCATTCATCTTCCAGTTTCCGGCAATCAGCGGTGTACGCATGTGCTTCTCCCTTGTGAGCAGTGCGAGGATGGTAATGGAGCCGCCCTTGACTGACAACCTTCGCGACCCCTGTCAAGCCCCGTGATCCGGCACGATCAGGCTCGGGGCAACTGCCAGAAACGACAACAGGCGCACTCGGCGCCTGTTGTCGTGCTGTGCAACCCGACCGCTCAGCGACGTGAACCGTCGCCCCGGCGAGCTGCATTGTCAGCGCATCACGCCGACATGCTGGATTCGACCGTCGCGGCGATCTGACCCGCCAGCGCATCGACATCGAAGTGCGGACGCCCTTCGACCATGACGCGAATTAGCGGTTCCGTGCCGCTGGGACGCAGCAGCACGCGCCCTTCGTTGCCCAGCGTCTGTTCCACTTCGACCACCGCGGCCTGCACGGCGTCCGCCGCCATCAGCGCCTTGTTGTCGCAACCCGGCGCCAGACGCACATTGATCAGCGCCTGCGGGGCCTTTTCGAAGCCGACCAGCAACTCGCTGAGCGAGCACTCTTCACGCGCCATGATCGCCAGCACCTGCAGCGCCGAGACGATGCCATCACCGGTGCTCTGGATATGACTGCAGACGATGTGGCCGGAGGATTCGCCACCCAGCTGCCAGCCATTGGCTTCCAGACGCTCGATGACGTAGCGGTCACCGACCTTGGCACGCTCGAAGGGAATTCCCAGGCCTTCCAGTGCTGCCGCCAGGCCGAAGTTGGACATCAGGGTGCCGACGACACCACCGCCCAGCACGCCGCGCTCGTGACGGTCACGCGCGATCATGTAGAGGATGTCGTCGCCATCGATGACACGGCCATCGGCATCGACCAGGATCAGGCGGTCACCATCCCCATCGAAGGCCACGCCCAGATCGGCGCCCTGCTCGATGACGGCCGCACGCAACGCCTGCGGGTGCGTGGAGCCGACGCCCTGATTGATGTTAAGGCCATCCGGCTCACCGCCGATGACGCTGACCTTGGCACCCAGCTCACGGAAGACGTTCGGCGCGATGTGATAGGTCGCGCCATGCGCGCAATCCAGCACCACCTTCATGCCGTGCAGGCCCAGACGACCCGGCAGCGTGGACTTGCAGAATTCGATATAGCGGCCGGCCGCATCCTGGATGCGTGACGCCTTGCCCAGGCTGTCCGGGCCGACGATCACGATGTCGCGGTCCAGCTCGGCTTCGATCTCGGCTTCCAGCGCATCATCCAGCTTGGTGCCGGCAGCGGAAAAGAACTTGATGCCGTTGTCCGGATAGGCATTGTGGGAGGCCGAGATGACGATGCCGGCATCGGCGCGGAAGGTGCGCGTCAGATAGGCGATCCCCGGTGTCGGCATCGGGCCGAGCAGGGACACATCGACGCCCGCTGCCGAAAGGCCGGACTCGAGCGCGGATTCGAACATGTAGCCCGAGATGCGCGTGTCCTTGCCGATCAATACCTTGCCGCGGCCGTGACGAGCGAATACACGGCCTGCCGCCCAGCCCAGCTTGAGCATGAAGTCTGGCGTGATGGGGAATTCCCCGACCGTGCCGCGAATACCATCCGTACCAAAATAACGTCGACTCATCGTATCGTGCCTTCCTGTAGCACGGCCCATGCCATGTCGACAGCGTCGACAGTCGGGGCCACGTCGTGAACGCGAAACAGTCTGGCCCCGTCACGAACGGCCAATGCCGTCAGTGCCAGGTTACCAGCCAAGCGATCCTCTACCGCGCGCCCGAGGGCATTGCCGATCATGCTCTTGCGTGACGTGCCGATCAGCAGCGGGAGGTTGAATTCGTGCAACTGCGCCATGCGGTGATAGAGGCGCAGATTGTCTTGCAGTGACTTGCCGAAGCCGAAGCCGGGGTCCAGCAGCAGTCGCTCACGCGCGATGCCCGCCGCCTCACAGGCCGCGATACGCGCCGCCAGGAACGTCCGGACTTCCTGCTCGATGGACTGAGCATAATGCGTATCCTGCTGCATGGTGTCCGGCTCGCCGCGCATGTGCATCAGACAGACGGGCAGCCCACTGTCAGCGGCGGCCTCGAGCGCGCCGTCTCGATTCAGCGCACGCACGTCATTGATCATGCCGGCCCCCAGCCGTGCGGTTTCGCGCATGACTTGCGGGTTGCTGGTATCGATGCTCACCAAGGCGCCCAGCTCGCTCACCAGCCGCTCCACCACCGGGCAGACCCGCTCAAGCTCTTCCTCGGTGCTGACCGGCGTCGCCCCGGGTCGTGTCGACTCACCGCCGACATCGATCATCGCGGCGCCATCGGCCAGCATCTGCTCGGCATTGCGCAGCGCGGCGTCCAGGGTCGCGCTGCGACCGCCATCCGAGAAAGAGTCCGGCGTCACGTTGAGAATCCCCATCACCCGCGGACGCGAAAGATCGAGAAGGTGTCCAGCGCACTCCAATGACATCAGATGGCCCACTCGAGGCTCGAGAGGCGTACTCAAGGCAGAATTCGTCATGGCATTCCATGCAGGCGAGAGGGGCACGAAGGTGGCTTCGCAGCCCGGTCAGAAATGATTGGGCACCACTTTAAAGAGCCAGCCCATGGCGCGCAAGGCGTGGAACGGCCGCCACACGGGGCGTCAGCAGATGGCAACGCCATTGGCTCAGACCTTTCACCCCACGCTCATCATGGTGCTGACAATGCCCGTGCAGAGACATGAGTCGACGCCATCACGCCATGGCGTAGGCCACTGATCAGCAGCACCTTAACTTCACCAGCATCATTGCTGCAGCGGTACAGGCCAGCATTGCTGCAGACAAGAAAACGCCCGACTGGCAAGCCAGTCGGGCGTTTTTCCTTTCAGAGGCTCGGACATCGCATGCGATATCAGGCGCCCCTTATGCCTACATCAGGCCTGCATCAGGCGTACATCAATGACCGCTCGGACCACCCAGCGGATCAGACGGGCGACGGCGGTTGCTGTCGTCATCTTCACTGCCATCAGCGTCATCATCCGCCTTGGGAGCTTCCGGCGCTTCCGCCTTCGGAGTGTCGGCTACCGGGGCCACCAGGCCACCGTCACCGCCGCTCGCCGGGCCACCCCAGTCCTTCGGCGGACGCGGAGCACGACCTGCCATGATGTCCGCCAGCTGCTCGGCATCGATGGTCTCGTAGGTCATCAGCGCTTCGGTCATCGCATCCAGCTTGTCGCGATTCTCTTCCAGGATCTGCTGCGCCTTGGCGTAGCACTCGTCGATGATTCGACGCACTTCCTTGTCGAGACGCGAGGTGGTGTCGCCAGACTTCAGCTTGCCGCCACCCTGACCCGGGCCACCGAGGAACTGATGGGACTCGTCCTCGTCGTACATGATCGGGCCCATCTCGCTGGAGAGACCCCACTTGGCGACCATGTTGTGGGCAAGCTCGGTAGCACGCTTGATGTCGTTGGACGCGCCGGTGGTGACACCGTTCGGGCCCAGCGTCATCTCTTCGGCGATACGACCACCGAACAGCGAGCAGATCTGACTGATGATCTGCTGGCGCGAGTAGCTGTAGCGATCCTCTTCCGGCAGGAACATCGTCACACCCAGCGCACGACCGCGCGGAATGATCGACACCTTGTAGACCGGGTCATGCTCGGGCATCACCAGGCCGATGATGGCGTGGCCAGACTCGTGATAGGCCGTGTTGCGCTTCTCCTTTTCGGACATGACCATCGATTTGCGCTCGGCGCCCATCATGATCTTGTCCTTGGCCAGTTCCAGCTCTTCCATACCGACCAGACGCTTGTTGCGACGCGCGGCGAACAGGGCGGCTTCATTGACCAGGTTGGCCAGGTCCGCACCGGAGAAGCCCGGCGTACCACGTGCAATGTTGACCGGTACGACGTCATCGCCCATCGGCACCTTGCGCAGGTGAACGCCGAGGATGTGCTCGCGACCACGGATGTCCGGCAGCGCGACGGTCACCTGACGGTCGAAGCGGCCCGGGCGCAGCAGCGCGGGGTCAAGCACGTCAGGACGGTTGGTCGCGGCGATGACGATGATGCCGTCGTTCGCCTCGAAGCCATCCATCTCGACCAGCAGCTGGTTCAGCGTCTGCTCACGCTCATCGTGACCACCGCCCATGCCGGAACCACGGTGACGGCCGACGGCGTCGATCTCATCGATGAAGATGATGCACGGCGCCTGCTTCTTGGCCTGCTCGAACATGTCACGCACACGGGAGGCACCGACACCGACGAACATCTCGACGAAGTCAGAACCGGAGATGCTGAAGAACGGCACCTTGGCTTCACCGGCGATCGCCTTGGCGAGCAGGGTCTTGCCGGTACCCGGCGGCCCTACCATCAGAACGCCACGCGGAATCTGACCGCCAAGACGCTGGAACTTGCTGGGGTCCTTGAGGAAGTCGACCAGCTCCTCGACCTCTTCCTTCGCTTCGTCACAGCCTGCGACGTCGCTGAAGGTGGTCTTGATCTGGTCCTGGCTCAGCAGCTTGGCCTTGGACTTGCCGAAGCTCATCGGGCCACCCTTGCCGGCGCCGCCACCCTGCATCTGGCGCATGAAGAACATGAAGATGGCCAGAATGATCAGAATCGGGAAGCTGGCAATCAACAGGCGTGTCCACAGCGACTGCTGCTCAGGCTTCTTGCCGATGACCTCCACCTTGTTGGCAAGCAGGTCATCCATCAGCTTGGGATCGGACGCCGCCGGCCGGATGGTGGTGAAGCTGGAGCCATCGGCCCGCTCACCCTCAATGGTGTAACCATCGATGGTCACACTCTTGATCCGGTCGTTCTGCACCTGCTGGACGAACTGTGAATAGTTCATCGCCTGCGGCGAGGTATCGACGCTGAAGTTGTTGAACACCGTCAGCAGCACTGCTGCGATGATCAACCAGAGAATCAGGTTCTTCGCCATGTCGTTCAAGGGGACACCCTCATTGCATGAATCTGTCTTGGCATGCCGTGAATACTCCGACTGCCGTCTTGTGGTGGCCTGCCATGCTATCTGATCGTGCCTGCGGGGTATCAAGTCAGCGCAACGCGCCACTTCGCCTACCGAGTCACTCAAAGCTTGCCGTGCATTGTGCTACTTGCCTGCCAGCATCGGTAAGGCATTGAAACCCACCGAACTGTCACTGGCCCATCGTACTCAAGACCCAATGATATCGACACTACACCAGATGGGGGCTGGCAACCATTGCTTAAAGCCCGACAATGGACTATTGCGCCGATAGACAGCCTGCATCAGCCAGCGCTGCGACTCGCCCGGACACATTGGCGCCAGTCTGGACGAGCATCGCATGGCTCGCCTTAACCCGCGATGAAGCATGCGACCAGCAACGTGGAAATCTCGCCACCGCGAGCCGATGCCTGCCGCGTGCAGCGGCATGCAAGGACACTGACCGTCTCGTCAGCCCTTGAAGCCCTGCCCCAGCAGATAGACTTCGCGTGAGCGTGCACGCGACGCTTCCGGCTTGCGGGTCACGACCTTCTTGAAGCTGCCACGCATGTCTTTCAGATAGGCATCGAATCCCTCGCCCTGGAAGACCTTGACCAGGAAATTGCCGCCCGGCTTGAGGGTCTGGCGCGCCAGATCCAGCGCCAGCTCGACCAGATACATGCCGGCAGGCTGATCGATCGCGCTCATGCCGCTCATGTTGGGCGCCATGTCGGAGATCACGAGGTCCACCGGGCGGTCACCCAGGGTGGCCAGAATCTGGTTCAGCACGGCCTCTTCGGTGAAGTCGCCCTGAATGAAGTCGACACCGGCCAGGGCGTCCATCTCGAGAATGTCGGAGGCGATGACCACGCCTTCCATGCCGACGCGGTCCGCAGCGATCTGGCTCCAGCCACCGGGGGCTGCGCCAAGGTCGATGACGGTGGCGCCCGGCTTGAGCAGGCGGTCCTTGTCATCGATTTCAATCAGTTTGTAGCTGGCACGGGAACGATAACCGTCGGCCCAGCTGCGCTGGACATAGGCGTCATCAAAGTGTTCCTTCATCCAGCCAGCACTGCTCTTGCTGGGGTGAGCCACGTTGTCACCTGGAATGTCGGGGAAAATCGAATACTGGCGGGAGATAGCGCGGGGGATAACGACGACACGAAAGGCGTGGCAAGCATGCGCACGGGTCGTGTCATGAGCGTCGTCATGGAGTAGAATGGCGGGTCCTGCGCGCGGTTCCGCCCGTGGGCACAGACATTGCCTGCGCAACAGACGGGTTCACACCCCTGGATTTCAAGCCCTGGAGTCGACCCTGTCTTTCGCTACGCTCCCCGCTCCCATCGGACGCCAACAGGGAAACTTTACGATACCATGAGCTTGTCACAGTCACAAAAGAAAGCATTTCGCAGCATCGGGCACCATCTTGACCCGATCGTCACCGTCTCGGAAAACGGCCTTTCCGAAGGCGTCGTGACCGAACTGGAGCGCGCACTGCACGATCACGAACTGATCAAGCTGAAGCTGGCGATCAACGATCGCGAAGCGCGCGGCGAGGTGGCTCGCCACCTGTGCAGCGAAACCGGCGCGACCCTGATCCAGAGCATCGGCAAGATCGCTCTGCTGTATCGCCGCAACCCGCAGGCCAAGCCGAAGCTGTCGAACGTACAGCGCTTCAGCGAGAAGTAAGCCGCCGGGCCCAGGCCTGACGAGGCTCACCTCGCACGCCACGCCTGCCGCAGACAGAAACGCCGCCCTCATCGAGAGCGGCGTTTCTGTTTTCTGTTGCTGACAATCACGACCTGATGACGATGGGAGCCGCCTGCCTAAAGGATTTCGTGCCCGCGGGCCAAAAAAACAGCCCTGCCGGGGTTACCGGCAGGGCTGTCACGACATCAGGATCTGACAAATCAGAGGCGATGCTCTTCAGATGTAACGTACTTCAGATGTGACGTGCTTCAGATGTGATGCACTTCGGAGATTTCATACTCCACATCGCCACCCGGGGTACGCACGACCACGACATCCCCTTCTTCCTTGCCGATCAGCGCACGCGCGATCGGAGAGGTGACGGAGATCTTGCCGTCCTTGATGCTGGCTTCATCTTCGCCAACGATGCGATAGCGCACTTCGCTATCGTCATCGAGGTTCATCAGGTCGACCGTGGTACCGAAGATCACCTTGCCTGTCTTCGGCAACTTGGTGACGTCGATCACCTGGGACATGGAGAGCTTGGACTCGATCTCCTGGATACGACCCTCGATGAAACCCTGCTGTTCACGCGCGGCGTGGTACTCGGCATTCTCCTTGAGATCGCCGTGCTCACGGGCTTCCGCGATGTCAGCGATGACCCGGGGACGCTCAGTGCCCTTTAGGTGCTCGAGCTCCTTGCGAAGGCGGTCTTCGCCTTCGACGGTCATCGGACTTCTACTCATATCATGACTCCTGCATGCATATCCTGGAGACGACGGACCTTGACGTCGTTGCCGTAGGCAAGCGCCATGCACACGGCATTGGCACCCGCCAGCGTCGTGGCGTAGGGCACCTTGTGCGCCAGCGCCGTGCGACGGATCACGGACGAGTCATTGATGGCCTGACGTCCCTCTGTGGTGTTGACGATATAGGCGATCTCGCCGTTCTTGATCATGTCGACGATATGCGGCCGCCCTTCGAACACCTTGTTGACGGGTTCAACCTCGAGGCCGGCAGCGGCGATCACCTCTGCCGTGCCACGGGTAGCACAAAGCGTAAAGCCTAATGTTACCAGAGAGCGGGCCACCTCGATAACGCCCGCCTTGTCGAACTCACGCACGGACAGGAAGGCCTTGCGATCGCCAGTCAGGGTCGGGATGGCTTCACCGGCACCCAGCTGCGCCTTGTAGAAGGCTTCCGCGAAGGTATCGCCGGAGCCCATCACTTCGCCGGTGGACTTCATTTCCGGCGACAGGATCGGGTCGACCCCCGGGAACTTGGCGAACGGCAGCACCGCTTCCTTCACACTGTAGAAGGTCGGCACGATTTCCTGGGTGAAACCGATCTCTTCCAGGGTCTGGCCGGCCATGCAGCGTGCGGCGATCTGCGCCAGCGACTGGCCGATGCACTTGGAGACGAACGGCACGGTACGTGAAGCGCGCGGGTTGACCTCGATGACGTAGATCACGCCATCCTGCCAGGCCAGCTGCACGTTCATCAGGCCGACGACGTTGAGCTCCAGCGCCATGCGCTTGACCTGCTCACGCATCTCTTCCTGGACGTCTGCCGGCAGCGAGTACGGCGGCAGAGCGCACGCGGAGTCACCGGAGTGGATACCGGCCTGCTCGATGTGCTGCATGATGGCGCCAATCACGACCTGCTTGCCGTCGGACACCGCATCGATGTCGACCTCGATGGCCGCGTTCAGGAAGTGGTCCAGCAGCACCGGCGAGTCATTGGAGACCTTGACCGCGTGGGTCATGTAGTTCTCGAGCTCGGCGGCGGAGTAGACGATTTCCATCGCGCGGCCGCCCAGCACGTAGCTCGGGCGCACCACCAGCGGATAACCGATGACCTCGGCCTTGACGAAGGCTTCCTCGAAGCTGCGCGCGGTGGTGTTTTCCGGCTGGATCAGACCGAGCTTCTCGATCATCTGCTGGAAACGCTCGCGGTCTTCGGCGCGGTCGATGGCGTCCGGCGTGGTGCCGATGATCGGCACACCGGCGGCTTCGAGCTCACGCGCCAGCTTCAGCGGCGTCTGGCCACCGAACTGGACGATGACACCGACCGGCTGTTCCTTGTCGGCGATCTCCAGCACGTCTTCCAGGGTGACCGGCTCGAAGTAGAGGCGATCGGAAGTGTCGTAGTCGGTGGACACGGTTTCCGGGTTGCAGTTGACCATGATGGTCTCGTAGCCGTCCGCGCGCATGGCGAGGGAGGCGTGGACACAGCAGTAGTCGAACTCGATGCCCTGACCGATACGGTTCGGACCGCCACCCAGCACCATGATCTTCTTCTTGTCGCTGACTTCCGCCTCGCACTCTTCCTCATAGGTGGAGTACATGTAGGCGGTGTCGGACGCGAATTCGGCGGCACAGGTGTCGACGCGCTTGTAGACCGGACGGATGCCCTGCTTCTGACGGTGCTTGCGGAAGGCCTTCTCGGACACGCCCATCAGACGCGCCAGACGCGCATCGCTGAAGCCCTTGCGCTTGAGACGGAACAGACGATCAGCGTCCATCTCGCCCAGCGAGCTTGCGGCCACTGCGCCTTCCTGAGCGATCAGGTCGGCCAGCTGCACCAGGTACCAGCGGTCGATGTTGGTGAGGCGGAAGATCTCTTCGATATCGAGACCGGCACGCATGGCATCGGCGATGTAGAAGATACGCTCGGCACCGGCGGCCTGCAGCTCGCCCTTGATACGCGCCATGTTCTCGTCGCTGAAGTTCTCGACGATCGGATCGAGACCATCAACGCCGGTCTCCATGCCACGCAGCGCCTTCTGCAGGGATTCCTGGAAGGTACGGCCGATGGCCATGACTTCGCCGACCGACTTCATCTGCGTGGTCAGGCGGTCATTGGCCTGCGGGAACTTCTCGAAGGTGAAGCGCGGAATCTTGGTGACGACGTAATCGATGGACGGCTCGAAGGACGCCGGCGTCTTGCCACCGGTGATGTCGTTCTGCAGCTCGTCCAGGGTGTAGCCGACGGCCAGCTTGGCGGCGATCTTGGCGATCGGGAAGCCGGTCGCCTTGGAAGCCAGCGCCGAGGAACGCGACACGCGCGGGTTCATCTCGATCACGACCATGCGGCCAGTGTCCGGGCAGATGCCGAACTGGACGTTGGAGCCGCCGGTCTCGACGCCGATCTCACGCAGAACGGCCAGCGATGCATCACGCATCAGCTGGTATTCCTTGTCGGTCAGGGTCTGGGCCGGGGCGACGGTGATGGAGTCGCCGGTGTGCACGCCCATCGGGTCGAAGTTCTCGATGGCGCAGACGATGATGCAGTTGTCGTTCTTGTCACGAACGACTTCCATCTCGTATTCCTTCCAGCCCAGCAGCGATTCGTCGATCAACAGCTCGCGGGTCGGCGACAGCTCGAAGCCGCGATGGCAGATCTCTTCGAATTCTTCACGGTTGTACGCCACGCCGCCGCCGGAACCGCCCATGGTGAAGCTGGGACGGATGATGGACGGGAAGCCCAGCTCGGCCTGGATTTCCCAGGCTTCTTCCATGGAGTGCGCGACCTTGGCCTTCGGGCACGCCAGACCGATCTTCTTCATCGCCTTGTCGAAGCGATCACGGTCTTCGGCCTTGTCGATGGTGTCGGCGTTGGCACCGATCATCTCGACACCGTACTGCTCGAGCACGCCTTCGCGCTCCAGCGCCAGCGCACAGTTCAGCGCGGTCTGGCCGCCCATGGTCGGCAGGATGGCGTCCGGGCGCTCCTTCTCGATGATGCGCGCCACGGTTTCCCAGGTGATCGGCTCGATGTAGGTCGCATCGGCCATCACCGGGTCGGTCATGATGGTTGCCGGGTTGGAGTTGACCAGGATGACCCGGTAACCCTCTTCACGCAGGGCCTTGCAGGCCTGTGCGCCGGAATAGTCGAACTCGCACGCCTGGCCGATGACGATGGGGCCGGCGCCGATGATCAGGATGCTGTTTAGGTCTGTACGTTTCGGCATGTCTCTTCCCGCAATGATCTGGTGACTGAACTCAACGATGGATCAGGCCCTCGGGCCTGCGCTCGGCTCAGCGTCGCGCGCGCATCATCTCGATGAAACGATCGAACAGCGGGGCGACGTCCTGCGGGCCGGGACTGGCTTCCGGGTGGCCCTGGAAGCTGAAGGCCGGGCGGTCGGTACGCTCGATGCCCTGCAGGCTACCGTCAAACAGCGACTTGTGCGTCGCGCGCAGGCTGCTCGGCATGCCCGCCTCATCCACTGCGAAGCCGTGGTTCTGACTGGTGATCATCACCACACCGCTGTCGAGGTCCTGCACCGGGTGGTTGGCACCATGGTGACCGTGGCCCATCTTGACCGTGCTCGCGCCGGAGGCCAGTGCCAGCAGCTGGTGACCCAGGCAGATGCCGAAGACCGGCGTGTCGGTCTCGAGCACTTCACGAATCGCGGTGATGGCGTAGTCGCAGGGCTCGGGGTCGCCCGGGCCGTTGGACAGGAAGACGCCATCCGGATTGAACGCCAACACCTCGGCGGCAGGCGTCTGCGCCGGCACGACGGTCAGGCGGCAGCCGCGGGAGGCCAGCATGCGCAGGATGTTGTGCTTGACGCCGTAGTCATAGGCGACCACGTGGAAGGGACGCTCGGACTCACGGGTATCGGCGTAGCCTTCGCCCAGTGTCCATTCGCCTTCGTGCCACTCGAACTGCTCGCTGCAGGAGGCTTCCTTGGCCAGGTCCATGCCCTTCAGACCCGGGAAGGCGCGTGCCGCTTCCAGCGCGCGTTCCACGGCGTCCTCACCCTGGGCATCTTCACCGGCGAGGATGGCACCGTTCAGGGAGCCCTTCTCGCGCAGGATGCGCGTCAGGCGACGCGTGTCGATATCAGCGATGCCGACGACATTCTCGTCGCGCAGGTACTGATCGAGGGAGCGAGTGGAACGGAAGTTGCTGGCCAGCAGCGGGAGGTCGCGGATGACCAGGCCGGCGGCTGCGACGCTGTCGGACTCGGTGTCCTCGTCGTTGATGCCGGTATTGCCGATGTGCGGATACGTCAGAGTGACGATCTGTCGGGTGTAGGAGGGATCGGTCAGGATTTCCTGGTAGCCGGTCATGGCAGTGTTGAACACTACCTCGCCGCTGGTCTGCCCATCAGCACCGATGGCGCTGCCGTGAAATACACTGCCGTCTTCCAAGGCCAGTATCGCGGGTTTGATCAACGCAACGTCCTCCCCATAGTGTCCACTTTCCTGCCCGGAATCCGCGGTCGAACACCGGACATGCTGCTTGATTATCGTGCTCGGCATTCGCCGAGCCTGTGTCCCGCTGCCGACTTCTGCCAGATGCCTGTCACTGGACAGACGCGCGCCAGAAGCGGCAAATTCAGGTTGCAAAAAAGCGGGACGAAACCGAAAAATCAGGTTTCATCCCGCTTGTTATCATTCTTCGGAATGCTGCTGGCCCGAGCGCTGCCAAAACGGCAACCAATAGGGCGGCCAAGAACGTGGCCAAATTGGGTAGAGATTACCGGAATCCTTGAGTGCTGACCACCCCGCGCATGCCCCGCCAGCAGGCGACAAGGCCCACGATACGGTCGTTTCGTCGCCGCGGTCAGCTTGACGAAACCCTTGGCCGAGCCGGGACACTGCACAGCGCTTGTAAAGCGACGCAGTCCAGCGGCGCAAGGCGGCCAGAATGGCTCACGCGTGCGCCGCATCCTGCCCACCGAGACAGCTTTCAAGAAATTCTCCTGAATGTCGCCAGACTGTCATCTCAGCGCTTGGCTCTCCATTCCGCTCACCACTTTGCTCTCTACTTCGCTCACTTGAGCCCCAGCACATCCTGCATGTCATAGCGGCCGACTTCGCGCCCTGACAGCCATTCAGCCGCGCGTGCCGCGCCCTTGGCGAAGGTCATGCGGCTCGACGCCTTGTGGGTGATCTCGATGCGCTCGCCTTCGGTGGCGAACATCACGGTGTGCTCACCGACGATGTCACCGGCACGCACGGTGGCGAAGCCGATTTCCTTGTCGGTACGCGGGCCGCACTGACCTTCACGAGCGAAGACACCATGGGTGGCGAGATCACGCCCGATGGAGTGTGCCACGGCTTCGCCCATCGCCAGCGCCGTGCCGGAGGGGGCATCGACCTTGTGGCGGTGGTGCGCCTCGATGATCTCGATGTCGTAGCCAGCATCGCCCAGGGCACGCGCAGCGGTTTCCAGTAGCTTGAGGGTCAGGTTGACGCCGGAGCTCATGTTGGCCGCGAACACGAAGGGCACGCTGTCACGGTAGCCATCCAGCTGCTCGAGCTGCTCCGGCGTGAAACCGGTCGTGCCGATCACCATGCGCTTGCCGTGCTCGGCGCACAGCGCCAGGTTGGCCAGCGTCACCTGCGGTGCGGTGAAATCGATCACCACATCGAAGTCATCCACCACGGCAGCCAGACTGTCGCTGGCGACCACGCCCAGACGACCCTGACCGGCCAGCTCACCGATGTCGACGCCCGCCAGGGAGCTGCCGGATTCGACGATGCCCGCCGCCAGCGTCAGACCTTCCACTGCACCGACGGCCTCGACCAACGTGCGTCCCATGCGTCCGGCGACGCCCATGATTGCGATACGGGTCATGCTGACTCCTGCCTGTTGTGGGTCTTGAGGGTGACCGCCCGCGAGCATGCCCCGAGCGTGCCACCTATGCTGTGCCACGAGTATATCAGCCGCCTGCAGCGTTGGCTGACGTCATGTATTTGTGCCGGTTACGCGCTAGAGTAGCCTCGTACCAGGTTGTCTCCTGTTGATCGTCATTTTTCTCATCACCGCTCAGTCTCCGGAGTCAGCATGCCTGCACGCCAATCCCCCGCCTCGCGCCGCTGGCGCATGCTCCAGACCCTCGCTGTCACCACGGCGCTCGCCGGCCTGTTGAGCGCCTGCGGCGTTCACCCGCGCCCCTACACGCTGGCATCGCCGGAACAGAAGAGCGAGTTCCCGGAAATCCAGTGGTGCGGCACGCTCAGGCTGCCGGGCAAATGGCTGGATGACACCCCCGTCGGTGGCCTGTCGGACATCGGCTGGGACCAGGACGAGTCACTGCTGTATGCCGTGTCGGACCGCGGCTGGCTGCATCGTCTGCGGCTCGCCTTCCGCCACGGTGAGCTGGTCGGGGCCAAGGCGCTCAATACCTACACCCTGCGCGACGAGACCGATGTCTCGCTGCGCGGCGCCCTCAGTGATGCCGAGGGCCTGCAGCTGCTGCGCGCGAACAATGAGCGCCGCGGCGATTCCCGCCTGGTGATCAGCTTCGAGCAGCAGCCACGCGTCGAGCACTTCCTGCCCAGCGGCCTGGCCGTCAGCGAGCCTTTCACCCCGATGGGTGCGCGTGGCGCGGCGCCCAACAACGGCATGGAAGCCCTGACCCTGCACCCGGAATACGGCATGCTCGCCGGGCTGGAAGCCACACCCGAAGGCATGAGCGACGGCATGACGCGCATCTTCAGCCTCGACGACAAGCACGAGTGGAGCTACCCGCTGGCCAGCGACACCGGCTCGAGCCTGACCGCGATGGAGATGCTGCCCGATGGTGACATGCTGATGCTGGAGCGCGCCTTCTCGCCGCCCTTCCCGCTGGTGATCAGTCTGCGCCGCGCGCATCTCGGCGAGCCCGGCACCCAGGCCGAGGTGCGCACCCTGGCACGCCTGTCGAGCGGCGATGGCTGGTCGCTGGACAACTTCGAAGGGCTGACGCACCTGGAAGGCAATCGCTTCCTGATGATCTCGGATGACAACTTCAGCAGCTTCCAGACCACGCTGCTGAGCTGCTTTGCCGTCATCGAGCCCGAGGCCTTCACGGCTGAATCAGCGCCGGAGTAGCCATGCCCCCGGGCTGTGTTACTGGGCTGAATTGCTGGACTGAGCCACTGGTCCGAGTTACCAGAATGAGCCACCGAGCCTGAAACGCGAGAGCCCCGCACTCGACAAGTCGAATGCGGGGCTCTCTGGCATGAAGGCCATCCACGGGCTGGCCCGCGGACGGCAAGGCGAATGCCTAGGGCTTCATGTCTTCGAAGAACTTCTTCACGCCATCGAAGAAGCTGTTCTCCTTCGGTGAATGGCTCTTGCCGGTATCACCGAGGCTCTGCTGGAACTGACGCAACAGCTCCTTCTGCTCTTCATTCAAGCTGACCGGGGTCTCGATGACCACCTTGCACAGCAGGTCCCCGGCGGGGCCGCCGCGCACCGGCTTGACGCCCTTGCCGCGCAGACGGAACAGCTTGCCGGTCTGGGTCTCGGCCGGAATCTTCAGCACGACACGTCCGTCGAGGGTCGGCACGTTGAGCTCACCGCCCAGCGCCGCATCGACGAAGCTGATCGGCACTTCACACTGCAGGTGACGACCATCGCGCTTGAAGATCTCGTGCTCGCGCAGGTTGACCTGCACATACAGATCACCTGACGGCCCGCCGTTGACACCGCCCTCGCCTTCGCCGTTCAGGCGGATGCGGTCGCCGGTGTCGACGCCCGGCGGAATCTTGACCGAGAGGGTCTTGGATTCCTGGACGCGGCCTTCGCCGTGACACTTGCGGCACGGCACGCTGATCTTCTCGCCACGACCGTGGCAGGTCGGACACGCCTGCTCGACCGCGAAGAAGCCCTGCTGCATGCGCACCTTGCCCATGCCATTGCAGGTCGGGCAGGTTTCCTTGCTGGAACCCGGCTCGGCACCATCGCCATCGCAGTGGCCACAGGCCGCCAGACGCGGCACGCGGATATCGACCGTGGTACCGGCAACCGCCGATTCCAGATCGAGGTCCAGGTTGTAACGCAGGTCGCTGCCGCGCTGCGGAGCGTTCGGGTTGCGACGACCACCGCCGCCACCGAAGATGTCACCGAAGACATCGCCGAACACATCGCCGAAGCCGCCGGCACCACCACCGCCAAAGCCGCCGCCACCGAAGCCACCGCCGCCCTGACCATCGACACCGGCATGACCGAACTGGTCATAGGCGGCGCGCTTGTCAGCATCGGACAGCACTTCGTAGGCTTCAGAGACTTCACGGAACTTCTCGGCCGAAGTTTCATCATCCGGGTTGCGGTCCGGGTGATGCTTCTGGGCCAGGCGTCGGTACGCCTTCTTGATGTCCTTGGTGTCGGCGCCACGCTCGACACCAAGCACTTCGTAATAATCACGCTTGGACATGGATCAGGTCCGCCTGGATTGCTGGCAGCCTGAGGCTGCCGGTCTGTTCTGGAATGCCGGTTGTCACCGGTGGCTCGCGGCTAGCGCAAGGCGCCACCGATGCAAACGACAACGCGGGACACCTTCACAAGGCTCCCGCGCTGTCATCAGACGTCGTTCAAGAAATCCCTCAGGACTTCTTGTCGTCGTTGACTTCCTCGTACTCGGCGTCAACCACGTCGTCGTCCTGCTTCTTGCCAGCCTGACCTTCGGCAGCCTGCTCACCCTGGGCGCCCTGTTCGGCGTAGAGCTTCTGCGCCAGGTTGCCGGACGCTTCGGTCAGTGCATCCAGCTTGGCCTGGATCGCATCCTTGTCGTCGCCTTTCAGGGCTTCTTCCAGCTCGGAGATCGCCGTCTCGATGGCTTCCTTCTCGCTGGCTTCGGCCTTGTCACCGGCTTCGGTCAGGGTCTTCTTGGTCGCGTGAATCATGCCGTCGGCCTGATTGCGCAGCTGGACCATTTCCTCGAACTTCTTGTCTTCGTCGGCGTTGGCTTCCGCGTCACGCACCATCTGTTCGATCTCGTCGTCGGACAGGCCGCCGGAAGACTTGATGACGATGGACTGCTCCTTGCCGGTCGCCTTGTCCTTGGCGGACACGTTCAGGATACCGTTGGCATCCAGGTCGAAGGCGACTTCGATCTGCGGCACACCGCGCGGTGCCGGCGGAATGTCGGCCAGGTCGAAGCGACCCAGAGACTTGTTCTGCGCAGCCTGCTTGCGCTCACCCTGCAGGACGTGGATGGTCACCGCGCCCTGGTTGTCGTCAGCGGTGGAGAACACCTGAGACTTCTTGGTCGGGATGGTGGTGTTCTTCTCGATCAGCGGCGTCAGCACGCCACCCATGGTCTCGATACCGAGGGTCAGCGGGGTCACGTCCAGCAGCAGCACGTCCTTGACGTCGCCGCCCAGCACGCCGCCCTGGATACCGGCGCCGACGGCGACCGCTTCATCCGGGTTGACGTCCTTGCGAGCTTCCTTGCCGAAGAACTCGGCCACCTTGGACTGCACCAGCGGCATGCGGGTCTGACCACCGACCAGGATGACGTCGTCGATCTCGGAGGCGGACAGGCCGGCGTCGGACAGCGCGGTCTGGCACGGCTTCAGGGAGCGTGCGACCAGGTCGTCGACCAGAGACTCGAGCTTGGAACGGGTCACCTTGACGTTCAGGTGCTTCGGACCGGTGTTGTCAGCCGTGATGTACGGCAGGTTCACGTCGGTCTGCTGAGCGCTGGACAGCTCGATCTTGGCCTTCTCGGCGGCTTCCTTCAGACGCTGCATGGCGAGGTTGTCGCCGGACAGATCGATACCGCTGTCTGCCTTGAACTGGTCAACCAGGTAGTTGATCAGGTGCATGTCGAAATCTTCACCACCCAGGAAGGTGTCGCCGTTGGTGGCGAGCACTTCGAACTGGGTCTCACCGTCGACGTCGGCGACTTCGATGATGGAGATATCGAAGGTACCGCCGCCCAGGTCGTAGACCGCGATGGTCTTGTCACCACGAGACTTGTCCATGCCGTAGGCGAGGGCTGCGGCAGTCGGCTCGTTGATGATGCGCTTGACGTCAAGACCCGCGATGCGGCCGGCGTCCTTGGTCGCCTGACGCTGGGAATCGTTGAAGTAGGCCGGCACGGTAATGACGGCTTCGGTGACTTCTTCACCGAGGTAGTCTTCCGCGGTCTTCTTCATCTTCTTGAGGATTTCCGCACTGATCTGCGGCGGTGCCATCTTCTTGTCTTTCACCTGCACCCAGGCGTCGCCGTTGTCGGCTTCGACAATCTTGTACGGCACCATCTTGATGTCTTTCTGAACCACATCATCCTTGAACTTGCGACCGATCAGGCGCTTGACCGCGAAGAGAGTGTTCTCCGGGTTGGTCACTGCCTGACGCTTGGCCGACTGGCCGACCAGAATCTCGTTGTCGTCGGTGTAAGCGATGATGGACGGTGTGGTGCGACCGCCTTCAGCGTTTTCGATGACCTTGGTTTTCTCGCCGTCGAGCACTGCCACACAGGAGTTGGTAGTACCCAAGTCAATACCGATGATGCGTCCCATAATCGTATACCTCGAATCTGTTGCTAGCCTGAAAGATAAGTCTGGATGTCGGCACCTTGTGTCGGTGCCTGAACTTGTTTCTCTAGATGGGGTCGCGTGTCAGGGTTTCAAGACCCGGCCGGGCAAATTTTCCCGGGCCGGATCGCCCTGAGCCCCCACAGGGCGCGATCCAACGCCTATCGGGCGTCGGGAGCGCGCAGGCCTCAGGAGGCCTTGCTGACTGCCACCATCGCCGGGCGCACCAGGCGGCCATTGAGGGTGTAACCCTTCTGCATCACGTCGATGACGCTGTTCGGCTCCGCGTCCGGGGACGGCACCATGGCGACAGCCTGATGGTATTCCGGATCGAAGGGCTCGCCATGCGGATCCAGCTGCTCGACGCCTGACTTGTTCAGGGCATCCAGCTGCATTTTCAAGGTCATCTCGATGCCTTCGACGTGGGTCTTGGCCGCTTCGTCACCCGACATGGATTCCAGTGCCTTCTCGAGGGAATCCACCACCGGCAGCATTTCCTTGACGAACTTCTCCAGCGCGAACTTGCGCGCCTTCTCGGCGTCCTGCTCGGCACGACGGCGCGCGTTCTGCGCATCGGCAGCCGCACGCAGTGCCTGGTCCTTGGCTTCCTTGACGGCCTGCTCAAGCTCTTCGACCTGGGCGGCCAGCATCTCGGCTTCCGGGTTGTCCACCAGAGAGCCTTCGGCGCCGGTATCGTCGGCATCCAGTACGTTGTCGATCACTTCACCTTCCGGCGTTTCCGGCTGCGGCTCGGCATCGCGAGCGGCACGCTGAAGCTCTTCATCCATCGGGGTCTGCGGGTCCTGAGCCATGCTGATCTCCTGCGGGCCGGCGTCTATGCGCCATTGCCCTGATTCGTGGCCTGCTGAGCTTGTCGCGAAGCATCACGCGTACTGGCTGACAGACAGGCCATGAGTTGCCTTGAGAGGCAGCAAGGCCAGGCCATTGCTGCCGACTGAAAGTGTCAGTGCCTCTATATGGGGACAGCACATCGCTTCTCAAGCCTTGCCGCAGGCTTTTCTCCCCACTGAGTCCGGCATGGATTGAAGGCCACCCGAACGTGCTGTATAAAAAGCCATGTTCACTGTATAAACATACTGTATGGCGACACCGTAGCCCGCCCATCGAGTCCGGGTCCGCTGATGTTCCCCCAGCACGGCGTACGTCAAAGCCCCCCTCGGAGGTAGTCATGCTGCTGCAACTCGCCATCCAAGATTTTGCCATCGTCGAAACGCTGGAACTCGATTTCCGCCGCGGCATGACCGCCATCACCGGCGAGACCGGTGCCGGCAAGTCCATCCTGCTCGGCGCCCTCGGCCTGTGCCTGGGCGAGCGTGCCGATGCCGGCAGCGTGCGGCATGGCGCCGACCGCGCCGACCTCATCGCGCGTTTCGATATCAGTGAGCTTGGCGACGCCCGTCAGTGGCTGGATGAGCGCGAACTGGGCAGCGACGACTGCCTGCTGCGTCGCGTCATCACCGCCAGCGGCCGCTCCAAGGCCTGGATCAACGGCACGCCCTGCACCATCGCCGACCTGCGCGAGCTGGGCGAGCACCTGATCGACATCCACTCCCAGCACGCCCATCACTCCCTGCTCAAGGAAGAGACGCATCTGCGTCAGCTCGACGAATATGCGGGCCTGGAGACTCAGGCTGCCCAGTTGCGCGAGGACTTCCGTCACTGGCAGGAGGCGCATCGTCGCCTCAAACGCATGAGCAATGATGGCGATGAGGTGCGTGCACGTCGCCAGCTGCTGCGCTATCAGGTCGAGGAGCTCGATGAACTGGCGCTGTGCGAAGGGGAGCTGGAAGCCCTGGAGCAGGAGCAGGAAACGCTGGCCAATGCCGAGCAGATTCTGGCCGAGGCGCAGTCCGCCGCCGAATGCTGTGATCACGACGAAGAAGGTGCGCTGTCACGCCTCAACCAGGCCCTGGCACGTCTGGCGCATCTGCCGGGCAACGAGCATGGCTCACTGGCCAGTGCACTGGGTATGCTCGAGGAAGCGCGCATCCAGATAGAAGAAGCGGCGCGCGAGCTGCACCGCTTCGTGGAAGTCACCGAACTCGACCCCGAGCGCCTCGCCTTCGTCGATGAGCGCCTGAGCCGCATTCACCAGATCGCGCGCAAGCATCATGTGATGCCGGACGAGCTGCATGGCCTTCATCAGCGCCTGAGCGAAGAACTCGACGGCCTGGGTGGCGATGAGGAGGCCATCGAAGCCTTGCGCGAAGAAGTGGCTCAGCGTCGCGAGGCCTGGAAGGGGCTGGCGAGTGAGGTGAGCGCCAAACGCGCCACCGCCGCCCCGCAACTGGCCAGCGACATCCAGGACCAGCTGGCCTTCCTCGGCATGGGCAAGGCCACCTTCGAGGTCGCCATCGAGGCGCGGGAGCGCCCGCAGCCCGAAGGCATGGAGCGTATCCACTTCCGCATCAGCGCCAACCCGGGCCAGCCGCCACGTGCGCTGGCCAAGGTCGCCTCCGGCGGTGAGCTCTCGCGTGTATCACTGGCGATCCAGGTCGTGGCCGCCAGTCGCTCGACCATCCCCAGCCTGGTCTTCGATGAAGTCGATGTCGGCATCTCCGGCGCTACCGCCGAGATCGTCGGCCAGCTGCTGCGTCGCCTGGGCGACAAGGGCCAGGTGCTGACCGTCACTCACCTGCCGCAGGTCGCCGCACAGGCGCATCAGCACCTGCATATAGAGAAGCAGGCCGAGAAGGACACGACCCGCACCCATATGGCGCTGCTGAATGAAAGCGGCCGTGTGCGCGAGCTGGCACGCATGCTGGGCGGCATTCATCTCTCCGAGCAGACCCTCGCCCACGCCCGCGAGATGCTCGGCGCTGCCGACAGCCGCCACTGAGCACTGTCGTCAAAGTCGCCGTCGCCGTCGCCGTCGCCGTCGCCGTCGCCGTTCATGCACTGCCAGCGACGTCCATTCGTCCAATGATGCTCCTCAACAAGACGAACGCCAGAGTCATGGATTGAGGAAACATGAACGCCAGATACACGAACGGCCGCCCTCAGGGGCGGCCGTTCGTGTATCTGGCCGGAGAAGGCTCTCCAGCCACGTCATCCCTGACGCAACCCGCGTCAGCTATCGCTCTTGTCGCCCTTGGGACGCACGTAGAGCACTAGCGCATGCTCGACCAGCTCATAGCCGTGCTCCTCGACGATCTCGCGCTGACGGCGCTCGATCTCGGGATCACAGAACTCTATGATCTCGCCGCTGTCCAGACATACCATGTGGTCATGGTGTTCTTCCTGGGACAGTTCGAAGACGGCGTGACCGCCATCGAAGTTGTGACGCATCACCAGTCCCGCTGTTTCAAACTGGGTGAGCACACGATAAACCGTCGCCAGACCGACATCTTCGCCAGCCTCAAGCAACGCCTTGTACACGTCCTCGGCACTCAGGTGTCGATCCGTCGATTTCTCGAGGATCTGCAGGATCTTGACTCGCGGTAGGGTTACCTTGAGTCCCGCCTTGCGCAGTTCATGGTTCTGATCGGCCATGCTGGGGTACTCTTCGCAGTCGCTTGATGTATCAGGTATGATCGGCCAAGGCAAAACGATAGGGAATCTTCAGGGCAAATGCAAAACTTGATCAAAACAGTCGCCTTTTGCAGCGCCCTGTCGCTGCTCACCGGGTGCAGCTACTTCAGCGTCTACAAGCGCGACCTTCCTCAGGGCAACCTGATCAAGCCGGAAATGGTCGAGCAATTGAAGCCGGGCATGAGCCGAGAACAGGTCATCTACGTGATGGGCTCACCGCTGCTGACCGCCCCCTTCAGTGAGGATAGCTGGGACTACGTCTATCGCCTCAAGAAAGCGGATGGCGAAATCATCAACAAGCGCGTGACGTTGACCTTCGCAGGCGATTCACTCTCCAACATCGACAAGAGCGGCGACATAGACCAGGAAACCGTCATCGTGCCGGACCTGGACATCGACCCTCGCGCGGCACAGCCTAACCGTGCTGAACCCAAGGCAGGCGCAGCCGACCTGCCTGAAGAGCGCTGATCACTGTCCTCTTCACTCAGTGACAAGCCAGAACAACAGCGGGGCACCTTGAAAGGTGCCCCGCTGTTTTTGATTCTCGCCTGCGTCTCGTCTTACTGAGCGGCGCGAGCGGCCTTGTCGGCGCGCCGCTTGCGCGCAAGCTTGGGGTCGGTGATCAAGGCGCGATAGACCTCGACCCGGTCCCCGGCGTCCAGCACATGCTCATCGGGCTTGCGCAGCGCCTTGCCGAAGATGCCCAGGTCCGCCTCGAGAAACACCTCGGCGGCAATCGTCGGAAAGTGCTGCTCCAGACGTGCCATGCGCACGGCCTCGCGCGCCGTGGTGCCGGGGGCGACCGCCAGCGAGACGATCTTCTGCTTGTCGGGCAGCGCATAGGCCACCTCGACCGTGATTCTGTCTGCCATGTCTGCTCCTTTGCTCTCGCCACCTTTATATACCACCTGTGCGATATATCACCTGCGCGGCGTTCCACCTTGGCCAACGGCCAGGTGTCAGCGCTGGGTATAGATCTGGTCAGCGCGACGCGTGAAGGCCTCGACCATCTGAGCGGCGACCTGACTGAACAGCTTGCCGAACGCCATGCCCAGCAGGCGATTGCTGAACTCGAAGTCCATCTCGAGCGAGACCTTGCAGGCATCTTCGCCCAGCGGCGTGAACAGCCAGGTCCCCTGCAGACGCTTGAAGGGGCCATCGACCAGATTCAGCTCTATCCGCTCGGGGGCATACAGGTCATTGCGCGTGACGAAGCTCTGCTGCATGCCTGCCTTGGACAGGGTGAGCCTGCCCTTGAGATGGTCCTCATCACGTTCCAGCAATTCCGCGTTGCTGCAGCCGGACAGGAATTCGGGATAACGCTCGAAATCATTGACCAGATCGAACATTGCCCGGGCCGAATGCCGCACCAGGGCAGACCGGTTGACCGTAGGCATCTAGCTCTCCGCTGACTTGGATACGCAGCATGCGTATCATGAACAATGGGCCGGCGCATGAAGTGCCGTCTGGCCTTGAATGGTAACACGCCTCCCCCCATCCAGAAGGATGTGCCATATCCACACTGGATGACGGCAGGCGCACACGACAAATGAGGCAACATGGGCAAGAAAAAGAAACCCGAACAGGGCGGCAATCTGATCGCCCAGAACAAGAAGGCACGCCACGAGTACCACATCGAGGAAACCTTCGAAGCGGGTCTGGTACTGGCAGGCTGGGAAGTGAAGGCGCTGCGCGCAGGCAAGGGCCAGCTGACCGATACCTATATCGTGATCAAGAATGCCGAAGCCTGGCTGCTGGGCTGCCACATCCACCCGCTGGAAACCGCCAACACCCACGCGGTGGCGGACCCGCAGCGCACGCGCAAGCTGCTGTTGCACAAGAAGCAGATCGCACGCATCTTCTCGCGCACCCAGGACAAGGGCCACACCTGTGTGCCGGTCAAGCTGTACTGGAAGAATGCGATCGTGAAGTGCGAGATCGCGCTGGTGGAAGGCAAGAAGCTGCACGACAAGCGCGCCACCGAGAAAGACCGTGACTGGAACCGTCAGAAGGCCCGTATCCTGCGCGACCGCTGAGGGCAGCGTGAGGCAGCTCACGCCAGCAAGCTACTGTCAGGTCAGAAATTTTCCTGAACGCTTGAACTGGCGTAGCACAGTCCCCACCTGTTATGATGAAGACGTAGCAACGCAGTAAAGTGGTAACACTGTTATGGGGGCGTTCTGGCATTCGACGCTGGTGGCAAACCCTGAGGTGCATGCCGAGATCGTAACGTATCTCGTAAATAAAACGTTGCAAATATATAGTCGCAAACGACGACAACTACGCTCTAGCTGCATAAGCTGCTCATGATACCGTTGCGCCTGTTCAAGGTGGATTGAGAACGAGCCCGTATAAACAGGATCGTCTTGGCCGACGTCTCTAAGGTCGAGATTAAAACTCAGAGAATCGCATTGCTGTAGCCTGTTCATTGGCGGCAGTAGTGTTAAATCAAATAATGAAACTAAGCATGTAGAGCCGAAGGCGGAGTGCCGGCGGACACGGGTTCGACTCCCGTCGCCTCCACCATATCCGTGACAGAAAGGCCTCCCTTCGGGGAGGCCTTTCTGTTTGTGGGCGATCAATTCTGGCTGGCCTTTTCCTGTCAGTGGCAGACCGCCCTAACGCCCCCCCCCCTCTCAAGTCACCCTCTCAGGCCTTCTCAAGCCCCTCCCTCAGGCCCGCTCAAGGCCCGGCAGCGGCCACGCAGGCGCCACAGCGCCCGCGATAGCCACCGCCTCGGCCTCAGGTCGCGCTGCCGCTCAGGCGCTCGCTGGTGCGGCGCACGCCGATCAGCAGCGGTGTTCCGGTGTCGGGATCGGGGATCAGGCGGCACTCGACCCCATAGAGCTTGCGCACCAGCTCCGGCGTCACCACCTCGGCGGGCGCACCCTCGGCGATCACGCGACCTGCGTGCATGGCCACGATGTGGTCGGCATAGCGGCAGGCACTGGCCAGATCATGCACCACCATCACGATGGTCTTGCCCTCTTCATGGGCCAGACGCTGGATCAGCTCGAAGACCTCGATCTGGTGGCCGAGATCCAGCGCCGAGGTCGGCTCATCCAGCAGCAGCAAGGGTGTCTGCTGTGCCAGCGCCATGGCGATCCAGGCACGCTGACGCTGCCCGCCGGACATCGAGGCCAGCTCACGGTCCGCCAGGCTCTCGATGTCGGCGGCGGCCATCGCCTCGGCCACCAGCCGCTGATCCTCCTCAGACCACTGACTCAGCGCGCCCTGATAGGGCTGACGACCGAAACGCACCAGCTCATGTACCGTCACCCCCTCGGGCGAATGCGTCTCCTGAGGCAGCAGCGCGATGCGCTGGGCCACTTCGCGCCGCTTATAGGCGTGAATATCCTTGCCTTCCAGCAGCACCGCACCTGACTCAGGCAACTGCAGGCGAGCCAGCCCTGCCAGCAGTGTCGACTTGCCACAGCCATTGGGCCCGACGATCGCCGTCACCTTGCCGTCGGGCAGCCCCAGGGTCAGCGAATCGATCACGGTGACATGGCGCTGGCGCGCGCCATAGCCCAGCGACAGCTCGTTCGCTCGCAGGGTATCGGTGGTGGCCGCGGCGTGGCGATCGGCCGGGGAATTCATCGCTCGCGGATCAAGCATCGTCTCAGCGCTCATGGCGCACTCTCCTGAAACATCATCGGCCGCTGGAACATCATCAGCCGCTGAAACATGTCGTGCGACGCTGAGCGACAAGGGCTGGCCCTGGGCCGCTCAGCAGGAAAATAGGGGCAACGGCTAGCGCGGACTGCGCAGCAGTATCCACAGCAGATAAGGGCTGCCGACCACGGCCATCACGATACCTACCGGGATTTCCAGTGGCGACAGCAGGGTGCGACCGGCAAGGTCTGCCAGCACCATCACCAGCGCGCCGGCCAGCGCCGAGGCCAGCAGCGGCACGCCCTTGTGGCGCGACAGGTAGCGTGCGATCTCGGGCCCCACCAGCGCCACCATGCCTACCGGCCCGGCCACCGCGACGGCCGCCGCCGTCAGCACGACCGACAACCACAGCGTGATCAGGCGTACACGCGACACCGGCTGTCCCAGCCCGGTCGCGACGCGGTCGGTGAAGCGCAGCGTATTCAGACCGCGCCCCAGCCAGAGTGCGATCGGCACGCCGATCAGCAGGGCCAGCCCGAGCCAGGTGAGCGAATCGGCATCACGCGCATTGAGGCTGCCGACCGTCCACGGGTAGGCGCTGTTGGCGGCATCGATGGAGACTCTTGCCAGCATCAGCTGCGTTCCGGCACCGAACAGCGCCCCGACCCCGATACCGGCGACCAGGAAGCGATAGCCGCGTGTGCCGATACCGCCGGAGAGCCCGAAGGCCAGCGCAGTGGCGATCACGGCACCGCTCAACGCCATCACCGGCGGCGCCAGCGAGATGCCCATCCCGACCACGGAGGCCACCGCGAAGGCGGTCGCGCCATTGTCGATGCCGATGATGCCGGGTGTCGCCAGACGATTGCCGGCCAGGGTCTGCATCAGACAGCCCGCCAGCGAGAAGGCAGCACCCGTGGCGATACCGGCCAGCAGACGCGGCAGGCGCAATTCCTGCACCACGAAGACGGTGGCGAACTCGCCGTGCCCGAAGGCCGCCTTGAAGGCATCCCACGGCCCAAGGCCGGCACTGCCCAGCATCAGCGAGGCGACACTGGCCATCAGCAGCGCCAGCAGCAGTATGCCGGCCGCCAGCAATGGCGCACGCAACAGCAGCAGGGACAGCTTGCCATGTCGCCACCAGAGCGTGCCGGTAGGGGCCGAGCGAAGGGGATCAAGCGGTGAAGGTCTAGACATCATCGATTCCAAACAAGGCCCTGTCAGGACAACGCCTGACAGGGCCGGTCGATTCAAGCAATGAGGCGATGGCGCCGGCATGCGCGCCAGCCTGGCCTCCATCATCGTTCACGCCGCAAGCGCCAGAGGCACCAGTCGCTACAGGGTGGGCAGACGGCGGGCACGCACCACGGCAATCAGCACGGGCGCGCCCATCAGGGTCGTCAGCACCCCCAGCGGCAGCTCCGAGGGCGGCACGACCAGCCGCGACACCACATCGGCGCTCAGCAGCATGGTCACGCCCAGCGGCAGGCACAGCCACAGCGTGCGCCGCACATCAGCGCCGCACAGCGCTCGCGCCACATAGGGCACGGCGAGGCCGACTAAGGCCACCGGCCCTGCCAGTGCCGTCGCGGCACCGACCAGCAGCGCCACCACCAGGATCGCGACCTTGCGCACGCGCTTGGGATGGTGGCCCAGGCCACTGGCGACCTGCTCACCCAGCACCATCGCGGAGAGCGGCCGCGCCAGCCACAGCGTCAGCAGCACCGCGAGCAGGATACTGGGCAGGCTGCTGTAAAGCGCCTCCAGCGAGCGTCCGGCCAGACTGCCGATCACCCAGAAGCGGATCTCGTCGGCCGCGCGCTGGTCGATCAGCAAGGCCAGAGACGTCAGCGCCACCAGCAGGCTCGACAGCGCCGCGCCGGCCAGCACCAGGCGCACCGGGTCCTGACGTGCGCCGCTCATCCGCACGGTGCTCATCACGAACAGACAGCCCAGCAGCGCACCACTCTGCGCCACCATCACGTGCATGCCGGTCGCTTCCATCCCCAGCAACAAGGCCACGGCCACGGCAAAGGAGGCCCCGGCACTCACGCCCAGCAAGCCCGGCTCCGCCAGTGGGTTGCGTGCCACCACCTGCATCAGGGCGCCGCCACAGGCGAGCATCATGCCGACCACCATGCCGATCAGGGTACGCGGCGCGCGCAGCTCGAGCACCACGAAGCGCGCCTGATCACTGCCCTGTCCGGCCAGCACCTGCAGCGCCTGCCAGGGGCCGACATCGCCAGCCCCCCACAGCAGGCTGGCCAGACAGGTCAGCAGGGCGCTCAGGCAGGCCAGCGGCATCACCTGACGCAACGCAAGACGCCCGGAGACCTTGTGGGTCATCCGGGCGGCATGTGCGCGTGGCCTGCGGACCTGTGGAGAGGTCTCTTCAGCCTGCATACCACCTCCCGCGTCGCGGTTGCGGGAGGTCCCCTGCCTGAGCAGGGGTCAAACGTGGTGCACCGACATGACTGCGACTAGCCATCATCGCGCGCCCGGTCGATATCCTTCAGCAGTGCTTCCGCGGCCAACGGGCCACTGGCGCTGGTCCACAGCTGGCCATTCACGCCGACCAGGCTGTCGCGGTCCGCTGTCTCGAGGCGCTGGAAGGCCGGTTCTGCCGCCAGGGCGTCGACCGCGGCATCAGAGGAGTCGTCCATGGTGGCGAGGAAGATGGTCTGCGCATCGATGCGCGCCATGTTCTCGTCGCTGAGCGGATCGGAATGCGGGCGACCCGGCTTGACCAGATCACCGCCGACCAGCTCATAGCCGCTGGCCGCCATCAGGCCGGTCGCGAACAGCTGGTCGGACATCGCCATCAGACCACCCGGCATGCGACGCACCAGGCTGGCGGTTTCCGGGGTGGTCATCTCGGCCTTCAGACGCGCGGCGTGCGCGTCGATGGCGGCCAGACGTGTCTCGAGTTCCGCTTCGGCCGTCTCGCCCAGCGCCTCGGCATAGACACGACTCTGCTCCTTCCAGCCCTGCTGGCTCAGCGCCGAAGCGCTCGGCACGACGGTCGGCGCCAGACGCGACATCAGCTGGTACTGGGTCTTGTCGAGGCCCGGCGGCGCCAGAATCAGGTCCGGCTTGAGCGCGACGATCGCCTCGAGATTGAACTCACGCGGCGTGCCGATGATCTTGATGTCCGGCACCTGCGACTGGATATAGCTCGCCACGCCATCACCGCCACGCGTGGTCACGGTGCCCAGCGGCGTCACCTGACTGGCGACGGCCACATCCAGCGCGCCTTCGTACAGGGTGACGACACGCTGCGGCGTGCCCTCGATGTCCAGCTCACCGTAGGCCGTCTCGACACTGCGTGCCTCGGCAGACAGGGAAGCCCCCATCAGCGCTACCGCCAAGGTCGCCATCAGGCCCTGTTTGAACCATGCAGGCCGGGTCATGCCACGAGCAGTAAAAGCAGTCGACGAGACGGTCATGCAGTACTCCGAAATGAAGGAAATGATCTCGCACTCAAGCGAAGGCAGGCGTGATCCTGCGCAGGACGATACCGCAAGGCGGCCCCTGTGCGCATGACTATCACACCTGAACAACGAATAATAATCAATCGCAACAATACCGACTCATCCTGTGACTCACCACACCAGTTCATGCAACGCGACATTGCAACATCCTGCGTGGCAGCAGGTCACGCCTCTCCCCCGAGCAGCGCCTGAAGACCTTGAAGGTTGGCGACGCCTGCCGCAGGCTGTGCGCAAGAATGTCTCTGGCGGAGTCCCCGCAGGGGTTGGGATAGCCCCAAGTGCCCCGATAACTGAGGGATGGACTCTCGCTCGGCGTGCGCACAGGACGCGCGTGACGCCCCTTCAACATCTACCTGACAGATCCTCGCGTTATTGATGGGACGCTTGCGAGCCTCTGATGCACCTGCGGAGCCTGCTCTCACTCTCTACCCCGACGCCTCACACACTCACCGACATGGAGAAGCCATCTGTGGCGATTCCGACACCCCCGCACTCCCCTCCCGCCCTTGCTGCCTCGCGCCAACCGGACTCATGGCGACCTGCCTGGCTGATGTCCGCCCTGATGATGCTGTTGATGGTGTTGAGCCTCGGGTTCAGCAGCCTGTCCCATGCCGCCGAGGACGGCAGCGTCGATGGCGCGACATCCTCCTACGAGAGCCTGGCCACGCTGCTGGAAGACCCCAGTCAGCGCGAGGCCCTGATCGAAGGCCTGCGACAGCTGGACAGCAAGGCGAGTGAACAAGCCGTCGAGGTGGCGGGGGAAGACGTCACCCTGAGCGAGGACTCGCCGTCACTGTCGCGCCAGCTGGCGGCCATCAGCCAGGACCTGGTCGCGGATCTCTCCGCCACGCTGGACCGCATGCTGGGCACCCTCGATGGCCTGGCCAACGAGGACGCCGACGAGATCGACTGGAGTCGCTTCACCAGCGAGGCCGTAAGCCTCGGGCTGGTCGTCGTCTCGACCATTGCGCTGTTCCTCGTGCTGCGCAGACTCGCCAAGCCGCTGTTCTCGCGCGTCAGCCAGTGGTCACTGGATGGCCAGCACCGCAGCCCGCTGCTGCGCACCCTGCTGGCAGTGCTGGTCGCGGCGGTGGTGGACATCGCGGTCATCGGTCTCGCCTTCCTCGGCGGCTATCTGCTCGCCATCTTCGCCTATGGCGAACAGGGCGTGATCGGTCAGCGCGAGTCGATGTTCCTGAACGCCTATCTGGTGATCGAGCTGTTCAAGGCCTTGATGCGCATGCTGTTCTCCTCCGGTTACAAGGGGCTGCGTCTGCTGCCGATGCCGGATGAGGTGGCGCGTTACTGGAACCGCTCCCTGGCCATGCTGGCCGGCTTCATCGGCTACGGCATCCTGGTCGTGGTGCCGATGATCAACAACAACCTGGCGCCGGCCGTCGGCAGCTTCGTCAATCTGCTGATCATGGCCATCACCCTCGTCTGGGCCATCGTGGTGATCTCGCGCAATCGCATCATTCTGCGTGACCGCCTGCTCACTCAAGCCCGCGAGGCGAACAACGCGATCATCGCCGTGTGTCTGCGCATTCTGGCGCGCACCTGGCATCTGATCGCGCTGGCCTACTTCGCCACCCTATTCATCATCTCGCAGACGACGCCTGAAGAGGCGCTGCCGTTCATGATGGGGGCGACGCTCAAGACGCTGCTCGCCATCGGCGGCGGTGCTCTGCTGTCGCGCGTGGTGACGCAGCTGATCGGCAAGCGCATCCAGATCTCCGACAAGCTGCGTGGTCAGCTGCCGCTGCTGGAGAAGCGCCTCAACTCCTACATTCCCACCGCGCTGCGCATCATGCGCGCCATCATCCTGATCGTGGTGGTCGGCATGGTGCTGAATGCCTGGCACATCGTGGCGCTCGGCGAGTGGCTGGCAACCGATGCCGGTGCCCTGCTGCTGTCGCGCATCTTCCATGTGCTGTTCATTCTCGCCTTCGCCATCGCGGTCTGGGTCGGTATCGCCAGCCTGATCGAGCACAAGCTCAATCCGGACACCGGCAAGGGCAAGCCGTCCTCGCGGGTGGAGACCCTGCTGGCACTGTTCCGCAATGCCATCGCCATCGCGATGATCGTCTTCACCGCGATGATCGTGCTGTCCGAGATCGGCATCGACATCGCGCCGCTGCTGGCCGGTGCCGGGGTACTGGGTCTGGCGATCGGTTTCGGCGCCCAGAAGATGGTGCAGGACATCATCACCGGGGTGTTCATCCAGCTGGAGAACGCCATCAACACCGGCGATGTGGTCTCTGCCGGTGGCGTGACCGGTACCGCGGAACGCCTGACCATCCGCTCGGTGGGCATCCGCGACCTGTCCGGCACCTTCCATATCGTGCCGTTCTCGTCGGTGGATACCGTCTCCAACTACATGCGTGACTTCGCCTACCATGTCGGCGAATACGGCATCTCCTATCGCGAGAATGTCGACCACGCCATCGTGCACCTGCGTGCGGCCTTCGATGAGCTCGAGGCAGGCAGCTATGGTCCGGAGATTCTCGAGCCGGTCACCATCGCCGGCGTCTCGGCCCTGGCCGACAGCTCGGTCAACATCCGCGTGATGATCAAGACCAGCCCGGGCAACCAGTGGGCCATCGGCCGCGAGTACAACAAGCTCGTGAAGCAGCACTTCGACGCCGCTGGCATCGAGATCCCGTTCCCGCACATGACCATGTACTTCGGTCAGGACAAGGACGGTGGCGCGCCGCCGGCCAACGTGCGCACCATGCAGGCGCCGTTCGTGATCGATGGCTCGGCCGCCGGTCAGCCGAAGACTCCCGAGCAGCGCGAGGCAGCCGCCAAGGTCGCCAAACGTCGCGAGGAGAATCCGCTGACGCGTCATGCCACCGAAGACGGGGAAGTCGTGGATGCCGAGGAACAGCGCATCCGTCAGACCACCCAACCGGATGCCGACGGCGACTGATCAAGCGCCTGCACTATCCCGACACGGCTGCCTGCGCAGGCAGCCGTCCTGAAACGAAAACGCCCCCGAGCCACTGGCTCGGGGGCGTTTTCATGTGCGGGCTTAAAACGCTGCCTCACACCTCATGCAAGGGGCTGGCTCAGGAGCCGGTGCCCCACATGCTGGACAGCGAGCTCAGCAGCGTCGAGCTGACGCCTTCGCCGCCCATGTAGCTGAGCAGCACCGGCGCGAACTGGGAGACCATGCTGCTGTCCATGCCCAGCGCGGAGAAGGCGCTGTCCAGAGACGCGCTGTCATCGACATTGCCAACGGTGCTGGCCAATGCCGTGGCATTGTCGTTGCCGCTCAGGCTCGCCAGGCTGGAGAGCGTGGACAGCGAGCTGCTGCTGGTCAGGCTGGACAGCTGCGGCACGTCAGTGGACAGCTCGGAGGTCGCGCTGGTGCCAAGCTGGGACTGGGCCAGCGCCAGCATGGCAGCAGAGCCACCCAGCGCCTGAGTGGAGGACACACCCAGCTGGGAAGTCAGGCTGGACATCAGGTCAGCTGCCGGCAGGGACTGGCCTGTCTGGCTGCTCAGCATGCTGCTGGCGAGGCTCATCATGGAGCTGGACGAGCTGGACGAGCTGGAGGAGCTGGCGGCGTTGCTGGAAGAGCTGTTACCGGTAGCGGCACAACCGGCCAGTGACACGGCCAGTACAGAGGCGCCCATCAGGGCCAGGGACTTATGCAACATGCAGACTCCATCATCGCTTGGGGAAACGGACCGGACTCGGCCCGAAGATGCACCACATGCATGGGCACATCCGACACGCAGAATCATCGCACGGAGGAATCGCTTCCAGCCAGCGCCACACGATCACGCTCTGGCCGTGCAGGCCCGGACGCATCGTTGCCGGATCAGCAACGAGAAGTCCGGCACCGGGCATGCCCACGCCAGCATGCACCCGCCGACACCTCACGGCGGCGTGCTGACAGGGCGATAGCCTGGGCGAGAATGCCCTCAGCGCCCGTCATACGGGCAAAAAGAAGGGCATCCCGTCACACAGCGTGTGAACGTGGATACCCCGGAGAGAAACCTGCACCACCGGCCGACAGCGCGACCGGTGCAATTGGGCAATACCTTTCATCAAACAAGGAAACATCGTGCAAGCCGCCGAGTGCCTTGTCCGCCAGCCTTCATGACGCCTGTCGTGCCTTAGTTGGCACTCAGCGGCTGGCGCTCGACGGTTGACTGACACTCGGCGGCCACCCCTCAGGCGTTGTCCTTGCTCGGCTGCGGCAGGGCCGGCAGTGAGCGGTCCAGCAGCTCGACGCTCTGACGGTAGTAGAGCTGACTCTTGTTGTGCTCGCCCAGGTTGGCGAACAGACGCGCGAGTTCAGCACACACCGTACCGCTCGGACGCTGGCGCTGGCTAGCCTCGAAGTACTCCTGAGCCTTGCCCCAGCTGGCGTTGCGCAGTGCCAGACGGCCCAGCGACAGCAGCAGGTCCGGATCATTCGGACGCTCCTGCAGCCACTTCTCGGCATACACCAGCTGACGCGGTGCATCCACGTCCAGCAGGCCGTAACGCAGCACCAGACGCGAATCCCAGCACTCCTTGAGGGAGTGACGCAGCAGACGCTCGGCCAGACCTTCCTGACCACCGGCGATCAGCGCCTCGGCGTAGAGCGCGACCAGATTCACGTCGGTGCGCAGGTGGTCCGGCATGTCGGCCCACAGGTTGCGCACGCGCTCGATATCTTCCGGATTGCGCGCGGCCTGCTGGATCAGCGCCACATAGGCCCGCTGTTCCAGCTCCTTCTTCTCCTCGGGGGAGATGAGGTCCTGCTTGTCGAGACGCGGCATCAGACGACGCAGACCATCCCAGTCATTGACCGCCAGATAGGCCTGCTTGAGCAGCTTGAGCACCTGCGGGTGCTCGCCCAGCTGCTTGTCGAGACGCGTCAGGGTCGCCAGCGCCTGTTCATGCTGCTGGCGGTCCAGCATCAGCTGCGCCTGCACCAGACCCACGGCGCTCTCGGAGCCCTGGGTGGACTCGTGCGCCCGCTTGAGCAGCGTGTCCGCCTGCTCGAAACGTCCCTGATAGTGCGCGGCCAGGGCGGCGGACAGGTAGTTGACCAGCGGCGTGCTGGAATCTTCCGCCGAGTGGGTCAGCGACTTCTCGGCCCGCTTCCAGCGGCCTTCGGCCAGCGCCACCAGACCCCGTACGGTCTTGCGCGTGGCATTGCGATGACGGGTACGGCTGTTCCACACCTTGAGGCGGGAGAACGGATGCGCGAAGCGCGACAGCAAGCGCAGACCGAAGTGCAACACCACGAAGCCCGCGAACAGCAGGATCAAGCCGAACCAGAAGGAGGTCTGGACCGAGGTATCGCCGACGCGAATCAGCCAGTAGCCCGGGAAGGCCTGCATCAGTTGCCCGAACAGGGCACCGATGGCCAGCCCGATGATGATCAGCAGTATCAGGACTCTCATGCGTTGCCACCCCCTTGCTGGGCGCGACGCTCGATCAGCTCACGCAGCTTGCTCAGAGAGGCGGAGATGTCAGGCAGCTCCGGACGAATGGTCTTGCTCTTGAGCTCTTCCAGCTTGGCGACGGCATTCTGCACGCCATCGGTCTTGGTGTCGTAGTAGCCATTGACCAGCGTGATGGCCTTGTCGATGGCGGCCTGGTAGAGCTTCGGCTCTTCCTTGAGCAGCGCCAGTTGCGCCTGTTCCAGCACCAGACGCACGTTCTGACGCAGGTAGGATTCCTGCTCCGGCGTGATCAGGGCTTCCAGTGCCTCGTCATGACGACGCACGGTGACCAGGTCCTTCAGCTCGTTGCCGAAGCGGGCCAGCTGCTGCTGCCAACCGCCTGTCGGCACTGCGTCGTTCTCGACCTTGGCGGCGATCTCGGCCACGTCCTGCTTGAGTGGCAGACGCGCCAGCTGTTCCTGCTCGGCGAGCAGCGCCAGATAGATACCGCTGCGATCGACGCGCGGCACGCTGTCCAGACTGGCCAGCTCGGACTGGATGGCCTTGCGCACCGGCAGCAGCGCCGGGTTGTTGGCCGCCGCGATGCGCGCATCCGCGTTCTCGAGCAGCGCATCGGCACCGTTCACGTCACGCTCCAGCTGCAGACGCTGGTTGGCGAGGCGCAGCAAGTACTCGGCTTCCGCATAGTGCCAGTCACGCGCGTCGGTCTGCTGGGACTTGCTGAGCTCCTCGAGCACCTTGTTGAGGGCCTGCTCGGTGTCCTGGCTTTCGCTGGACAGTCGCTTGTCGAGCTCGCTGACACGGGATTCGTTCTTCTCGAGCGTGCTCGACAGGCCATCGACCTTGCTGGAGACCTGGCCGACCTGCTGGGTCACGCTCTCGCTGACCTGCTTGTCGAGGCCCTGCGCATCCGGCAGCGCATTCAGACGCTGCCAGCCGAACCACGCCAGCACCGCGACCACGATGGCCAGCACGATGACGAGAATCAGCGCGATACTGCCGGCCTTGCTCTTCTTGCCCTGCGGCTCGCCGGGCGGCGGCGTGCCGGGTGCCGTCGTGCCACCCAGGCCTGCACCACCCGCGCTGGCCGTCTTGCCAGCCGGCGTGGAGGGCTTGCCGGGAGTCACCTTGCTGGAAGAGGCCTTGCCAGCACTCGGCTTGGCGGCAGACGCCTCCTTGGCGGGTTCGCTACGCTCCGGAAGCGGCGATTTTGCGCCGGAAGGCGTCGATGCGTTGTCGTCTGAAGTCTGGCTCACGGGCGTGGACTCACTGGCAGTGGAGGATGAGGTTGAAGAGGAGGAGCTGCCCTGCCCCTTGCCACGCCCACGACGATTGCGCCCACCTCGCGAGCGGCGCTCGCGCGGGGCATCAGCCGTGTCGGATGACGAGGAAGAGGACGAACGGGAGGCCTCGGCGCCAGGGCGGCCAGAGGCAGTGTCATCGGCGGAAACGCCGGAAGCGGAAGAAGCATCTGATGCGCGAGCGGCAGCATCCTTGTCGCCCGACTTGCCGGGCGTCATGCCGGCAGAGCCGTTATCTTCCTGATCGTGTTCTCGGTTGCTCATCTACGCTTGCCCTTTTCCGGATTCTTGGGAATCGATGGCCTCACGCGGACCAGGCGCAGTGGCGCCGGTCACTGCATGGCGAGTCTTGCTGATGGGGGCGCAGGCGCGAAGTACTGCCTGCGTCAGGGCCCCGGGTGAAGCGTCCTTGGCGACCGTCACGCGCTCGAAACCATGAGCGTGTGCCAGTGTAGCCAAACGGTGGCTCGACACGATTAGCGGTTGGTGCAAGGCCTGCGGCGTCACCGATGCCATCACCGTCTCGAGCAGTTCATTGCTGGTCACCACCATTGCATCATACGCGCCCGCCGCCAGACGGCCAGCCTGTTGCGGCGACAAAGCCAACGGAAGGCGTCGATAAAGTGCCAGACGCGTGACCAGAGCACCCCGTGCCACCAGCGTCTCTTCCAGCAGCGGACGCCCGCCTTCACCGGCCACCAGCAACCAGCGCTGACCCGCAAGCGCCCTGAGCGACGGCAGCGACAGCAAGGCTTCGCTGGTGGTGCCGACTGGCGCATCGCGCTCGGCATGCTCACCGCGCGTGGCGCGCGGCGGAACACGCACCGGCACCCCCAGCCGCGAATGCAGCACTTCGGCCGTGGCCGCGCCGACGGCATAGAAGCTGACGCCTTCAGGCAGCTGTGGCCACCACTCCTCCAGCCAATCGGCCAGATAGCCGGCGGCCTGGGGCGAGATCACGATCACGCCGCGATACAGATCGACATCGATGATCGCCTGGCGTGCGACGGGTTCCAGCGGCAATGCCTCGAGCGCCATCAGCTTGAGGCACTCCACCTCGCAGCCGGCCTCGCTCAGCATCGCATCGAGAACCGCTCCGCGCGAGCCCGGCCGCGTCGTCAACACCTCAAGACGCGACGCCTTTGCCATCGCTGACACCTCAGCCACGAGCGTCGCCGTAGACCGCCGCCAGAATCTCGCCGGCACCCTGGGAGAGCAGGTCTTCGGCAACGGCGACGCCCAGCGCCTCCGGAGCGTCGGACGGGCCACGCGCTTCGGCGCGCAGGATGACCGTCCCGTCGGGGTTGCCGACCAGCGCACGCAGCCACAGCTGGCTGCCGCCTTCGCCGAGCGCGCCCTGGCCACAGGCTGGCAGGCAGGTCTCGGCGTCCATCTCGGCGGTGATGCGCGCATCCAGCTCGAGGCGCTGCAGACCGGAGGTGGCCAGGATGATGGCGTCGAACTCGCCGGCATCCAGCTTTCCGAGACGCGTCTGGACATTGCCGCGCAGGCTCAGCACTTCCAGGTCCGGGCGTGCCGCCTTGGCCTGCAGACCACGGCGCAGGCTGGAGGTGCCCAGGCGCGCGCCCTGCGGCAGGGCATCGAAGTTGGCACAGGTGTTGGACACGAAGGCGTCGGTCGGGGCGTGACGCTCGAGAATCACCGCCAGTCCCAGCGACTCCGGGAAGTGCATCGGCACGTCCTTCATGGAGTGCACGGCGATATCGGCGCGACCATCGAGCATCGCCTCTTCCAGCTCCTTCACGAACAGCCCCTTGCCGCCGATCTTGGCCAGCGGGGTATCGAGAATCTTGTCACCACGCGTCGACATCGGCACCAGCTCGACGCTCAAGCCAGGATGCAGGGCCTCGAGTCGCGCCTTGACGTGTTCGGCCTGCCACAGGGCGAGCAGGCTCTTGCGGGTCGCGATACGCAGAATCTCACGGCGGGGCACGGCATTCTCCTTGCTGGCGCGCAACGCACGCCATCTGATTCGAAGTTGTTGAGCAAACCTGACTGACGAACAGTGCTGCCCTCTGATGACACTTATCATAAAGCCAGTCACCTCAGGGGGAAAATCCGTGGCACGCTTTCCTGCGATCCGCCGGACTGGCCGCGGCCCCTCGCCCACGCGCAGGAGTCTGGTACACTCCAAGGTCAACGATACCGGCTGCGCGACCGTGCACCGGACGCCGAACTCTGGACACGTCACCACAATTCGAGATCCCGATGAGCGAATCTACCAATCAGTCCTGGGGCGGCCGCTTCAGCGAGCCGACCGATGCCTTCGTGGCACGTTTCACCGCCTCCGTCGATTTTGATCAGCGCATGGCGCAGCACGACATCCAGGGCTCCATCGCCCACGCCACCATGCTGGCCGGTGTCGGCGTGCTGAGCGAAGAAGAACGCGACGTCATCATCGCGGGACTGAAGGAAATCAGTGAAGAGATCGCGCGGGGCGAGTTCGAGTGGTCCGTGGCACTGGAAGACGTGCACATGAACATCGAGGCACGCCTGACCGCCAAGATCGGCATCACCGGCAAGAAGCTGCACACCGGCCGTTCACGCAACGACCAGGTCGCCACCGACATCCGCCTCTATCTGCGTGACGAGATCGACGCCATCGACGCCGAACTGACGCGTCTGCGCGAAGGCATGCTGGGCCTGGCCGAGCAGGAAGCCGACACCATCATGCCGGGCTTCACTCACCTGCAGAGCGCTCAGCCGGTCACCTTCGGCCACCACCTGCTGGCCTGGCAGGAAATGGTCGCCCGCGACCAGGACCGCCTGCGTGACTGCCGCGTGCGCATGAACGTGCTGCCGCTGGGCGCCGCGGCGCTGGCCGGCACCACCTTCCCCATCGACCGTCACGTCACCAGCGAGCTGCTCGGCTTCGACCGTCCGACCGAGAACAGCCTCGATTCGGTCAGTGACCGTGACTTCGCCATCGAATTCACCAGCTTCGCCAGCCTGCTGATGATGCACCTGTCACGCATGAGCGAAGAGCTGGTGCTGTGGACCAGCGCCCAGTTCGACTTCATCGACCTGCCGGACCGCTTCTGCACCGGCTCCTCCATCATGCCGCAGAAGAAGAACCCGGACGTACCGGAGCTGGTGCGCGGCAAGACCGGTCGTGTCTATGGCCACCTGATGAGCCTGCTGACCCTGATGAAGTCCCAGCCGCTGGCGTACAACAAGGACAATCAGGAAGACAAGGAGCCGCTGTTCGATACCATCGATACCGTGCGCGGCAGCCTGCGTGCCTTCGCCGACATGATTCCGGCGATCCGCGCCAAGTCCGACAACATGTACGCCTCGGCCAGCAAGGGCTTCGCCACCGCGACCGACTTGGCGGACTACCTGGTGCGCAAGGGCGTCGCCTTCCGTGATGCCCACGAGATCGTCGGCAAGTCCGTCGCCTTCGGCATCGAGCAGCAGCGCGACCTGTCCGAGATGACCCTGGCAGAGCTCCAGCAGTTCTCCGACACCATCGAACAGGACGTCTTCGACGTGCTGACGCTGGAAGGCTCCGTCGCGGCGCGCAATCACATCGGTGGCACCGCGCCGAACCAGGTCCGCGCTGCCGTGCAGCGTGCGCGTGACGCCCTGGCCTCGCGCGCCTGATCATCCTCTTTCGGGCCTGGTCGCCACCCATGGCAACCGGGCCCGCATCGCTCTATCGCTTGCTGCCAGGAGGCCGCCCGATGCGTCATCTGATGAGCCCGTCCGCCCGTCATACCCTTCGCACCCTCGCGGCGCTGCTGCTGGGTGCTGGCCTGCTGGCCGGCTGCGGCCAGAAAGGCCCGCTCTATCTGCCGGCGGACGCCGATGCCGGTGGTCAGCGTGCCGAAGCTCCCGCGCCGGCAGCTGACGCCTCCGAGACAGAGAGCACCGCCGCTGCCGAGACTTCCGGCAGCGACGCCTGAGCCCCCTTATTCATCTCCGGCGGGTGATGCCCGCCGGCGCGACATCTTGCAGGCCGGATCATGGATCACTTCGTTTATCAGGATGGCGTGCTGCACGCCGAAGACGTCTCGCTCGCCACGCTGGCCGAGCAGTTCGGCACGCCGTGCTACGTCTACAGCCGTGCCACGCTCGAGCGCCACTTCAAGGCTTATCAGGATGCGCTGGGCGACCACCCGCACCTCATCTGCTATGCCGTGAAGGCCAATTCCAACCTGGCGGTGCTCAATGTGCTGGCACGTCTGGGCGCCGGCTTCGACATCGTCTCCGCCGGTGAGCTGGAGCGCGTCATCAAGGCCGGCGGCGACCCCGCCAAGGTGGTGTTCTCCGGCGTCGCCAAGCAGGCAGGCGAGATGGAGCGTGCACTGGAGCTGGGCATCAAGTGCTTCAACGTCGAGTCGCTGCCGGAGCTTGAGCGCCTCAACGCCGTCGCCGGCCGTCTCGGACGCGTCGCACCGGTGTCGCTGCGCATCAATCCCGACGTCGATGCCGGCACTCACCCGTACATCTCCACTGGCCTCAAGGCCAACAAGTTCGGCATTCCGGTCGAACAGGCGCTGGAGGTCTACGAGATCGCCAACGCCATGGAGCACGTGCAGGTGGTCGGTGCCGACTGCCATATCGGCTCCCAGCTAACCGAGCTGGCACCCTTCCTCGATTCCCTCGAACGCCTGCTGGTGCTGCTGGATCGCCTGCGTGAACGCGGCATCGTCATCGAGCACCTCGATCTCGGCGGCGGCCTCGGCGTGCCCTACCAGAACGAGACCCCACCGGAGCCCTTCGCCTACGCCAGCGCCCTGCTGGAGCGTCTGGCCCGCTATGAGCACGGCAGCGAGATGACGCTGCTGTTCGAACCGGGCCGCTCCATCGCTGCCAACGCCGGCGTGCTGCTGACCCGTGTCGAGTACCTCAAGCCCGGTGAAGAGAAGAACTTCGCCATCATCGATGCCGGCATGAATGACCTGATCCGTCCGTCGCTGTACCAGGCGTGGCAGAACATCGTCACCGTCGACACGCGCGAGACGCGCAAGTCCGCCAGCTACGATGTGGTCGGTCCGGTCTGCGAGACCGGTGACTTCCTCGGCAAGGACCGCGAACTGGCCATCGCGCCGGGCGACCTGCTCGCCGTGCGCTCTTCCGGTGCCTACGGCTTCGTCATGGCCTCGAGCTACAACAGCCGCTGCCGTCCTGCCGAAGTGATGGTCGATGGCCCCGAGATGCACCTGGTGCGTCGTCGCGAGCGCCTCGAAGAACTGTGGACCGGTGAGCAACTGCTGCCGGAAGGTGATGCCTGATGCTGGTGAACTTCACCAAGATGCACGGACTGGGCAATGACTTCATGGTCATTGACCTGATCTCGCAGCGCAGTCGCCTGCGCGATGCCGATATCCGCCGTCTGGCGGACCGCAACTTCGGCATCGGCTTCGACCAGCTGCTGGTGGTCGAGCCGCCCCGCGACCCGGACATGGACTTCCGCTATCGCATCTACAATGCCGATGGCAGTGAAGTCGAGAACTGCGGCAACGGGGCGCGCTGCTTCGCGCGCTTCGTGCGTGAACAGCGCCTGACCACCAAGCGCGAGATTCGCGTCGAGACGGCCGGCGGCCCGCTGACCCTGGTCGTCGCCGAAGATGGCCGTGTGCGCGTCGACATGGGCGCGCCGCGCTTCGCCCCGGCCGCGCTGCCCTTCGAGGCCGAGGCCGACCTGCCGGTGCACACCCTGGATGTCGACGGCGAGACGCTGGAAATCGGCGTCGTCTCGATGGGCAACCCCCACGCAGTGCTGCTGGTCGACAGTGTCGCACAGGCCCCGGTGCTGACGCTGGGCCCGCGGATCGAGGCACATCCGCGCTTCGCCAAGCGCGTCAATGCCGGCTTCCTCGAGGTCGTCTCGCCGCATGAAGCGCGCCTGCGTGTCTTCGAGCGCGGTGTCGGCGAGACGCTGGCCTGTGGCACCGGCGCCTGTGCGGCGGTCGCGTCCGGCATTCGCCGTGGCCTGCTGGCAAGCCCGGTCAACGTCACGCTGCCCGGCGGCACCCTGAGCATCGAATGGGCTGGCGACGGCCAGCCGGTATTCATGACCGGTCCCGCCGAGACCGTCTTCGAAGGCCGCATCATCCTGTAGATCGCCAGCCCCAGCCGAGGGACGCTGCCGGAAACATGGCCGACGGCGTCCCGCTGCCAACCGTCCGCAAGGAGTCCCACATGGCCGAGTCACCCGTGTCACGTCGCCCGCGCACGCTGGACCCGGATCGGGTCGCCGAATGGCTGGCCACGCATCCCGATTTCTTCGAGGGGCGTGAAGGGTTGCTGCAACGCATGCGGGTGCCACACCCGGAAGCGCGCGGCGGCAGCATCTCGTTGCTGGAGCGGCTGGTACATGACCTGCGCGGGCGGACCGATCAGGCAGAAGAGCGCCTCGAGGAGTTGTTGACCGCCGCGCGCGACAACGAGAGTCGCTATCAGCGTCTGCGTCAGCTGGTGCTGGATCTGCTCGATGCCGAGTCCGATGATGCGCTGGCCGAAACGCTGGCCACGCGTCTCAGCGAGCTGTTCGACATCGCGGCCGTCTGTCTGTGGCAGCGCGACGCCGGTGCCTCGGCACAGCCACCGCGCCTGGCGCTCGACGATGCGCGCGGCGAGCAGTTCGAGCGTCTGCTCGAGGGTCGCGCCAGCCGCTGCCTGGCCATGCCGCGCACGCGCTGGGAAGCCCTGCTGCCCGACCATCAATGGCCACTCGGCGCCGACTGCGCAGACCTCGTCGATGCCAGCCAGGCCGATGCCACGCGCGGCTCCGCCGTCATCGTGCGCCTGACCCGCGGCGAGTGCCTGGGCTATCTGGTGGTGGCGAGTGCCGATGCCGAGCAGTTCCGGGCCGGTCTCGACACCCTGTTTCCCGAATACCTCGGTGACGTGCTGGCCCGCTGCCTGGGCCGCGATGCCCCGGGCCAGCCGCCACTGCGCTCCTCGAGCCGTGACGACCAGGCCAGCCGATGAGCAGCCTCGAGCCGGCCCACGGCGCCTCGGTCGTCGACACATCCGCCGATGGCACCTCAGCGAGCAGCGCCGAGCGCCTTGCCGCCGAGCAGGCGCTGTCCGCGACCTGTCGGGAATTTCTGGCCGAGCTTGCTCTCGACAGCAGCCACGCGACCGTCAGCGCCTACGCGCGCGATCTGCAGGCGTTGACCGCCTTCATGCTGCGTCCCGCAGCGGACAGCATCGCCGCTCATGCAAAGGATGCGCCGCCCCTGCCGCAGGATTGGCAGGCGCTGGACGTACCGACGCTCAGGCGATTTCTGGGCGCCGAGCGCAGTCGTGGCCTCGCGCCGCGCTCATTGGCACGGCGGCGCGCGGCGATCAGCCGTTTCTGTGGCTGGTTGGTCGAGCAGGATGTGCTGCCACACAACCCGGCGGGGCTGGTGCAGACACCACGCCTGCCGGACCACCTGCCACGCCCGGTGGATATCGACAGCCTGGCGCGCTTTCTCGACTGCCCACATGACGGCTCCCCGCTGGCGATCCGCGATCAGGCAATGCTGGAACTGCTCTACGGCGCGGGCTTGCGTCTCTCGGAGCTGGTCAGCCTCGACCTCGACATGCTGGAAACCCGCCGCCTGCGCGTACGCGGCAAGGGCGACAAGCCCCGCCAGCTGCCGATCGGCTCACGCGCCCGCCAGGCGCTGGATGCCTGGCTGGTGGTGCGTGGTCAGCTCGCCGCCCGGGACGAGCCGGCATTGTTCGTCGGCCAGCAGGGGCGTCGCCTCGGTCAGCGTGGGGTTCAGCTCAGGCTGGTGACGCAGGCGAAAGAACGTGGCCTGCCCGAGCATCTGCACCCGCACCGCCTGCGCCACTCCTTCGCCAGTCATCTGCTCGAATCCAGCGGCGACCTGCGCGCCGTGCAGGAACTGCTGGGACACGCTCACCTCTCGACCACCCAGGTCTATACGCGCCTCGACTGGCAGCAACTGGCCAGCGCCTATGATCAGGCCCACCCTCGCGCCCGCCGCCAGCGCGGGTCAGCGACGGCAACGTCAGACACCGACGCCACCTCCCCTATTGATGCTCCACTCAAGGATGACACCCTGTGACGCCTGCCAATGCGCCTCGCCTGACGGCCTTGACCTTCGATCTCGATGACACCCTGTGGGCCAATCGCGCGGTGATGGAGCGCGCCGAGGCCGAGCATTACGCCTGGCTGGATGGCGAGATCGGGCATGCCAACGACTTCCCCCTCGAGGAATACACGCGTCGCCGCATGGCGCTGGGGCTGGAGCACCCGCTGCGCCGCGGTGATTTCACTTGGCTGCGGCGCGAGGCCATGCACGCCATGCTGCGCGATGCCGGGCATGATGATGAGCAGGCGGGCCATTGGTCACGCGCCGCCATCGAGCGCTTCCTGGCGCTGCGCCACGAATTGACACCCTTCCCGGAAGCCAGCGAGCTGCTCGACTCCCTCGCCCGCGATTACCGCCTTGGTGCCATCACCAATGGCAATGTCGACCTGGCTCGCCTCGCGCTGGATCATCATTTCGAGTTCAGCATCGCCGCCGGCGAATGGCTGGCGCCCAAGCCGGATGCGCGCCCCTTCCTCGCCGCCATGGCTCGCCTGGGCAGCCGCCCCTCCACCACCCTGCATGTCGGTGACTCATGGAAGGAAGATGCCTTGCCTGCCGCGCGCCTGGGCATGCAGGCCGCCTGGATCGACGTCAAGGGCCAGGGCGCCCCGGCCCCCGTCCCGGCAGGCGTACATGTCATCTCGCATGTCCGCGAACTGCCGGCGCTGATTGCACGTTTGAATGACTGAGTGTCGGAATGACTGAGCGGCCCACGGCTGAGGCTCAAGGTGCGGCGCGCCTGATGCGCCTGGTGTGCCCGATGGCTGAGTGAATTAAAACTTGTACAAAAATGACGCCTCAACCATATTTCATGTACAAGTTTCTCAGCGTCGTCGATATTGAACCCTGTCCGGGGTTCCTGAGTCTGCGCTGGGAGATGCCTGCCACCTCGACCTCAAAAGGAGAGGCCAGCATGAGCACCCACTCACTCCCGCGCTACCGTGTGTCATCTTCCTCTGCCCAGAGGCCGCCCCTGCATGGTGAAGGCGAGCAGCGCGCGCAGATCATGACGCCCTCGCGTCAGACCAGCCGCGCCCTGCTGAAAGGCATCGCCATCGTGCTGGCATCCGCGTTGCTGGTCATCATGGCGGTCTACAGTGGGCGTGCCAGCCTCGCGACGCTGCAATCCGGCGTGCAGGAAGCGCCGGCAGCCTCACCACAGGAGGCCATGCGCAGCCTGCTCATCCCCAGCGAGGCCGTGACGATGCCGGAAGTCGTCGAGCCCGCGGCAAAGGTGCCGCATATCCTCTCGGCGCCCAGGGAGACGAGCTCTTTGACCCGCCTTGACCCCATCAGCAGCGCGCCGCGCAGCCTGTTCATGTGAGTGGCCCTTGGGGAAGGGCAACAATACAGATGTGAGTGACAACGCGCCTGTCGTAACGCAAACGGCCACCCCGAGGGGTGGCCGTTTCGTCATGCAAGGTGGCGTGGTTCGAGGCTTCGCCCCAAATCGCCTACACCTTCAGTCAGTCGTCGAAGGGATCCTGCGGTGCCTCATCGCCCGCCATCTCTTCCACGCCATCCATCACCGACGGGTCCGCCAGCCACTCATCGAGCTTGGCATGCACCTGCTCCACACCGGAATACTTCAGCGACGAGAACAGCTGCACGGTGACCAGGTCTTCCCACTCCTTGAGCGCGTGACGCACCTTCTGCAGGCTTGCCGCAGCAGGCCCGCGCTTCAGCTTGTCCGCCTTAGTCAGCAGGATATGCACCGGCATCTTGGCCTCATCGGCCCAGCCCAGCATCATCTGGTCGAATTCGGACAGCGGATGGCGCACATCCATCAGCAGCACCAGGCCCCGCAGCGACTGGCGGTTGCGCAGGTAGTTGGACAGATGGGACTGCCACTCGCGCTTCACCTTGTCCGGCACCTTGGCATAGCCATAGCCGGGCAGGTCGACCAGATGGCGGCCCGTTTCACCGATGGTGAAATAGTTGATCAGCTGGGTGCGGCCGGGGGTCTTGGAGGTACGGGCCAACGCCTTCTGCGAAGTCAGCGCATTGATGGCGCTGGACTTGCCGGCATTGGAGCGACCCGCGAAGGCCACTTCGGCACCCACGTCCGTCGGGCACTGGGCCAGAGTCGCGGCACTGATCAGGAAGCGCGCCTGACGATAATGGAGCTTGGGGGTCGAAGGAGCTGATTCGGCCATGGGAGTTCTGAATACCTGTTGAAGGCGGACGTCTCGCCCGCGCGACAGCACGAGAGAGCAGAAGAAACGACCGGTGTAACGAAAAGAGTGCCGCATGCCCTGCCATCGGCGCTGCAACTTGCCGACGACAGCGGGAAGATGCAATGGATTACTGCGATGACACGACTGGCGACAGGCACGCTCACGCGCCCTGAGGGGATTCGCTATACTGCCTGCAAGGTCAGCATGGCGATCATGAGGCCTAGTGTACCACCCCGCTCTCACGGGCTGCGAGAGTGGGGTGCACTTCTCACCGCACGCAGCACGGCGCGGGCACCGGGGAAATGACAGAGGCCACCATCCACGCCGGATGATACAAGCCCGAACGGGCCTCTTCGTGAAACAGGGACCAGTGAAATGGATGAGCTGATGAGACCAAGGCAGACCCCCGAGCGCCCCTTGCGCCTGCTGCTGGCACTTGCTGCCACGACGCTGGCCGCCACCTTGCCGACGGGGGCCGCCGCCGAGTCGCTGGTCGGCGATGCCGCGGCAGGCAAGGCCAAGGCTGCCGTCTGTGCTGCCTGTCATGGCGCCCAGGGCATCTCGCCGACGCCGGCCTTCCCCCATCTTGCTGGCCAGCAGGCCCACTACCTGCGCAAGCAGACGGCCGACATCCAGGATGGTCGCCGCTCGGTGCCGCAGATGGCCGGTATCGCCGACAACCTGAGCGATCAGGACATCGCCGATATCGCGGCCCATTACGCCGCGCAGCCCGCCAATCGTGGTCAGGCCGAGCCAGAGGCGGCCCGTGCAGGCGAGGTGCTGTATCGGGCCGGCTCGCTCGAACGCGGCATCGCGGCCTGCACAGCCTGTCATGGCCCGCGTGGTGAAGGCATCGACTCGGCAGGTTATCCGGCGCTGGCCGGGCAATTCCCCGCCTATACCGTGACGGCACTCAAGGCCTTCCGCGACGGCAGCCGCGACAACGACCCGAACGCCATCATGAGCAGCATCGCCGCGCGCATGAGTGACAGCGACATGCAGCAGGTGGCCGAATATCTCCACGGCCTGCGCTGAGGCATCCGTTCAGCCGGGTATCGCGTATGACTGACTTGATGACGACCGCCACCAGCACGCCGTTCACGGGGCGTGTTCGAGCGACGCCTTGTATGGCGCGTGATCGAACGGCGTTCATCCAACGGTCAACCTTGTCACGCTAGGCTGGCCCGACAGTGATCCGCCGTGTCCCGCCCGGCAGTCTCGACAGCAGTGGTGGCTGACACGCATACTCGATGCATCACTAATGTTGCCGGGTATCATGCCCGGGCATGCCTCAATCCGATGGAGATGTTCCATGAAGTGGAAACCCCTACTGACTCTGGTGGCGGGCCTTGGCCTGTCAGCAAGCGTGTTCGCCGCTGAAGCTGGCAAGGACTATCAGGTACTCGACGAGCCGGTGAAGACCGACGCGCCGGCGGGCAATGTCGAAGTGGTCGAAGCGTTCTGGTATGGCTGCCCGCACTGCTACAAGCTGGAATCCAGCCTCGAGCCGTGGGTCGATGAGCTGCCGAGTGACGTGACCTTCAACCGTCTGCCGGCCACCATGGGGCAGGACTGGGTCAAGCACGCCTATGCCTTCTATGCCGCCAAGGACCTGGGCATCCTCGACGAGACCCACAAGGCCTTCTTCGATGCCATCCATCAGGACCACCAGCGCCTGACCGATCCGGATGATATCGCCAAGTTCTACAGCGACTACGGCGTCAGCGAAGAAGACGCCAAGAAGTCGCTGACCTCCTTCGGCGTGAAGAGCCAGGTCAATCAGGCCCACGCCCAGATGCGTGCCTACAAGATCATGGGCGTACCGGCACTGATCGTCGATGGCCGCTATGTCATCTCGCCGAGCACGGCTGGCTCACTGCAGAACATGCTCAAGATCACCGACGAGCTGGTCGAGCAGGTGCGTGAAGAGAAAGCCGGCAGCAAGGACGCCGCTTGATGGCAGCGGCTGCTGACCCAGTGGCCGCCAGCGCCGCGGGAGGTGCCGGACTCGACGAGACGGCACCTCCCCTGCGTCTGCTGACCTTCAACATGCAGGTCGGTATCCATACCGCAGCGTGGCATCACTACGTCACCCGCGGTTGGCAGCATGTGCTGCCACACCCGATGCGCCGCAAGCGTCTGGAGCTGATCGCCGCCGCCATCACGCCCTACGATATCGTCGGGCTGCAGGAAGTCGACGGTGGCAGTTTCCGCTCCGGCAACGTCAATCAGGTCGACTCACTGGCCGAGACGGCCGAATTCCCGCATCGCTATCAGCAGCTCAATCGCAATCTGGGCCGCCTGGCTCAGCACAGCAACGGCCTGCTGTCGCGCCTGCCGATCAGCCATCTCGAAGAGCACAGCCTGCCCGGTACCCTACCGGGACGCGGGGCCATCCATGCCCGCTTCGGCGAGGGCGAACACGCCCTGCATGTCTTCGTGACCCACCTGGCACTCGGTGCCCGTATCCAGCATCGTCAGCTGCAGTACCTCGGCGAGCTGATCGCGCCCCTCAAGCATGTCATCGTGATGGGCGACCTCAATTGCACGTTGTCCCAGCTTCGTCAGCACAAGGCGTTCAGCGAGGCACTCGACTCCCGCCCCAGCAAGGCCATCAACAGCTACCCGGCCTGGCAGCCACGCCGTGGGCTCGACCATATCCTGGTCTCCTCGACGCTGCGCTTGAGCCACCCGACCACGCTGTCACACCTGTTCTCCGACCATCTGCCGCTTGCGGTAGAAGTCCATCTGCCAGCCGCATGCCGCAAGGCGATCGGGCTCGCCTGACGCCTGTCTCTCTTGCATAGGCATCTCTGACGCCTGCCCCTCGGATATCGCCCCCTCTACTGCCTGGCTTTCCCGCCTGGCTTTCCCGACCCAGGCTTCCCTCAGCTACGGCTTGCCGGCAGCTGTCTGCGCCATGATGCTCACCCCTGCCATCGCGTCTGCGGCGCATCGCTTGCCGACTGTTGGATGCGCATAACGCGATCTGCCGCGCCCTTACTTGCCCGTTTCCTTGCCTGCCTGCCGGTATTTCTTCGCCTATCTCACTGTAAGCAAAGACAAAAACCGCCTGTCAGACCAATGATCCATTTGTTGTTGCGGCGCCGCTCGCTACTCTTTGTCTGCCAATGACGTGGATTAATCGTTGACTTAGCGATGACTGATGGCATGCCGCATCCGAGCGACGTCACTTACAGGGATGAAGCGTGGAATAGCGTTGTTCAAAGCGATGCCATCACGGCTTGCTGGACACCGCGACTGACCACAACATGAGCAACATCTGAATTGGCGACCTTGCCAGCAATCGCTTGCAACACAAGCGCTTGGCAAAGACACAGCAGACGCTGTCGGCAAAGCAACAACAACACCAACAATCATCACCTGCTACCCGCAGGCCAAGGGGACTCCATGTCTGCCAATGCCTCTACCCCCGGCTGGCTCACAGGGCTCGACCGCATGACCGAGGGGCTGGGACGCTGTGTGTCCTGGCTGGTCGTCATCATGATGCTGGTCGAATTCACCATCGTGATGCTGCGCTACGCCTTCAACATCAACAGCATCCCCATGCAGGAATCCGTGATGTACATGCACGCGGCCGTCTTCCTGCTCGCCGCCAGCTACACGCTCAAGCACGACGGCCATGTGCGGGTGGATATCTTCTATCAGCGCATGTCGCACCGCGGAAAGTCGTGGGTCGATCTCGGCGGCACCCTGTTCCTGCTGTTCCCGGTGATGACCTTCATCCTGCTCTCCAGCCTCGGTTACGTGGGCGATTCCTGGGGCATCAAGGAAGCCTCACCCGAATCCGGCGGCCTGCCGGGCGTCTACCTGCTCAAGACCCTGATTCCGGCCATCGCCATCCTGATGATGCTGCAAGGCGTGGCGGAAGCCGGCCGCCACCTGCTGTTCCTGATGGGCCGCCTGCCCTCTCCGCATGCGAGCGATGACACCCCTGACCACGATGAGGAGCTGGTGTAATGCTCGAGATCATGCCACTGCTGCTGTTCGTGTGTATCTGTATCGTCTTGATGCTGGGCTATCCGGTGGCGCTGTCACTGGCCGGTACCGCGCTTGCCTTCGCCGGACTCGGCATGGGGCTGGATGCGCTGGGCATTACCCAGGGCGTATTCGATGCCAGCTTCCTGTCCGCGATGCCCAACCGCCTCTACGGCACCATGACCAACCAGACCCTGCTGGCCGTGCCATTGTTCGTGTTGATGGGCGTGCTGCTGGAGAAGTCCAAGGTCGCCGAGACGCTGCTCGACGCCATGGCGTTGATGTTCGGCTCGCTGCGTGGTGGGCTGGGGATTTCCGTGACCATCGTCGGCATGCTGCTGGCTGCCTCCACCGGTATCGTCGGCGCGACCGTCGTCACCATGGGCCTGCTGTCACTGCCGACCATGCTCAAGCGCGGTTACGACCCGTCACTGGCCACCGGCGCCATCTGTGCCACCGGCACCCTGGGGCAGATCATCCCGCCATCCATCGCGCTGGTCCTGCTGGGCGACGTGCTGTCTTCCGCCTATCAGCAGGCGCAACTGTCGATGGGCATCTGGAGCCCGAAGACCGTCTCGGTGGGTGACCTGTTCATCGGCGCGCTGATTCCGGGCCTGATCCTGGTGCTCGCCTATATCGTCTACATCGCCATGGTCGCCTGGCTGAAGCCGGAGAAGGCGCCGGCCGTCGATCGTGATGCGCTGATGGAAGAGCTGGGACATACCGGCAGCATCTTCTGGCTGCTGATGAAGGGGCTGGTGCCGCCGATCGTGCTGATCGTCTGTGTGCTCGGCTCGATTCTCGGCGGTCTCGCGACCCCGACCGAAGCCTCTGCCGTGGGTGCCTTCGGCGCCCTGATGCTGGCCCTCGCCAATCGCAAGCTGAGCCTGAAGACCCTGACGGAAGTGGTGCGCTCCACCACCAATGTCACCTCGATGGTGTTCCTGATCCTGATCGGTGCCGCGCTGTTCTCGCTAGTGTTCCGCGGCTTCGGCGGCGAAGAGGTCGTCACCGAGATCTTCGAGAACATGCCCGGCGGCGTCATCGGTGCCACCCTGGTGGTGATGCTGGTGATCTTCCTGCTCGGCTTCATCCTCGACTTCATCGAGATCACCTTCGTGGTGGTGCCGATCGTCGGCCCGGTGCTGCTGGCCATGGGCCTCGACCCGATCTGGCTGGGCATCATGATCGCCATCAACCTGCAGACCTCCTTCCTGACGCCGCCCTTCGGGTTCGCGCTGTTCTATCTGCGCGGCGTGGCGCCCAAGGAAGTCAGCACCAGCCAGATCTACAAGGGTGTCGTGCCGTTCATCCTGATCCAGCTGTGCATGCTGGGCGCCCTGGCCGCCTTCCCGGGCCTGGCGACCTGGCTGCCGGCCCAGTTCTAGGCCACGACTGACGAGACAGCACAAGGACAGAACACGGACAGAACAAAGACAGAGCAGCAACTGAATTGGCGGGGTCTGCCCCGCCAGCTGATGGGAGAGCCGCCAGTCGGCTCATGCAGATGCATCATATCCGGGGGTCGTACGCGGCCCACCTCTTGCCCAGCGCCAGTTCATGACCGGTGCACAACAACAATCGGGCACTTCAAGGAGCATGCCATGCAACTCAACAAACTCGCCTTCGGCATCGCCGTCGGCACCATGACCGCCATGGGCACCCTGCCGGCCGTTGCCAATGCCGCCGATACCTTCACCTGGAAGATGGTCACCTCGTGGCCGAAGAACTTCCCGGGGGTGGGCCAGGGGCCGGAACGCCTCGCACGTCTGGTCGATGAGATGTCCGACGGCCGTCTCAAGATCAAGGTCTATGGCGCAGGCCAGCTGGTCCCGGGCTTCGAGGTCCTCGACTCCGTATCTTCCGGTACCGCGCAGATCGGTCACTCGGCTTCCTACTACTGGAAAGGCAAGGCGCCGGAAGCCCAGTTCTTCGCCGCCGTGCCCTTCGGCATGACCGCGCAGGAAATGAACGCCTGGCTGCATTACGGCGGCGGTCTGGAGCTGTGGAACGAGGTCTACGACAAGTTCGGCGTCGAAGTCATGGCGGGCGGCGCCTCGGGCGTGCAGATGGGCGGCTGGTTCAACAAGGAGATCAACTCGGTCGCCGACCTCGATGGTCTGAAGATGCGTATGCCGGGTCTGGGTGGCGATGTCATGCAGCAGATGGGCGTGGCGACGGTCAGCATGCCGGGCGGCGAGATCTTCACCTCGCTGCAGTCCGGTGCCATCGATGCCACCGAGTGGATCGGTCCGTACAACGACCTGGCCTTCGGTCTCTATCAGGCCGCCAAGTACTACTACTATCCGGGCTGGCACGAGCCGACCGTCACCTTCGAGGCCATCGTCAATGACGACGCCATGGCCGAGCTGCCCAAGGACCTGCAGGCCATCCTGCGTTCCGCGGTACGTGACGTGAACCAGGACATGCTCGACGAGTACACCGCGCGCAACAACGACGCCCTCGAGACACTGCTCAACGAGCACAAGGTCGAGCTGCGCCGCTACCCGCAGGACGTGCTCGACAAGGCACGTGAGCTGTCCGGCGAAGTGGTCAAGAAACTCGGCGACTCCAACGATCTGGCCGGTCGCATCTACGAGTCCTACACCACCTTCGAAGGCAAGGTCGAGAAGTGGCATGAGGTCTCTGAGCAGGCCTACCTGAACGCACGCAATCCGGAAGGCGTGCAGTAAGACTGCGTTACCTGCGCCGCGCTCCCGTGAGACGGCGCAGTCCCGTCATCCAATGCTTGCAGCCGCCCTCTCGGGGGCGGCTTTTTTGGGTCTGCGCGATCAGCTCTCGAGCAGGAAGGTCACCGGCCCGTCATTGAGTAGCGAGGCCTGCATGTTGGCGCCGAAACGTCCGGTCTCGATTCCCACCCCGAGTTCTCGCCCGCGCTCACGTGCCTTGTCGACCAGATAGGTGAACAGCCGCTCGCCCTCCGCCGGTGGCGCCGCCGAGGAGAAGCTGGGGCGCATGCCGCTGCCGGTGTCCGCCGCCAGCGTGAACTGCGAGACCAGCAGCAGACTGCCGCCCGCCTGCTGGACGTTGAGGTTCATCTTGTCGTTCTCGTCACCGAAGACCCGGTAATGCAGCAGCTTGTGCAGCAGCTTGTCGGCACGCGCCTCATCATCGCCCTTCTCGACGCCCACCAGCACCAGCAGACCGCCCTCGATGGCGCCGACGCTCTCGTCCTCGACCACGACTTCTGCCCGTGTGACGCGCTGGATCAATGCTCGCATGCCGCTTGCTCCTTCAAGAGATGGATGATGATTCATGACATTTCGTGTTCGGGAGCATACCAGACGCGAACGCCCCGCAGACTGGGTCTGCGGGGCGCGACAGGTGCTACTCGATTGGGCGAGCTGCCAGTTGGCGAGCTGCTAGTTGGCGAGGCTCGGCAGGAACAGCGCGATCTGCGGGAACAGCATCAGCAGCACCGTCGCCAGCAACAGTAGGGCAATGAAGGGCGGCGTCCCCCGGATGACCTCCATGTACGGTTTTCGGAATACCGCCACCGCCGTGAAGATGTCGCAGCCGAAGGGCGGGGTCGCCGAACCTATCGCCGCCTGCAGGGTGACCAGGGTGCCGACCAGCACCGGGTCCAGCCCGGCGGCATCGACTGCCGGCGCAAACACCGGTGCCAGAATCAGGATCACCACGATGGGGTCCACGAACATGCAACCGACGAAGTAGGCCGCCGCGATCACTGCCAAGAGCGCCAGCGCGTGCTCCGACAGGTAGGGGATGTAGCCGCCGAGGATGGCATCCGGAATCTTGGCGAAGGAGATCATCCACGAGAATCCCGCGCCCGCCGCCACCAGGATGAACACCACCGCGGTGATCAGCCCCGTGGAGAAGGCCACACTGGGCAGGTCCTTCAGGGTCACGCCGCGATAGATCAGCATCTCGAGAATCAGCGCGTAGATCACCGAGACCGTGGCGGCCTCCGTCGGCGAGAACATGCCCGAGTAGATGCCGCCGATGATGATCACCGGGAAGCCCGCCGGCAGGCTGGCGCGCTTCAAGGCCTTGAGGCGTGCGGGCCAGTCCGCCTTGGGCTGCGGGGCGATGCCCAGCTTCCACGACTTCCACATGCAGTAGAGCGAGAACAGCACCAGGATCATCAGCCCCGGGCCGATACCGGCGATGAACAGGTCACCCACCGAGGTACCGGTCGCGACGCCATAGATGATCATGCCGATGGAGGGCGGAATCAGCAGCGCGATATCGGAGGCATTGATGATCAATGCGATGGTGAACTTGTCACTGTAACCGGCTTCCAGCAGCCGCGGGCGCAACGGGCGCCCCATCGCCACCACCGTGGCTTGGGTGGAGCCGGACACCGCGCCGAACAGGGTGCAGCCCAGCGCGGTGGTCACCGGCAGGCCACCGCGCCAGTGGCCGACGAAGCGCTCGACCAGATCCAGCAGGCGCTGGGCAGTGGAGCCCTTGAGCATGATATCGGCCGCCAGAATGAACATCGGCACCGCCGTCAGCACCACCGGCTGCAGGCCACCGATCATCTGCTGGATCACCAGCTCCGGCTTGAGGAAGGGAAAATCGCTGAACAACAAGAAAAAGGTGCCGACGCTCAATGGCACCATCATGGGTACCCCAAGCAACAGCAGCCCCACCATCACGAGCAGAATCCACATCGCAGCTTCCGTCCCTGGGTCAATGAAGTGTGATCAATCGTCTATCGAGACATCGAGAAGACATTCCCGGTGCAGTGGCTAGAGCGCGCCACTGCCGTCGACTTCCTCGTTCTCGTCCATTTCCGCCGTACGCCATGACAACCAGGCGCCCTGCGCCAGCAGGTTGCGCAGAATCGCCATCAGGTACTGGAGAGCCCCGAGCGCCAGTCCCAGCGGGACCACGGCATAGAGCGCCGCCAGCGACCAGCGCAGCGACGGCGTGACACGCCCGGACTTGGCCAGGCTCTGCAGATAATCCACCGCCAGCCAGGCGAGGTAGGCCAGCAAGGCACAGGTGATGACCTGTCCGGCGATCAGCAGCACCTTGCGCAACCACGGCGGCATGAAGTCCAGCAGCGCCGTCACGCGGATATGACGCCCGGCGCGCGCCCCGTAACTGATGCCGAGGAAGGTCAGCCACAGCTGCAGGATCTGCATCAGCTCTTCGGTGAACGGCAGGCTGTAGTTGAAGACGTTGCGCCCGATGACGTTGGCGATGCTGGCCGTCGCCATGCCCAGCACGCACAGGGCGATCAACCAGCGCTCGACATGCGCCAGGCCCTGGTCACCACGTTCGAACCAGGCGGCCAGACGGCGCAGCGGCGCGGGCAGATGTGCGAGGGGGTCCTGACCGCCATTCGTCTCGGCCGGGGCGGGGCGGGTCTCGTCAGCGGAGGGAGACTTGGAGGGGGGCGAGTTCATGAAGCAGCTTCCTATTGATGTGGCATCCTGCCAGATAGGCTTTCTACCAGACGTCATGAGCGCAGTGGTTTGCGCCAGACGGCCTGCATTTGCCAGTACGATCCATTGAAATTTTCCGCGGCGCCGCCGTGATTTTCACTTTGGCTACTCTTGTTCTAGCTTTATTAGCGGCGCTTGAAATCAGTATGCGGCCGACGCGCGGCATGTCGGTCTGGCGCCGGGGGCCGGTCGTGAAGACCGAGCGCGAAGCTCTGGCGAGCGACGGGCGACCCTCGAGTACCCGAACTCAAGCACCAGAGCTCGAGTACCAGAGCCTCATGCGCACAGGCTCAGCTTATTCATAATAAATTCTAATCATACTATCCAATTTGGTAATTTTTTTATTATATTAAGAATGGCAATATTATCTAAATGATGCAAGTTGCACGCCGGGTATGCGCAGAGCCGCCCGACGCTGATGGAAATCACACAAGGAGAACAAGATGACGATGCAATGGAACCCGTCACCCGAGCAGAATCGCGAGACGTCCAGGACTCCTGTTCCCCTTTCTCGTCTCGCCGCGTTCATCAAGGGAGGCGCCCTCGCGTCCGGCCTGGGCATGGCGGCGCTGGCCTCCGCGGGCGTGCAGGCGGACACCTGGCGTTTCGCGCTGGAGGAAGTCTCCGGCAGTGTGCAGGATGCCTACGCCCAGGAATTCAAGAAGCGCATCGAAGAGGCTTCCGGCGGTGACATCGATGTCGAGATCTACCCCTACGGTGCACTGGGCACCTCCTCGCAGCTCACCGAACTGGTGCAGAGCGATGCCATCCAGCTGACCTTTGCCTCACCGGGTCACCTGGCCTCGGTGATTCCGGAGTCGGGCGTCTTCACGCTGCACTTCCTGTTCTCCGACGACAACGCCGTCAATGAAGAGGTGCTCGGCAACTCCAAGGCCATCGACATGCTGTCCGAGGCCTACACCGAGCAGAACCTCCAGCTGCTGGGCGTGATTCCGGAAGGCTGGATGGTGTGGACCGGCAACCGTGACATCAAGACCCCCGAGGACATGGAAGGCTTCAAGATCCGCACCATGACCTCGCCGATTCTGGTCGAGAGCTATCGCGGCTACGGTGCCAACCCGACGCCGATGCCCTATTCCGAGGTCTACTCCGGCCTGCAGCTAGGCCAGATCGACGGCCAGGTGAACCCGGTGTTCGCCATTCAGGAAATGAGCTTCTACGAAGTTCAGGACTACATGATCCAGGCCAAGCAGGCGCAGTTCATCACCACGCTGGTGGCCTCCAGTGACTTCTATTCCGGACTGGATGACGAGCAGCAGCAGATGCTCGACAAGGTCACCAACGAGATGCGTCCGTACATCTTCGAGAAGCAGGAGGAGTACAACGCCGACCGTCTGGAGAAGATCAAGGAAGATAGCGACATCGAGATCATCACGCTGACCGATGAGCAGCGCGAAGCCTTCCGCCCGGTCGGCGAGAAGGGCTGGGAAGTCTATCGTGAGCAATCCGGTGAGCGCGGCAGCAAGATCCTCGACACCCTGCAGGCCGACATCAAGGCTGCCGAAGGCAAGTAAGCCCCAGGCAAGCGCGTCAGCCCCGCCAGGTAGATAGCAAGGATCGAAAGAGTGATGGAAAGATAGAATGTTAGAAAGGTAGAAAGACGAGCATGAAAAAACGCCCCTGCCGGAACTCTCGGCAGGGGCGTTTTTCGTGGTGTCTCGATAGGGGCGCGATAGAGGCGCAAGACGATAGCGATGCCGCGACAGATGGGCCAGATAAGCTAGATGGGCCAGATAGGCTAGAGAGGGGCCAGAGAGGGGCTAGAGGAGCCAGATGGAGAACGCGCGCTACTGCCCAAGCAGCTGGGTACGGAAATCCTGCTGGGCCGGTTCATCGCCAAGCCAGATCGCGAACAGGCCGTTGGCCAGCGCCAGTGAATCGCTTTCGAAGTTGACCTGCCCGTTCAGCACCAGCGACAGCGTGCCGCTGCCCCCACCGGCGGACAGCCATTGCAGCGCATAGCGATCCCCCGGCACGACGTCCTGATAGGCACGATTGAAGCGCGCCAATTCAGGCTCGATCGCCGCGAAATCCGCCGCTGACAGGTTCTTGCGCACGCCCTTGGTGGTCGCCTTGGCGAAGTCCTCGGCATCGATGGCATGGAAGTACTCCAGCACCAGGCGGCGCGAGACATCCTTGAGCGGCGCCGGGCGCGGGCGACGCGCATCCTGATAATAGGCACCGACATAGGCGTCCCACAGCAGGTAGGTGAAGAGCCCACTGCCGATCAGCATCAGCGGCTGGCCGGACTGCGTGGTCACCTGATCCGCGAAGGTTACCCCCTTGATCTCGACGGCGAGCGCCGCCGGGCTGGTGGTGGCAAGCAGCGCCCCCATCACGCCCGCAGCCAGCCAGCGCGGCGCACTCGCCACCGGCAGGCTGACGGCATGACAGGCGGCGTTCAGGCTGCAAGCGGCGCCACGGACAGCTGACACGGACAAGCGATACAGCGGCGATATAGGCATGGCATCTACTCGTTGGCTGGCAGTGATCAAGGGGAGCTTGCGGGGTTCATCACTCCTGCAGACTTGCTCTCACGGGCCTGGCTCTCGCTGGCTTACCACAGGGCGTGGAAATGATGCACCGGACCACGGCCCTTGCCGACGTTGAGCTGGTCGGAGGCGCGCAGCGCGCCCAGCAGCCATTCGCGTGCCTCGACCACCGCCTGCGGCAACGGCAGGCCGTTCGCCAGGCGCGCCGTGATGGCGGAAGACATCGAGCAGCCGGTGCCGTGCAGGTTGTCGGTCTCGATACGCGGTGCGCACAGCCATTGCTCGCCGGCATCGCTGACCAGCAGGTCATCACAGGCCTGCCCCTCAAGCGCCCCGCCCTTGATCAACACCGCCTTCGCGCCTCTGGCACGCAGCTCACGGGCGACCTCGGGCATGTCGGAGCGCCCGATCAGGCGCCGCTCGCCCAGCAGCACCGCAGCTTCATGCAGGTTGGGCGTGATGATGTCGGCCAGCGGCACCAAGTGCTCGGCCACCGACTGGATGGCAGCATCATTGACCAGCGCATCGCCACTCTTGGCGACCAGCACCGGGTCGAGCACGACCCAGCGCGGGCGACGCTGCTGAAGGCGGTCGGCGAGCATTTCCACCACCAGCGGATCGGCCACCATGCCGATCTTGGCGGCGCGGATATCGAGATCATCCAGCACGGCGTCCAGCTGTGCGGCGATGAATTCCCGCGAGACCGCCTCCACGCTGCGCACGCCGCAGGTATTCTGCGCCGTCAGCGCCGTGATCACGCTGGCCCCGTAGGCGCCCAGCGCAGAGAATGTCTTGAGGTCCGCCTGAATGCCGGCTCCCCCGGAGGGGTCTGAGCCCGCTATCGTCAGGACGCACGGAATATGCATGCAGGAAGCTCCCGAAATATGGCTTTGACGTGCCAACAGCATACCCGAGCTGAGGAGGGAAGAAAGCCACCCCCAGCGCCCTGCCACCGTGAAAAACAGAAGAAAGTGATATGAATGAAGTGGCCGTACTGTCATTGCCGGCATTGACCTCGCTCGCCGTGATCTCGCTGGCCAGCGCCACCCTGCTGCCCGGCGGATCGGAGGCGGCCTTCGCGGGGCTGTGGTGCCAGGGGCACGCGCCCTGGGCGCTATGGATCGCGGCGACGCTGGGCAACACGCTCGGCAGCCTGATCAACGTCGCCCTGGGGCGTGGCGCCCGTCGTCTGCGCACACGGCGCTGGTTTCCGGTCTCGCGGCGCGCATTGGCGCGCGGCACCCTGTGGTATCGCCGTTTCGGCGCCTGGAGCCTGCTGCTGAGCTGGGCCCCGCTGATCGGCGACCCGCTGACGGTGCTGGCGGGCGTCTTCCGGCTGGCGTGGTGGAAAAGCATCGTCCTGATCGTGATCGCCAAGGGCGGACGCTATGCCCTGTTGCTGCTGGCAGCCGACCTGTGGCTGACGCCCTGGTGCCAATGACCGCCGCACGGCCGCTGCTCCTGTCCTCACCCTCACCTTTACCACTGCCCTTGCAGCCTCAGTCAGTCGCTTGAATGAGATCGCAGACACGCAAGGCGAGGATGCGTGCTATGCTGACAAGCGCCATGCTGCACTGCACAATAAAAGCACTTCGATTGCTTTTCACCAGTGCCTCATTGCCTTGATCAGGTGCTTTGCTGCCCTTGATATGCACCTCGTCACCCTTTCGCCGCCTCCACGAGCCCGCGCCTCCCCCATCACATGGCGTCATGCTCGCGACGGTCCCCCTGACCTCGGGCATTCCCCGGCGGAGTGCTGCACTGCTAGAGAGGAGAAGGTTTCATGCGTGATACATCCTGCGACTTCTGCGCCGATGCGCTCAATATTCTGGTGCTGCAAGGCGGTGGCGCGCTCGGCGCCTACCAGATCGGCATCTTCGAGGCGCTGGCCGAAGCCGGCATCCAGCCCGACTGGGTGGTCGGCACCTCGGTCGGCGCCATCAATGGCGCCCTGATCGCCGGCAATCCGGAGGGCGAGCGCCTCAAGGCCCTTGAGTCATTCTGGTATGGCATCGCCCAACCCGCTGCCAGCATGGGCCCCGCCTTCCATCCGTGGGAGCGCAGTGTCGCGCGTGCCTCCGCCATGCTGTGGGGCATTCCAGGCTTCTTCCGCCCGCGCCCGCTGTGGACGGTACCGATCTGGCAGAGCTTCTTCGGCGAGCCGCCCAGCCTCTACGACACCGAGCCGCTGGGCGACACGCTCAACCGGCTGGTGGACTTCGAGCGCCTCGATGCCCGCCACCCGGAGAACGTTCGCCTGTCGGTCGGGGCGGTGAATATCGGCAGTGGCGCGCTGCGCTACTTCGACTCCTCGCATGAAGCGCTGGATCACCGCCATATTCTGGCCAGCGGCGCCCTGCCACCGGCCTTCCCGCCGGTGTGGGTCGATGGCGAAGCCTATTGGGATGGTGGCCTGTACTCCAATACGCCCGTCAGCTGGGTGCTGTCGGAGCGTCCGCATGGCGAGACGGTGGTCAACTGCTACGTGATCGACCTGTGGAGTGCCGATGGCAAGGTGCCGGAGACCCTGCAGGAAGCGCAGCTGCGCGAGAAGGATATCCAGTATTCCAGCCGTGCCGGCGAGCACCTCAATCTGCTGGAAGAGAATCAGGCGCTGCGCATGGGAATCGAGAATCTCGCCGACCATCTGCCGGAGGAGCTGCGCCAGTCGCCGAAGATCCAGCGCATCCTCGCCATGACCCAGCAGCCCTCGATCAACGTGGTGCGCCTGCTGGCCTCGGCGCGCCCGGGCGAGACCTCACTGAAGGATATCGACTTCTCGCGCGCGACCATCGACTCGCGGCGCGACAGTGGCTATCAGGACATGCAGGAAGTGCTGAGCCGCTGCAGCCAGTTTGCGCCGCTGCCGGAGGATATCGGGGTCATCGTGCGCAACTTCACGCGCAACGCCGAGGGCGAGCTGGTCAGCCTGTCGACGCCGGAGGCAAGCTCCAGCGACGATGACCAGGCGAGCATCACGACAGAGGATTTGCCCAGCCAAGCGACCGGCAGCTGAGCAACGCTGACGACGATTCAGCATGATCTATCCACACCCCATCGCAGCCGTCACGCACTGGCGGCGCGCCAGGCGGGTGTGGATAACCCGGTGTCGGCAAGACGCCACCCGCCGGGTGGCCTCACCCGCGAGGCTGCGCGGCCCCCAGCCGTGAACACTCCTCGCAGGTAAGCTCGCGCCACTCCCCCGGCGCCAGCCCCTCGAGACTCAAGCCCGCCACCGACTCACGGTGCAGCCACACCACGCGATTGCCCAGGCTGCGCCACAGTCGCTTGACGTGATGATGGCGTCCCTCGTGCAGCGTCAGGCGTGCCTGATCCGCGGTGAGAAACGCAAGCTGGGCCGGCAGTGTCGGGCGCGGATCATGTTCGAGCAGCACCCCCTGGCGAACCTGTGCGATCGCGCTTTCCTGTTCGGCCTCCGTCAGGGGCCGCTCCAGCCCCATGCGATAGCGCTTGGCGGGCCCGTCGAGCCCGGCATCGCTGATGCGCGCCGAGACATCGCCGTCGTTGGTCAGCAGCAGGGCACCGGTCGTCGCACGGTCGAGACGCCCGACATGGTGGATCTCGGCCAGCCAGCCGCTGTCCTCGCCGCGTGCATTCAGCGTGTCACGCAGCACATCGATCACGGTGGGGTGTTCGGGGTCATGACAGGCCGTCACGACCCCGGCAGGCTTGTTGAGTAGGATATGACGCGGACGCCGCGCGATCTGCAGGCAGGTGGTCGCGTCAGGCGCTGACAGGTGGATGTCATCGAAGGGGCCGACCTCATGCAGCGGGTCGCTGATCGTCGCGCCGTTGACCCGCACGCGCCCCGCCGCCAGCGCCGAGAGCGCATGACGACGGTTGAGCTGTGGCTGACGTGTCAGCCAGCGGTCCAGCCGCATGACCTAGTCCGCCGCCTTGAGCTGGGCTTCCATCTCTTCCAGCGCTTCCTGAGCCTCGAACCATTCGGCTTCGGCCTCATCGAGGCGACTCTTGATCTCGCCCTGGCTGGCCAGCAATTTGGTCAGCTCCGCCTTACGGTCCGCCTCGTAGAGCGTGGCATCGCCCAGCGCTTCCTCGATCTTGTCCAGCTCGCCCTGCGCCTTGCTCATCTTCTGCTCGGCCTTGTCGCTGACCTTCTTGAGCGGACGCAGCTTCTCGCGCAGTTCAGCCGCCTGACGGCGCGCTTCCTTGCGGTCCGGCGTGCGCGTGCTGTCTGTCCCCGCATCGGCATCCTTCTGGGCGCGCGCTTCCCGCCGCTCGCCCTCGACGCGCGCCTTGAGCCAGGCACGGTAGTCATCCAGGTCACCATCGAAGGGCGTCACGCGGCCATCGGCGATGCACCAGAATTCATCGACGCAGGCACGCAGCAGGTGGCGGTCGTGGGAGACCAGAATCACGGTGCCCTCGAAGGTCGCCAGTGCATCGGTGAGCGCCTCGCGCATATCGAGGTCCAGGTGGTTGGTCGGCTCATCCAGCAGCAGCAGATTGGGCTTCTGCCACGCGATCAGCGACAGCGCCAGACGCGCCTTCTCGCCACCGGAGAACGACTCCACCGTGGCGTAGACCTCATCGCCGTGGAAGCCGAAGCTGCCGAGGAAGGTGCGGATCTCCAGCTCACCCGCCGACGGTGACAGGCGCAGCACATGATTGAAGGGCGTCGAGGACAGGTCGAGCCCGTCCACCTGGTGCTGGGCGAAGTAGCCGATGGCCAGATGCTCGCCGGCGGTCCGCTGGCCCTCGACCAGCGCAAGCTCGCCGGTGAGCGCCTTGATCAGCGTCGACTTGCCCGCGCCGTTGGGGCCGAGCAGACCGATGCGCTGCCCCGGCAGCAGCGAGAAGCGCACCCCGGAGAGCTGCGGCGGCTGACCGGGATAGCCGATCACCGCGCGGTCCAGCCCCAGCAGCGGATGCGAGATCTTGTCGGAGCACGGGATGGTGAAGTGGAACGGGGAATCGGCCTTGACCGCCGCCGTCTCCTCCATGCGCTCCAGCATCTTCATGCGACTCTGGGCCTGACGCGCCTTGGTGGCCTTGGCCTTGAAGCGACGCACGAAATCCTCGATCTCGGCGCGCCGCGCCATGGTCTTCTCGTGCTCAACCTGCTCGCGCACCAGACGCTCGGAACGTGTGCGTTCGAAGCGGCTGTAGTTGCCCTTGTAGACCACCAGCTTGCGGCGGTCGAAGTGGATAATGTGATCACACACCGCATCGAGGAAGTCGCGATCATGGGAGATCAGCAGCAGCGCACCGGGATAACGCGCCAGCCATTGCTCCAGCCACAGCAACGCATCGAGATCCAGGTGGTTGGTCGGCTCATCCAGCAGCAGCAGGTCGGACGGCGTAAACAGAGTGCGCGCCAGATTGGCACGCATGCGCCAGCCACCCGAGAAGGCCGCCAGCGGCTGACTGAGCTGCGCCTGGCTGAAGCCGAGGCCGACTACCAGCTGCTCGGCACGTGCCCGTGCGGTGTAGCCATCGAGGGTGTCGAAATGGGCGTGCAGCTCGGCCTGACGCTGGTGCTCGCCGCTCTCTTCGGCGGCTGCCAGGGCGCGCTCGGTCTCGCGCAGCGCGTGGTCCCCGTCCATGACGTAGTCGACGATCGGACGCTCCAGCGCATCGATTTCCTGCGCCATGTGCGCGACACGCACGCCACCGGCCAGCGATACCGTGCCGCTGTCGGGCGTCAGCTCGCCGAGGATCAGGCCGAACAGGCTCGACTTGCCGGCGCCGTTGGGGCCGACGATACCGGCCTTGTGACCGGCATGCAGCGTCAGGTCCGCTTCGTCGATCAGCGGTGCTCCGCCGCGTTGCAGGGCGAGCTGGCGCAGTGCAATCATGACAACCTCGATCAGAAAGTACGGGGGACGTCGGGCTCCCGTTCACCGCCACCGACACGAGCGCTACGACTCAGCAAGCTGCTGGGCGCGACTCGTGAAGAGACATCATCGGTGACACATGAAGAGACATCATCCGTGACACACGAAGAGGCCGACTTGATGGGCGCATATTCTATCGGATTGTGGGACTACGCGCTGTCTCTGTATGCCCTGCCCGGCGAGGTCGGCTCTGCGGGCAACCCTCAGCCGACGCCGGACATGATGAGTACCTGCCTGCTGCTGCAGGACGAGGCAGGCCTCGATGTCTGCGAGCTGCTGTGGATTCACTGGCTGTCCGCCCACGGCATCGCCCTGGCCGCCTCGCCCACTCGCCTGCTGGAAGACGTGCGCGACTGGCAGGGCTGGATGACCGGCATGTTGCGCGAGCGCCGCCGCCAGCTGAAGCAGGAGCTGACGACGCTACCCGCGACCCAGGACCCGGCCGCGGTGCAACGCCTGGAACGCCTCTATCAGCAGCTCAAGGCCTGCGAGCTTTCCGCCGAGCAGGAAACCCTCGCCCAGCTGGAAGAGCTGAGCCCTGCGCTGTCGTCAGCCGAAGGCGCGACCGGCCTGCGGGCGCCCTTCGCGCATGTCGCGGACCCGCTGCAGGCCTTTCAGCAATCGCTGGCCCTGCTGAGTGGCAAGACGACGCTCGCCGTGGGGGACCACCCGTCGGCACGTGCCCTGCGGAGGCTGGCACTGGCCCGCGTGCCCGCCGGCGCCTGACAACGCCAGCGAGATGCGGAACTTGTACGCGGCTGGTAGAGTCGGAGTAACACTAGTGCCCGAGGCAGGCCATGCCGCCTCGGTGCCAATTGCGTGTTTCGGGCCCGTCTCAGGCCCATTCCATCCTGAAGGAGTTTTCATGAAACAGCTGGTCAGTGCCGTCGCGCTCGGCGCCCTCCTGGTCACCCCGTTCAGCTTTGCCGCCGATGACAGCCTCGCAGACGAGCAGGCACAGCTCAGCTATGGCATCGGTGCAACTCTGGGCAAGAGCCTTTCCCAGGACATCACCGATCTGGATCTCGACGCCTTCACTCAAGCCGTGCGTGATGTCTACGCCAAGGGCGACATGAAGATGAGCGACCAGGAAATCGCGGATTCGCTTTCCCGCTTCCAGCAGAAGAAGATGGAAGAGCAGAAGAAGATGGTCGAGCAGGAAGCGACCGACAACAAGGCAGAGGGTGACAAGTTCCTCGCCGACAACGCCAAGAAGGACGGCGTGAAGACACTGGATTCCGGCCTGCAGTACAAGGTGCTGGAATCCGGTGACGGCGCGACCCCGTCCGCTGAAGATACCGTCAAGGTGAACTACGAAGGCAAGCTGCTGGACGGCACCGTCTTCGACAGCTCCTACCAGCGTGGCGAGCCGGTCAGCTTCAAGGTCAACCAGGTCATCAAGGGCTGGCAGGAAGCACTGCAGGAAATGAGCGTCGGCGACACCTGGATGCTCTACGTCCCGGCCGAGCTTGCCTACGGCAAGGCTGGCACCGGCGGCCCGATCGGCCCGAACGAGACGCTGACCTTCAAGGTCGAGCTGCTCGACGTGACCAAGGCCGACGCCAAGCAGTAATGGCGGCGTGAGCCTCCCCTGCAGGTAACCGGCAAGCACTGCTGCCGGTAGCAACGAAAGAGCCGCCCATCGGGCGGCTCTTTGCGTTTCTGGCAAGGCTGGATGAGGGCCAGCGGCAAGCTCATCCAAGCGCATGCTGCGCACAGGACTACGGGGCATGCCATCACTACGGCAATGGCTGATGTCCGCTGATTCTCCCCTCCAGAAGGCCCTGTGCGGACGCCGCCAGCCTGTGGATAAATCTGTGGGGAAGCTATTGACCACAGGTTGACAACCGGCCTTTCCGGTGCCTGTCGCGGCAGTGATGCTGGTTGAACGCAAAGCAACCACTGACTTGATATTTTTAGTCGATATCGCGTAACAGTTTGTTTTTACTAGCCTTTATAAATCAGCACTTGACGGCACTGCGTTGCGTGTTCGAGGCGTCATGATTATCCACAAAATTTTCCTCGAGCGCTTGCCAACTTGTGGACAATGTGTATTTCACCTCTGAGAAAGGCCTCAAGACGCGGCGCATTCAGCAGGTGCCACGCAGCGCTCAATCAGCGGTCGCGCTCAGGACACGCGTCACGCCAGCGCGGACACCGGCCGGCCCCGGCGTGAATGGAATGCGATCGTAGATGCGCCCCTGGGCAGAGACGAGATAGAGCGCGGCACCATGATCGATGGTGTAACCCAACGCGGAGTCCTGCGCCTCGACACGCCGATAGCTGACGCCATAGCGCCGCGCCACATCGGCGAGTGCCGCCTGACTGCCGGTGATGCCCTGAAAGCGCGGCCCGAAGTGCCCGGTGTATTCGGCCAGCCGGGCAGGGGTGTCGCGCTCGGGGTCCAGCGAGACCATCACCGGTACCACGCGCGCCGCCGCCTGGGGTGGCAGTTCAGACATCACCTGACGCAGCGCCGCCAGCGTCATCGGGCAGACATCCGGGCACTGGGTATAGCCGAAGTAGAGCGCGACGACCGGCGTGGCCTGCGCGTCTGCGGCCTCGCCCATCGTGACCTCCGCGAGCGTGAAGTCACCCTGCTGTGATTCGAGCTGGATGGGGCCGCCCAGACTGGCCCAGGCCTGCATTCCCGCGACCGGCGCCAGATCCTGCTGCGCCTGCTGCCAGGCGACACCGGCACCGATCACGGCCGCCAGGCCGACGGCACCCAGCAGCCACCAGCGCCTGGCGACGCCCTTGTCCAGCTGATGGCTCTCTTGTCGGCGAGTGCCTGCCTGCCCGTCCTGTGACTTTCGCTCTGCGCCCATCCCTGCCTCCCGGTGCCTTCTGCCTGAAACGACGTCCCTGCCGGCCGGGCTCAGCGCCAGCGGCTAGCTGCCCTGATGCGTCGGGCGGGTATCACTGCGATACAATTGATCGACCGAGCTTTCGAGCTGCTCTGCCGTGGTGGCCTGCGGGTGGCTATCGAAATCGAACCAGCTGCCCAGTCGGCCACGCTCGGTAGTCACGATCACCTGCGCACGCCACGCCATGGTCGCGCTGCTGCAGAACCCCAGCTGCCCCTCCCCCTGCCAATGCTGGCGCTCGAGGCTCTGGGCATCGGTGGTGTTCAGCACGCTGCGCTTCACGCCCATGTCCATGTGGCGGCCGATGAAGTCCACCTCGACCCCCTCCGGTGAGACGCCTTCCGTCATCACGCGAATGCCCAGCGGCGTCAGCGGACTGATATCGCCCTCCAGCGCCAGGGTAATACGCCCGAAGCGGCCCAGCTCGGCAGTGCAAGGGGCATGATTGAGCTCGCAGGACTGATTGGGCGCAAACCAGGTCACCTTGCCGTTGCTGCCGTCGCGTACCAGGTAATAGTCGATCAGGTAGTACAGCGAGACCACGATGGTGATCAGCGTGACGATGATCAGCAGATTGAGCAGCCGCGGGCGGGCATTGTCTTCTTCTACGCGATACATGGCAGTTCCGGCAACGGTCCGGCAGCGCATCGACAGGCAAGGCGCCCCGAATGGGAAAGAAAGTGACGTGATGGGAATGGTCTGCGCTCAGCCACGACATGACGGCAACGCCTGACCGGCGAACAAGACCTGAGTCCAAGTGCAGCGCTGAGCGAGTCATGACAAGCTTACCAGCCCGCCTCACCGCGGCAGCAGGCGAGACATCATGTCACGCGCACGCCACATCGCTCTCAAGGCATTCGCACTCAGCCCCGACAAGGAGTCAGCATGGCAAGTGTACAGCAGGCGCTCGGCCCCCTCTTCCTGTTGATCCTCGCGGGGGCGCTACTCGGCTGGAAGCGCTTCCCCGGCGAAGGCTTCTGGAGCGAACTGGAACGCCTGATCTATTACGTGCTGTTCCCCGCCATGCTGGTGTCCACGCTGGCACGTGCCGACATGGCCAGCGTGCCGGTCGTGGCGCTGGCCAGCGTGATGCTGGGCGCGATGCTGCTGTTCGCCGCTGCGCTATGGCTGAGCTGGCGTCACGCGCCGGACTGGCTGAGCCGTCATATGGGCGACGCCGCCTCCTTTACCTCGCTCTTCCAGGGCAGCATCCGCTTCAACAGCTACGTCGGTGTGGCCGGGGCAGCAGCGCTGCATGGCAGTGCCGGGGCGACCGTCGCGGCCGTGGCGCTGGCGCTGATGGTGCCTGCCGCCAACCTGCTGTGCGTGATGGCCTTCATCGGGGCTGGCACCCTGGGCGAAGGCGGCCTGCTGCGCTCGCTCAAGGCGCTGACCCGCAATCCGCTGGTGCTGGCGTGTCTGGTCGGCACGGCGCTCAACCTGAGCGGCATCGGCTTGCCGGGCTGGAGTGGCGACGCCATCAGCCTGCTGGGACGCGCCGCCTTGCCGCTCGGCCTGGTCGCGGTGGGCGTGGCGCTGCGTCCGCGTGTACTGGTGAGCAGTGGCAGCGTGGCGTGGCTGGCGAGCCTGCTGAAGCTGCTGGCGATGCCGGCACTGGTGGTCGTGCTCTGCCGGTGGTTCGGCCTCGAGGGAGTGGCGCGTGATGTGGCGATTCTGTTCGCGGCGCTGCCCACCGCGACCTCCGCCTATATTCTGGCCCGCCAGCTAGGCGGCAATGCCGAGCTGATGGCGGCCTTGATCACCGCCCAGACGCTGCTGGCGATGCTGACCCTGCCTCTGTGGCTGGCGACCTGAGCTCTTGTCGACCTGAGCTCCTGTCGAGCTTCCGAGCTGCCGAGCTGACGACCGCATATCCGAACGCGACGTGAGAGCTCGCAGCGTGCGTAGCGCACAACAAAAAGGGCATCCCCAGATGAGGATGCCCAAGACCGTGACTAGCTTGATGAGGAGAAACACCGTAGCGGGGGCCTGACTCCGCCGCTACGGCTGGGCTTGCGCCCTGCGATGTCTGCCCGGACACCGCACAAACAAGATAATCATTCTCATTTGCTTTTGCAAGGCAAATGCGAAGAATTTCTATTTAAGCTTTATCTTGTGCATCCTCGAGCGAGAACACCCTCAGCTCCGCATGCAGCTCGACCTCCAACGCCGTCATGGCTTCCGCACACGCCAGGCCATCACGCTCGGCGCGATACAGATGCGGCGTCATGGTCAGCAGGTCCCGAATCTGCTCATTGCTGGTCAATGACAGCCCCGCATGCAGATGCTCGACCTCGCCACTGATGGCGAAGCCAGCGGACTCGGCAGCGCTCAGTCCAGCCTCACCACGCGCGGGTTTCAGCTCGCAGTAGAGAATCTTGCGCAACGCCAGCAGATGCTCGGCCCCCGCTTCCAGCAGCACGACGTGGCCACCGGGCTTGAGGACACGCGCGAACTCCTGCCAGACAGGGAAGCCGAAGGCGCAGATGACGACATCCACGCACGCATCCTCCAGCGGCAGAGCGGCGTTGGTGCCCACCAGCCAGGCGGCATCACGTGACTGCTTCGCCGCGGCCAGCACCGCGTGCTTGGAGATATCCAGCCCCGCCGCCGTCAGCGAGAGATTCTGCTCACCGGCAGCGCACGCCAGCTGACGCAGATAGAAGCCTTCGCCGCAGCCGGCATCCAGCACGGCCAGCGGCGCCTGAGTCGACTGGGCCGCTGCCAATGCCAGCACACGACTGGCCAAGGCTGATGCAAGAGGCTGATAGCCGCCCAACGCGAACAGACGCTGGCGGGCACTGACCATCGCCTTGCTGTCGCCGGGGTCCAGGCTGCGCTTGCGCTGCACCGGCAGCAGATTGACATGCCCCTGGCGTGCGATATCGAAGCGATGCCCGTCGGCACAGCACCAGCTCTGGCCGTCACGTACCAGCGGCTGGGCATCCAGCGGACAGGTCAGGGCCGTCAGCGGGGTCATGGTCGGGTGATAAGCCGAGTCGGCGGTAGGCGTCGTCATGGTCAGCAACTCTCGGGGCGAGGAAAGAAAGGGGCAGCAAACACGGCAAGCGGCACAGGCCGCCACGCAGGCAAATGGCCTTGGCACGCAGAACCGTGCCATGGCGATGGGCCTCACACGCAAGCGGCCACCCGAAGGCGGCCGCGATGCAGCGTCATGAAGACGCCGCCACTGCGCATGAGGCGCTGATCAGTCCTGCTTGACGAAGATCAGGTCCCACACGCCGTGGCCGAGACGCTCGCCGCGCTGTTCGAACTTGGTCAGCGGACGGAAGTCGGGACGCGGCACGTAGGGCGCGGTTTCCGCCGGAGCGGTGTTGGCAAAGCCCGGTGCTTCAGCCATCTCTTCCGCCATCGCTTCGGCGTAGTTGGCCCAGTCGGTGGCCATGTGGAAGTGGCCGCCCGGCTTGAGCACACGACGCACCAGCTCGACGAAGGCCGGCTGAACGATACGACGCTTGTGGTGCTTCTTCTTCGGCCACGGGTCCGGGAAGAACAGCTGGAAGGTGTCGGCGCAACCGGCCGGCACGCAATCCGCCAGCACTTCCAGCGCGTCGTGACGATAGACACGCAGGTTGGTCAGGCCCAGCTTGTCGACATCATCCAGCAGCTTGCCGACGCCCGGCGCGTGCACTTCGATGCCGATGAAGTCGGTGTCCGGATTGGCCTGGGCCTGTTCACACAGTGACTTGCCCATGCCGAAGCCGACTTCGATCACCAGCGGCGCCCGACGCCCGAACAGCGCTTCGAGATCCAGCTCGCCCTGCTCGTGACGCAGGCCAAGGCGCGGGAAGACCTCTTCGAGCCCACGGGTCTGGGCCTGGGTCATGCGGCCACCACGAATCACGTAGCTCTTGATGCCACGCTTGCGGGCGACGGCTTCATCGGCAACGGAAGGGGTCGCTGGCGCGCTTTCGGTCTGCACGCTCTCGGGCTGCGCGCTCTCGTTCTGCACACTCTCTTGCTGCGCGTCGTCAGCGGGAGCAGAAGTGGACGTGTCGTCCTGCGGCTTGGATGTCTCGTCAGTCATGGGGTCGTCTTGGTCTTTGCATGAACGATGCGCGAGCATCGGATTCGAATGTTTCAGGGCTCAGCCGGTGATCAGGCCAGCGCCCGGTGAAGAAGCACGTGCCGTCAGGCGAGTCGGCATGCGGCCGGCCAGGAAGGCACCACGGCCGGAAATCACGGCCTGACGCATGGCATCTGCCATCAACAGCGGCTGGCGCGCGTGGGCGATGGCGCTGTTCATCAGCACGCCATCACAACCCAGCTCCATGGCGAAGGCGGCTTCTGACGCCGTACCCAGACCGGCATCGACCAGCACCGGCACATTGGCGCGCTCGATGATCAGCGATAGGGTGTGCGGGTTGAGAATGCCGAGGCCGGAACCGATCAGCGAGCCCAGCGGCATGATGGCGCAGCAGCCGATTTCCTCGAGCTCGCGCGCGACGATGGGGTCGTCGGAGGTATACACCATCACGTCGAAGCCATCGGCGACCAGCTCTTCAGCGGCCTTGAGCGTCTCGACGATATTGGGATACAGCGTGTCCTGATCGCCCAGCACTTCCAGCTTGACCAGGTTGTGGCCATCCAGCAGTTCACGGGCCAGCTTGCAGGTACGCACCGCGTCACGCGCGTTGTAGCAGCCGGCGGTGTTGGGCAGGAAGGTATAGCGATCCGGTGACAGCACATCGAGCAGGTTCGGCTCGTCAGCGTTCTGACCCAGATTGGTACGGCGGACCGCAAAGGTGACCACTTCCGCGCCGGACGTCTCGATGGCGGAGCGTGTCTCGTCCATGTCCTTGTACTTGCCGGTACCGACCAGCAGGCGCGAGGAGAACTCGCGACCGGCGACGATCAACGGGCTGTCGCCGGCGACCTGGGTGACGGGGTTGTTCAATGTCGGGGCAGAACTGTCTGTCATGATGACCTCATCGAGCTGGACGTGAACGCGCTGAGCGCGAGCGAGTAGTGAAAAGTGTCAATCCTGGAAACAGGACGGATCAGCCACCACCAATGGCATGGACGATCTCGATGCGGTCACCGGCATGCAGACGGGTGTCGGCGTGCGCGCTACGTGGCACGATGTCTTCATTGCGTTCCACTGCCAGTCGGCGGCCCTGGAGACCGAGACTCTCGACCAGGGCGGCAATCGTCGTGTCGTCCGTCACCACGTGGTCTTCACCGTTGAGCTGTATCTGCATGCTGTCCTCCCGCGAAAAGAGGCCGCTATTGTAGCGGCTTTACGTGGACAGGCGTAGGCACATCGTGCCGCGCCACCTGCCCTCAAGGAATTATTGTCTATGCGTCACAACGACTCCCACTCCCGCCACTGGTGGCTGGCCATGGGACTGGCCGGCATGTCCACCGTCGCGCTGGGTGCCTTCGCCAGTCATGGCCTGCGCGGCACCCTGAGCGCGGACATGCTGCGCGTGTTCGAGACCGGCGTACGCTATCAGATGTGGCACGTGCTGGCGGCGGTCGGGGTACTCGCCTGGCGCTCGGTGCAGCCGCTGCGCGGCCAGATGCTGACGCTGGGGCTGTGGGCCGCCGGCATCCTGATGTTCTCGGGGTCGCTGTATGCCCTGGCGACCACGGCGCGCACCCAGCTGGGCATCATCACGCCCATCGGCGGCCTGCTGCTGATCGCCGGCTGGCTGAGCCTGGCCGTCACCGGCTGGCGTCAGCGCGGCAGCGAAGAGAAGGACATCAACAAGCTGTAGCGGACTGGCCCAAGGCGTGGCCCACGACCGCCCCGGGGTCAGTCATCGCTGTCCGGCAAGGTATAGGTCGCGGTCACGATGGCGACCGGGTCGGTGTCTCCGTGGCTGAAAAGCTCGATCTCGCCGACGGCCAGTCGCCGGCCCAGCTTGCGGATACGCGCGGTGGCCATCAGGTCGCGGTCGCCGCGCGCGCGACGCAGGAAGTGAATGCTGAGGTCACTGGTGACGGCCATCGGCTCCGGGCCGATCTCGCCGAGAATCGCGACATACAGGCAGACATCCGCCAGCGCCATCATCGTCGGCCCGGACACACAGCTGCCGGGACGCAGGTGCTCGTCCTCGATGGCCAACCCCATGGTCGCCCAGCGATCGCCGACGGCCTCGATGGTACCCAGACGCTGGGGGAAGACTTCATCGAGGAAATCCTCGATGGCGGCGGCGCTCATCACGGGCATGACATTCTCCTCGACACACTGGGTCCGATCGCGCGGTTACGCGGTTTCTGGGGCAAGGCTAGCGGCAAATGCGATCTCGGGAAACATGCGCCTGGCAAAATAGTGGCCGGGCAATTCCTGCTCGGCGACAGACGACAACGGCGACCCAGGGTCGCCGTTGTCGTGTTCAGTGTTTCCTCAAGCCAGCCGCCCTGCGATCAGCGCGCCTGCTGCTTTTTCTCGAGACGACGGCGATGCAGGACCGGCTCGGTGTAGCCACTCGGCTGCACACGCCCCTGGAAGACCAGCTCGCAGGCGGCCTGGAAGGCGATGGAGCCCTCGAGGTCATCCGTCATCGCCTGATAGCTGGGGTCCGCGGCATTCTGGCGGTCCACCACGCCGGCCATGCGCTCCAGCGTGTCCTGCACCTGGGCGCTGTCGACGATGCCATGATGCAGCCAGTTGGCGATGTGCTGGCTGGAGATGCGCAGCGTGGCGCGGTCTTCCATCAGGCCGACATCGTGGATGTCCGGCACCTTGGAGCAGCCGGTGCCGTGATCGATCCAGCGCACCACATAGCCGAGAATCCCCTGGGCATTGTTGTCCAGCTCGGCCTGGATTTCCTCGGCACTCCACTGAGGATCGAGCTCCAGCGGGATGGTCAGCAGGTCATCGAGGCTGGCACGCGGACGGCTGAGCAGATCATGCTGCACGTCCTTCACCGAGACCTGGTGATAGTGCAGCGCATGCAGCACGGCGGCGGTCGGTGACGGCACCCAGGCGGTGTTGGCACCGGCGCGCGGATGGCCGATCTTCTGCTCGAGCATCGCGGCCATCAGGTCGGGCATGGCCCACATGCCCTTGCCGATCTGGGCACGACCCCGCAGGCCACATTCCAGGCCGACATCCACGTTCCATTTCTCGTAGGCCTGAATCCAGGCGGCGCCCTTCATGTCGCCCTTGCGCAGCATCGGGCCGGCTTCCATCGAGGTGTGCATCTCGTCACCGGTGCGGTCCAGGAAGCCGGTGTTGATGAAGGCCACGCGGGAACTGGCGGCCGCGATGCAGGCCTTGAGGTTGACGGTGGTGCGGCGCTCCTCATCCATGATGCCCATCTTGAGCGTGGAGTCCGGCAGGCCGAGCAGCTGCTCGACCCGCGCGAACAGCTCATCGGCGAAGGCGACTTCCTCGGGGCCATGCATCTTGGGCTTGACGATGTAGACGGAGCCGGTGCGCGAGTTGCAGATGCCGCCGCGGCCCTGCTTGTCGGCCTTGAGGTCGTGCAGCGCGATCAGGCTGGTGAAGATGGCATCCATGATGCCTTCCGGCGCTTCGCTGCCATCCTCGAGCAGGATGGCCGGGTTGGTCATCAGATGACCGACGTTGCGAATCAGCATCAGTGAGCGACCATGCAGCACACGCGTGGTGCCATCGGCGCCGGTGTATTCGCGGTCCGCATTCAGCTTGCGCGTCATGCTGCGGCCATTCTTCTCCAGCGTCTCGGTCAGGTCGCCCTTCATCAGGCCCAGCCAGTTGCGATAGACCGTCACCTTGTCTTCGGCATCGACGGCGGCCACCGAGTCCTCGCAGTCCATGATGGTGGAGAGCGCGGCCTCCATGATCAGGTCACTGACATTGGCGGGATCGGTCTTGCCGATGGGGTGCTCGGCATCGATCACGAGCTCGGCGTGCAGGCCGTTGTGGGCGAAGATGATCGCGCTCGGCGCGCTTTCATCGCCGCGATAGCCGAGGAAGCGTTCCGGCGACTTGAGGCTGAGGTCACGCCCTCCGGCACGCACCAGCAGATGACCATCACGAATCGTGTAGCCTTCGCTGTCGTGGTGACTGCCGCCGGCCAGCGGCGCGATGGTATCCAGCACCTGGCGCGCATAGGCGACGACCTTGGCCCCGCGCGCCGGGTTGTAGTCCTTGCCACGCTCGGCGCCATCTTCCTCGCTGATCGCGTCGGTGCCGTAGAGTGCATCATAGAGGGAGCCCCAGCGCGCATTGGCGGCATTCAGGGCGTAGCGGGCATTCATCACCGGCACCACCAGCTGCGGGCCGGCCTGCTGGCAGATCTCGCTATCCACGAAGGCGGTGCTGGCTTCGACCGTATTCGGCTCCGGCAGCAGATAGCCGATCCTGTGCAGAAACGCCTTGTAGGCCTCGAGGTCTACCTTGCCCGGATGCTCGCGGTGCCAGGCATCGATCTCGCCCTGCAGCTGCTCGCGGGTCGCCAGCAGTTCGCGGTTGCGCGGCGCCAGTTCGTGAAGCAGTGAATCGACACCCGCCCAGAAGGTCTCCGGCGCGATCCCTGTGCCCGGCAGCGCTTCCTGCTCGATGAAGCGGTGCAGGCTGGCGTCGATGGCCAGGCGCTGAAGTTGAATACGGTCGGTCATGCGTTTGCTCTCCCTGAAAACGAATCGCTGGAAACCCTCAACGGCTGACACCACTGCAAGCAGTGGTGTTCAAAAGGATTTTCGCCAGATGGCACTCACTGGCGCGGCGCTTGACGCAACTGCTGACGCGCGACTGCCCGACCAGCGTGAGCCATCGAGGCGCCGGGCAGGAAGACGCTGTCACCTGCCGGGCGGGGACGAATCCCATCACCATACCCGATGGCGAGGCCGACGAAAGGACTGCTATGACCAATGAACAAGCTCATGGAGCCCGATTACCCGCCCAGCGTTGATTCCGCGTCGCTGTTGTTGCTCGGCGACAGGCGGGGAAAACAGTGAAGAAACACTGTTCTTTGTGTAGCTCGCAGCCGCGCCAGCCGCTAGCATGGCAGCATTATGGAGATGACCATGCCCGATTTCAGTGAACTGCTCGACCACGGCCCCTTTATCCGCCTGCCTGACATGCTGCCGGGCCAGACGTCCAGTCCACTGGAGCGTTACCTGGGCCATTATGGTCTCGATGCGCTGCGCAGCGAGGACATCGCCGTGCATGCCGGCCACCTGGAGGCCGGGGGCTTTCGCCTGTGGGCCCAGCTATGGACACCGCGCAAGCCGCGCGGCACCGTCTTCGTGGTCCACGGCTACTTCGATCACCTCGCCCTCTATCGCCATCTGCTGGCGCACCTGCTGCGCAACGGCTGGCAGGTCGCCTTGTGGGACCTGCCGGGCCATGGCCTGTCATCCGGCGAGCCCGCCTCCATCGAAGACTTCGGCGACTATGTCGGCTGCCTGCAGGCCTTCCAGGATTACCTGGAAGACCACAGCCTGGCGCCGCACCCGTGGTTCGGCATCGGCCAGAGCACCGGCGGCTCGGTGCTGGCCACCGACGCCCTGATGCGCGGCGATGAATCGCGCTGGCAGGGAATTGCCCTGCTCGCACCGCTGGTACGGCCCTGGGGCTGGTCGCAGTCACGCTGGCTGCACAGCATGGCGCGCCCCTTCATCGATTCCATTCCGCGCAAGTACCGCGCGAATACCAATGACGTGGCCTTCTACGAGTTTCTCAGCACCAATGATCCGCTGCAGGCCGATCGCCTCGCGGTGAAGTGGGTAACGGCGATGCGGGAGTGGATCCCCCGTCTGCGCGCCCTGCCTCCCTGCTCACTGCCGACCCTGATCCTGCAGGGCGAGCAGGACACCACCGTCGATTGGCAATGGAATCTCGGCGTGTTGGCCAGCAAGTTCCCCAATGCGCGCATCTACCGCCATCCCGAGGCCCAGCACCATCTGGTCAATGAAGCCGAGCCGATTCGCCAGGAGCTGTTTGCCGAGCTGGACGCCTTTCTCGATGCCCTGTCGCAGCGCCCGTCAGACCTGCCGCAGCAGGGGCGCACGGCATGATGGCCATGCATCGCCTGCGCATGCTGGCCGCGACCCTGCTACTCTCCACGCTGGCGGGCTGCATGAGCCTGGACCAGGTGCCGCGTGCCGAACGCGATCCCATCTATGGTCTCGGCCAGAGCGCGGCGCGCCTGATCGCCGAGCAGTCCTGGACACCCCCGCTCGAACAACAGGTATTGCTGCTCGCGCCGCCCGAGGTGGATGCCACGCTGCAGGCCAACCCGGGGGCGCTGAACGAGGCGCTGACCCGCGCACTGCTGGCGCTCAAGAACGGGCCTCAGGTGCTCAACTGGAGCACTGACCGCCCTGCCGTCGATAGCCGCCAGTGGCGTCTCGAGACCACTCTCGAGGCCAGTGGCGTCGCACTGACCCTGTCAGACCGCACGCTGCAGCCGTATCAGCTGCAGCTGACACTGATCCGCAGCGCCAGTGCCGAGCGCAATGAGACGCGCACCTTCACCCTGAGCGGTGCCTTCGACCAGGCGGCCCTCGAGTCACTGGCGCGCAATCACCCCGCGCCCTGAGCTCCGAGTCTTGAGCCCTGAGTCTTGCGCCCAGCTGCGCCGAGGTCCCCGCCACCTCTGATACACCCTTTACCGTTTTCTGCTTTTCCGGAGCCAACATGACCACCGCCAGTCCCCGTCGCTTTCTTGCCCACCTCTATCAGGATGGGCCGCATAACCCGTTCCCCGGCATCAAGGCGCTGGAACGCAGACTGGGACACGCGCTGCCGTATCAGTATGGCTCCAACGAAGGGCTCGACATGCCGCACCACACGCTGGGCGGCACGCTGGGTACTGCTCTGGCCGACCTGAGCCGCAGCTATGCCGACGCCGATGCCTGGCAACTGCGCCAGCAACTGGCTGAGCGTCTGGGAGTCGCGTACGAGAATCTGCTGGTCGATGCCGGTGCCGACAGCCTGCTGGCACTGGTGATGCGCGCCACCGTCTGTGCGGGCGAGCGCGTGATCACCAGCGCCGGCACCTATCCGACCCTGGCGTACTTCGCCCGCGGACTGGGTGCCGAGGTCATCGAGGTACCCTACAGCGAGAGCTTCGCCACGGCCGATGACGCCTCATCGTCGCGACTGGCACCGAACCTCGCGGCGCTGCTCGCCGCGGCAAGGCAGCACGATGCCCGCGTCGTCTATCTCGCCAACCCCGATAACCCCAGCGGCCACCTGCATTCTGACGCCGATGTGCGCGCTCTGCGCGACGCCCTGCCGGAGAACTGCAGCCTGCTGCTGGACGAGGCCTATCACGACTTCCGCCCGGACGCCGCCCACGCCGACCATGCGCCGATGGCACGCACCTTCCGCCTGCGTACCTTCTCCAAGGCCTATGGGCTGGCGGGTCTGCGTCTCGGCTTCATGATCGCCGAGCCTGACGATGTCGCCATGCTGACCAAGGTGCGGATTCACTTCGCGGTCAGCGCCCCGGCAATGGCGGCAGGTGAGCTGCTGCTGGCGCACCCTGAAGAGGCGGCAGCGCACGTCGCCGGCGTGATCGACTGTCGCGATCGTCTCGCCGAGCACCTGCGCTCGCTGGGCGCGGAAGTGCTGCCCAGCGCGACCAACTTCCTCTGCGTGCGCCTCAAGAGCGCCGAACTGGCAGCACAGGTGCAGCAGCAATTGATGGCCCAAGGCGTGCTGATCACTCGCTCCCCGCATCCTTCGCTTGGCCACATCCTGCGCATCTCGACACTCGAGGACAGCCTGGTGCCGGGCCGTCTCGCGCGTCTCGAGCAGGCCATCGCCGAAGAGCGCCGTTCATGAACGATTTATCGTGAGGGCCTCGCGATGACCCTGGTCAGCCTCGCGGCCCGTGCCTTGAGCAGCCTTGCCGTAGTGGGCGCGAGCCTCTGGCTGGCGCCCGCACTGTGGTTCCGCCTGCCGGGGCCGGAAGGGCTGCGCACCACCGTGGCTGCTCTCGCAGCGGTGCTGGGGCTCGTGTGCGTGATTGTCCTGTGGTGGCCGCAGGCCAGCGCGATCCGCTGGCGGCTGATGGGCAGCTACCTGATGCTGCTGGTCGCAAGCCTTGCCTGGTGGGCCAGCATCACGCCACGGGCGGACCGCGACTGGGCACCGGAGGTGGCACATCTGGTCGAGGGACAGGTGGTCTCGCCAGCACGGGCCGAGGCATTGCCGGCAAGCGCCAGGACCGAGGCTGCCACGCAGGGTGAAGTGCTGCATCTCGAGCAGGTACGCAACTTCGTGTGGCACAGCGCCGAGGATTACACGCCGCGCTGGGAAAGCCGTGACTATCCGCTGGAAGAGCTGACCTCGGTGGATCTGCTGACCAGTCACTGGATGGGGCCGCAGATCGCCCATACGCTGGTCAGCTTCGGCTTTGCCGATGGTCGCTATCTGGCCTTCTCGGTGGAGATCCGCAAGGAGCGCACCGAGCAGTTCTCGACCCTCGGCGGCATGTTCAAGCAGTACGAACTGGCGGTGATCGCCGCCGACGAACGCGACATCATCCGCGTGCGCAGCAACATGCGCGGCGAACAGGTACACCTCTATCGGGTGCAGATGCCGCGCGAGATGATCCACGAGCTGTTGCTGGCCTACGTCGACGAAGCCGAGACATTGCGCACTCAGCCACGCTTCTACAACACCGCCACCAGCAACTGCACCACCCTCGTCTACGCGATGATGACGCGCCTGACCGACGGCCTGCCACTGGACTACCGTCTGCTGCTCTCCGGCTATCTGCCGGAATATGTCGCGGACCAGGACGCCCTGAGTGACGCTGCGCCCTTCGCGGAACTCAAGGCCAGCAGCCTGATCAATCCCGCCGCCATCGTCGCTGATGAGCATCCGGACGGCGACTTCTCACGCCTGATTCGTGCAGGCATTCCCGGCGCGGACAGACCTTCCTACTGAGCCCGCGCAGGGCTGAGGTCCTGACCCGCCGACATCAGGCGCTGCGCTGCTGGGCGCCGGCACCCGGGCGAGCCGGGTCCCTGCCCATCATGCGGTCCAGCTGGCGATAGCCGATGGCCTCCATCAGCTGCGGCCGCTGTACACCGTCCTGGTCGATCAGATCACTCAGTGTCAGCGCGACACGCAGCACCCGGTGATAGGCGCGCGCCGAGAGATTGAGGCGTGACAGCACGCCGGCCAGCCACTGGCGCTCGCCGTCTTCCAGCTGACAGGCGGCTTCCAGCGCGTGGGTATCCAGATGGGCATTCAGGCCGCCGCGTGCCAATTGGCGCGCGCGAGCGGCCAGCACTCGTTCGCGCACGCCGGCCGACGCCTCACCGGGGGTGGCGGACGTCAGCTCCTCGGCGGGCAGGCCCGGCACCTCGACCTGCAGGTCGATGCGGTCCAGCAACGGGCCGGACAGACGCGCCTGATAGCGCTGGATCTGCGCCGGCGTGCAGCTGCAATTGCGACGACTGTCACCGAGGTAGCCGCAGGGGCATGGATTCATCGCCGCGACCAGCTGGAAGCGCGCCGGGAAACGGCGTTGATGGCTGGCGCGCGAGATCAGGATACGGCCACTCTCCAGCGGCTCGCGCATCACTTCCAGCACGCCACGGTCGAACTCCGCCAGCTCATCCAGAAACAGCACGCCATGATGCGCCAGCGACACCTCGCCCGGGCGCGGCTTGGAGCCACCGCCCACCAACGCGACCCCACTGGCCGTGTGGTGCGGAGCACGAAAAGGCCGCTGACCCCAGCGCTCCATGATCGGCAGACCACATACCGAGCGCACCGCCGCGACTTCCAGCGCTTCCCCTTCGCCCAGTGGCGGCAAGATGCCGGACAGGCGACTGGCCAGCATCGTCTTGCCGGTGCCCGGCGGACCAGCGAACAGCAGGTTGTGGCCTTGAAGACCTACAATGTAGGCTGCCGCCATCAACACACGCAGTAACAGAGCTGAGTCATGACCACCGAGCAGCCCAAAGCCCCAGCCATCAAGGCTTACAGCTACCTTCGCTTCTCCACACCAGAGCAGATGAAGGGTGACAGCTTCCGAAGACAGACCAAGCTAGCCAAGGACTACGCCCAGAAGCTCGGCCTCACACTGGACGATCACAGCTTCCACGATCTAGGTATCTCCGCTTACCAAGGCAAGAACAGACAGACAGGCTCACTAGGGATCTTCCTCCGTGCTGTAGAGGACGAGATCATCGCTGAAGGCTCCTACCTGCTAGTGGAGTCACTCGACAGGATCTCCCGACAGTCACCCCACAAGGCCGCCAGCGTCCTCAGCAGCATCTGTGAGATGGGCGTCAACGTCGTGACCTTGTTCGATGAGAGGGTCTACAGCAGAGAGACCTTATCGCAAGACCCGATGACTTTCTTACAGGCCGTAGTCACCTTCCAGCGAGCCAACGAGGAGTCAGCCACCAAGGCCAAACGGCTTCGCTCTGTGTGGGAGAGCAAGAGGAAGATGATCGCTGAGGGTAAGCCTGTACGCCTCACCTCTCGCGCTCCTCAGTGGCTCAAGCCATCCGATGACGGTGTGAGCTTCGACATCATCCCTGAGCGTGGCGAGGTGGTCAGGAACATCTTCAAGTGGACACTGGAAGGCACAGGCAAGCAGTCCATCGCTGCGAGGCTCAACAGGGAAGGCGCTCCGATCTTCGGTAGAGGGAAGCTGTGGCACACCAGCTACGTGAGCAAGATCCTCACCAACACTGCCACCTACGGAACACTCACTCCCTTCACCAGCCGTGCCGACAGGAAGGAGCACAGGGAAGCCTGTGAGCCAATCGAGGGCTACTACCCAGCGGTGATCGACAGGGAGACCTTCGAGGCTGTCCAGATGCTCAAGGCCAGTGCTTCCCCGAGGAGAGGACGACATTCATCGTCACCAGTACAGAACATCGTTGGTGGCATAGCTGTCTGCCCTCTGTGTGATAGCAGGATGATCAGGGTCACTAAGAACAAGGCCAAGGGATGGGTCTACCTCGTCTGCCATCGAGCCAAGCAAGGAGCTGGCTGCGTCTACAACGCTGTGAGAGTGGACATGGTCGAGCCTCTCATTCAAGAAAACATCTCCTACATCGCTGCTCATTGCCCTGTTGGTGATGACGATTTCGATGAGCGCTTCGATGACCTCACTGGGCAGCTCGAAGGTGTCGAGGGACTGATTCACAACATCGTAACCTCTATCGAGAATGGTCTTGATCCAAGCAAGCACCCTGCCATCGGTGAGCGTCTCACTGCTCTACAGGAGCAACAGGAAGCCCTCAAGGAAGAGATCGATCAGATGGGGCAACAAAGGATCAGCTTCAACAATGACGTGGCTCAGAGACGAGCACAGAAGCTAGTGGCAGCAGTACAGGAGAACTGGGAGGACAAGGCACAGATCAACACGCTCATGCGTGGGTGCTTCTCCAAGGTGGTCGTCGACTTCACTACAGGGCTACTGGAGTTTCACTGGCAGCAAGGCGGTGAGGAAACCCTGATCACTTACACCTTCCTCGATGAAGAATGGGTAGACCCTAGAGAAGCCTCACAGAAGCCACATGAGAGCCACCTAGCCTAAGACGAACATACACTCATCGACGTACGTACAGCCCCTCACAAAGCCTGTGTGATCCACTGAGGGGCATGTATATCTACAGGCGCTGTCTCTGGGATGGGTGATCACAAAAATACATCTACCCACTGCTGTTCCCTGATGCAAAAAGCCATCCCTGCGTGTCGTCACAAGGATGGCCAGGATGTTAAGCGGATAGCCCTACTACTGCCGTTCTACAGCTGCCCTACTGCTCAGCCCTTCGCTGTCCTACAGGCACGCTTCACTGATGCCGTTGAGATGTCGAAGTGCTCTGCTGTGGCCTTGATGCTTGCGCTGTTCTCGCTACGCCACTGAGCAACCTGAGCGTCATCGATGGTCTTCTCTCTGCCCAGCGCTCGACCCTCAGTCCTCGCCCGTTCGATCCCTGCCATCTGCCTCGCCTTGATGTTGCTCCTCTCCAGCTCAGCCATACCGGCGAGCATTGTCAGCATCATCTTCCCCATGGGCGTTGAGAGATCGAAGCCTTCACGAATCGAGATCACAGCGACTTCCTTCGCGGCCAGCGCTTCGACTGTCTCCAGCACATCGATGGTGTTACGGCCAAGGCGATCAATCGCATAGACCACGACGGTGTCACCCTTGCGCACGTACTGGAGGAGCTTGCTCAGCCCTTCACGTTGCTCTGCCTTGATCGCTCCCGAGGTTGCCTCATCGGTGAACCACGTATCGATCTTGTACTTCTCCTCGATGGAGGCTCGCTGTGTGGCTGTGGTCTGGTCGTCAGTGCTAACGCGCAGGTAGGCAATGGTTGCTGCCATGGTTGGTTACCTTCCTTGGTGGATCACAATCTATGGCTCAATACTATGGGTGGCTCAGTGGCACGTCAAACACTATTGATCCATGATAATGGTAACTCCCTAGCGTGGCTCTCAGGGTGTACCTTCTGATCTATGCTGGCGGCAGGGCTGGCGGACGTGACGGACAGAGGGAACACGGCGAGGAGCGCGAGGCTGGCTGGTAGGAAATGCGGGATATCCTGCATTTGGTAGCGAGAGCAGCAGCGAGGCTGGCTGGTAGGAAATGTGTGAAATCCCACATTAGGTAGCGGGAGGAGCAACGAGGCTGGCGATGATACGTAGATAATCCGTACCCATCGATAGGGCTGGCGGACAGAGGGAGCGCGGAGACGGCGACGATGATGAACAAGCACAGTGGGTGGCTAACGACGAACGAAGACGGGGCTAACGGGGTAGCTGTGCGCGTTCACCCCCATAGATATCGGCTCAGAGATGTGCGCCAAAAAAATAGGCCGGTGCCAACGGTGAGTGAGTCCGTAAGCATCCGACCTATAGGTGTTCGATGTGTTGTTCTGCTGGTGCTGGTGCTAGTGCTGGTGCTAGTGCTGGTGCTGCTGCGCTGTGATGCCCGCCAGCTGGGGCTGAGAGGCGTCGCTGTGTGAAATCCATGAGAGATCCTGGGCCTTCGCCTTGCCGATTGAGCGAGAGAGCGCGAGTGGTGAGCCTTCAAGGCCGTCTTGAGCCGAGGCTGTTGGCTGTCGCTGTGCTGTCGGTGCGTTGCCGGTGAGTGGTGGGATCATCCAATACCACCTTCCCTCGATGGAGCCTTTCTCTCTGGGCCGAGTGTCAGCCAAGCGAAGCGCTCACTGTTGGACTCACTGAGGGAGGCTCATGAGAGGTATATACATGGAGGGTGATACATCCCACAGAGGCACTAAGAGACAGCTAAGAGGTGAACTAACAGAGGGACTAGTAGAGGGACTCATAGCTGTACCTATAGATAGGCAAACAGGGGGGCTTTCTGTTTCCCCCATGAATGGGCACTAATCGCTAGCTCACGTCTCACGGGCGTCTCAGAGGTGGTCTCATAGGCGGTCTCAGCGTTGGCTCAGGAGTGGGTATGCATAGGGATGGTATCGTCCATAGCTAGCTCACAGAGGGGCACACAGAGGGGCACAGCGGGAGAGGCGAAGCGCTCTTCTCCATGAATGGGCACGAATCGACAGCCACTGTGTGGCGCTGTGTGGAGCCATGAGAGTTGATCATCCTTACCTGCCCAATCACACCAGCCATGGCATAGTGAAGCTCAGAGAGCCGCACAGAAGCTCTCTGTGGATAGAAACCTGAATATCTGATCAAGGTAGTGATAAGCCGAATGACTTCTACCGCATCCGGCTCATATTTTATCTTTCAACTAGCTAGACAGTGCATATTAATCAGACAAACTGAAGTGCGAATATATACTCAGCTATTCGCTGTGCTCGACCTTCAAGGAACGACTTCAGGTCATCTTTCTCCATACACTCAAATTCTTTAACTCCAATAAACCCATTGCCATACAAATCAACATTATCCTTGAAAGAAAGCTGGAATGTTTTAATAGCAGTAGCTGGACTTAATTGCGACCAATTGTTATTAGATAAGGCTTCAAGAGGTATTAAATTTGCAGCACAATTCTCCCCATAGTTATTTAAAGCTTCTAACACAGAACTATTTGGCGAACCTTTATTATTTTTACACCATGCTCTAGGAAAAACATGATGCAATTGAACTTTTTTATTACCAGAAGTAACTCTCCAATCTAAAGAGCTTCCAGTAACAACATCCGACTTTGCACGAGACTTAATCACAATCTGAATAGCCTGTTTTAGTGCACCACCTAGCTCACCATCTAAGACTCTTGCCTTAATATCATCCACACTAACATGAGAGCTTGCTTCATCAAACAATTGATCAAGCTTAGTATTGTAGTCATCTTCAGAGGCACTCTCGAGAATATTCTTTAACCCTATAAGATCTTTACCAAATTGAGTTAGAAATCCTTGATCATACCTAGTCAACAAAAGATTGCGCCAATAGAATGCCTTAAACAACTTGGCCGTATTTTGCGCTGTATATTTGTCCTCTTCATTTACTCTTAACGACAAGTAAAGGATTGTAGAGGCCGGATAAGGTAGCTCTTTCAGTGAAGCGCTATATCCAATAACCTCATCAAACATATTCTTTACATAGACTTCAACCTGCTGCAAGTTACTTGTAAAGTGCAGGTAGTACTCTAACGGAGTGCCAATTAAATCCTTGCCTTTAATGGTACTAATAGACTTATAGGTCTCACCATAGTCTTTCTTTGCAATACAGAACGAGCCAGTAACCAACTGGCAAAAGAATTCTTGACGATTTTCATCGCAAAGCAAACTTAGGTTTGGCAAATCGCTCGCCGACTTGAATACATCTTTAAGAACAAAAGCGCTACTGCTCTGACTGAATAGATTGTTATGAAGGAGGTCGAAAGTGGAAACCTTCGTTCCAGTTGTATTCAGAACATCAAATATCTCACAAACATCACCCAGAGTTATAGTGCTCGCTATTTCAGCGATCGGTATCTTAATATTATTGACAGACTCGGATATTTCATTTATTGCACCTTCAATTCTATCTCTTTCTTCGTCAGTAGGATACTCTTTTTCAGGATATGTTGCAGGGTTATGCACAGCTCCAATATACCTACTATACTTTTTATAATCCTGAAGAGGAATTTTTCTAGCAGCTACATGAGAGGCTATGGAAGATAGTCCTCTCTTCGCCAAGTCAGCCTCTTTATAATAAACCACACAAGTATCACGACCTTCAGAACCGCTCATATATTTATCAAGGTCTATATACCAATAGCCAGAAAAAGCATATCTTTTATCAGCAGCTTTAAGGCCACCAAAAACCATAGCCAGAGATGTCAATCTTTGCTTGCCATCTAGAACCATCTTAATAACGGACGGGGACTCTTCAAAAGATTTAAACTTAGTTTCGTCTTTCAGTTTAACAGGCTCGGAATCGGTGTGAGGATTATTCTGCGGTTGATCCCAAACAGTAACTAATCCGAGAGGATAACCCTTAAGAATTGACTGCACCAACTCCTTAACTTGGGAGCTTTTCCAAACAAAATCTCTTTGAAACTTAGGTATTTGCCAGAATCCATACTCAAGAAGATCTAGACACTCAGTTATTTTTTTTGTGTTGACTTCTAAAGTCATTTTGCATCTCCAAAATTTGAGCAATCGGTGTATAGATAAAATCTTAATTACCATATACCACGATTCAATGGAATTTCCATCTCCGCATGACTTATCCAAGTACAACAACTCACATCACGCGCTACCAACCAGCCACCGACATAGGTCTCCAGATACATAACGCTAGCAGGTTGTGGCCGCCGGCCGCGGCGATCTCCAATGCCCTGCGTGCCTGATGCTGGCCACGCACCTCGCTCAGGTCGGGCTCCGGCAGGCGCGCCTGGGGAATGATCGAGCACACATGCGGCGTGAGGCGCTCGCGCCCCAGCAGGTGAGCCACCAGCTCCAGCAGATGACCCACCGCCAGTACTTCCAACTCCTCGGCGAGTGCCGCCTCGTCGGCATTGCCGCGCGGCACCACCAGCGTCCGCCCCGCCTTGCGACAGCAGAGTGCGGCTGGCAGCACGCCGGTCACGGCGCGGATGCTGCCATCGAGCGCCAGTTCGCCAAGGCACTCCATCGCTGCCACGGCCTCTTCCGGTATCTGCCCGGAGGCGACCAGAATTCCCAGCGCAATGGGCAGATCGAAGCGTCCGCCTTCCTTGGGGAGGTCCGCTGGCGCCAGATTGAGGGTGATGCGCCGCGCCGGAAACTCGAACCCGGCATTGAGCAGCGCACTGCGCACCCGCTCGCGACTCTCCTTCACCGCCGCTTCCGGCAAGCCGACGATGGACAGCCCCGGCAAGCCGTTGGAAAGGTGTACCTCCACCTGAACTTCCGGTGCCTCGAGACCAAGTGACGCGCGCGTGCGCAACATTGCCAATGACATGAGCCTTCCCTGCGTGATGCCGCCTCTCAGTTGCACGGCGCAATCGGAGCAGGCACTGGCCTGCCATGAGCGCGAAGGCACACACCGCTGCCAACCCTCCCAGCATGGCAAACCTCATACTCCCCAGAAGGCGAGCGCCTCAACGCTCGGGCGCTCGACAATTGCCGCAAGGCTTCGCATACCCCCACGACACTGCCATGCGCCGCCTGGATATACGTGCTCAGGTGACGATTCTCGCGTCTATAACGTAAATTTCTTTACGCCTCAGACTCACGTAATTACTGGATACGTAACAAACAGACAGGATGTGGATAAAATTACATAATCATTGCGTGTGGACATTTTTTGAGCGCTCAAAACTTCATCATTCAAGGCACTGATACCATCGATGATCAAGCGAACCAACGTCGAACCAGGACGCCCACAGCCCGATCTCAACTCACAAGCACCAACCAACAGAAATTAAACTCAATAACTGCAGGCAGGGTGCTTGGACGATCGACTCAGTCGATTGATGAAAGCCATGTCAGAGATCAGATTGAGCCAGAGGAGCCCATGAGGCGCCTGTCAGGGAGAGATCAGCGACGGCGCATGCGCTGCGTTCGAGGAGTTTGCACGAGTATCGGGTCGTTGATGTCCGGGGATTGGCGCCTGAGGACCTGGTACTGAGTGACGGGTGACGGCTTACTGCTGCCTGGTGATTGAGAGCGTCTGGTGCCCTGCGGCTGCGGCTGCGGCTGCGGCTGCCATTCAGCTTCACCCACAGCGGCGCGCCCGGGGGCTGACGATGTGGGTCGCTTGCCGACATGACGCTTACGCTGCCAGCATTGCCGACAAACGCTCGCGGCGAGTTAAAAGTAGCGGCTTTGGCAGCAGTTTCCACGCAAAAGCGCCTTTTTTTGCGCATTTCAGCGCCACCAGTCGCCACATGGGCATGGTGTGAGGCCGACTCGAGACCTGCCTGCACCAAGAAAGTGCTCATACAGGGGCGATAGCGCCCTCGAGAGAGCCACAAGAGTGCCGCCGGACGGGGACTGCTGTATATTTGATCGGTTGTCCCGGCCTTGCCGGGATGACCGCCAAGCTGTCTCACGGAACGCCGCCGATGCGCGGCAGAGAATCGTCCAACCCACGGAAAGGGCCAGCCATTCAGGACGACTTCGGCTTGTTTCAGGAGCACTACCCATGCAAGACATGCTTGCCCCGCTGGCATCCCTGGCGGATGTGATCGGCATGCTAGGCACCACTCTGGTCGTCGGCGCCTTCTTCCTGCTGCAGATCGGCAGACTCGATGCCCGCAGCCTGACCTACAACCTGATGAATCTGAGCGGGGCGATCCTGCTGTTGATCAGCCTGTGCATCAATTTCAACCTCGCCAGCTTCGTGATCGAGATCTTCTGGATCATCGCCTCAGTGGTAGGTCTGGTGCGCTGGATGCTGGGCACTCGCCCCCAGACTGCCTGAGGCCGCCCCTCAGAATCAGCGGCGCCCATGACGCAAAAAACCGCCACGCCCCGAAAGGGCGTGGCGGTTTTGGTTCAGCCGTCACCTGACGGAATCAGGCGTCGCGCTGGCGCTCGATTTCCGCGGCGTGACTGGCGGCTTCACGCTTCGCTACCGCGGCTTCCCCCTCGTCATCCACTGGCGTGGCGGGCTCGGCAGCCGGTGCATTGGCCGCTACCAGCCCCTGCTTCTCCAGCAGTGCCTCGAGGGCGATGACCTGCTTTTCCAGCGACTCGACGCGGCTGCGCGTACGCGTCAGCACATCCATCATGATGTCGAAGTCTTCACGCGAGACCAGTTCCATGCGGTCGAAGGCACCGCGCATCACCCCTTGCACGGACTTCTGCAGCTCTTCCGGGCCATGCGAGGCATCCTGCAGGCGCTCACCGATCTGCTGGGCCATACGCCCGATGACGTCATTCTTGAACATGCTGCACCTCAGCCGTTGCGGGCCGGCAGACGCGTCGTGCGGACTGCCGGTCAGAAAATGATGACACCCCTGTACATGGGGCCGTCGTGTCCTGCTGCAAGGATACGCAACCCTGGAGTCGGGTGCATGCCCCGCATCGCCCTGCACCAGACAATCCTCATCGACAGGCACACACCTGCACCACATTAGCACTTGCCCCCACACCCAAAGGCGCAGAAACAGCACCATTACGGTGCATGCCAGGTGACCTTCGGATTCAGCCATCTTTGCACAGGCCGAAAGACTGTCAGCCATCCTGCGATAACCAGATGAGTTACAAGGATTTTCAGCCGCATGGCACATCTCGTGCGATGCACTTGTCAGGAACAGGCCGCCAGCTCATCTGACTGGCCATGCTTAACAAGAATGATCATTCCGGTAGCGAACGGGGGCAGCACATGAAACTGATCACCGCCATCATCAAACCCTTCAAGTTGGACGACGTGCGAGAAGCACTGGCCGACAACGGCGTGCAGGGGATTACCGTCACCGAAGTGAAGGGCTTCGGACGTCAGAAGGGGCACACCGAGCTATATCGCGGTGCCGAGTACGTCGTCGACTTCCTTCCCAAGGTCAAGATTGAAGTGGCTGTCGATGACAGCAGTGTGGAATCGGTACTGGACGCCATCACCCAGGCGGCCAACAGCGGCAAGATCGGCGACGGCAAGCTGTTCGTCACTCCGCTGGACGATGTCATCCGTATCCGCACCGGTGAACGCGGCGCCGACGCTGTCTGAGCCCCGCGCACAATAACAAGGAGAACCCCGCATGAACGAGATCATCGAGGTCAAGTACGCACTTGATACCTTCTACTTCCTGGTCTGTGGCGCCCTGGTGCTATGGATGGCAGCCGGCTTTGCCATGCTCGAGGCCGGTCTGGTCCGCGCCAAGAACACCACCGAGATCCTGACCAAGAACGTGGCGCTGTTCGCCATCGCCTGCACCATGTACATGGTCGTCGGTTACCACATCATGTACTCGAGCGCCGAAGGCGGCTTCCTGCCGAGCCTGGGCTTCCTGATCGGTGCCGAGAATACCGCTGAGGAAGCGCTCGCTTCCGGTGGCGACATCTACTACAGCGCACGTTCCGACTTCTTCTTCCAGGTCGTGTTCGTGGCTACCGCCATGTCCATCGTCTCCGGTGCGGTCGCCGAGCGCATGAAGCTGTGGGCCTTCCTGGCCTTCGCCGTGGTCATGACCGGCGTCATCTACCCGGTGCAGGGTTACTGGACCTGGGGTGGCGGCTTCCTGAGCGCAGCGGGCTTCAGCGACTTCGCCGGTTCCGGCATCGTGCACATGGCCGGCGCTTCCGCCGCACTGGCAGGCGTGCTGCTGCTGGGCGCTCGCAAGGGCAAGTACGGCAAGAATGGCGAGATCAATGCCATCCCGGGCGCCAACCTGCCGCTGGCCACGCTGGGTACCTTCATCCTGTGGCTGGGATGGTTGGGCTTCAACGGCGGCTCCGAGCTGGTGCTGTCCAACATCGATGAGGCCAACGCGGTCGCTCAGGTCTTCGTCAACACCAATGCCGCTGCCTGTGGTGGTGTCATCGCCGCGCTGATCCTCGCACGTCTGTGGTTCCGCAAGGCTGACCTGACCATGGCCCTCAACGGCGCACTGGCTGGCCTGGTCGCCATCACTGCGGGTCCGCTGGCACCGAGCGTCGGTGCTGCCACCCTGATCGGTGCCGTCGGCGGTCTGCTGGTCGTGTTCTCCATCGTCGGTCTCGACAAGCTGAAGATCGATGATCCGGTCGGCGCCATCTCCGTGCACGGTGTGGTCGGTCTCTGGGGTCTGCTGGCCGTGCCGCTGACCAATGACGATGCCACCTTCTCCGCACAGCTGCTGGGCGCCGCCTCCATCTTCGCCTGGGTGTTCATCGCAAGCTTCGTGGTGTGGCTGATCATCAAGGCCATCATGGGGATTCGCGTCAGCGAGGAAGAAGAGTACGAAGGTGTGGATCTGGCCGAATGTGGTATGGAGGCCTATCCGGAATTCACCTCCAGCCGCAAGTAAGCCTGGACGCGACAGCACCTGCAGCATCAAGACTCCCGCCACCTGGCGGGAGTCTTTTTTCCTGACTGGATAAGCGGTGTATGCTTGAGTCAGAGACCGGCGTGACGAGCAGGCCTCGTTACCCGCACCATCACCCAAGGAGAGACACGATGAAACTGGTCACTGCCATCATCAAGCCATTCAAGCTCGACGACGTGCGCGAATCCCTGTCGGAGATTGGCGTGCAGGGTATCACCGTGACCGAGGTCAAGGGATTCGGCCGCCAGAAGGGCCACACCGAGCTGTATCGGGGTGCCGAGTACGTGGTCGACTTCCTTCCCAAGGTGAAGCTGGAAGTCGCGGTGGATGACGCCATGATCGATTCCGTGATCGAGGCGATCACCAATGTCGCCAACACCGGCAAGATCGGCGACGGCAAGATCTTCGTCTCGCCGCTGGAGCAGGTCATTCGCATCCGTACCGGCGAGACCGGCAAGGACGCCGTCTGAGCCTCTGGCGCAAGCCCCTGGCACTGACGTGCTGCCCCGACGGGTGACATGAGCACACAAAAAAACCGCAGGCCATCGGCCTGCGGTTTTCTCGTTTCAGCACTTGCCGTTCATGCGTGATGCTCGCGGATCACTTCTCGACGAAGGCACGCTCGATCACGTAGTCACCCGGCACGCCCATCTTCGGCGAGATGGCGAAGCCGCGCGCATCCAGCATGGCGCTGATGTCGTCGAGCATCGCCGGGCTGCCGCAGATCATGGCGCGGTCACGCTTCGGGTCCAGCGGCGGCAGGCCGATGTCCTCGAACAGCTTGCCGTTCTCGACCAGATCCGTGATGCGGCCCTGGTTGCGGAACTCCTCGCGCGTCACGGTCGGGTAGTAGATCAGCTTCTCGGCGATCTCTTCGCCCAGATACTCGTGCTTGGGCAGCTCTTCCGCGATCATGTCGGCATAGGCCAGCTCGGAGACATGGCGCACGCCGTGCATCAGGATGATCTTGTCATAGCGCTCATAGGTTTCCGGGTCCTGGATGACGCTCAGGAACGGGGCCAGACCGGTGCCGGTGGAGAACAGGTAAAGGTTCTCGCCCGGCAGCAGATCGTCCAGTACCAGCGTGCCTGTCGGCTTGCGAGAGACCATGATCTGATCGCCCGGCTGCAGGTGCTGCAGGCGTGAGGTCAGCGGGCCGTCCTGCACCTTGATGGAGAAGAACTCGAGGTGCTCCTCGTAGTTCGGGCTGGCGATCGAGTAGGCGCGCATCAGCGGCTTGCCTTCGACTTCCAGGCCGATCATCACGAACTGGCCGTTCTTGAAACGCAGGCTGTCTTCACGCTGAGTGCGGAAGCTGAACAGCGAATCGTTCCAGTGATGGACGTCGATGACTTCGGTTGTGGTCAGACTGCTCACCTGATGGCCTCCCGGGGCGTGGCCCCTCGAATTCGATATTCTCTATTGGCATAAACAAATAACAGCTTATGACCCAATGAACTATGCAGCAATTGTAGTCACTGCAGGGTTATGCGTTAAATGGTTTATCTGGATATAGGTTATCTAGTTTACCAATATTGGTTGCGAATGAATCGCATTTCAACCTTGATCGTGCAGGGTCCGCCCGCTCTGACGACGAATTCTGCGTTGCGTTAACTTTCGCCTCCTCATCTCTGCTCCTTCACTGCATGCCCCGGGAGGTCGAATGCGCTACAGCCTTCGCCAGCTGGCCGTCTTCGTGGCGGTCGCGCGGCATGACAATGTCTCGCTGGCCGCCGACAGTCTGGCCATGTCGCAATCAGCGGCCAGCACGGCACTGGCCGAGCTGGAGCGTCAGTTCGATTGCCGGCTGTTCGATCGCCATGGCAAGCGCCTGCGGCTCAATGGCCTGGGGCGTGAGCTGCTGCCCAAGGCGATCGCGCTGCTGGACCAGGCCGAGGAGCTGGAGCAGCTGCTCGGTCAGCAGGACGCCACCGGCTCGCTGGAGATCGGCGCGACGCTGACCATCGGCAACTATCTGGCGCCACAGATCATCGGTGACTTTCTGCATCATCACCCCGCCAGCCGCGTCGAGCTGCACGTGCACAACACCCATCAGCTGATCGACAAGCTGGTGCACTTCGAACTGGACATCGGGCTGGTGGAAGGCGAGGTGGAGCATCCGCTGCTGGAGGCGACCCACTGGGTCAGTGATCGGCTGAGCATCTTCTGTGCGCCGTCACACCCGCTGGCACAGGGCGAGGTCACGCTTGAGCGCCTGCTGGCGGCACGCTGGATCATGCGCGAGCGTGGCTCCGGCACACGCGGCACCTTCGAGCAGGCATTGCGCCCACATCTGGACGGGCTTTCGACCAGCGTTTCCCAGCGCCTCGACATCATGCTGGAGCTGGAACACACCGAAGCCATCAAGCGTGCCGTGGAAGCGGGGCTCGGCATCGGCTGCATCTCGCGCCTCGCGCTGAGAGATGCCTTTCGGCGCGGCAGCCTCGTCGAGCTGCCCACTCCATGGCTGGAGCTGACGCGCGCCTATCGCTTCGTCCACCATCGTGACCGCTTCATCACCCAGGCGATGCGCGAATTCGTCGCCGGTTGCCGCAACCTGAGCGGCAGCGCCTCACGCAGTGACGAGATCATCCTGCCGCAGGTGCCGTGATTCGCACACGCTCGGCCTTCAGCAACCGAGCCTGCTGACACTACTTCCTCACGCCATGGGGTTCAAAAGAATAGCGAGCACTCACACACAGACGCCGCCAGCGTTTCCGCTGGCGGCGTCCTGGTCTCTGCATGACGGGGGAGTGATCAGTGAGTCAGGCCGGTGAAACGCGCCTTGATCTCATCAGCGCTCTCGTGGGAGAGGTCCTTGTCGACGGTTTCCGTCACCAGCTTGGCGACCGGCTTGTCGAGCTTGTCGCGCAGCGCCCCCAGGAACTTGGGCGCGGCGGCGATGATCAGCTGATCGAACTTGCCGTCATTGGCCGTCTGCTTGAGGTATTGTGCGACTTCCTTGGCGAAGAAGTCCTGATGCTTGTCGGAGGTCGCGCCATCATCGCCAGTCTGATGCAGGCTGCCGTGCCCGCCGCTGGATTCACCCTTGCCACCGGTTCTCAGGTCACCGGTATGCTGGCGGCTTTCAGGATGTACGAGGCTTTCCACTTCGGTGACCTTGCCAGCGGCACGGGCAAAGATACGTGCACGTGCGGCATCGGCAGCAACGATGTAAGTAACCATTTACACACTCCCTGTCTCTCGTGAGGCGTCGTTGATGAAGAATGACGATCATCGCTTCGCTTTCAATTGACTACATGCTGGCACCCTTGCGCACATTCAACCCTTGCCGCTCATTTCCCGCACACCGCCCCGCCAGCCCGACGCCTGAAGGTCGACAGGAAAGCAGATAACCAAAAACGCCAGGGCCGCCCCGAAGGGCGGCCCTGGCGTCTAATGCCTGTCACTGGCGACTGACAGGCTCGCATGCTGACGGCCTTACCAGGCTTGCCAATCCAGCTCCTCCGATGCGACGGGGCTGGCAGCGCGGGGACGGGAGCCCTGTACGGACAGGGTGCCTGCGCTGCGCGGCGCCATTGCGGGCGGCTGTGCAGGGCCATCCAGACGGAAGCGGCCCACCATCTCGGCCAGACGCGCCGACTGCTCGGAGAGCGCATCCGCTGCCGCGGCGGATTCCTCCACCAGTGCCGCATTCTGCTGTGTCACCTGATCCAGCTCGGCCACCGCGCTGGAGACCTGTCCGACACCGTGATTCTGCTCCTGGGTGGCATGGCTGATCTCGCCGATCACCTCACTGACACGCATCACGCTGGCAACGATCTCGTTCATGGTGCTGCCGGCCACCCTGACCTGTTCAGCACCATTGCGCGTACGCTCGTTGGCGGAGCTGATCAGCGTGGCAATTTCCCGCGAGGCCTCGGAAGAGCGCTGGGCGAGGGTACGCACCTCACCGGCCACCACCGCGAAGCCACGCCCCTGCTCGCCGGCGCGGGCCGCCTCGACGGAGGCATTCAATGCCAGCAGGTTGGTCTGGAAGGCGATGGAGTCCATGACACTGACGATCTCGGTGATCTTGCGCGAGTCGTCATCGATGCCCTGCATGGTGGTGACGACCTCTCCGATCACCTCGCCGCCGCGACGCGCGACCTCACTGGCCGACTTGGCCAGCCCGTCAGCTTCATGTGCGGAGTCCGCGGACTGGGCGACGGTGCCGGAAATCTGCTCCATCGAGGCCGAGGTTTCCTGCAGATTGGCCGCCGCCTGCTCGGTACGTGACGACAGATCCTGGCTGCCCTGGCTGATCTCGGCGGCGGCGGTCTGCACCGCGCCGCTGGCGAGGCGAATCTCGCTGAGCACGCCATTGAGAGTCGAGACGAAGCGATTGAAGGCATTGCCGATCTCGGCGACTTCATCACGCCCGCTGACCTGAATGCGCCGCGTGAGATCGCCCTCGCCCGCGGCGATATCCACCAGTGCATCACGCACCAGCGCCAGGCCGCGCAGACTGCGGCTGGCGATCCACGACATCACGGCGGCCGCCCCCAGCAATACCAGCAGCGTCATGGCCAGTGTGGTCCACAGTTGGGCATAAAGCGGTGCATCCGAGTCGGCCACATCCAGGGCCAGCGCCAGACGCCAACCGGTGTCTCCCAGCCCTGCCGAATCCAGCTCGGCACTGAACATGCGGTAATCACGCTGCTGGATATCGACCACCAGTGCCGACTGGCCAGCGGCCACCAGGCGATTGCTGCTGGCCAGGGCCTCGGGCGTCAGCGCCGATGCGAGTGCACTCATCGGCTTGAGCACGAGGGCATCATCCGGGTGGGCGATCAGCGTGCCGGTATCGTCGATCAGGAAGGCGAAGCTGTTGGGCGTCGGAGAGAGTTCGGCGACCGTGCGGGTGATGAACGCCAGCGGCAGATCACCACTGACCACGGCGACCAGCCGTGAGCCGCGATAGACCGGCGCCGCCACGCTGATTTCCAGTTCGCCACTGGTGGCACCGACATAGGGCGCCGTGATGATGGGCTTGCCGGTCGCCACCGCCGCCTGATACCAGCCACGTTGGCGCGGGTCATAACCTGCCCGCCCCGGGCGCCCATCGAAGTAACGGAAGCGACCATCAGGGAAGCCGACATAGGTCTTGCTGAAGTCGCCCTGCTTCATTGCCTGGGTCAAGGCGGCATCGGGGAAGTTCTCTAGGCTACTGGCCGCGATGCCGCTCACCGCATTGATATGCACGCTGAACCACTGACTCAGCTGGGCGGCGTTCGATCTCAGCAACTGTTGCTGGTAGTCGCTCTCATCGGCATGCGTATTGCGGAACGTGGTCCAGGCATTCAGGCTGCTGACGACCACCAGCGCCACCAGCACTATCGCCACACAGGCTAACGTGATGCGCGCACGTAACGAGGCAAACATCGCCACTCCTTGGTTCAAATCCATCGGGAAGGGGGCCGGGGGCGCCAGCGCAGAGCGCGTCGGTCTGCCCCTCGGTGGCAAGGCATGCAGGCATGCGGTGTACCGGCGTCATCATCGGTACGTGCCGCCCTCTGTATCGGCATGCCCGGCCTTTCCTTTACCCCGCCAGCCACATGCAACGCTCCTCCATCGTCGCCAGAACCGACACTGGCGTCGCGACTCCCGGACATGACGTCGATGGCGAAGTGCGTGCTAACATCCGCCCAACGCGGGGTGCCGCCTGCCCGTCTGCCACCGCTCCCCTCATCCTGTGGTCTTTTCTCGGAGAAGTTTCGATGCGCAATCTGCTCCTGATGCGCCGCCCGCTGCCCCGGCGCGTGCTGGTCACCGCTCACCTGATGCTGCAGCTGGGATTGCTGGCGGCTGCCAGCGGCTGGACACTGCAGCACTTGACGCCCATCGGGCCTGACAATTCGCTGGTCGCGCAGTGGCCGGTACTGGCGCAGGGTGTCGGCGGTTTCCTGCTGGCCTTCGTGATGACGCGCCTGCTGTTCGAGTTGCTGATGGCGCCGCATCACCTGCTGAGCATTCGCGGGGCCAATCACACCCTGGATGCCGCGGCGCTGGTGACGCGCTCCATCTCGCGCCGCCCGGCAGTGCACGACAATGACGACAGCTGGGTCGGCAAGCCACGCAGCGTCACCTGGCCGCGCGAAGGCGAAGAAGCCCCCGCTGCCACAGCGGCGGCGACGACATCTGCCGATACACCTGCCGCTGCATCGCCCAAGGCCGCGGCCAAGCCGCAGGAGCCAAGCCTGGGCAGCGATGAAGAGCTGCCAGACACCCACAGCAGCGAAGTACGCCGCACCGAGCCCAGCCTCTAAGCGAGCCTCTTTATTCAGCGGAATGAGTTGATAGTGAGCACCCACTGACTGCCTTGCGGCTCACACACGAAAACGCCCCGCGTGATGGGAATCACGCGGGGCGTTTTCTGTTTACGGCTTACAGCATCCGATCAGTCCGTGGCCTCAATGCCCCAGAATCTGGCTGAGGAACAACTGGGTCCGCTCGGACTGCGGGTTGTTGAAGAACGGCTCCGGCGCGTTCTCTTCGATGATCTGGCCCTGATCCATGAAGATGACGCGGTCGGCGACGGTCTTGGCGAAGCCCATCTCGTGGGTCACGCACAGCATGGTCATGCCTTCATTGGCCAGTTCGACCATGACATCCAGCACTTCCTTGATCATCTCCGGGTCCAGCGCCGAGGTCGGCTCATCGAACAGCATCACCTCCGGGCTCAGACACAGCGAGCGCGCGATCGCGACACGCTGCTGCTGGCCACCGGACAGCTGACCGGGGAACTTGTGGGCCTGATCGGCGATGCGCACGCGCTCCAGGTACTTCATGGCTTCGGCTTCCGCCTCGCGGCGCGGCCGCTTCTGCACCCAGATCGGCGCCAGACAGCAGTTCTCGAGCACCGTCAGGTGCGGGAACAGGTTGAAGTGCTGGAACACCATGCCGACGTTGCGACGGATCGCCTCGATCTGCTTGATGTCCTGGGTCAGCGGCATGCCGTTGACCACGATATCGCCTTCCTGATGCTCCTCGAGATGATTGATGCAGCGGATCATCGTCGACTTGCCGGACCCCGAAGGGCCACAGATGACGATACGTTCGCCCTTGCGCACGCTCAGGTTGATGTCGCGCAGCACGTGGAAGTCGCCGTACCACTTGTTGAGACCCTTGAGCTCGATCATCGGGCGCTCATCGGCGCCGGTGTTGCCCTGCGAGGCGGATGTTGTCGTTGTCATGATGAAGATTCCTTGGCGCCGTGATCAGCGCTTCTTGTGACCGGTATGCAGCAGGCGCTCGAGATACTGGCTGTAGCGCGACATGCTGAAGCAGAAGACCCAGAAGACCAGCGCCACGAAGGCGTAGCCCTCGATGGAGTAGCCCAGCCATTTGGGGTCGGCGAGACCGGCCTGCACGATGGCGAGCAGATCGAAGAGCCCGATGATCAGTACCAGCGAGGTGTCCTTGAACAGGGCGATGAAGGTATTCACGATGCCGGGAATCATCAGCTTGAGCGCCTGGGGCAGCACGATCAGCCCCATGTTGCGCCAGTAGCCCAGCCCCAGCGCCATGCCGGCCTCGGTCTGTCCCTTCGGGATCGCCTGCAGGCCACCACGCACCACTTCCGCCATGTAGGCACTCTGGAACAGGGTGATGCCGATCAGCGCGCGCACCAGCTTGTCGAGATTGACCTCACCGGGCACGAACAGCGGCAGCATCACCGAGGCCATGAACAGCACCGTGATGAGCGGCACGCCGCGCCAGAACTCGATGAACACCACACAGATGCTTTTCACGATCGGCATCTCGGAGCGACGCCCCAGCGCCAGCAGGATCCCCAGCGGCAGTGCCGCCACGATACCCACCACGGCCAGCACCAGTGTCAGCATCAGGCCGCCCCACTCGTGGGTACCGACGATCTCGAGGCCGAAGCTGCCGCCATGCAGCAGGAAGTAGGCGATGAAGGGGAACACCGCCAGGCTGACGATGGCGACCCAGCCCTTGGCCGGCAGCTTCGGAATCGCCAGCCAGGCGATCAGAGCCGCAAAGACGGCGAAGACGATATCGACCCGCCAGGTTTCCTCACTCGGGTAGAAGCCGTAGATGAACTGATCGAGACGCGCACTGATGAATACCCAGCAGGCGCCCTCCCCCGTGCAGTCCTCTCGTGAGGTGCCGCTCCAGCTGGCATCGATCAGCGCCCATTGCAGGCTGGGCACCACCAGCAGATAGACCAGATACAGCGCGAACAGCGTGAACAGCGTATTGATCGGTCCGGCGAACAGATTGCTGCGCAACCAGGCCACCGCGCCGATGCTGTCGCTCGGCGCCGGACGGGAATCGATCATCTTCTCGGTGACCCGTGACAGGGTCTTTTCAATCGACATGGGCAGACCCTCAGCGCTCGACCAACGCCATGCGGGCGTTGAACCAGTTCATGAACATGGAGACCAGCAGACTGATGGTCAGATAGACCAGCATCGTCATGGCGATCACCTCGATGGCCTGACCGGTCTGGTTGAGCGTGGTACCCGCGAAGACCGAGACCAGATCGGGATAGCCGATGGCCGTGGCCAGCGACGAGTTCTTGATCAGGTTCAGGTACTGGCTGGTCAGCGGCGGGATGATGACGCGCAGCGCCTGCGGCACCACCACCAGACGCAGTGTCATGCCACCGGACAGCGACAGCGCCCGTGACGCTTCGGTCTGGCCGTGCGGTACCGCTTCGATGCCGGAACGCACGATCTCGGCAATGAAGGCAGCGGTATAGACCGACAGCGCGACCCACAGGGCGAGGAACTCGGGGACGACCGTGATACCGCCACGGAAGTTGAAGCCCTTGAGCTCCGGCAGCTCCCAGCTCAGCGGCATGCCCATCGCGAAGTAGGCCAGCAGCGGCGCCACGATGATCAGGCCGAGCGAGATCCAGCCCGCCGGCAGGCGCTGACCGGTACGTGCCTGACGCTGACGGTTCCAGTAGCTAAAGATGCCGCTGGCGACGACGGCCAGCACGAACACGGCAATCACCACCGAGAAACCGCTGGAGGTGATGGGGGCCGGCACGAACAGACCGCGCACGTTGAGGAAGAACGCCTCACCCAGCGACAGAGAGCCACGCGGACTCGGCAGGGTTCTCAGGACGGCGAAATACCAGAAGAAGATCTGCAGCAGCAGCGGGATGTTGCGGAAGACTTCGATATAGACCGCCGCCAGCCGCGAGATCAGCCAGTTGGGGGACAGGCGCGCGACCCCCATGACGAAGCCGATCACAGTCGCGGCGATGACACCCAGTGCGGATATCAACAAGGTATTGAGCAGGCCGACGATGAAGGTATCGCCATAGGTGGATTGCTCGGAATAGTCGATCAGGCTCTGCAGAATGCCAAAGCCTGCGGTGTTGTCCAGAAAGGCAAAGCCGGTGGTGATGCCACGGCTTTCGAGGTTGGTCAGGGTATTGCTGACGATGATCGCCAACACACCGAACACGCCTGCCAGCATCAATAGCTGGAAGATCAGTGCCCGCTTGGCCGGGTCACGCCAGAATGGCGGCTTGACCGTGGCCGGCGGGCGAGAAGCAGGTTGTGTCATACAGGCAATCTCCGCCGGAAAGCTATGCGACTTCCGCCTGCCGTCCTATCGAACGGCAGATCAGTTATCTCTCGGCACTCGATGAATGGGTCACGAGGCACAGGCTGGGCCTTATTAACTGGGCCCCACATGACGCTGGCCAGAGGAATCGGAGCAAGCGCTCACTTCCCCTGGCCAGCGTCCTTGCTCAGCCTGTCATGAGGGGCAAGGCCCACCCGCAGTACAGGGCGGGCCCGCGCATCAGCGAACCGGCGGGGCGTACTGGACGCCGCCATCGGTCCACAGTGCGTTCAAGCCGCGCTCGATACCCAGTGCGGAGCCGGTACCGACGTTGCGCTCGAACATCTGGCCGTAGTTACCGACCTGCTTGATGACCTGGTAGGCCCAGTCAGCCGGCAGCCCCATGGCTTCCCCGTAGTTGCCATCGGCACCGACCAGGCGCGCGACGTTCGGGTTGGTGTCCGACTTCTTCTCTTCGATGTTGTCGGAGCTCAGCCCCATCTCTTCGGCGTTGATCTGGGCGAACAGGGTCCATTTGACGATGTTGAACCACTGGTCATCACCCTGACGGACGACGGGGCCCAGCGGTTCCTTGGAGATGACTTCCGGCAGCACCATCGCGGACGCCGGATCGGAGAGCTTGATACGCAGCGCGTAGAGCTGGGATTGGTCGGAGGTCAGGACGTCACAACGACCGGCTTCGAAGCCCTTGACGGTCTGGTCGGAGGTATCGAAGACGACCGGCTCGAAGGACATGTCGTTCATGCGGAAATAGTCCGCCAGGTTGAGCTCGGTGGTGGTGCCGGACTGGATGCAGACGGCTGCCCCGTCCAGCTCCTTGGCACTGGAGACGCCCAGGTCCTTGCTGACCATGAAGCCCTGACCGTCGTAATAGTTCACGCCAGCGAAGTTGAGGCCCAGTGAGGTGTCACGGGTCGCCGTCCAGGTGGTGTTGCGGGACAGGACATCAATCTCACCGGACTGCAGCGCGGTGAAACGCTCCTTGGCCGTCAGCGGTACATAGCGCACCTTGCTGGCATCGCCCAGCACGGCTGCCGCGACGCCGCGGCAGACGTCGACATCGAGGCCCTGCCAGTTACCGGCGTCATCCGGTGCCGAGAAGCCCGGCAAGCCGGTGCTGACGCCACACTGGACAAAGCCCTTTTCCTTGACGCTATCCAGGGTCGCGGCACTGGCGCCTGTCGCCATGGAGGCGGCCAGGACAGCGGCGCTAGCGATCAGCAGTGGCTTCTTGTTGTTATGCATCGTGATTCCCTCGCGAAAGTCTGGAGTCCGCTCGATCAGCCTCGAGTCAGAAGTGGTGCAATGCATTGCATGGCACCTATCGACAATAGCAAGCCGCGTTCCAATTTCCGCCTATCGCGTGATCCGCTGCGTTCAACGCTGAAAAAAGCGCTAAAACCCAGTGTTATAGGCCAAAGCCTCGGGATGGGGCGGCGGATCATTCCGCGCGATTGCCGCGCAGTTAGGCTCATGGCGAGACCAGTTCGCCTCATATCGGTGCAAAATAAAAACGGCCGTTTCATTGCGAAACGGCCGTTGGCGGTGCAGCGATGTGGCGCGAGTGGCAGATTGCGACCAATGTCTCGGTCTGACTGACTCAACGCTTGTTCATCCCATCAGGCACGTTTTCGTGCCTGATGGGACTCCCTTGCCACCGCAAGGTGCATGCAGATCACTTCTCCAGCAGGCGCTGCATGAAGGGCGGCAGCACCAGGGCGGCGCGATGGCCTTCGACGGTATAGAAGTCACGCGCGAAGGTGGCGGCAGCGGCATCTTCCTCGCGGAAGGACTTCACGTCACATCCTTTGCCCGCCAGGGTGCAGCTCCACCAGCCGGACGGATACACCGGCTGCGGGAACGGCAGGGTCGCGACGCTATCAAAGCCCGCTTCGCCCATGTCGTTGCGCAGGTCCTTGATGATGGAATCGGTGTGATAGAGCGGGGACTCGCTCTGCTGCACCATCAGGCCACCCTGCTTGAGGATACGATGGCAGCGCTTGAGGAAGTCGGTCTTGAACAGACCTTCCGCCGGGCCGACCGGGTCGGTGGAATCGACGATCAGCACGTCGATGCTCTCGTCCGGGCAGTTGTCGACCCACTTGACGCCATCCTCGAACAGCAGCTCAGCGCGCGGGTCGTCATTGGACTCGACCAGCGCCGGGAAGAATTGCTCGGAGGCACGCGTGACCGCCGGATCGATATCGATCTGGGTGACCTTCTCCACGCCCGGGTGCTTGAGCACCTCACGCAGGGTGCCGCAATCGCCACCGCCGATGATGACGACACGCTTGGGGTCTGCATGAGCGAACAGCGCCGGATGCGACATCATCTCGTGATAGAGGAAGTTGTCACGGTCAGTCAGCATCACGCAGCCGTCCAGCACCATCAGGTTGCCGTAGGTCTCGGTGGCATAGACTTCGAGGTGCTGATAAGGAGTCTGCTCGTCATGCAGCTTGTGGCTGACCTTGAGCGAGAAGGCGCTGCCGTGGCGATCGAAGATTTCGGTAAACCAGGAGCCATCGAGACGTTCGGTCATGGGGGACCCTCGCATTGGATATCACAGACGGGATATCAAGGTATGGATAGAGACGGCACGATGGCCATCGGAAATTGCGCCAATCAGCACTGCGACAGCGTCAGGCCGGCAGTTCACGGCCCGCATGACGACCATACGGCGTGATGTCGTGATACGCGACATGCCGGGCAAGCGCCAACATGGCGCAGGCGCTGCACCATAGCCAAAGACGGCCGGAGTGGAAAGTGTTGATGCATGACAATTTCAGACAGGCCGCGTATCGATGACACGCGGCCCGGGGGAGAGGCTCAGCGAGAAGCCGGCCCGAGGCGGACCAGATGCAGAATCAGTCGGACGCACTGGAACACTCCCAGTCCGATGAGGATGCCGGCGAGGTCCGCCAGTGCATCCAGCACCTCAGCGCCGCGATAGGGAATCGCCAGCTGCAGACATTCGATGGCGACGCCCAGCAGCAGCAGGAGCGGCAGGATGAGCAGGCTGGTCAAGCCCGCCAGCCGTGTCGTCAGCGCCAGCAACGCGAAGGCGGAGAAATGCTGCAGCTTGTCCCAGGGGAAGGTCTGCTCCGGGTGCGGCACGCCCGGGGAGAGCGTGCCGAACAGGATCAGCAACAGGCACAGCAGCGCCACGAATGCCCAACCGCGGCGCGGGACGAGACGCTGCTCGACCGGCGTCATGTTGACACCCCCGCTGCCCGGCGCCCTTCTGCTTGCCGCCCTGCTGCTTGCCACCTTCTATAGGCAGCAACAGGGGTGACAGCAGAGAAGACCATGACGGGCACTCCCATCAGCCGCGGGCGACCGGTGTCGCATTGGCGGCGTCATCCTGATGGTAGGCCGGGCTCAGCTCGTGCAGCGCGTCCATCAGGGCATTGACGTTGCCCGGGTCGGTGAACTGGCTGATGCCGTGACCGAGGTTGAAGATGTGGCCCGGGCCCTGGCCGTAGCTGTCGAGGATACGCCCGACTTCGGCACGAATGGCGGCCGGCGTACCGAACAGCGCATTCGGGTCCAGGTTGCCCTGCAGGGCCACACGATGGCCGACACGCTCACGCGCATTGGACATCTCGGTGGTCCAGTCGAGGCCGACGGCATCACAGCCGGTGGCGGCGATGTGTTCGAGCCACTGGCCACCATTCTTGGTGAACAGGATCACCGGTACACGGTTGCCTTCGCTGTCCGGCTTGAGGCCAGCGACGATCTGCTCCATGTAGCGCAGCGAGAACTCGAGGTAGGCCGGCGTGGACAGGGTGCCGCCCCAGGTATCGAAGATCTGCACCGCCTGAGCACCCGCGGCAATCTGGGCGTTCAGGTAGTCGGTGACGGCCTGCGCCAGGGTATCGAGCAACTGATGCATGGCTTCCGGATTGGAATACATCAGGCCTTTCACATGACGGAAGTCCTTGCTGGAACCGCCCTCGACCATATAGGTGGCCAGTGTCCACGGGCTGCCGGAGAAACCGATCAGCGGCACGCGGCCGTTCAGTTCACGGCGGATGGTGGACACGGCACGCATGACGTAATCGAGATCACGCTCGACATTCGGCACGCTCAGCGCCGCGATTTCCTCGGCAGTCCGCACTGTCTTGCGGAATTTCGGGCCTTCGCCAGTCTCGAAGTAAAGGCCCAGCCCCATGGCATCCGGGATGGTCAGGATGTCGGAGAACAGGATGGCGGCATCCAGCGGGAAGCGCTCCAGCGGCTGCAGCGTCACCTCGCAGGCACGCGCGGTGTCCATGCACAGGTCCATGAAGCCACCGGCCTGACCGCGGACTTCGCGATATTCCGGCAGATAGCGGCCAGCCTGGCGCATCATCCAGACGGGAGTACGGTCGACCGGCTGACGGGCCAGCGCGCGCAGGAAGCGATCATTCTTCAAGGTCATCGGAATCACACATCAGCTCGGGGAATGTCTCGGCATTCTATCAGAGCCTGAGAAAAATCCCGCCCATCGTGGTGATGCAACAAATGCATTGGCAAATCGCCCCGCCTTTATAGTTCCTTTGCTGGCGTCATCCGACCATTGTGGTGGTGGCGGCAACAACGCTTTTCCATACAGAGCGATGAGTCATCGGCCACAGACTGGTAAACTCGCCACATGACTGCATGCTGGCCGCCGGTATCTCGAGCGACTCATCGAGACATTGCCGGACCACCGCATGCCCGCGCTTTTTCAGCCCGGCGATTGTTCGGGCGTTCGAGGTGAACAGTGACCATTCGATTCATCGCCGCCTCGCGGCTGCCAACGCCCTGGGCGACCTTCACCATGCACGGTTTCGAGGATGAGACCACCGGCAAGGACCACATCGCCCTGACTCTGGGCGACATCGATGACGGCGCGCCGGTGCTGGGCCGCGTGCATTCCGAGTGCCTGACCGGCGACGCCCTCTTCTCGATGCGCTGTGACTGCGGCTATCAGTTGCAGGAAGCGCTCAAGCGCATTGCCGCCGAAGGTCGCGGCGTGCTGCTCTATCTGCGTCAGGAAGGCCGCGGCATCGGTCTGCTCAACAAGATTCGCGCCTATGAGCTGCAGGATGGCGGTGCCGATACCGTCGAAGCCAATGAGCGTCTCGGCTTCGGGGCTGACATGCGCCGCTACGATATCTGTGTGCCGATGCTGGAGCATCTCGGCGTCAGCACTCTCAAGCTGATGACCAACAACCCGCGCAAGGTCGATGCCCTGACCCGTGATGGTGTCACCATCAGTGAGCGCCAGCCGATCACCACCGGCCTGAATCCGCACAACGAGCACTATCTCTCGACCAAGGCGGGCAAGCTGGGCCACATGATGGCACTGGATGATTTCACCCAGGCAAGCGACGTGGATATCGAGCGCAGCGAGTAGCCGCGCGCAGGGGGAGCCTGATGGGCTCCCCCTTCCTTTATAGGCAGATTGACTGGCTGGCACAGCGAGCGTGACATGACGACGTCACCCGCCAGGGAGTAGGCTGGAGTCGAACCCGCGCCGGAGACATCGCCATGCGCAAAGACTCAGCGGCTGCATCATCACAGCCTTCTTCATCGCACCCTCAGTCATCACAGCCTTCGTCAACACGGCCCGCCTCGACACCTCCTCAGGCATCGCCCTCTTCCAGCGCATCGCCTGCCGATGACGCAGATTCACGCGACACCTCCGCGACGCCTGCTCTCTATACCCGGCTGGAGGAATGGCTGCACAGCGCCAGCCACGGCATCGGCGCCGTCATGGGCCTCGTCGGCATGATCGTGCTGATCGTGATGGCCAGCCTCGCTGCCGAAGTCGACCCCTGGAAGATCGTCAGCGTCAGCCTCTACGGCCTGACCCTGGTGGTGCTGTATGCGGCCTCGACGCTCTATCACGGTATCCGTCATCCGCGCCTGAAATATGCCTTCCAGCTGCTGGATCACTGCGCCATCTATCTACTGATCGCCGGCACCTATACGCCCTTCCTGCTGGTCAATCTTCGCGGCCCGACCGGCTGGACCCTGTTCGCCATCATCTGGTCGCTCGCGCTGGGCGGCATCTTCCTCAAGCTGCGCTGGCCTGAACGCTTCAGTGCCCTGCGCGTGAGCGTCTATCTGCTGATGGGCTGGTTGATCGTGTTCGCCTCGCCGATGCTGGTCGAGAAGCTCTCCGAGACGGGGCTCATCCTGCTGGTCGCCGGCGGCATCACCTATACCCTGGGCGTGATCTTCTTTCTGATGACGCGCCTGCGCTATCACCACGCCATCTGGCACCTGTTCGTGCTTGGCGGCAGTACCTGCCACTTCTTCGCCATCTATACCGCAGTGCTGCCGTATTCCGTGTGACGTGATCGGGAACCGCCACGTTGGCCGACGCTCTTGAGAACACGGCACTGAGAACACGGGCAAGCCACCTCAAAAAAGCGGGAAGGGTCGTCATGACCCTTCCCGCTTTTTTTCGCGATTTTTTTGACGCTTCAGGGCTCGTATCTCACAGGGCTATCTTCCTGAGGGGCAAAGACCGGCAAGCGATACCGGGTGCCACGCCCGACACCGTAGCTTTCCAGTACCTGCTTGGCGGTCAGATCGGCGAGATCGCGGGCGGCGGTAGGGTCGGAGGTATCGACCAGGGCGCGGTATTCGGCGCGCCCCACGCCCTCTTCGTCGTCTCGCTCCAACAATGTCAGTACCAGCTCGCGCTGGCGGGCATTCAGCGGCGTACGCGCGTGCTCCAGCCACAGTCGCTCGGCGCGCTGGACGCGCTGGTAATGGAAGGCCGTCCGACGACCGGCGTCACGCAGACGCATAAGCCACCACTCGGCCCAGACATTCATGTCACCGGGCGCTGCATCCTCCACCTCACCATTGAGCGCGCGGTCCAGCTGCGGCGGCAGCTGATGGCTGCTGGCCGAGGTCTGGGGCTTGCCGAGATAACGCTGCTCCAGCTCGCGCAATTCATCCTGATGCTCGAGCACCACCGAGAACAGCGCCTGGCGGCGCCAGCAGAGTTGCTCCAGCGCTTCCGGCTCCCAGCGCTCGGCGACCTTGCCGACAAACTCGCCCTGCTGCTGCAACGCGGCCAGGGCATCGATTCGTGTCAGCCAGCGCATCAGCAGCAAGCGCCCGATCAAGCCGTTGCCCAAGGCCAGCGGTGCGAGCGCCTGCCAGTGCGCATGCAGCTGCAGGGCATTCAACACCCCTGAGTTATCCACATCCGGTTCTTCCGTCGCCAGACGCTGCCAGAAGACATCCAGCTCCCGGTCCAGCGCATCGGGATTCTCCGCTGGGGCGCGATAGCGCAAGCGCTTGAGACCGTAACGACCGCTGACCGCTTCGTAGCGCGCCTCGCGCCATGCACCGAGTGGCTGACCACTGCTGCGCGGCAGGAAAGGCCCCAGACGCCGATGCCACTCGAGCACCTGTTGGCGGGTCAGCGGCTGAAATGCCGTGCGCACGACTTCCAGCGTCACATCCACGAAGACGTCGACACCAGGCGCCGGCCCGCGCGGTGACTCCTGATGGCCGGACTCCAGCCCCAGCGCCTGATACAGCGCATCACGCAACGCCGCCCGCCCGAGCACCACGCCGGACAGCTGGGCACTGGCTTCCATCTCTTCGCTGAGGAGCGTCGCCTCGAGACGCAGGCGTTGTCGGGGATAGAGATTCTGTCCCTGAGCGACTAGCGGCGACATCACCGCCTGGGTCGCCGCCAACTGCCCCATCAAGGGCATGACCTCCAACCGCCCCCGTGGCCAGTCAGGCTGCTGCCAGATCCACATAAGTTGTTATTCCCATTGAGGTTTTCATCAACATCTTATCAAAAAGATCCGCAATAAACCACATATCGAATCAATTAATGATTCGCAAAATAGACAGGATGCGATCATCGCTTTTTATTTGATCAATATCATGTCATGAAAATCTAATAAACCTCTCAACCCCATGATTTTCATCGGATATGTCGCCACTCACAACGCATGAGTACTGCCCTCGCCCACATCACGATCAACACTTGACCACCATTACGAAAACAACCAATTACCGAATCATTAATAGATACGCAAAAGATTCAACAGCGCATCATTCACCACCGGATGCCTGAAACCCGCCCTCGATCGAGGGCCTGCCTCGCGCCGCCCTGCCTCGAACTGACCTGTCTCGAACTGGCCTGCCTCTAACCGACCTGAGTCAGCCCGCCACCAGCAGCCTGGGACGCGCCCCAGACAGTTGACGCCGCTGAACGAGCAGGGCGCCCCCTCAACCTCGTCAGGCGCCCTGCAAGCGCCTCTGAGGCCCAGAAACGCAAAAGGCACCACCCTGATATCAGGATGGCGCCTCGTGGCGTGTGCGCGCTCTCAGAGCGCTCTCATGGCTTTACTACAGGATATGCAGGACAGGTCAGCCCGTCAGCTTGGCCTGTGGCGGCGTTCGATGACGTTTCCGGCAACAGGGCTCAGTGTTGCTGACGCTCCTCGGCGGCCTGTTGCTCGCGCTGGCGGGCCCGCTCGCAGGCAGGACGCGCTCGCACCTCTTCGCCCCAGTGCTCAAGCACGGCCGGCAGAGGTTGCCCGGCCATCTTCGCCCAGCTGAGGGTCTGGGCGAGAAAGATATCGGCGACACTGAATTCCTCGGCCACCAGCCAGCCCTGGCCATCGAAGCGGCGCTGAAGTGTCTTGAGAGCACGCTGGAATTCCCATTGGGCTGTCTGCTTGATGGCATCACAGCGCTGGTCCTCCGGCAGCGCGAAGGTGTGCTTGGCCAATGTCCACAACGGCTGCTCAAGCTCGGTGGTCAGAAAACTGAGCCATTGATCCATCTGGGCCTGCCCGGCCAGCGATTGTGGTAGCAGGCGCCCCTCACGCGCCGCCAGGTAGCGACAGATGGCACTGGACTCGAACAGAGACAGCTCACCATCCACCAGGGCTGGTGCCTTGCCATCGGGATGAATGGCCAGATATTCAGGGCTGTGCCCCTCACCGGCCTTCAGATCCAGACTATGAATCCGGTAATCGAGCCCCAGTTCCTCGAGCGTCCAGGCGACCCGCAGCGAGCGGGAATTCGGATAGCTGTAGAGAGTCAACATGGTCGGGCGCACTCCGTGGCGTTGCGGTGGTGACTGGCGCAGGTGAAGGCTTTCGCGCCAGCCAGGCCCTGGCTGCTTGAGCAGAGGGCTTGATGGTCATCCAGCATGGGCGGGAAGTCGCGGAGTTTCCATGCATCCTTCGCCGTCTCGCCGCAGGCAGTCACGCAACGAAAAACGCCTGTGGACAACTCGAACTCTCGAGTCATCCACAGGCGTTTCGGTATTGCATGCCACCAGGATCAGCTGCCGAGGCGAGCCTCGATACTGGCGCGGATGCCGGCGGCATCCAGACCGCAGTCACGCAGCAGCTCGACCGGCTTGCCATGCTCGACGAAGCCATCCGGCAGCCCCAGCAGCAACATGGGTTGAGCCAGTCCCGCGTTCAGGTAGAGCTCGGCCACGCCGGCTCCCGCGCCACCCGCGATGGCATTCTCTTCGACGGTCACGACCAGGTCATGCTCCGCGGCGATCTCGAGCAGTGCCTCGCGGTCCAGCGGCTTGATGGAGCGCAGGTTGAAGTGGGTCGCGTCCAGCGCCTCGGCGACCTCGGCCACCGGCGTGTTCATGCTGCCCACGGCGACGATGGCGACACGCACCTCGGGGCTGCCGCTGATACGACGGCGATATTCCCCCTGACCGATGGCCATTGGCGTCAGGTCGGCATCGGTGGCCACCCCCGGCCCGGTACCGCGCGGATAGCGCACCGCAGCCGGCCCGGGGTGGGCCAGTGCCGCGCTCAGCATGCCACGGCACTCGGCTTCATCGGCCGGCGCCATCAACACCAGCTCCGGCACGCAGCGCAGGAATGACATGTCCAGGCTGCCGTGATGCGTCGGGCCGTCTTCACCGACCAGACCGGCACGATCGATGGCAAAGGTCACGTCCAGTTTCTGCACCGCGACATCGTGGATCAGCTGATCATAGCCACGCTGCAGGAAGGTGGAATAGATCGCCACCACCGGCTTCATGCCTTCACAGGCCATGCCCGCTGCCACTGTTACCGCGTGCTGCTCCGCGATGGCGACATCGTAGTAGCGATCAGGATATTCCTTCGAGAAGCGCACCAGATCCGAGCCTTCCCGCATGGCCGGCGTGATGCCGATGACGCGCGCATCCGCGGCGGCGGCATCACACAGCCAGTTGCCGAAGACACTGCAGTATTTCTGCGGCTTGGGAGCCGGCGCGTCGGTGACGGCAGGCGCCTGCTCGGCTGCCTGAGGCGCTGCCTTCTCGAGCTTGGTGATGGCGTGATAGCCGATCGGGTCACGCTCCGCCGGCAGGAAGCCCTTGCCCTTGCGCGTCACCACATGCAGGAACTGCGGGCCATCCAGATCACGCATGTTGCGCAACGTCTGCACCAGCGCCGGCAGGTCATGGCCGTCGATGGGGCCGATGTAGTTGAAGCCCATCTCCTCGAACAGCGTCGCCGGGCTGATGAAGCCCTTCATGTGCTCTTCGGTACGCTTGGCAAGCTCCAGCGCACCCGGCAAGGGCGACAGCAGTCGCTTGCCGTTGGCGCGCATCTGGGTATACGGCTTGCTGGCCAGAATACGTGCCAGATAGCTTGCCAGGCCGCCGACGTTCTCGGAGATCGACATCTCGTTGTCGTTGAGCACGACCAGCATATTGGCCTTCACGTGCCCGGCATGCGCCAGTGCCTCGAACGCCATGCCAGCCGTCAGGGCGCCATCGCCGATCACCGCACAGGCACGCCGTGACTCACCCGCCGTGCGGGCGCCGAGCGCCATGCCCAGCGCCGCACTGATCGAGGTGCTGGAATGGCCCACCCCGAAGGTGTCGAACTCGCTCTCGGCACGCTTGGGGAACGCAGACAGGCCGTTGTACTGGCGCATGCTGTACATGGCTTCACGACGGCCGGTCAGAATCTTGTGCGGATAGGCCTGATGACCCACGTCCCACACCAGACGGTCATGGGGCGTTTCCAGCGCATGATGGAGGGCCACGGTCAGCTCGACCACACCGAGCCCGGCACCGAAGTGCCCGCCGGTACAGCCGACGCTGTAAAGCAGGTAGGCGCGCAGTTCGTCAGCCAATTGGCGCAGCTGTGCCGCGCTCATGGCGCGCAGCGCTTGAGGTGTCTCGACCGCATCGAGCAGTGGCGTCGCGGGGCGCGCCTGAGGTATCTCGTCAAACAGCTTCATAGGCGTCAGGAATCAGTGGTCTCGCTCGATCATGTAGCGCGCCAGCACCGCGAGTGGCTCTGCGGCCTCTCCCAACGGTGCCAGGGCATCCAGGGCCTCTTGCAGTAGCTGACCTGCTCGCTCTTGAGCACCTTCGAGTCCAAGCAGCGAGGGATAGGTCGGCTTGTCGCGCGCAGCGTCAGCACCGGCCGTCTTGCCAAGCGTTGCGGTGTCGCCCGTCACGTCCAGGATGTCATCCTGGATCTGGAAGGCCAGGCCGATAGCCGAAGCGTAGCGCTCCAGGGCAGCAAGACGCGAATCCTGCTCGTCGACTGCCACCAATCCGCCCAGACGGACCGCGGCGCGAATCAGCGCGCCGGTCTTGTAGGCATGCATGCGTGACAGCGCCTCTACCTCACGGAACTGCCCGACCGCCTCGAGATCCAGCGCCTGACCGGCCACCATCCCGCGCCGCCCGGAGGCCTCGGCCAGGGTACGCACCAGGGCAGGTGTCCGTACATGGCCGGTCGTCGCCATCACTTCGAAGGAGAGCGTCAACAGGGCATCGCCCGCGAGTATGGCGGTCGCCTCATCGAAGGCGCGATGCACGGTGGGACGGCCACGACGCAGGTCGTCATCGTCCATGGCCGGCAGGTCATCATGGACCAGCGAATAGGCATGCACCAATTCGAGCGCCGCTGCCGCCGCGTCCAGCGCAGCGCGGTCAGCGGCCTCTTCATCGCAGCCCAGGGCACGACCCACCGCATATAGCAGCACGGGGCGCAGACGCTTGCCGCCACCCAGCACGCTGTAGCGCATGGCGTCCTCGAGACGCTCACTCACCGCCGCACTGCCGGGAGTCAACAACGCCTCAAGCACGGCCTCACTGCGCGCCTGTCCAGAGCGGATCAGCTCGCTGGCCTGCGATGCAGTCGGCGTGACTTGCGTATTCAATCCACCTGACATCACCAGTCCTTCTCCTCGTCCGCTTCACCCGCCATGCTGCCTGCGGCATCGGGCGCCGTAAACGCCGTGGGCGTCAGCGCTCCCTCCGGGCCTTCCACCAATGCCTGCAGGCGCAACTCGGCGCTGTCGAGCCGCTGCTGCGCCTCACGCGCCAGGCTCACGCCCTCTTCAAAAGCGCCCAGTGACGCTTCCAGCGACATGTCGCCAGCCTCGAGCCGCGTCACCAACCCTTCAAGACGGGCCAGGGTGGCGGCGAAATCCTGTGGCACTTCCTTTTCGGCCATGGGTGCTCTCGCTCATCCGACCGGGCGGGCCCGGTGTCTCTGTGTGGAGCGCCAGTATAACCCGAAGGGCTTCACGACGCTGCCCACCCCCTGCGTACGGAGGAAGAGTCACATCAAACGGCTGTGCTGTGAATTTTTCATGCCCGGCACGCGGACATTTCATCCGGAGGCCCCGTCGGCTGTGATATTCTTTGCTCCCCTGTTGACAGCACGCCCCGCTGTTTCTCTGGCATTTTCTTGAGGTGTGACACGCCAGCAGGTCATGAAAAAGACCAAACGAACAGAAACGCCGGCATGACCGGCGAGAGGGTTGATCCGACAATGGCCAAGACGTCCCTGGACAAGAGCAAGATCAAGATTCTATTGCTCGAGGGTGTCCACCAATCCGCCGTGGATAATTTCCTCAACGCGGGTTACACCAACATCGAACTGCTTCAGACCTCGCTGGCCGAGGAAGAACTGATCGAGAAGATCCGCGATGTGCACTTCATCGGCATTCGTTCCCGCACTCAGCTCAACGAGCGCGTGATCTCCGCTGCCGAGAAGCTCACCGCCATCGGCTGCTTCTGTATCGGCACCAACCAGGTCGACCTGGAAGCCGCACTGAAGCGCGGTATTCCCGTGTTCAACGCGCCCTACTCCAACACTCGCTCGGTCGCCGAGCTGGTACTGGCCGAAGCCATCATGCTGATGCGCGGCGTGCCGGAGAAGAGCGCCAAGGCACATCGTGGCCAGTGGATGAAATCCGCCAAGAACAGCCATGAAGTCCGCGGCAAGACGCTGGGCATCGTGGGCTACGGCAGCATCGGCTCCCAGCTGTCCGTGCTCAGCGAATCCCTGGGCCTGGACGTCATCTACTACGATGCCGTCACCAAGCTCGGCATGGGCAATGCCCGTCAGGTGGCAAGCCTGGAAGAGCTGCTGGCGCGCGCTGACATCGTCACCCTGCATGTGCCGGAAATCCCCTCCACCAAGTGGATGATGGGCAAGCAGCAGTTCGCGCTGATGAAGCAGAACAGCGTCTTCATCAATGCGGCACGCGGCACCACCGTCGTCATCGAAGACCTGGCCGAAGCCCTCTCCAGCGGCAAGCTGCTGGGCGCCGCCATCGACGTCTTCCCGGTAGAGCCGAAAGGCAACGGCGAAGAGTTCGTGTCTCCGCTGCGCGAGTTCGACAATGTCATCCTGACGCCGCACGTCGGTGGCTCCACCATGGAAGCCCAGGAAAACATCGGCGTCGAAGTCGCCGAGAAGCTGGTGACCTACTCCGACAACGGTACCACCATCGGCTCAGTCAACTTCCCGGAAGTCGCCCTGCCGGCGCACCCGGAAAAGCACCGTCTGCTGCATATCCACGACAACGTCCCGGGCGTGCTGTCACGCATCAACCAGGTGCTGTCCGAGGAAGGCATCAACATCTCTGGCCAGTACCTGCAGACCAACAACACGGTCGGCTATGTGGTCATCGATGTCGACAAGGCCTACGGCAAGAAAGCGCTCGAAGCGCTCAAGACCGTCGACCATACCCTGCGTATCCGGACCCTCTACTCGGAAGCTGATTTCGAGAACTGAGTCCGTGCTCTGCTTCATGGCCGTGGAGCAGAGGGCAGGCAAATGAAAACGCCGCAGCCAGAAATGGCTGCGGCGTTTTTTTGTTCCGGATTACCAGGCGTGTTGCTGGTCCCGTGCCTTGCGTCCCACTCCCCTCTGTCATGCCTCAGCCGGTTTCCCATAGACTGGCAATGCCGGGCCAAGACCAAAGGCGTGTTTCACGTGGAACATCTCAACTCCTCATAAAACACCCTCTGAATCAGATAGTTGAGAACAAGTGGCCAGTTGAAACTTCTTCTCTCAGCGCTCTGACAATAGCGTGCCAGCGACGGCCCAGTTTTCCGGCTCCACTTCCTTCAGCACCACCCAGACGGACTGCTCACGCACGCCCAATACGCGAGCCGTCTCGCGAGTCAACGCCTCCACCAGCTCCCGCTTCTGTTCCTGTGTCTTGCCCGTCAGAAATTCCGCACGAATCATCGGCATGGTTTTCTCTCCTTGTTGTTCAGATCTCTTTTTCTGCATGCCAGATCAGCCTGGCCAGCCGCCTTGCTCGCTATTGCCACAGCCGCTTTAAGGCGCTGTGGCCAATGGGCTCTCGCAAATCGCTCCTGAAGCCATTGTTCCACGTGAAACATCTGCCGGCAGCAAACAGCGATGTCACTCTGCGGCATAGGCTGGTAAAGAAATTGGCTGCTTTACGATAAAGCAGCCAATTTCTCTCCATACGTCATCCAAAAAATCGCTTGGCTATCAGCCTGTTGGCGCGCTTTAGCCAAATATCTCAAGCATCATGTTCCACGTGAAACACTGCTTAGGCGTAGCAGGAATCGCCCAGCAGCACCTCTTCGACGCGACCGTTCAACAGCATGCCAAGCAGCGGCGTGTTATGGCCGGCACTGACCAGCGTCTCGCTTGAGACTCGCCATTCCTGTTCCATATCGATCACCGCCAAATCACAGTACTCGCCCACTTCCAGCATGCCGCCCTTGAGTCCGAAGCGTCTGGCACTGAACGTCAATGTCTCGATCAGGCGAGGCAGGCTGAGCAGCTCGGCCTCCACCAGCGCCAGCCCCAGCGGCAGCATGGTTTCCAGGCTGGTCATGCCGGGCTCGGATACTGCAAAGGGTGCGCTCTTGGCAGCGGCTTCATGGGGCAGATGATCACTGACGATGGCGTCGATGGTGCCATCGACCACACCAGCCCGCAGCGCATCACGGTCTGCCGCGCTGCGCAGTGGCGGCTCCAGATGGAAATTGGCGTTGAAGCCTTCCAGCTGCTCATCGGTCCAGTGCAGTTGCGCCATCGACACATCCGCGCTGATATCCAGCCCTCTGGCCTTGGCATCACGTACCAGCTCCACGGCCCGAGCACTGGAGAGCAGCGACACATGCGCCCGTACACCGGTCTGCTCGATCAACAGCAGCCACTGGGTCAGAGCGACCGTTTCGGCAGATTCCGGAATGCCGGCCAATCCAAGACGCGAGGCAATGGCGCCCTCATGGGCGCAGCCCTGCCCAGCCAAGGCGGCCTCCTGGGCCTGGAACACGACGGTGATATCAAAGGTCCGCGCGTACTCCAGACAACGGCGCAGTACGCCGAGATCGCGTATCGGCTGGCGCAGGTTGGTAAGCGCCACACAGCCTGCGGATTTGAGCGCGGCCATATTGGCGAGCAGATCACCTTCCAGCCCCTGCGTCAGTGCCCCCAGCGGAGCAAGACGCACCCCCGCCACATCACGCGCGCGGTCCAGCAGCGTGCGAATATGCGAGGCGCTGTCGAGCACCGGGCTGGTGTCGGGGCGCGGCAGGATGGTCGCGTAGCCACCCGCCAGTGCGGCAGCCGACTCACTGACCAGACTGCCCTTGTAGCGCGGGCCCGGGTCACGCAGGTGCGCGCCAAGATCGATGAAGGCCGGCGTGACCAGCTTGCCCGCCAGATCATCGCGCTGCTCGGCACTGAAATCCGCCGGCGCTTCGCCGATCGCGATCAGGCGACCGCCGTCGAGGTGCAGGTCGTACTGGCCATCGCGGCCGTTGGTCGGGTCGATCACCCGTGCATTGATCAGGCTGCGTTTCATGCGCCAGCTCCTCGTGAACGTTCACCCCTGCGCTCGGCGCGCGCCTTCATCTGTCCGGAGACCGCCATCGACAGTACCGCCATGCGCACCGCGATGCCGTTGGTGACCTGATCGAGTATCAGAGAACGCGGGCCATCCGCGACGGCGGATTCGATCTCGACACCCCGGTTGATCGGCCCCGGATGCATCACCACGGCGTCAGGGTGCGCGTGTGCCAGGCTTTCGCGGGTCAGGCCATAGCGGCGGTAGTATTCCGATTCCGAGGGCAGCAGCGCGCCATCCATGCGTTCCTTCTGCAGGCGCAGCATGATGACGACATCGACATCCTTCAGTCCTTCTGCCAGCTCAGTGAAGACCTGGCAGCCCAGCGTCTCGACCCCGATGGGCAGCAGCGTCTGCGGCGCGACCACCCGCACCTCCGCTGCGCCCAGCGTATTGAGCGCCTGAATCTGCGAGCGAGCGACGCGTGAATGCAGGATGTCACCGACGATCGCGACGCGCAGATTGGCGAACTCGCCCTTGTGGCGGCGGATGGTCAGCATGTCGAGCATCGCCTGGGTCGGGTGCGCATGGCGACCGTCGCCGGCATTGATGATCGCCACATGCGGCGTGATCTGGCTGGCGATGAAGTGCGCCGCACCGGAGTCGCCATGACGCACCACGAAGGCATCCGCCTGCATGGCCTCGAGATTGACCAGGGTATCCATCAGCGACTCGCCCTTGGCGGCCGACGAGGTCTTGATGTCCAGATTGAGCACATCCGCCGACAGACGCTTGGCGGCCAGCTCGAAGGTGGCACGCGTGCGGGTCGAGTTCTCGAAGAACAGGTTGGCCACCGTACGCCCGCGCAGCAACGGCACCTTCTTGACCTCGGCATCGCCGATGCCACGGAAGTGATCGGCGGTGTCGAGAATCTCGGTCAGCACGCTGCGCGGCAGGCCTTCGATATCCAGAAAGTGACGCAGCCGGCCCTGCTCATCCAGCTGGACCTGTGCCGGCGAGGCAGCCCGCACATCCGCGCTGGCCTGCGAGAGATCAAACAGGTTCATGCCGTCACCTCTCCGGTATCGACCAGTGTCAGGCGCAGGTTGTCGGGGCCTTCCAGCTTGATGCGCTTGCCGGGCGCCAGCGCCAGATTGGCGCCCAGGGCGTCCGGCTGCACCGGCAGCTCACGCCCCGGCAGCTCTACCAGGCAGGCCAGCAGCACGCGGCGCGGACGGCCATAGTCGAACAGCTCATTGAGCGCCGCGCGCACGGTACGTCCGCTCATCAGCACATCGTCCACCAGCAGCAGATCGCGGTTCTCGATATCCGGCAGCTGTGACCCCTGGCCGCCATCCGGCAGGCCCTTGTGGCCGAAGTCGTCGCGCCAGAAACCGATATCCAGTGTCGCGAGGGGCTCTTCCAGCCCCAGCCGCTCACGCAGTGCCTGGGCGACCCAGACACCGCCGGTATGAATGCCGACCGGAATCAGACGTTCACGGTCGAGTTCACGGCGCTCGAACAGCAATTCGAGCTCCTCGGTCATGGCCTCGAGCAGTGCCTCGACCTCTGGCAGTGCCTCATGTTCTTCGTGCATCTCAGACTCTTGCATGGATATCGCTTCCTATCTTCCCTGCCGGATGGCGGCAAACAGACAAAAAAAACCCGCTTCCGGAAAGGAAGCGGGTGGAGTATTCAGTAACCGACAAGGTCGCCCTCGCCTCGCTGGCTTGCAAACCAGCTCTCGAGAATCAGCTGAGCGGCGAGGCCGTCCACGCCATCATCGCGATAATTGCCGCGGTGGCCGCGCTCGCGCGCCAAGCCCTTGGCCGCCTTGGTGGAGCCACGCTCGTCCCACATTTCCAGCGGCTTGCCGTAGCGGCCATACAGGCGCTTGCCGAACTTGCGGGCTCGGCTGCACATCAGTGTCTCGCTGCCGTCCAGCTCGAGCGGCAGGCCGACCACGAACAGGTCGGGCTGCCATTCCTCGATCAGGCGATTGACGACATTCCAGTCCGGAATGCCATCCCGCACATGCAGCGGCACCAGAGGCGTCGCGGTGCCGAGCATCTCGGTACCCACCGCGACACCGATGCGGCGCGTGCCGAAGTCGAACGCCAGCGCCGTACGGCTGACTTGCCGCTCAGCCATGCCCGATCTCCCGCGACATCAGATTCATGTCGACGCCCAGCTTACTGGCAGCCGCTTCGAGACGGGACTCGCTGTCGGCATCGAAGAGGATGCCGCTGTCGCCTTCGACGATCAGCCAGCTGTTTTCCTTCAGCTCGTTGGTGAGCTGGTCCGGCTCCCAGCCAGCGCAGCCGAGGCAGACCATGAAGTCATCAGGGCCTTCGTTGCCGGCTATCGCCTTCAGGATGTCCAACGAGGTGGTCAGCGCCAGCTCGTCGGTCACCTGCAGGCTGGAATCCCACTCGCTGGCCTTGCCGCGATGCAGGATGAAGCCGCGGTCCTTGTGGACGGGGCCACCGTAATAGACCACCTCATCGAGGCGCTCACAGCTGTCGGCAGCGATCTCGAGCTGCTCGAACAGACCGCGCATGGTCAGCTTGATCGGCTTGTTGACGATGACACCGAGGGTGCCCTTGTCATCATGATCACAGAGGTAACTGAGCGAGCCGGAAAAATTGTCATCATCGAGATGCGGCATCGCCAGCAGGAAATAGTCTCGCAGACTTTGCATGGTCCTCCCGAGGCGTCAGGGCGCGCCAGAATCGTTGCCGGGGCCGAATCGCCAGATGCGGGTGATGGTCAGCTGGCTCATCCCCTTGAGACTTTCATCAAAGGGCGCATAAGGAGCCGCGCCGTAGACCGTATCCAGAGCCGCCTGGTCGAGTTCAGCATGTCCCGAGGATTGTAACACTTCCGCGAACTCAAGCTGACCGCTGGGCAGCACGACGGCACGAATCCGCAGCTCGCCGCTCAGATGGGCAGGCGCCGGATAGTGCTGATTGCCGAATGCTTGTACCGTGCCGGTCCAGTCATTGATATAGCGCGCGCGGGCCGAGGCACGCGCCGCCTTGCGTGAGGCGATGTCACCCACCACCTCACGCGACTGGCCGGAGGCCTGGATTCGCTGGACGTCCTGCTCGCTGGCCTGCTGTTCGTTGTCCGGCGTATCCGGCAGCAGTTCGGAGCGCGTCACCTGCTGTGACGACGCCTGCTGGGTCGCGATGACCTCGGGGATGCGCTCCGGCATTACCAGCGCCTGCGTGGCCGGGGCCGGGGCTTCCGCCACGGCCGGCTCGCTGGCCTCGGACGCACTCTGCTCACCCGGCTGCGGGGGCGCCTGATTGGTTGGCCCGGCCTGCACCGCCGCCTCGCGCCCGCTGCCACTGGCCTGCTGGTCCTGCTCGGCCACCACCTGCGAGTCGACGGCAGTGGCGCTGGCCTGGCTGACCAGCGTCACATCGAGCATCACCGGCTTTGGCATCGGCGGCACCTCGGGCGGCGTCAGCAGGCCGCTGCCCAGCAACCACCAGCCGATGACGGCATGGACGGCCAGTGCCGCGCCCCATGCCACCACACGGCGATGCACCCGCGTCACCGGCACATAGGTGATCGGGTCGGTGACGCTATGATTGCCTGCCCACCATTCGACGGGTGCTGCCATACCCCACTCCCTGTCCACGGAACCTCATTGGCAGCTTCGGCTTCCCTGCCGTTTACTGCGAATCCATCGCGGGTCAGCCAACTGGTGCCGACCTCACCGCGAGGTTGATCAGGCGGAGGGCTGCGCCGCCAGACGCGCTTCGATGGCATCCATCAACAGACCGGCGATATCAGTGCCGCGCTGGGTATCGATCTCGCGCACGCAGGTCGGGCTGGTGACGTTGATCTCGGTGATGTAGTCGCCGATCACGTCCAGGCCGACGAACATCAGCCCCAATGATTTCACCACCGGCTTGACCTGCTCGATCAGCCAGTAATCGCGGTCGGTCAGCTCACGCGATTCGCCACGTCCGCCAGCCGCCAGGTTGCCGCGCGTCTCGCCGGCGCTGGGAATGCGCGCCAGGCCGAAGGGCACCGGTTCGCCATCCACCAGCAGAATGCGCGTATCGCCGGCACTGATTTCCGGCACATAACGCTGGGCCATGATCTGACGGGTGCCCCGCAGCGTCAGCTGCTCGATCACCGAGCCGAGATTGCGGCCATCTTCGGCGACGTGGAAGATGCCACTGCCCCCCATGCCATCCAGCGGCTTGAAGATCACGTTGCCATGCTCGGCGTGGAAGGCGCGCAGCACCTTGTCGTTGGCCGACACGGTGGTCGGCGGGATGCACTGCGGGAACTGCTGAGCGAAGAGCTTCTCGTTGCAGGTCTGCAGCGCGGCCGTCGGATTGACCACCAGCACGCCTTCCCGCTCGGCAAAGCCCAGCAGATGAACGGCATTCAGGAAGTGTTCGTCGACGGGCGGATCCTTGCGCATCAGGATCACGTCAAGCTCGGCCAGCGGAGTCGCGACGACCTCGCCCAGCTGATAGAAGTTGTCCGGGTCGTGGTAGACCTCCAGATCACGCATCAGGCCCATGGCGCGACCATTCTCGAGATAGAGGTCTTCCTGCTCGAGATAGTGCAGCGACCAGCCACGCTGGCTGGCGGCCCACAACATGGCCAGAGTGGTGTCCTTCTTGTAGGCGACGCTGGACATCGGGTCCATCACCACGCCGATCTTGAGCTTGCGAGCAGTCATTGAGGCAACCTTGTGACGACACTGCCAGCCCGGAACGCGGCCGGCAGCGGGGATAACGGAGACTCCCGTCGCGACATGACACCATAGCGCGGGAGCGATGGGACAAGTATGCAGCAGCGTCGTGCTGCTCACCACTGGCGAAACGCCCTTGCCGGCTCACGCTGTGTTGCCGGCAGATCAACAATTCCGCCCAGGTGCCAGATGATGGGAGATCAGCGCGGCAGGTCACCAAATCGCTGCTGCAGCAAGGTCAGCGCCACCACCGGCGCCGTCTCGGTGCGCAGGATACGCGGCCCCAGGCCGAGCACCTCACAACCGGCGGCAGCCGCTTCTGCCACCTCTTCCTGCGTGAAGCCGCCTTCCGGGCCGATCAGCAGGCTGGCACGGGTCACGCCGCCCTCGGCCTCGGCCACGTTCAGCGCCTCGGCGCCGCCCGGCTGCAGAATCAGGCGCAGCGGCTCATCACGCTCGGCCAGCCACTGCGTCATCGCCACCGGGGCATGCACGACCGGCACGACGCTTCTTCCGCATTGCTCGCAGGCGCTGGCCGCCACGCTCTGCCAGTGCGTCAGCTTCTTGTCGGCGCGCTCGCCCTTGAGCTTGACGTCGCCCCGCGCGGTATAGAGTGGCGTGATGGCAGCCACGCCCATCTCACAGGCCTTCTGGATGGCGTAATCCATGCGATCGCCCTTGGAGATCGCCTGCCCCAGATGCACCGCCAGCGGCGCCTCGCGGTCATTGGGCACCGCCTCGATCACCTGCACGCTGACGCCCTTGCGGGTCACCTCCTCCAGCAACACGCGCACCTCCTGCCCACGGCCATCGAACAGCTGCGCCTCACTGCCGACCTTGGCACGCAGCACCAGCCCGAGGTGGCGTGCAGGCCCCTCGGGGAGCGCGAAGGACGCCCCGGCGCTGACATTGAGATCAAGATCGGGGCAGTGCAGACGGATGGCCATGGACGGGGTCTCGCGGACTAAGAAGCAGTGAAAGTGAGCCGCGATGAGTCGATATAGCATCGCAGGCAAGGCGGCGGCCATTGTCGCCCAAAAACGCAGCGACGGGCCACTGGGGCCCGTCGCTGGTCGTACCTGTCATGTGGCCAATCAAGGCCGGCTCACTGATCAGTGAGCGGTCGCCTCGGCGGCGCCCTGGGCTTCACGCTGCTTGCGCTGCGCGTACATGGCCTCGAAGTTGACCGGAGCCAGCATCAGCGGAGGGAAGCTGCCACGGTTGACCAGGTTGTCGATGGCTTCACGCGCATACGGGAACAGCACGTTCGGGCAGAAGGCGCCCAGGGTGTGGTCCAGCTGCTCGGCAGACAGGCCAGCGATACGGAACAGGCCAGCCTGCTCGACTTCCGCCAGGAAGGCAGTGGTCTTGTCTTCGCCATTGGTGACCTGAGCGGTGACCTTGATGGAGACTTCGAACAGCTCCTCACCGACCTGCTGGTGCTCGGTATCCAGCTCCAGCGCGACCTTCGGCTGGAACGGCTGGGAGAAGACCGCCGGAGAATTCGGGGCTTCGAAGGACACGTCCTTCACGTAGATGCGCTGCAGGGCAAACTGGAGCTGATCCTGAGCCTGTTCTGCGCCTGCTGCAGCCTGTGCGTTCTGTTCTTCAGCCATGAGACATATCCTTGAGGGTTCGGAGATTTATTCTTAGTTGCAAGCCTGCCTCCAGCAGACCCGCAAACTTGCCCAGCCAGTGGAGCATTGACAGCTGGCAGACACGCGACGTGCGAGTCTGCGACTCAGCGAGTCACGACCGGCAGGCTGTCGGCTTCCCACTGGCCCATGCCGCCCTTGAGCTTGACGGCCTGCTTGAAGCCATCCTTCTCGAGGCGCGCCACCAGCGGTCCCGCCGTCTGGCCGTGCTTGCAGACGATGATCACCGGGCGTTCCTTGTACTTGGCCAGCGGAGTGGTCTCGCTGGTCAGCTGACTGCTGGGAACGTTGACGGCACCGGCGATATGACCGGCCTTGAATTCCTTGCTGTCGCGGATGTCGATGAAGACACCCTCTTCGCGATTGACCAGTCGCGTGGCCTCGCTGACGCTGACGCCGTGGTTGCCACGCATGGTTTCCATGACAATGAGGGCGACCAGCAGGGCGACGAAGGCGCCGACCAGCAAGGGATGATTCTGCGCGAACTGAAGCAGCTGTTCGATCATGAGACGGGCTAACTCCGCTGTGACGTGCATGCCGACGCGTACGCGGCAAAGGAAATAGACCGCTACCTGAGGTAACGGAGCCAGCATTATACATGACAGGCCCAAGCATGAATGCCGCTGCATGGCATCAAAAAGGCGTAGCCGGGCGATGCGCCGGCTGCTGTCAGCTCAGCCGGGCCGGGGCGATCCACCGATAGCGCAACCCAATCCCGGCGATACACTTGCGGCACTTGCACTCGGCACCTTACCACCCCTCTAATAGAGGGCAGAACGAGCAGGTAGTTTTATCACTACATGTCGTTTCCGCCGAGGGTTCTGCCCCACGGATGCGCCACAGCATGGCCGCAGGACATGACAGCTGCATGATGCGTCACCCGGCGAACATCATCCTGTCATCCCGGCCCCTGCTCACCCCAGATCATTCGTCATCACAGCGAGGAAGTCATGGCAGCTCAAGCACAAGGTCCGCGTCCCGTCGCCCTAATCATTCTGGACGGCTACGGTCACAGCGAAGAGGAGAAGGACAACGCCATCCTCGCCGCCGACACGCCGGTGATGGACCGCCTGCGTCGTGAATATCCCAGCGAACTGATTCACACCGATGGTGGCTTCGTCGGCCTGCCGGACGGCCAGATGGGCAACTCCGAAGTCGGCCACATGAACCTCGGTGCCGGTCGCATCGTCTATCAGGACTTCACGCGCATCACCAAGGCGGTGCGTGAGAATGCCCTCAAGGACAATGACATCCTGACCGCGCCCATCGATGCCGCCGTCAAGGCCGGGCGTGCCGTGCACCTGATCGGCCTGCTGTCTCCGGGTGGTGTCCACTCCCACGAAGACCACACCCTGGCCATGGCCGACCTGGCCGCCGAGCGGGGCGCCAAGCGCATCTATATCCATGCCATCACCGATGGCCGTGACACCGCGCCCAAGAGCGCCGAGGCCTCCATCGCGCGTGCCGATGAGCACCTCGCGGGCCTGGGCCTGGAAGACGGCCGTGTCGCCACGCTGGTCGGTCGCTACTTCGCACTGGACCGCGACAACCGCTGGGACCGCGTCGAGCAGGCCTACCGCCTGATCGCCAACGGCGAAGCCGAACATGAAGCCGCCACCGGTGTCGCCGGTCTGGCTGCCGCCTACGAGCGCGACGAGACCGATGAATTCGTCACAGCTACCCGCATCGGCGATTCCGTCGCCATGCAGGAAGGCGATGCGGCCATCTTCATGAACTTCCGCGCCGACCGTGCCCGCGAGCTGACCCGCGCCTTCGTCGAGCCGGACTTCGCAGGCTTCGAGCGCACGCCGCCCAAGCTGGCCCACGACGGCCTGGTGATGATGACCCAGTACGCCGCCGACATCCCGGCGCCGGCAGCCTTCCCGCCGTCCGAACTGCACAACACCCTGGGCGAGGTCGTGTCCGACCGTGGCCTGACCCAGCTGCGCATCGCCGAGACCGAGAAGTACGCGCACGTCACCTTCTTCTTCTCCGGTGGCCGCGAAGAGGAATACCCCGGCGAGACGCGCATCCTCGTGCCGTCCCCGCAGGACGTGAAGACCTACGACGAGAAGCCGGAAATGAGCGCCGGCGAAGTCACCGACAAGCTGGTGGAAGCCATCGAGTCCGGCGGCTACGACCTCATCGTCTGCAACTACGCCAACGGCGACATGGTCGGCCACACCGGCAAGTTCGACGCCGCTGTCCAGGCCGTCGAGTTCCTCGACAAGTGCGTGGCACGCGTGGTCGAGGCGCTGGAGAAGGTCGGAGGCGAATGCCTGATCACCGCCGACCACGGCAACGCCGAGCAGATGGTGCACCCGGAAACCGGCAATCCACAGACCGCGCACACCACCTTCGAGGTGCCGCTGATCTACGTGACGCAGCGCGATGCCAAGCTGGCCGCCGACGGGCGTCTGTGCGATCTCGCCCCGACCCTGCTGACCATGATGGGCCAGTCGGTGCCGGAAGAGATGGATGGCAAGGTGCTGGTCGATTATGCCGAGGCCTGATAGCAGGCTGCATGGCGCACCCTTCGGTGCGCCGTGCCTCTCGCCCTGCCCGAGCAAGCCGCTCGGGCAGGGCGACCGCCCCCGAATCTTCAAGCGCCGGAGCCGAGTCTCCGGCGTTGTGCTGTCTGCCTGGCTGCTGAGTCTCGCCCCGCTGGCACTCGGCCCCGTGGTGGCGACCACCGCGCAGGCCGCTGACGACACCGCCACCCTGACCCAGAAGAAGCAGGCCTCCCAGGAAGACCTCAAGCGCCTCAAGCGTGAGATCCAGGCGATGCAGGGCGAGCTCAAGGCCACGGCAGCGCGGCGCAGCGACACGCGCAACGGGCTGGAGAAGATCGAGCGCCAGCTCAACGCCACGCGCCAGCAGACCGGCAAGCTCGAGGATGAGCGTGACGACATCAAGCAGCAGCTGGTGGCACTGACGCGCAAACGTGAAGCCCTCAGTCAGCAGCAGACAGCCCAGAAGGCGGCGGTCGCCGAAGAGATGGCCGCCCTCTATCGCCTCGGTCGTCAGCCTGAACTGAAATTGCTGCTCAACCAGGATGATCCCGCACGTCTTGAGCGCCTGCAGGTCTATCTGAACCATCTGAGCGAATCACGGCGTGCTGCGCTGGAGCGCCTGGCCGAGCTGAACCAGTCACTGGCCGACACCCGCGCACAGCTGCTGGCCCGCCAGACACGCCTGGATGACGTGCAGGCAGGCCTCGAGCGGCAGGCCAGTCAGCTGATCGCGCAACAGAATGAACGCGCTGCCCTGCTGCGCAAGCTGGATGCGCGCTATGCCAGCCATGAGGCGAAGATCGCCGAACTGGATCAGGACCGCGCACATGCCAACCAGCTGATCCAGACCCTCGAGAAGCGCCTCAAGTCGATCAAGAGCGCGCCGCCACCCAAGACCCGCATCACACGTGCGATGGGCAAGATGGACTGGCCGGCGCCGGGCAAGGTGATCTCCGCCTATGGACGTGGCGAGGGCGTCAACCGTGATGGCGTGCTGATTCGCGCGACACAGGGCACCGCCGTCACGGCGCCGCACGCCGGTCGCGTGGTCTTCGCGGACTGGATGCGCGGCTATGGCAACCTGCTGATACTCGATCACGGTGACAACGTGCTGACGCTCTACGCCCACCTGGCAAGCTTCAGCGTGGGTCCGGGCGACAGCCTGTCGCGCGGCCAGCAGCTGGGCAGTGTCGGCAGCAGCGGCGGGCGTGATGGCCCGGCGCTCTATTTCGAAGTGCGCCGCAGCGGTCAGCCGACAGACCCGAGTCGGTGGCTCTCGCGCCGCTGAAGTGCCTGGCAGCGGCACCTCGCGCATCGTCTGATTGTCAGCCAGCGCTGAATGCCACCGCTAGCCAGCGGGCTAGTCGCCAGGCACTCGCGCGGGATATGCTCGCAGTAGCCTGTGACTGCGAGCATGCTGGGCGGTGTTCCCCCTGCCATGCCTCGACATCCGGCCCCGGCGCTCAGCGCATTTCGGTACCAGTCGAGTCAGTATCCGTCGAGAAGGAAATCGCATGTCTGCAATGTCGCCATTCCGTCCTGCCCCGCGCCGCCTGCGTCAGCTGGCGGTCAGCGTGCCGCTGAGCCTTGCCCTGCTGGGTGGCGGACTGCCGGCCAGTGCAGAAGATGTCACCTCACCGGCCGACAGCGCTCAGGATGCCCGTCAGGGCACGGACCTGCCGCTGGATGAGCTGCGCACCTTCGCCGAGGTCTTCGAGCGCATCAAGCGCACCTACGTCGATCAGGTCGATGACCGCACGCTGCTCAAGAATGCCATGCGCGGCATGCTCGAAGGGCTGGACCCGCACTCCGCCTATCTGGATCAGGAAGACTGGCAGGACCTGCGCGAGAATACCGATGGCGAGTTTGGCGGCATCGGTATCGAGGTCGGCACCGGCGACGATGGCCAGCTGACCGTCATCGCCCCCATCGACGACACCCCGGCGGCGCGCGCGGGCCTGCAGCCGCGAGACGTCATCCTCAAGATCGACAATACGCCGCTGGACGGCCTGTCGATGTCGGAGTCGGTCAAGTTGATGCGCGGTGAGGCAGGCTCACGCATTCGGCTGCTGATTCTGTCCGAGGGCGCCGACATGCCGCGCGAAGTGGTGCTGGAACGGGCCATCATCAAGAGCAGCAGCGTCAGTCAGCGCTTGCTGGACCCGGGCTATGGCTATCTGCGCATCAGCCAGTTCCAGAGCGCGACCGGTGACGAGGCCCACACGGCGCTGGCCAGACTGCAGGAAGACAATGATGGCGAGCCGCTCAAGGGGCTGGTGCTGGATCTGCGCAACAACCCCGGCGGGCTTCTCTCGGCCGCCGTCGAGATCAGTGACCTGTTTTTGTCCAGCGGCCGCATCGTCTACACCGAAGGCCGCCTGCCCGACAGCGAGCTGTCCTTCTCGGCCAAGCCCGATACTCCGGCGGGCGACACCCCACTGGTGGTGCTGATCAATGGCGGCACGGCCTCGGCCGCGGAAATCGTGTCCGGCGCACTGCAGGATCAACACCGCGCCATCATCATGGGCACCGACAGCTTCGGCAAGGGCTCGGTCCAGACGGTGATGCCGCTGGGCAATGGCGATGGGCTCAAGCTGACCACCGCGCTCTACTTCACGCCCAGCGGTCGCTCGATCCAGGCCGAGGGCATCCGCCCGGATGTCGAGGTCGTGCGAGGCCGCCTCGAGCGCGATACGCGGCGTGACTTCAGCGTGCGCGAGGCAGACCTCGACGGGCGCCTCGACAATGCCAACGCCGCCAGCGAATCCGCCAGCAGCAAGGCACCCGACAGCCCGGTAGTGGCGGAAAGCGACTATCAGCTAGGTGAGGCGCTCAATCTGCTCAAGGGCATGAACGTGCTGGGGCGCAGCGCGGCGCTCAAGGCCACCGTGTCCACAAGCGACGAGTAAGCATCACGCCATGATCGCCAGATCATCAGGCCACAACGACAAGGCCCCGCCAGATGGCGGGGCCTTGTTGTTGCAGGGGGCATGACATGCGCACATGTCTAGAAACATGCAGCGGCATGTGTGGCAGCGGTCGGCCATCCTGTGCCCAAGCGATGATGGTGGGCGCTCACATACCCAATGGCACAGGAATTACACCAACTTCACTCTTGTTACGGCTTGCAGCTGGCGGGCAACTCACCCCGCTGCCCCATCGCCTGACGCATCAGGATGCGCTTCAGCTCGCCCTGGCCGTCGACGAAACCAAGCCCGAAGTTGCGCAGCAGCCGCACGCCCGGCTGACGGCTGCCGAACAACAGCCGGAAGCCATCCATCATCTTGAGCATCATGGCATTGTCGCTGCGACGCCGGCGGCGATAGCGCGCCAGCCAGCGCTCGTCGCCGAGCGCCACCCCGCGGCGATGTCCTGCCAGCAGCTCGTCTGCCAACACCGCCACATCCATCAAGCCCAGATTGACGCCCTGGCCTGCCAGCGGGTGAATGGCATGCGCAGCATCCCCCACCAGCGCCAGCCCCGGCAGCACATAGTCTTCGGCGTGGCGCTGATGCAGCGGGAAACTGAAGCGCTCACTCGCCCATTCGATGGCGCCGAGCTGACCTTCAAAGGCGTCTTCCAGCTCACTACAGAAGGCCGCCGGTGACAGTGCCAGCAGCCGCTCGGCCTCTTCTGGCGTAGTCGACCACACGATGGAGCAATGCCGCTCTGCGGCCGAGGCTCCCTCGGCCGGCTGAGCCAGGGCGTCATTGACGGCCAGCGGCAGGAAGGCCAGCGGCCCGGTCGGCAGGAAGCGCTGACGCGCGACGGCCTGATGCGCGAGTTCGGTGCGCACCGTGGCCACCAGCGCGACCTGGCCGGTGTCGTGTTCCCGCGTGGCGATCCCGGCCAGCTCGCGCAGCCGTGAGCGCGCACCATCCGCCGCGACCACCAGCGCCGCGGTGACTGTCCGGCCATCGGTCAGCGTCAGGCTGGTCGCTTCCGCTGCATCGAGTTGGTAAGCATTCACTACCGATGTGGCGCCTGAGCGTGGCAGTGCCATGCCTGCCACACGCGCCCCGAAGCAGCGCGTGATTGCCGGGCAGGCATCGATGGCCTGCTCCAGCGCGGCGAGCGTGACCCGGTTCTCGACGATATGCCCCAGCACCGGCACACCGCTGTCCTCGGCGCTGAACTGGATCTCGCCATTGCCCTCCGCGTCCCACACCTGCATGCCGGTATAGGGCATCAGGCGACTGGCGGCGATCGTCGGCCACACGCCCAGACCGCTCAACAGCTGCTGAGAGACCGGCGTCAATACACTCACCCGTGGCTCGGGGGCGCTATCTGGCTGCCAGCGGGTCGCGGACTCACGCCCCTCGACCAGCATGACCCGCAGTCCCGCCTGCCCCAGCAGCAGCGCCAGGGTGGCACCGACGATACCGGCACCGACGATGGCGACATCGGCGTCATGTGCGCTACCTGCTGATCGACCGTCCTTCATGCCTGCTCCCTGTCTCGTCGTTCTGTCTCGTAGTTCAGTCTCGTAGCCTGATCTCGAAGACCAATCTCGTGCCCTGATTTCGAAGCCCCGTCGCGTGGCTCGATATCAAGGCTCTGTCAGTGACGCCCTGCCTGCGAGGCTCTGCCCACGAGCCAAGTCAGTGAGTACCCACCAACCTCAGCGCTCAATGCCCATCGAGCGTCTGGCCAACAGGCGCTTGAGCGGCGAGACCAGATTGAGCCCGATCAGCCCCGCTGCCCGTGCATGCCCCAGCCAGCGACTCTCGACCCCGAACAGGCGGATCAAACCATCGCTGAACAGCACCACATTGTCGCGATCCGCACCGCGCCGCTCCTCGAAGTCACTCAGCACGCTGGTGGCCCCCGGCGACTCGCCACGCGCCAGGCCCGCCTCGATGGCCGCGACCAGATCAGTCACGCCGCGTAGCGCCAGATTGAAGCCCTGCCCTGCCACCGGGTGCAGGGCATGGGCGGCGTTGCCGAGCACCGCAAGGCCGGGACGCGTGCCTTCGCTGGCTCGCACCAACGACAGCGGATAGGCGTGGCGCTGCCCGACGCGGCGAAAGCGGCCGGCGCGTTCACCGAAGGCGCGCTGCAGCACCTGCAGGAAGTCGCTGTCGGGCAGCGCCATCAGGCTTTCCGTGTCCGCGGGGGAGCGCGTCCACACCAGCTCCATGCGCTTGCCGGCCAGCGGCAGCAGCGCCATCGGGCCTTCGCTGGTGAAGCGCTCGTAGGCGACTCCCTGGTGAGGCTGGCTCATCTCCACCGTGGCGATCAAGGCATGCTGCTCATAGTCCTGCGCCGCACTGTGGATACCGAGGCGCTCCTTGAGTCCGGAGCGACCGCCATCCGCCAGCACGGTCAGCTCAGCCTCGATCAGACGACCATCCTCGAGCGTAAGGCGATGGCCTTGCGCCGTGACAGCGATTTCTGCCACGCGCGCAGGGCAATACCAGGCCAGCGGCAGCTCAGCCAGCTGGCGATGCAGCACCTGACCCATCCAGGCATTGGGAATCACGTGGCCGAGCGCGGCTACCTCGAGCTCGGAGGCCCGCATGCGTGTCGCGCCCAGGTGGCCGCGCTCACTGACATGGATGGTGCGAATCGGCGTGGCGTGCTCGCACATCGCCTCCCAGACCCCGAAGGCGGTGAACCGCTGGCGTGAGCCCGCCGCGATGGCGCTGGCACGTGCATCGAAACTGGGCTGGAAGCGCCGGGCATCTGCCGTCGCCGCAGGCAGCTCATTGGCCTCGATCACGGCGACACGCAACGCTGCAGCCTCACGGCCCTTCTCGTCGGCCACACGCGCCATCAGCGGCGCCAGCGCACAGGCCAGGCTGGCGCCCACCAGACCGCCGCCGATGATCACGATGTCGAAGTGTTCGGCATCACGTCCGCTCATGGCTTCAGGCTCGCTCATGGCGTCAGGCCTCCGCGCGCATCAGCGCCTCGATGGCCTCGACGGACTTGGGCACGCCATGACTCAACACCTCGTGGCCCGCGGCAGTCACCGCGACGTCGTCCTCGATGCGAATGCCGATGCCGCGATACTCAAAGGGAATGTCGCCGTCCTGCGGAATATAGAGGCCCGGCTCGATGGTCAGCACCATGCCCGGCACCAGCGGACGCGGCTCACCCGCTTCGCGATAGCTGCCAACATCGTGCACATCCAGTCCCAACCAATGCGAGGTGGAGTGCAGATAGAAGCGACGGTAGGCATCGCTGCTGATCAATTCCTCGACCTCCCCCTGCAACAGGCCCAGCTCGACCAGCCCAGTGGTCAGGTCATGCACGACCTGTTGGTGAATGCCCACCAACGTTGCACCCGGCACCACGGCGGCCACCGCGCGCTCCTGCGCCTTGAGCACGATCTCGTACAGACGGCGCTGCGGCTCACTGAAGCGGCCATTGATCGGGAAGGTACGCGTGATGTCGCCGGCATACAGGGCGTACTCGGCGCCGGCATCGATCAGCACCAGCTGACCATCCTCCAGCGGCGCGCGATTCTCGATGTAGTGCAGCACACAGGCATTCACACCCGCCCCGACGATGCTGGTGTAGGCCGGAGCCGGCGCCCCCTGCCACTGGAATTCATGCTCGATCTCGGCCTGCAGATGATACTCGTGCAGGCCGGGTCGGCTGATCTGCATCGCACGCACATGCGCGCGCGCGGAAATCTCGGCGGCGTGACGCATCAGTGCCAGTTCACGCTCATCCTTGATCAGGCGCTGCTCATGCAGCAGCGGCGCTAGATCCTCGAAGGCGGCCGGCGGCCGTGCTCCGCGACGCACCGCGGCGGCCAGCTCATCGCGCAGCGCTTGAGCCAGCGCCAGGGCTTCATCATCCTCGAACAGCACATAGAGACGCTCGCGGCCATCCAGCAGGCTGGCCATCACTTCATCACGGGCCTCATTGGTGAAGGCCTGATCGAAGCCTGCCGTGGCGACAGCACCCTCGGCGCCGATGCGGATGCCGGTCCAGGCTTCGGCCAGCGGGTCCTTCTCCTGACAGAACAGCACGCTCTCCCCTTCGGCGCGCCCGGGCAGCAACAGCAAGGCGGCCTCGGGTTCCGGCCAGCCGGTCAGATAGTGGAAGTCGCTGTTCTGACGGAAGTTGTATTCACTGTCGCGGTTGCGCTGGGCCAGGCCCGACGAGACCACCAATGCGGCAGCCCCCTGCGGCAGCTGCGCGATCAGGCGCTGGCGGCGTGCACGAAAATCCTCTGCCGTCAGGGCAGCAGGTGCGGGCAGGATGGCTGGGGCAGTCATGGCAATCTCCGTCGAGAACCCGCCGGGCATGGCGCGTTCGAGTGACAAACAGGCGTGATGCTGTAGATGGGGTCACCCGCCCCCTTGTACCAGCCTTGCATCAGACGCGGCGCAAGCGGTGGGTGACCATCGTTTCAGTGGGTATCGGTACGCGAGCTGACGCCGAGGCTGCCCTCGAGACCGCCTTCCGGCAGCTGGTCATCGCTGGGCTTCTCGACGTCCGGGTTGCCCGGGTGCTGCTCGGTATACAGCAGCAAGGCCGCCATGCGCACATGGTCAGCCAGCGCGAACAGGTCGGCCTCGTCCTCGGCATTGTCGTCGTCGAGGTCTTCGGCGTTGGCGAGGCCGCTCGAGATGGCTTCGACATCGCTCAGCGCATCCTTGAGCGCCTGGCTCCAGCCACTGCGGACATCGTCATCGGCACCGGCCAGCTCTTCCTGGAAGCCCAGCGTCCATTCGCGCAGGCTCTGACCGCGTTCGGCCAGCGAGAACATGTCATCCGGCAGCAGCGGCTCGAAGCTCATCTCGCTGGCGGCCAGACGCTCCTGATTGCGCGTGCGCCAGGTGAGGAAGACTTCACCGGCCTCACGCGTGGCCGGTTGCTCGACCCCCAGCGAGGCGCAGACGCGCGCCAGCCAATCCTCGGCACTGATGTCATCCAGCGCCAGTGCGGCCACCAGCTGACCATCGAGGAAGGAGGGATTGTTGAGGCTACCGTGAGCCAGGAAGTGGTCTGCGACGAGCGAGAAGTCGAAGGTATCGTTGATGATCGCCATGATGCGGCCCCATTGAGTCAGTGAGAAGTGGTTCTGTAGCGGGAGAATGGCATCTGAAGGATGTGCTGCAGCACAAGGCAGCCGCGCCGCGCGGCGCGTTGACCCTCCAGAAGCGGCTCTCTATAGTGGCTCGAGAATGCCCCCATCTTACCGCACTGGCCCTCCTTCTGGCTTGCCGTCCTGACTGCGACGGTGACGCACTGACAGCAGGACGTCGGCATCAATCTGGATGACGCCGGACAAGGCCCGAGAGGATCTACATGAGCGATTCCGCCACCCCACGCAATACCACCGAGATCAGCCTGCTCGGCCGCAGCTATACCGTCAGCTGTCAGCCCGGCGAGGAAGATGGCCTGACCCGTGCGGCGGCTTATCTGGATCTCGCCATGCAAGGCATCCAGCAGCGCGGCAACACCATCAGTGCCGACAAGGTCGCCCTGATGGCAGCGCTCAATATCTCGCATGAGTTGATCAACAGCCGTGACAGCGAGCGCGCCCTGCAGCGCGACTTCGAGACTCGCCTCACCGCGCTGGACCGTCAACTGGATGCCGCGCTCAGTCAGCTGCCAGCCGACTATGCCGATCAGGCGAAGGCGCGCGCTGCTGAGCGTAAAAACGCTTCAGAATCAAACAACTGATACATTCAGGCAACAGATTGTTCCCGACAGGATTAGCCCTTGGGCAGGCAGGCGGGGTTTGGTAGACTGAATGAGTTCTCTGGGGTGTACGACAGTTGCCGATGTCCCTCGAGCTTATAAGCTATTCCCAGGGAGTCCACTGCGCAGTGCTGTGTGCATGTCCGTGCGTCGGAACGCCTGATGCGCTGCGCGGGACTACCCACCTTGAACCGCTGGGTTCAAGGGCCCCCGGTAACACCGGCACCTTGGAGAACCCTGTCTGACGGAGATTGTCAGGCATGCGCAAGCCCCCCGCGGTCTATGCCGCACCCGCGAGCCCACGCTCGCCACTCCCTTCTGCAGCACTCGATACCACGCTCTGGGCGCTGCCCAGCGAGCTCGATCACCCTCAGGCCGACCGCCGTGCGCTTCGCCGTCTGCTGCGCCAACGCCGCCGTCAGCTACCACCTGCCATTCGCCTGCAAGCCGAAGATGCGCTCCTGCGTCAGCTGAAACGACTGCCGGAACTGTTGCGCGCCCGCCACGTCGCCCTGTATCTGCCCTACGATGGCGAGATCGATGCCACGCGCCTGTGCGATTGGCTGCAGCGACGGGGGGCGAAGGTCTATCTGCCGGTACTGCGTCCATTCGCGGCCAATTCGCTATGGTTCGTGCGCTATGACGATCAGACACCCCTGGTCATCAACCGCTTCGGCATCGCCGAACCGGACACCCGTCATGGTGCTTCCAGAGTGCGGCGCCTGCCTGCCTGGGCGCTGGATGTCGTCTTGATGCCGCTGGTCGGCTTCGATGGGCGCGGGGCTCGTATCGGCATGGGCGGCGGCTTCTACGATCGCAGCTTCGCCTTTACCCGCCGTCCCGGCCCCCGACCACTATTGATCGGCCTCGCCCACCACTGTCAGAAAGTCCCCGCCCTGCCGGTACAGTCCTGGGATGTCCCGCTGGACGCCATCATCAGTGATCGCGAAGTCGTACGCCCTGCCCGCCCTGAATGAGGCGCTGGGCTTTATGACGAGATCGATGGCACGACCACGAGATGTCGAGGGTGAAAGCAGGCAGAAATGGGCTATCGGTGAGAAGGAGAAGCAGCAACGCAGTGAGGCCAGCCGGGGGGGCAAGCTGAGGGAAAGCTGGGAGCAGAAACGCTGGAAAGCCTGGCAGGAGGGTCATGGCATGGGTGCGTGGCGCCAGAGAGACTGACGCCAGCAGCACCGCTACCGCCGGTGAGGGCAGCAGCGCAGGATTCAGGAACCCATTACGGTCTGGGCGTAGCCGGTTGCCACTACACCAATCCCGAAGATGAATACCAGGGCCATGACCAGATCGGGCTTACGTTTCATGAGAGCGGGCTTCTTCTTATATCGTCAGTGGCTTTCGCGTGACGGTTGTCGATGACTGTCTTCCTGACAGTGACCAGATGATAGGCATCTGACTTCTGTATGACAATCACCATGCAATCGTTTGAATGGACGCTTTTCCACGCAGCTTTTGATGTCTGGTCGCCCCAGCCGACAAGGACTTTCGTCAAAAACACCGTTCTTTTTCGCGCTCGGCATGAAATGTGGAATTTCCTGCGGCATGCCCGCCGGATACGCATGAAAAAGCCCCGGCCTTCCACGCGAAGGCCGGGGCTTTTCTATCCACGAATGTGACCAATGAAGCATGATGAGCTACGCCTCAGCTCGCCACCTTCAACGCCAATGACTCATATAGCCATCGTCGCCCCATCGCTTGCCTCGCTCAGGACAGAAACAGGCGATAGGCGGGATTGTCGCTCTCTTTCCAGAAGCGATAGCCGATCTCATTGAAATATTCCTCGACCCGCGCGCGGTCGCCATTGGGGATCTGCATGCCGATCAACACCCGCCCATGCGACGCGCCGTGGTTACGGTAGTGGAACAGCGAGATGTTCCAGTCCGCCGGCAGGTGGGTGAGGAAATTCATCAGGGCGCCAGGGCGCTCCGGGAATTCGAAACGATAGACCTCTTCCTCGAGATCGCTGGTCGTGCGCCCACCGACCAGATGACGCGTGTGCAGCTTGGCCAGTTCGTTGTCGGTCAGGTCTTCCACCGCATAGCCCGCCTCACGCAGCTTCTCGACCACAGCGGCGCGGTCTTCACCGCCCGGCTTGACCTGCACGCCGACGAAGACATGCGCTTCCTCCGGATTGGCATAGCGATAGTTGAACTCGGTGACCATGCGCTTGCCGATCACCTTGCAGAACTGCTTGTAGGCCCCCGGGCGCTCCGGCAGCGTCACGGCCAGAATCGCCTCACGCTGCTCGCCCAGCTCGGTGCGCTCGGCAATGTGCTGCAGGCGATCGAAGTTGGTGTTGGCACCGGAGTTGATGCAGACCAGCGTCTCCCCTTCCGCGCCTGACTGCTGGACATATTTCTTGAGGCCCGCCAGTGACAGTGCGCCACTGGTTTCGGAGACGGCGCGCGTATCCTCGAAGATATCCTTGACCGCCGCACACATCTCGTCGGTATTGACGGTGATGACCTCATCGACGGTGTGCTGGATGAGCTCGAACGGTGCCGCGCCGATCTGCGCGACCGCCACGCCCTCGGCGAACACGCCGACCTGGTCCAGCACCACGCGCTCGCCGGCTTCCATCGCTGCCTTGAGGCAGGCGGCATCTTCCGCCTCGACCCCGATGACGCGGATCTCGGGGCGCAGGTACTTCACGTAGGCCGCGACACCGGCGATCAGACCACCGCCCCCGACCGGCACGAAGATCGCATCGATCTTGCCGGGGTGCTGACGCAGGATTTCCATGCCGACGGTGCCCTGGCCGGCAATGACATCCGGGTCGTCATAGGGCGGGATGAAGGTATAGCCGTGCTCGTCCATCAGGGTACGCGCGTGGGCCAGTGCCTCGGGGAAGGCGTCGCCCTTGAGAATCACCCGCGCGCCGCGCTCGCGCACGGCCTGCACCTTGATTTCCGGCGTAATGCGCGGCATCACGATCACTGCCTTGACGCCCATCAGCTTGGCCGCCATCGCCAGGCCCTGCGCATGATTGCCGGCCGAGGCCGCAATCACGCCACACGCCTTCTGTTCATCCGTCAGCTGGGCCATCTTGTTGTAGGCGCCGCGAATCTTGAAGGAATAGACAGGCTGCAGGTCTTCACGCTTGATGAAGATGTGATTGCCGAAACGACGCGACAACAAGGGTGCCGGCGAGAGCGGAGTTTCATGGGCGGCTTCGTAGACACGAGCCGACAGGATTTTCTTGACGTAATGTTCGAGCATTATAGGAATGTCCTGATGTGTCACAGCGCGGGCCGCATGAGCGCGACCGAACCCCCATTGTTATCAGACCGCTGGCGAGAGCGTCCAGCGCCATCGCCAGGTTTGCCGTTATAATGTGGCGTTTTCCGGCGTTGCGCTTCACGTCAAGCCGTTTTCCAGTGCCTGCCGGCGGTAAACTGCTGGCCACGTAAGGAAGACCGCGCCAATGCCCACTTTCACCACCGCCCCACCGACCCGAGGTATCACATGACCCAGGATGAGCTGAAGCAGGCCGTGGCCCGCGCCGCCCTTGACGAGATTCGCCCGCTGCTGAGCCGCGACACCATCATCGGCGTCGGCACCGGTTCGACGGCCAATCTGTTCATCGATGCGCTGGCGGAAGTGCGCCACGACTTCGCCGGCGCCGTCGCCAGCTCCGAAGCCACTGCCGAGCGCCTCAAGGGCCATGGCATCGACGTCTTCGAACTCAACCATGTCGGCACCGTGCCGGTCTACGTGGATGGTGCCGACGAGATCGACCCGCGCCTGGCGATGATCAAGGGCGGCGGCGCCGCGCTGACCCGCGAGAAGATCGTCGCGGCCTGCGCCGAGCGCTTCGTGTGCATCGCCGATGGCTCCAAGCAGGTGGATATTCTCGGCGGCTTCCCGCTGCCGGTGGAAGTCATCCCGATGGCGCGCTCTTATGTGGCGCGTGAGCTGGTCAAGCTGGGCGCAGACCCGGTCTACCGCGATGGCGTGCTGACCGACAACGGCAACCGCATCCTCGACTGCTACAACTTCCTGATCGAGGACCCGATCGCCATGGAAGCGCGCATCAATGCCATCGTCGGTGTCGTCACCAACGGCCTGTTCGCGGCACGCGGTGCCGATGTGCTGCTGGTGGGACGCGAAAGTGGCGTCGAACGCATCACTGCCTGAGGAGCTGGCATGACGATGAATCTGCGCCCACGACTGCGCCTGGCGACCGCACTGCTGCTGGCAGCCAGCGCAAGTCCGCTGGCGCTGGCCGATAGCCTGCCGATCAGCCAGCCAGTCACCGTGACGCTCGACAGCGGCGTCAAGATCCTGCTCAAGCCGGACCACAGCTGGGAATATCAGCTGGATGAGGTGCAGGCCGTTTCCCCCCCGGCCACACGACCGTCCGTGGAAACTGGCGCTGGCAGCGCACTGGTGCCGACCTCGACGGCCGTGCCGGTGACGGCGGCGGTCGCTCCGGCTGGCGACTCGACCTCACCATCAGCCGGTGCGGCCTCTACCAGTGCCAGCAACGCAGCGCCTGACAGCGGGTCACGCCTCAACAGCAGCGCGCTGGCCAATCCGCGGCTGTTGAGTGAAGGCCACCGCGATGGTCTGGTCGCGCGTCTGTCCTCGGTGAGCGAAGAGGATGACGAGGCGCTTCTGCAGTTCAGTCTCGACAACACGGCTGGCCAGAGTGTCATCGGCGTGCAGGCCAGACTGCGCCTGTATGCCGATGATGGCCATCTGCTCGCGACGCGTGAGGTACCACTGTGGGTCGGTGAATATCGCCTGCCCCAGACCTACCTGCGCCCCGGCCAGACACGCGATAGCCGCGAGGTACGCGTCTCGCTGCCGGAGGGCGAGTGGTCACGCCAGCTGGTGCGCGTGGAAGTCACCGAGGTGGAGTTCCGCTGATCACCAGATGCCGGATGCCGGATGCCGGATTCCAGGCGTCAGATGCCACAGCAGCCAGACGAAAAACGGGAAGCCCTGAGGGGCTTCCCGTTTCTGTTTTAGCGCCGGTCGCTCAGCGAGAGCGAAGCGGTGATCAGAACTTGTAGTTGATGCTGAAGTAGTTGCCGAAGCCGGTGGTGTCCTGGCGAACGCCGGTGGCAGTGGAGCCATCGGTGAAGAATGCCATGTTGTTGTAGTACTTCAGGCCATAGCCGATCGCATAGCGCTGGGTGTGGTAGTAGATACCGTTGAACCACTCCATGCTGTTGACGCTGCGGCCCGCCTGGCTGCCCACTTCGTCGGCATCGAACTTGTAGTCCAGATAGCCCTGATAGGCGATGAAGCTGCCATCATCGAAGTTGACGAACGGCTTGAACCAGTTGGTGGAGGCCATGTAGCCATCCCACTTGCTCTCGTCTTCACCGCCGTAGTTCTCACGCACGTAACGCGCGTAGAGGTTGAAGCCCATCTTGCCGAACCACGGCACCTGCACATCGCTGCCCAGACCGACGTAGTGCTCCCAGAGACCGCCGAATGCGCCGTTGTCACCGATGTTGGTGACGGTGGCGATGTAGAGCTCATCCACCGGGCCGAAGGACAGGTCGTAACCGGTCATGGCGTCCAGCGAAAAACGCGGCGCCAGCTTGGCGAAGAAGTTGTCGCCGTCGTTCAGGTCATCGGAGCTGTCGTCCAGCAGGTCGAAGAAGTCGACATACCCGTAGAGATCGACGATGCCCGAGCGGCCGCCGAATTCCATCTCCAGGTAGGTATCTTCGCTGTTGCGGAACGGCAGGCGGTTGTCTTCACTGCGCATCAGGTTGAAGGTCAGCCACTTGTAATCATTGGCGTGGATATCGCCATTGAAGTCAGTAGCCTGCGCCGGTGCTGCAGCGGTCAGCAGCGTGGTGGCAGCCAGAGTGCTGGCCGCGAGGGTCTTGAGCATGGTCATCGCGTAACGATCCTGTCCTGAATGTTGAGACTGTTCGAATTCTTGTGGTCTTGCCCGCTGAGCGGGTCTTGTCGCTATGAAGTCCGACGAAGGCGCGGGAGTGAAACTCGCACGGGGCCCAGTCTGGAAAGGCGGCGATGTTAGCACTTCCTCGCAAAAACGACAGAGCGACATTTCGGGGGTGATCAACGTGCCTTCGACGACAATGTGAACCTTTTCACACTCTCGCCAGGCACCTTGTCACCCTCGGCTTCCCCGAGATGACGTCCCGATGTTTCCTCGCTTGCCGCCCGGCGCATGCCGGCAGGATGGCTCCCGTCGACTGACCGGGCGGAGAGCGAGGAATGCATCAGGCCGCCAGCGCCAGGAAGAAACCGGCAATCGCCGCCGACATCAGATTGGACAGCGTACCGGCGAGTACCGCCTTGAGCCCCAGGCTTGCGATCTCATGACGGCGTGTCGGTGCCAGGCTGCCCAGCCCCCCCAGCAGGATGGCGATCGACGACAGATTGGCGAAGCCGCACAGCGCGAACGACAGCACTGCCATGGTGTAGGGCGTCATCACCGCGCCGGTGGCCGCGACGATGCTGTCACCGCTGAGGTAGGGCGCCAGATTGATGTAGGCAACGAACTCGTTCACCACCAGCTTCTGGCCGATGAAGGAACCCGCCAGGGTCGCCTCGCTCCACGGCACGCCCAGCAGGAAGGCCAGCGGCGCGAACAACCAGCCGAGAATCATGTCGAGACTCAGCGTGTCCATGCCGAACCAGCCACCCACGCCGCCGAGAATGCCGTTGATCAGGCCGATCAGCGCGATGAAGGCCAGCAGCATCGCCCCGACATTGGCTGCCAGCTTGAGGCCGGAAGACGCACCGGAGGCCGCAGCGTCCAGCACATTGGAAGGCGCATCATCATCCTTGAGGGCAGCATCGGCGAGAGCGATCGAGTCGTCCGGCTTCTCCGTCTCCGGGAACAGCAGCTTGGCGAACAGCAGCCCGCCGGGCGCGGCCATGAACGATGCCGCCACCAGGTACTCCATCGGAATGCCCAGCGCCGCATAGCCGCCCAGCACCGAACCGGCGACGGAGGCCAGGCCACCGCACATCACGGCGAACAGCTCGGAGCGCGTCATGCTGGCCAGATACGGCTTGACCACCAGCGGTGCCTCGGTCTGACCGACGAAGATGTTGGCCGTGGCCGAGAGCGACTCGGTACGCGACGTGCCCAGCACACGCTGCAGGCCGCCACCCAGCAGGCGAATCACCCACTGCATGATGCCGAGGTAGTAGAGCACCGCGATCAGCGACGAGAAGAAGATGATGATCGGCAACACCTTGACCGCGAAGATGAAGCCGACACCACTGCCCGGATTAGCCAGGCTGCCAAACAGGAAGTTGATGCCCTGATCGGCATAGTTGACCACCTGACTGACGGCACCGGAGACACCGGCCAGCACTCCCTGACCGAAGGAGGTGTAGAGCACGAAGGCGCCGATGGCCAGCTGGATGGCAAAGGCACCACCCACGGTGCGCAGGCGAATGGCGCGTCGATTCGACGACAGCGCCACGGCAATGAGGATGAGCGAAGCCATCCCGACGAGACTCATGAGGGGATTCATTGGGAAGATCCTGAGGGTTCTTGTGGTTGTTATGGGTGCTGCGTGCAGGCTGCGACGACCCGTTCTCAACGTCGTGCAGTGTTATCCTGCATTCTCACCATGTTCAAAAAGTCACAGCCTGACCAAATAGTCAATACGTCCGTTTTACCTCACGCCCACTTGTCTTCCAGTGCCAGACTGGCGGTGTCAGGGGCATTTTTGAGGTTCTCCCTGTGTGTCAGTGGTTTATCATCTGCTTCTGACGTGGGACGTGGCGCTTCCGCCCAGTTTTTCGCCAACGCTCCCTCATCGGAACCGGCACCAAAGGACAAAAGCCGCATGAACAATCACAGCGCCGCCCGACTCGACCGCCTGCAGGCCATTCTGCGCGAAGGCAGCCCTCTGCAACTGAGCGACGCCGCACAGCTATGCGCCGTCTCGGAGATGACCATTCGTCGCGACGTGGCGCACAGCAACGGACTGCTGGAAATTCTGGGTGGCCGCCTGTTGCTGGTCGATTCATCCGCCGGCAGCGTCTATCGCCTGGATCGCGAGATCGACGCCAGCGCCCCGATCAAGCAAGCGCTGTGCCAGCAGCTGGCCAGTCATATCGAGGATGGCGACACCCTGTACGTGGATTGCGGCACCACGCTGGTCCATCTGGCGGCCGCCATCGACCGCCAGCAGACACTGACCCTGGTGACCTGCGCCCTGAATGTGGCCAACGCGGTCGGCCATCTGCCCGGGGTGCGGCTGGTGATGCTGGGGGGCCTTTTTCACCCGGCCACCCAGTCATTCACCGCCACCGACATGCCGGAGGCCATCCGACGCCTCGGCATCAACAAGGCCTTTCTCTCGGCGGGCGGAGTGCATGCCGAGCGAGGCGTCAGCTGCTTCCATTTCCATGAGGTCGCGGCCAAGCAGGCCGCTCTGGAAAGCGCGATGCAGCGCTTCTTGATCGTCGATGCGCGCAAGTTCGAGATGGTGCGCCCCGCCTTCATCGCCCCGCTGAGTGACTTTGATGTGGTGATCAGCAATGCCAGCCCCGCCGCACGTGATTGTCTGGGGGCACTGGAGGCAGAAATGGGCGTGACGGCCGAGCTTGTCGACTGCTGAGCTGTCGATTGCTGAGCTGCAGATTGCCTTGCTGGAAAGAGTCAGGCCACCCGCAGCGCCAGACCACTGACAAACAGAAAACGCCGCACGATTGTGCGGCGTTTTCTGTCTGACCAGACAGTCAATGCACACTTTGCGTGCGCGGGGGCGTCACAGCGGCAGGTGGTGCTCGAGCATCGCCAAGGTGCCACTCAGCGCGCCACGATTGCGCTCCACGACCTGGCTGGCCGCCTGGCCTGCCACCTGCTGCGCGGCCTGATCCGAGAACAGCGCATTCACCGCTTCGGCCAATTCCGCGTCATCCGCGACGACCTGAAGCGCGCCTTCTGCGGCCATCACCTCGGCGATCTCGCTGAAGTTGTCCAGCGATGGGCCACTCAGCAGTGGCAGCCCCAACGCAGCGGGCTCGAGCAGATTGTGCCCGCCGATGGGCACCAGACTGCCGCCGATGAAGGCGATATCACTGGCCGCATACAGCGTCAGCAATTCCCCGAGACTGTCACCGACCAGCACCGACGCGGCGTCAGCCACCTCGGTGCCGCTCTCTGTCATGGCACTGCGCCGCAGGCTGCTCTCGCCGCGCGACTGACACCACTGCGCCGCCTGAGCGGCCACTGCCTCGAAGCGTTGCGGATGGCGTGGCACCAACAGCAGCAAGGCCTGAGGATGCTGGTCACGTACCGCGGCATGCGCCGCGAGTATCTGGCCATCCTCGCCGTCATGCGTCGAGGCGGCGATCCATACCGGCCGCTGCGCGAATGACTGGCGCAGCACCTGGCCATCGGCAATGACCTGTTCAGCAATGTCCAGTTCGAACTTGAGCGAGCCGACGGCCGTGCCACGCGCTGGCGGCAGGCCAAGCGCCATGAAACGCTCCAGATCCTGCTGCGACTTGGCCGACAGACCACTGACGTGGGCGAGGCTGTCGCGCATCAGGGCGCCGATCCTGCGATAGCGCTGGAAGGCGCGCGGTGACAGGCGGCCATTGATGACGCACAGCGCAATGTCATCCCGCGCGCAGGCGGCCATCAGGTTGGGCCACAGCTCGGTTTCCACCATGATCGCCAGCGCCGGACGCAGCCGACGCACGAAGCGCCGCGCGCTCAGCGGGAAATCCAGCGGCAGGTAATGATGACGGGCCGGGGCAAGCCCTGACGAGCCCTGCGGCGTATGCAGCAGACGTGCGGCCTGTGCAGCGCCGGTGGCTGTCATGGTCGTCAGCACCAGCGGGCGCCGTGGGTAGCGCTGACGCAGCGCCTCGACGAGACTCGCCACCATCACCACCTCGCCCAGCGAGGCGGCGTGCAGCCAGATGGGGCGCTCAATGTCGGGCGTGGTGTTCGGCGTGGAGGGGATGATACCCAGCCGCTCCAGGCGCGGGTGCTGGGCATCGTGCTCGCGCCAGACCCGCTGCCAGATGAGGGGCGACAGCAGGGTCAGCGCGGTGCTGTAGAGGCCGCGGGCAAGGCTCACGCCTAGTCCTCGCGATCGAGGATGGTGGCGATCATCGCGGTGGTGGAGACGCCGTCCTCGAAACCGAGCACGCGGACTTCACCGCCATTGGCGATCACAGCCTCTCCCCCGGCGATCTCTTCGGGACGATAATCGCCGCCCTTGACCAGCACATCCGGCAGCACGGCCTCGATCAGGCGTGCCGGGGTGTCTTCGCTGAAGGGCACCACCCAGGCGACCGCACCGAGGCCCGCCAGCACCTGCATGCGGCGCAGCACCGGATTGATCGGGCGTGTCGGCCCCTTCAGGCGTGCCACCGAGTCGTCGTCATTGACGGCCACGATCAGGCGATCACCGTGGCGTGCCGCTTCCTGCAGGTAGGCCACGTGACCGGCGTGCAGGATGTCGAAGCAGCCATTGGTCATCACCACACGCTCGCCGCGTGCCTGGGCGGCCTTGACTGCCGGGATAAGCGCGGACTCCTGGATCACGCCGAATTCCGCCAGCTTGTCGCCGTGCAGCGCGGTGTAGAGCTCTGCCACCGACAGGGTCGCGGTACCCGGCTTGGCGACCACCAGACCCGCGGCCAGGTTGGCCAGCATCACGGCTTCCGGGAAGGCGTGACCGGCCGCCAGCGCCAGTCCCAGCACGCCGATCACCGTATCGCCGGCACCGGTGACGTCGTAGACCTCACGCGCATGCGTCGGCAGGTGCAGCGGCTGATAGCCCTCGCGGATCAGGGTCATGCCCTTCTCGCTGCGCGTCACCAGCAGGGCTTCCAGCTCGAGCTCGGCACGCAGTGCCTCGCCCTTCTCGGCCAGTTCCTCGTCGCTGCGGCACGGCCCGACGATGGTCTCGAATTCGGTCAGGTTGGGGGTGATGATGCTGGCGCCGCGATAGCGCGAGAAATCACTGCCCTTGGGGTCGACCAGCACACGCTTGCCCGCCGCACGCGCGGCGGCGATCAGCGCCTCGACCTGATTCAGCGAGCCCTTGCCGTAGTCGGAGAGAATCATCACGCCACTGGCGCCCAGCTCGGCCTCGACCTGGCTCACCAGCGCGCTGGTATCTACCTCGTGCAGCGGCTCCTCGAAATCGAGGCGCAGCAGCTGCTGATTGCGGCTCATCACGCGCAGCTTGGTGATGGTCGGCACGCTGTCACTGGCCTGGAAGCGCGTGATGACATTGGCGTTTTCCAGCGCGCGCGTGAGGATGGCGGCGTTGTCATCCTCACCGACGACGCCCGCGAGGGTGGCGTGTGCACCGAGCGAGGCGATGTTGAGCGCGACGTTGGCGGCACCGCCGGGGCGGTCTTCGCTCTCGCCGACTCGTACCACCGGTACCGGCGCTTCCGGCGAGATGCGTGAGGTGCCACCGTGCCAGTAGCGGTCGAGCATCACATCACCCACGACCAGCAGGCGAGCCTGTTCAAGCGCAGTCAGATCAAGCTTCATCAGGCGTCTCCGCGTGCAGAGGGGGATTGGGAAGAAGTGGTATCCTTAGAGGAGACAGCCGCGACCGGCAGACGTTCGCAGCTCTGGCCGCGAATGACGCCATCGGTGTCCGCCAGCAGCTCAGCGAGGCGCGCGATGACATCCTCGGCGCGAATCAGGCTCATGGCGTCCTGATGGCGCACGCGCTGCCCCCAGTTGATTTCGTCCATCTGCTTGTGAAGATAGGTCTTCACGGCGTCCGGATAGCGATTGACCACCAGATGCTGCCAGCAGTACGGCGCCGCGCGCTCGGGATTGGTGGTGGCGTACAGACCGATCACCGGGGTATTGAGCGCATTGCCCATGTGTACCGGGCCGGAATCCGGCGCGATCACCGCCACGGCGCGATCGATCATCGCCAGCAGGCCCTTGAGCGAGGTGCCACCGATGGCATCGATGACCGCGCCTTCGCTGACCAGCGCCTTGATGCGCGCGCCCATTTCACGTTCCTGCGGGCTGCCGCCACCGGTCATCACGCTGCGGATACCATATTGCTGCCAGGCATGATCGACGACCGCCGCATAGCCTTCCGGCGACCAGTTGCGGAAGTTGCGCAGTCGCGGATTGGCACACGGACTGATGATCAGATACGGCGCCTCGCCGGTGACGCGTGCGGCTTCGGTGTAGGCCTCGGCCGGCACATCGAGACGCCAGTCGAGGCGGCAGTCCTCGACACCCAGAGTACGCGCGAAGTCCATGAACGACTCCAGCACGTGGGCGCGCTCTCGCGGGGCCAGCTGATGGGAGGTAAAGAGGTACTGCCAGTCCTTGGCACGCGCACGGTCATAACCGATGCGCACCTTGGCCTTGAGGCCCAGCGACAGCGCACTGGCGCGCAGTGCCTGCTGCATGTGCAGCAGCACATCGAAGTGCGTGTCCTTGAGCTGTCGCCAGATGGCGCGCATGCCCGCAAGGCCGGTGGACTTGTCGTAGACCACGAACTCGACCCCGGTCAGGCCGGACAGTAGACTGTGCTCCCCCTTGCCGACGATCCAGGTAATGCGGGCCTCAGGCCACTGACGCTGCAAGGCGCGTACCGTTGGCACAAGATTGCAGACATCGCCGAGAGCGGAGAGCCGGAGCACGCAGATATGTGCGGGCTGGGCAGGGAGAGGATGCTTCATGCGGATGGCAGTTTTCCGAAATGAGAATGCCCACATTCTATATGATGGCGAAACAGCGCCACAAATGACGCCGGACTGGTTCATGCCATCGTTCTGGCGTGAACACGACGCCGTGACCGGCGAAGCACCGGGGCGCGGGGCGAGTCTGTTCCTCGATGTCTGTCGTTTGCCCGCCGAACTGCAACCCGCCAATACCACCGCGACACCGGCTCGCCGCTGGGCACTGCGCCCCTATCGTCGCGGCGGCCTGATCGCGAAGCTCGCCAGTCAGCGCTACCTCTACACCGGCCTTGAGCGCACCCGCGCCTTCGCTGAACTGCGCCTGACGGAGCGTCTGTATCGCCAGGGGCTGCCGGTGCCAGAGCCCGTCGGCGCCTGCGTGTGGCGGCATGGCCTGACCTACGAGGCCGCCCTGATCACGGTGCTGATTCCCGGCGCACGCGCCTTCGCCGATGACCTGATCGCCCTCGAAGCACAGCACCTGCCTGACGGGGCCGAGCTGCCCGAGGCCCTGCTCCGCCTGTTCGACGCGACAGGTCACGCCATCCGCGCCGTGCATGACGCCGGGCTCGAGCATGTCGATCTCAACGCACGCAACCTGCTGATCGATGAAAGTGAACGCGTCTACGTGATCGATCTCGATCGCTGCCAGCTGCATGCCGAGGCTCCCACGGATGCACGCTGGCGCGAGAGCAATCTCTCCCGCCTGGGCCGTTCGTTGGCCCGCTTCACCCCGACACATCATGCGGCGTGCCTGGCCCGCATCTGCAGCGCCTATCAAGGGTAGGCGCCCGCTTCGTCCCTCTCTTTGCTGACGCTCCGTTCAACTCTATTACTGACAAAGTGGTCATCCGGCGCGCAAAACAAGATATCATGCTAACAATATATTATGCATGATAACCATCTTGCCGCTCCCCACGCTTGATGGGTTATCGCGCTTTTTCCTATCCGCCGGATATGACCGATGACCGCAAAGACCCCTGACTCGCCTGCGCCCGCCAACGCCCGACCTCGTGACAGCCGCCGCCGCTATCTTCGCGACAGCGCCACCTTCTCTCTCGCCATCCTGGTGTTGATCTGGCTGGTCGCGACCCGCTATCTGCCCTTTACCCCACTCCCGCAAGGAGTGAGTGCCGCCAGCCTGAGCGGTTGGGCCTACCTGGCCACCACCTGGCTGGGTCACTACGGACTGCTTGCCCAGCTACTGTGGCTGCCACTTGGCCTGCTCGGCATGATATTGCCCGCGCGCAGCGCTCGCCGCTGGCTGTGGCTCCCTGCGGGCATTCTGGCCGGCAGTGCATTGAGCGCACTGATCATCGACAGCCTCGTCTATGCCCAGTACCGCTTCCATCTCAACGGCTTCATGCTGTCGATGTTCCTCAATGACAGCAACGGTGAAATCTTCGAGTTCGATGCCACGACCTGGCTACTGGGTGCCTGCACCCTGCTCGGCTTGATCGCGCTCTGCTGCGGGCTGGCTTATCGACTGAGTGGGCCTGCGGCGATCAAGCGCGCTCACCGTTTGCCGACAGGCAAGCTGCATGCCTTGCTGTTCCTCATGCTGCTGGCGAGCCACATCCAGCACATCGTGTCGGATGCCCATCACAACCTGCAGGTGACACGCGAAGCGCCAGCCTTCCCGCTGCTGTTCCCGGCCACAGCGCGCGACTTCATGGAAGACCACGGGTGGCTGGATGCCCGGACTGCAGAAGCGGCCAAGGTGCATATCCAGAATTTCGGGGCGGGTTCGCTGGCCTACCCTGCCGTACCGCTTAAACAGGATGACGATGTCATCACCAGCAGAGGTGTCGACAGCCAGCCTGCCAACATCCTGTTTCTGGTGATCGACTCCTGGCGCGCCGATAGCTTCACTGCCGAGGCGATGCCCCACTTGCACGCCGCCCTGGCGGATGGTCTGCACTTTCCGGATCACATCTCCGGCGGCAACAGCACCCGCACCGGTTTCTTCAGCCTGCTATCTGGCCTGACCGCCAATTACGTCACCCCGATGGAGAATGACGGCCTGGGCAGCGTGCTGGTCAATCAGGCACTGCAGCGCCAGTGGCCGCTGGGGCTATTCTCCTCGGCAAGCTTCAATGGTGTCGGCCTGGACCGCAGCCTCTTCCCGAAAGTGCCAGATCTGCGCTTGCGCACCCTGGGCGATAGCCCCGCCATGCGGGACCGCGTGATGACGACCGACTGGCTCGCCTGGCAGGCCCAGCGCCGCCAGACAGCGCTGCAGCAGGACGCTCATGCGCTGAAACCGTGGCTGGGCGTGCTGTTCTACGATGCTCCGCATGGTTACTCGCTGCCCAGAGGTGCCAGCACTCCCTTCCAGCCCAGCGCCACCGGCATGGACTATCTGACACTGGGTCCCGACACCGACCCGACGCCTGTGCGCAACCTGTATCTGAACTCGCTGTATCATCTGGACAGGCAATTGGCGCGCGTGATTCAGGACCTGAAAGAACACGGCGAGTGGGACAATACGGTGCTGGTCGTCACCGGCGATCATGCTCAGGAGTTCAATGACAGCGGCAAGAATTTCTGGGGACACAATGGCAACTTCACTCGCTACCAGACCCAGGTACCGCTGATTCTGCGCGGCCCCGGCATTCCTGCCGGCCACTATGGAAGCCAGCTGCCCCTGCCGCCCGTCACCGCGCATTATGATGTCGTCCCGACACTGCTACGCCATGTGATGGGCATCAGCAATCCCCCCAGCGACTACAGCATGGGCCATGACCTGCTGCGCACTCTCGACCATCAACCAGAGGTCGACAACGAATGGGTGCTCTCCGGTAGCTATCAGGACTTCGGTATCATTCAGCGCGATCGCATCTACGCACTGGAAGGCACCGGCGGCTATGCAGTGTACGATGGCGAGATGAATCGTCGGCAGGCGCTCGGCGAAGGCGCCAACCCCGTCATGAAAGTGATGGAGGCCATGCGCCGCTTCTACGCGAACTGAGCCTGCCACTGAGTCCCATCGGCGCCTGCCCCACCCCGTCGTGCTGCAGGCGCTCTTCAGACAGAGACCGTCATGAACACGAGCGACGAGGCCTCGGCCGCCCCTTCACCCGATGGCAAGCTGCGCACCGCGGTGCCCATCACCGGCTGTGTCATCACCCTCAATGAAGCCCACAACATCGAGGACTGCCTGCGCTCGCTGGCCCAGGTCTGCGATGAGCTGATCGTGGTCGATTCCGGCTCCACCGATGCCACCTGCGAGCTGGCGCGCAACATGGGCGCCGTGGTGATCGATCAACCCTACCTGGGCGACGGGCCGCAGAAGAATGTCGGGCCAAGCCATGCCAGCCACCGCTGGGTGCTGTCTCTGGATGCCGATGAGCGCCTGACCGACGGCGCCGTCAGCGCCATCCGGGAACTGGCACTCGACAGCACGCCCCATGATGGCTTCGCGCTACGCCGTCGCAACTTCATCGGCTCGCGCTGGGTGCGACATGCCGGCTGGTATCCCGATTACTGCCTGCGCCTGTATGACCGCGAAAAACTCGCCTTCCGCGATTCGCGTCAGCACAGCTCGGTGCAGGCCAACCACCCCTGCGAGCTGGACGCCGATCTCGAGCATTACAGCTTCGCCAATCTCGGTGAACTGTTCGTCAAGGCCAGTGGCCGTTTCTCGAACCGCGCCGCCAAGATCATGTATCAGAAGGGAAAACGCGCCAACGCCTTCACTCCCTTCCTGCATGCCAGCAATGCCTTCATGCGCAAGTTCGTCTTCCAGGCCGGCTTCCGCGATGGCGTCGATGGCTTCTCGGTGGCGCTGTCAGCCAGCGTCAATGCCTACCTGAAATACGCCAAGCTGCTGGAATTCCAGCGCGACGCCAAGGTGCGTGAGGCCGAAGATTTCAACAAGGTATGGTGACCATGACCTCTAGCTGTGAGCCGACTGCCGCGCGAGGTGTGACGCGCCCGCTTCACGTACGCCATGTCAATCTGGCACGCGGCTTTCGCGGCGGTGAGCGCCAGACGCTCAACCTGATCGCGGACCTGGCGCGACGCGCAAGCCCGGGGGAGAACGGCGAAGCCGGTGCGCCGATCCGCCAGTCACTGGTGTGCCTACGGGGCTCGCCCTTGATCAGCGAACTGGCGGCGCTCGAGCTGGCCGTCACGGTGGACGTGATCGAGATCAGCGGACGCTTCAAGGGCCATCTCGGCCAGCCCCGCGCCGATATCGTGCATGCTCACGAAGCCAAGGCCGTGCACTGGGCATGGCTGCATCAGCGCCTCACCGGCACGCCCTACCTGCTGACACGCCGGGTGCCCCAACCGGTGAAGGACAAGCCGTTCAATCGCCTGACCTATCGCGCGGCCGCCTGCCGGGTGGCGATTTCGTCGGTGATCGAATCTCACCTGCGGGAGCGCCAATGGGGTGAGACGGCGTTGATCCCCAGCACCCTCGCCCATCTGCCCAGCGACAAGCAAGCCGTGGCCGAGCTACGCCAGCGCTTCGGCAATACGCCCGCAGGAGATCGTGTTGTCATCGGGCATGTCGGCGCCCTGGTGGACCGCCACAAGGGCCAGCGAGTGTTGATCGAGGCGGCCCGCAGGCTGCGCGACAGCCACCCGCAGCTGCTGTTCGTCTGCCTGGGCGCCGGCGAGGACGAAGCGGCCTTCAAGGCGGAAAGTGCCGATCTCGACAATCTGGTCTGGGAAGGCTTCCACACCAATGTCGGCGACTATCTGGAAGCCTTCGATCTGTTCGCCTTCCCGTCGCGCAACGAGGGTCTCGGCTCGATTCTGCTCGACGTGATGGATCACGGCGTCCCGATCATCGCAAGCGATGTGGATGGCATCCCCGATATCGTGCATGACGACAGCACCGGCGTGCTGGTGCCCACCGGCGATGCACAGGCACTGGCTGCCGCCATCGTGGCACTCGTCGCTGATGCACCACGTCGGGAGCGGCTGGTCGCGGGGGCGCGTGCGCATCTGGCACGCTTCACTCCCAGCGCCATGGGCGAGGCCTATCTGGGGCTTTATCAGCGGCTGGCACGCTAGACCGCTTTTCATCTCAGACACTTATCGCCCCAGTACCTGGCCCACAAGCACCTATCGTCCAAGCACCTATCGCCCAGCTAGAGAATAAAAAAAGCCCTGTTTCATGTGAAACATCACAATGAAACAGGGCTTTTTTCGTTTTTCCAAACAGCAGGTCAGCAACTCAGGCGCGGGAACCAGCGTCCTCCAGGCCACGCAGATCCGGCCAGCCTTCGTCCACACCCAACACGGGATATGTCCGGGGATCCAGCGGGCCTGGTTCGCTTTCGGGGCGACACTCCCGTAGCGCAGCCTGCAGCCGCTGCAGGGCCTCATCGCCTTCGGCACCAGCGGTCACTCTGTCCCAGAACTCACGATGTACCGCCTTGATGACGACGGGCACGCTGGGCACGCCGACCTGTTGCGCCATGGCCAGACGATGCAGACCACGGTTGATCTTGAGCAGGCGACCCTCACGCGTCACCGCGACGCCCATCTCGTCCTTGGTGACCCCCTGACGAAAGCCATTGCTGGCCATGTCCTGCAGATAACCGCGATAACAGCGCAGATAGCCGAGAATCTGCTCTTCGCTATCCATCAACAGTCCATCACGCGGCGACGACCACGGTTTGCCCGATTCCAGCAAGGCCTTCAAGTGCTGATAGCGCTCCGTCACTGTCAGGTCATCGCCATGCTCGATCAGGTCCCGCATCAGCCGCGAGCGTGAACCGAAACGGAAGGCACCGCGCCGCAGGTCCCAGTCGCCATCCCAGATGAAGACGTTGGAGGAAGGCCGGTTGCGCTTGTCACGCCCGAAGTTGACGTCGCGCACCAGCTCACGCGGATTGACCCAGACCGTCAACGCCTCCTGCCCCATCACGTCTTCCAGCGCATGACGCGGCAGGCCACGGCGCTCAAGGGACTGATGGCGTGCACGCTGGCGCTTCCAACGCATCAACCAGCTACGGCTGAACGGCAGGATCAGGTGGTGCTCGCACCAGGCACGCAGCGCCTCGATCCGCTGAGCACGCTGCATGGCCCCGCGCATGCGAGGGTGGATCAGATCATCCGTCGTACGGTTTCTCGGCAGGTTCACCGCGCATCCTCATCCAGCGAGATCGCCGCCAACAGTCGCTCGGGAGCAATATGGTTCAGACAATTGGTATGCCCCAGCGGGCAGACGCGCTTGAAGCAGGGTGAGCACTCCAGCGCCAGCCAGTGGATCTCGCGATTGGCCGTCAGCGGCGGCGTGTAATGCGGCGACGAGGAACCGTAGATGCCCTGGATACGGGCCCCTACCGCGGCTGCGACATGCATCAGGCCGGAGTCATTGCTGACCACTTCCCGACACTCGGCGATCAGGTCCACTGCATCCGCCAGCCGCGTCTTGCCACACAGGTTGTGAACGCCCGCAAGCCCCTGGGCGATCTCCTCCCCCGCCGCGACATCCTTGGGGCCACCGAAGATGCGCACCTCGGCCCCCTGGCGAGTCAATGCCTCGGCAAGCGCGCGAAAGTGCGCCAGCGGCCACTGCTTGGCCGGGCCATATTCCGCTCCGGGCATCATGCCGATGATGGGTGCCGGCGGCGCCACCAGCCCCAACTCGCCGCGCAAGCGCAGCTGATTGGCGCTGTCAGTGACCAGAGCGGGCTCCGGGATGCCCGCCGGCGGATTGGCCTCCTCAACGGGCAGGCCCAGCGACGTGAAGCGCTTGACGGTCTGATCGAGCACCGACTTGTCGAGCTTGCGACACTCGGTGAGCAGACCGTAGCGCTGCTCACCGATGAAGCCGACGCGCACAGGAATGCGCGCGAAGAACGGCACCAGCGCCGCCTTCCACGAGCGCGGCAACACGATGGCGCGGTCGAAGCGCCCACGCAGCGAACGCCCGAGCTGCCAGCGCGCCTTGAGGGCGAAGTCACCATGCCCCGCCGGCAACGCCAGTGCCTCCTCGACCTCGGGCATGCGCTCGATGATCGGCTGCGACCAGGCGGGCGCCAGCACACTGATCCGGCAGCCGGGCGAGCGCTGCTTCAGCGTCATGAACAGGCTCTGCGCCATCACCATGTCGCCGACCCAGCTGGGCCCGACCACCAGAATGCGCTCACTCATGCCTTGCTCCTCTTCACGGCCAATCCTCCTTGCGGGTGCGCTTGCCCTGCCCCATCGCCCTTGCGAGGCAGGCGCTCACCCTCAATCCACACACGCTCAGTCCGCACGCGCTCAGTCCACAAGTGCTCGGACTCAGCGATTCAGCCATTCGAGATAGGCGCGCGTGCCCTGGGCAACGGTCTTGAATTCGACGTTGCAGCCGGCCTTGCGCAGCTTGCCGATATCGGCACGCGTGAAGCTCTGGTAGCGGCCCTTGAGGTTTTCCGGGAAGTCGATGTACTCGATCTCGCCCTTCTCGTAGTACTCGATGACGGTCTCGGCGATCGCCTTGAACGGCTCGGCGCGACCGGTACCCAGATTGAAGATGCCGGAGGCTTCCGGGTGATCGAGGAACCACAGGTTCACGTCGACCACATCACCGACATAGACGAAGTCACGGCTCTGCATGCCGGCATCGTAGCCATCGTAGGCGCCGAACAGCTTGGGGTTCTCGCCCGCCTTCACCTGGGTGTGATGGTGATAGGCAACGCTGGCCATCTTGCCCTTGTGCTGCTCACGAGGGCCGTAGACATTGAAATAGCGGAAGCCGACGACCTGGGTGGTCAGGCTGTCCCAGCGCTGGCGCACGTGCTGATCGAACAGCAGCTTGGAGTAGCCGTAGACGTTGAGCGGACCTTCGAACTCCGGCGTTTCCTTGAAGACCTGGCTGTCGCCGTAGGTCGCCGCGGAGCTCGCGTAGAGGAAGGGAATCTGGTTCGCTTCGCAGAAGTTGAGCAGCACCTTGGAGTACTCGAAGTTGTTCTCGAGCATGAACTGGCCGTCCCACTCGGTGGTGTCCGAGCAGGCGCCTTCGTGGAAGATCGCCTCGATCTTCGGCAACTCGGCATACTCGCCCATCAGGCTCGACTGGACGCGAATCAGGAAGTCGTCCTTGTCGAGGTAATCGGCGATGGTCAGGTCCGCCAGATTGACGAACTTGGTGCCGTCACTCAGGTCATCCACCACCAGGATATCGGTACGGCCGCGGTCATTGAGTGCCTTGACGATATTGGCACCGATGAAACCGGCGCCTCCGGTAACGACGATCATTTGAGCTCCCAGAGCCTCTAGAGGCTTGTAGGCAACGCGCGCGTTCAGTAACGCGACACATCAGAATTTGGAAATGGCACGCACTCGGTTTCGTCTGCGGCCTATAACCCGATAAGCGGGGATTGTATACTCGGCAGTTCTCGAATTCATGGGCCAACGGGCTTCACCAATGACACAGCCAGACGTGAAAACCTTCCAGGGCCTGATTCTGGCCCTGCAGCAATACTGGGCCGAACAGGGTTGCATCATCCTGCAACCATTGGATATGGAGGTTGGCGCGGGGACTTTCCACCCGGCGACCTTCCTGCGCTCCATCGGTCCTGAAACCTGGAACGCTGCCTATGTGCAGCCTTCCCGCCGTCCCACCGACGGCCGCTACGGCGAAAACCCCAATCGCCTGCAGCACTATTATCAGTTCCAGGTGGTGATGAAGCCGTCACCGGCCAACCTGCAGGAGCTCTATCTGGGCTCGCTGGAGCGTCTGGGCATCGACCCGCTGGTCCACGACATCCGTTTCGTCGAGGACAACTGGGAATCTCCGACGCTGGGCGCTTGGGGCCTCGGCTGGGAAATGTGGCTCAACGGCATGGAAGTGACCCAGTTCACCTACTTCCAGCAGGCAGGTGGCATCGAATGCTTCCCGGTCACCGGCGAGCTGACCTACGGCCTCGAGCGCATCGCGATGTACCTGCAGGACGTGGACAGCGTCTACGACCTGATCTGGACCACCGCGCCGGACGGCTCCGTCGTGACCTATGGCGACGTCTTCCTGCAGAACGAGAAGGAGCAGTCGGCCTACAACTTCGAGCACGCTGCCGTGCCGGAGCTGTTCGCTGCCTTCGATCACTGCGAGAGCGAGTGCCAGAAGCTGCTGACCGCCAACCTGCCGCTGCCGGCCTACGAGCAGGTACTGAAGGCATCACATACCTTCAACCTGCTGGATGCGCGTCACGCCATCTCCGTCACCGAGCGTCAGCGCTACATCCTGCGCGTGCGCACTCTCGCCCGTGATGTGGCCCACGCCTATTACGATTCGCGCAAGGCCGCCGGCTTCCCGCTGGCCCCGCAGGCGCTGCGTGATGAGCTGCTCGCCGCCGATGACACCACTACCGAGGGAGACGCGTAAGCATGGCCTCCGTGAATACCCTGCTGATCGAACTGGGCTGCGAAGAACTGCCGCCGGGCGCCATCGACGCACTCGCTGACAGCCTCGCCAACGGCCTCGCCGATGGCCTGCGCGACGCCGAAGTCGCCTTCGGTCAGGTACGTGCCTACGCCACACCGCGTCGTCTGGCGGTGATGATCGAATCCCTGGCCGAGCGCCAGCCGGACCGCGAGATCGAGAAGCGCGGACCGGCCAAGGCCGCCGCCTTCAAGGATGGCGAACCGACCCGTGCGGTGCAGGGCTTCGCCCGCTCCTGCGGCGTCGAAGTCAGTGATCTGATCGAGCTGGAAACCGACAAGGGCACCTGGCTCGGCTATCGTCACACCCAGCCGGGCGAGCATCTCTCCGCCCTGCTGCCGACCATGCTGGAGCAGGTCGTGGCTCGCCTGCCGGTGCCGAAGAACATGCGCTGGGGTGCCTCACGCATCGAGTTCTCGCGTCCGGTGCATTGGCTGGTCGCGCTCTACGGCAGCGAAGTGATCGAGGCCAGCGTGCTCGGCCTCGACTCCGGTCGCACCACCTTCGGCCACCGCTTCCATGCGCCGCAGGCCATCACGCTGGCGCACGCCGAGGACTACCTCGACGCGCTGGAAGATGCCCGCGTGCTGGCCAACCGTGAGGTGCGCCGTGAGCGTATCCGTGAACAGGTCCAGGCCGAAGCGGAAGTCTATGGTGCCAACGCCGTCATCGAGGAAGCCCTGCTCAACGAGGTCAACGGCCTCGTGGAATGGCCGGTGGCACTGACTGGCACCTTCGACGAGCGCTTCCTGGAAGTGCCGGCGGAATGTCTGATCTCCTCCATGAAGGCCAACCAGAAGTACTTCCACCTGCTGGACAACGACGGCAAGCTCAAGCCGGCCTTCATCACCATCTCCAATATCGAGAGCAAGGACCCGCAACAGGTCATCTCCGGTAACGAGAAGGTGATTCGTCCGCGTCTGGGCGATGCCGCCTTCTTCTACGAGACCGACCTGCGCAGCACGCTGGAATCGCGTCGCGAGAAGCTCGAGAGCGTCGTCTTCCAGCAGAAGCTGGGCAGCATGGCCGAGAAGGCCCGTCGCAGCGAAGCCGTGGCACGCCACATCGCGGAACGCATCGGTGCCGATGTCGACCACGCCGCACGTGCCGCACAGCTGGCCAAGACCGACCTGGTCACCGAGATGGTGCTGGAGTTCCCGGAACTGCAGGGCATCATGGGCCACTACTACGCCCGTCACGATGGCGAAGATGCCACCGTCGCTCTCGCGCTGGAAGAACAGTATCTGCCGCGCTTCGCCGGCGATGCGATCCCCACGACCAAGGCCGGCATGGCGATTGCCCTGGCCGACCGCCTCGACACCCTGACCGGCATCTTCGGCATCGGTCAGCGTCCGACCGGCGCCAAGGACCCGTTCGCACTGCGTCGCGCCACCATCGGGGTGCTCAACATCCTGATCAAGGGTGAGCTGGACCTCGACCTGCGCGAGCTGCTGACCGTCAGCGCCGAGCAGCATCGTGATCTGCCCAAGGCCGAAGGACTGGTCGAGGACGTGCTCGAGTACATGCTCGATCGCTTCCGCGCCTGGGCCAGCGATGAAGGCATGGGTGCCGAACTGTACCTGGCCGTGCGTACCCTGAAGATCAGCAATCCGCTGGACTTCGCGCGTCGTCTGCGTGCCGTGCACGCCTTCGGCGAACGCCCGGAAGCCGCTGCCCTGGCTGCAGCCAACAAGCGCGTCTCCAACATCCTCGCCAAGGCCGAGCACGATGGTCGCACCGAGGTGGATGCGAGCCTGTTGAGCGAGCCGGCCGAGCAGGCACTGGCAGACGCCCTGACGGCACGTGGCGCGGAAGTGGCACCGCTGTTCGCCGCAGCGCGCTACCAGGAGGCTCTCGATGCACTGGCCAGCCTGCGCGAGCCGGTCGATGCCTTCTTCGATCAGGTGATGGTCAACGCCGACGATGCCGCCGTGCGCGCCAATCGTCTGGCGATGCTGGCCAGTCTGCAAGGCCTATTCATGGGTGTGGCCGACATCAGTCTGCTGACCCAATAAGAACTGCCGATCCACGCTGTCCCTGACATCGGTAACTCGCAGTCGCTGCAAAAGAACCCCGCCACGGCGGGGTTCTTTTGCATCCGGGGTCCCGAAATGCCGTGTTGCGTGACAGGATTTCACGCAACACGGCAGCGATGTCACAATTTCTGCCTTGATCCCCTACCTAGGTCGCACTAGTATTCCAGTATAGAAACAGTGTTCGAAAAGCGCGGCAGCCTGTCGCACCACGCACTTCGACCACTCGGCGCCATTTGCCCATCCCCACGTGCGAGCGTCATCTTGTGACTCGGCTCACAATTTTCCAGGCAAAGCGGCGACCCCTGACAAGCAGCCCGGCTGACGCCCCTGACTGCCCTGAAGTGAAGAGTTGACCATGCAAAAACTGATCGTGCTCGACCGTGATGGTGTCATCAATGAAGACTCCGATGCCTTCGTCAAGAACGCCGAGGAGTGGATCGAATACCCCACTTCCATCCAGGCCATCGCCCGCCTGACCCGCGCTGGCTATACCGTGGCCGTGGCGACCAATCAGTCCGGCATCGCCCGTGGCCATTTCGGCCACCGCGAACTCGACCAGATGCACACCAAGATGATGCAGCTGGTGAAGGAAGCCGGTGGCGATATCGCTCACATTGCCTACTGCCCGCATGGCCCGGACGACGGCTGCGATTGCCGCAAGCCCGAACCCGGTCTGCTCCACCAGATCCAGGATGCCCTGCAGATTCCTGATTTTGACGGTGCCTGGATGCTGGGTGACAGCCTGCGTGACCTCATCGCGGGCCAGAAGGCCGGCTGTCGCGCCGCGCTGGTAATGACCGGCAAGGGCCAGAAGACGCTGGCAAATGGCGAGGGACTCAAGGACGTGCTGGTAGTGGCCAACCTGGCCGACTTCACCAACCGCCTGCTCGATGGTGAGCTCAACCACCCCATGTCGGATGGTGAGCCGGGAAAGTCCCAGCGCCGCTGCGTGAGCTGTGAAGCCGCTGCCGAAAGCTATCTGTGAGGCGCGCCTGCCCGGCGAGAACCCTGCGCACGGCGCGCTTGCCTCTCTAATCAGTAGCGGCGATATGCTACCCTTCAGACATGAATCCGGGCGGGCAACTGCCTGCCTGTCTCACTTCCTCATGCTGGAGGCTTCACATGCCACTGCTGGATAGCTTCACTGTCGATCACACCATCATGAAGGCGCCTGCCGTGCGCGTGGCCAAGAAGATGGGCACCCCGAAAGGCGACAACATCACCGTCTTCGACCTGCGCTTCTGCGTGCCGAATGAAGAGATTCTCTCCGAGAAAGGCATTCACACCCTCGAGCACCTGTTCGCCGGCTTCATGCGCGAGCACCTCAACGGTGATGACGTCGAGATCATCGATATCTCACCGATGGGTTGCCGTACCGGCTTCTACATGAGCCTGATCGGTGAACCGGAAGAAGCTCGCGTTGCCGCTGCCTGGTCTGCTGCCATGCAGGACGTGCTCAACGTGGCGCGTCAGGAAGAGATTCCGGAGCTCAACGTCTATCAGTGCGGCACCGCACAGATGCACTCTCTGGAAGAAGCCAAGCAGATCGCCAGCAACATCCTGTCCCGCGATATCGGCGTCAACCGCAATGACGAGCTGAAGCTGGATGAAGGCTTCCTCAATCAGGCGCACTGAGTCTTGAGGCAGCAAGCCTTGAGACATCGAGCCTTGAGGCACCAGGCTTGATCAGCCTGTCGAGTGCGCCGAGCACTTGAGCGAAAAAGCCTGCTATCTGACCGGTTCAGATAGCGGGCTTTTTTCATGACGTGACATCCGAGCGAGTGTAGCCAATGCCAGATTCCAGCAGCCATGCCTTTGATTTCACGACCTTCCTGGCAGACAAGGAAGCGTGGTCAGCGCCGAATGAACTCGTCCCCTACCGCTGCCGCGATGACAGCAGCCTGGGCTGTCGCCATTATCCCGCAACAGGCATGTCAGGGGGCCGCTCACACCTCATCCTGCTGCATGGCTCCAGCGCTGACAGCCGTTATCTCGCATCGCTGGCAACGCGCCTGGCTGAGGCCGGTCATCATGTGCATACGCCGGACTTGCGCGGCCACGGCCCAGCCCCGCAGCGACGCGGCGATATCGATCACCTGCTCCAGCTCGAGGAAGATCTCGAGGACCTGATCCTGTCGCTCGAGCTACCAGCCGATGCCAGAGTCATTGTCGCTGGCCACTCTGCCGGAGGCGGCCTGGCACTGCGCTTCTCGGCCGCTGTCTGCCAGCGCCAGCGTGCCGAGATACCGCTGCACGGCGTGATATTGCTGGCACCGTACCTGCATCATCTCGCGCCCAACATGCGCCGTGATTCGCGCTGGGCACAGCCACGCATCGCACGGATGCTGGCCTGCGCACTCCTGAATCGGCTCGGCATCCATCGCCTGGATCATATTGAGGTCCTCGGCTTCAATATCCCGCCAGAGTACCGCGATGCACATACCACCGACGCCTACTCGTGGCGCTTGATGACAGGCCTCAATCCTCGCGACTATCAGGGTGACCTCAAGGCGCTCGCCTATCATCAGCTGCCAGTGCTGGCGCTGATCGGCGAGCATGACGAGGCGTTTCATGCCGAGCGCCTTGCTCAATGTCTGCAACCCCACCACCCCGCGGCGCAGGTGGAAGTCCTCGAGGCAATCGATCACCTGGGGCTTGCGACGTCCTCCATCACGGCAGAGCGAATCACCGCCTGGCTGGCCGAGCAATGCACCGATCAGGACGACACGCCCGGCTGAGACGACACGCTCGGCCGCGACCGAGCCGAGCCCCTCGCGGTTGTCCTTGCTCTAGACTGCGGCAACACGCACATGCAAAAACGGCCCCTGATCGAAGATCAGGGGCCGTTTTTCTAGCCCGGCTTGGCAAGACATCCGTCAAGCGCTAGCTCAACGCCATCAAACGTCGAGGTTGGCCACCAGCGCGAAGCGCTCGATGAAGTCACGGCGCGGTTCGACTTCATCACCCATCAGGGTGTTGAACATCTGATCGGCACCGATCGCATCCTCGACGGTCACACGCAGCATGCGACGGGACTCCGGATCCATGGTGGTTTCCCACAGCTGATCCGGGTTCATCTCGCCCAGCCCCTTGTAGCGCTGGATGCTGAAGCCACGTGCCGCTTCCTTCATCAGCCAGTCGAGGGCTTCGTAGAAGGTGACGACTTCCTTCTTGCGCTCACCGCGCGAGACGTAGCTGCCGACTTCCAGCAGGCCTTCCAGCATGTTGCCCAGTTCACTCATCTCGCGGTAGTCGGCGGACTTGAAGAAATCGACATCCCACAGGTAATCGCTGCTGACACCATGTGCCGTCAGCGTCACCGCCGGCAGATAGAGATTGCGCTCGCCGTCGTGGCTGAGAGTGAAGCTGTAGTGCGGGCCACCCTCATAGGCAATCAGGTCATCCATTTCCTTCTGGAGACCGTCGATCCAGCCTTGCACCTGAGACTGGTCCGCGAGAGCGGCCTCATCCAGATGCGGAGCGTGCACGATCTTGCGCAGCACGGCAGACGGATAGACACGCGCCAGACGATCGATACGCTTCATCACGCCACGATACTGGTTGACCAGTGCTTCCAGCTGAGCGCCGGCGATACCCGGGGCATCAGCGTTGACGTGCAGCTTGCCGCCGTCCAGCGCCGTGGCAGTCAGATAGTCCTGCAGCGCCTGCTCGTCCTTCAGATACTGCTCATGCTTGCCACGCTTGATCTTGTAGAGCGGCGGCTGGGCAATGAAGATATGACCGCGCTCGATCAGCTCCGGCATCTGACGGAAGAAGAAGGTCAGCAGCAGCGTACGGATGTGCGAACCATCGACGTCCGCATCCGTCATGATGATGACGGAGTGATAGCGCAGCTTGTCGGGGTTGAACTCTTCACGACCGATACCGCAACCCAGCGCGGTGATCAGCGTGCCAACCTCGGCAGACGACAGCATCTTGTCGAAGCGCGCCTTCTCTACGTTGAGGATCTTGCCCTTCAGCGGCAGGATCGCCTGGGTACGACGATCACGCCCCTGCTTGGCAGAGCCACCAGCGGAATCACCCTCGACCAGGTACAGTTCGGAGAGACTCGGGTCCTTCTCCTGACAGTCAGCCAGCTTGCCCGGCAGGCCTGCGATATCCAGAGCGCCCTTGCGACGCGTCATATCACGCGCCTTGCGCGCAGCTTCACGCGCCCGCGCCGCATCCAGCATCTTGTTGACGATGCCCTTGGCTTCGTTGGGCTTCTCGATCAGATACTCGGAGAACAGACGGCCCATTTCCTGCTCGACGGCTGTCTTGACCTCGGAAGAGACCAGCTTGTCCTTGGTCTGCGAGGAGAACTTCGGGTCCGGTACCTTGACCGAGATGATCGCGGTCAGACCTTCACGGGCATCATCCCCGGTCGTACCGACCTTGGATTTCTTGAGCAGACCTTCCGCCTCAATATAGCTATTGAGCGTACGCGTCAGTGCCGCACGGAAACCGGCCAGGTGCGTCCCGCCATCGCGCTGAGGAATATTGTTGGTGTAGCAGAAGATATTCTCGGCGAAACCTTCATTCCACTGCATCGCCACTTCGACGGCAATGCCATCCTCGCGCTCCATCTCGAAATGGAACACCGGATTCAAGGGCGCCTTGTTGGTGTTGATATGGTCAACAAACGCCTTGAGGCCACCTTCGTAATGGAACAGCTCTTCCTTGCCGCTGCGCTCGTCAATCAGACGGATGGCGACACCGGAGTTCAGGAAGGACAGCTCGCGCAGACGCTTGGCCAGAATCTCGTAGTGGAATTCGATATTGGCAAAGGTCAGCGGGGAAGGCTTGAAGCGTACCAGGGTACCGGTCTTCTCGGTCTGGCCCACGATGCCCAGCGGCGACTGCGGCTCGCCATGGCGATAGATCTGCTCGTGGACATTGCCCTGACGCCAGATGGTCAGCTTGAGCTCTTCGGATAGCGCGTTGACGACCGAGACACCCACACCGTGCAAACCGCCGGAGACCTTGTAGGAGTTGTCATCGAACTTACCGCCTGCGTGCAGCACGGTCATGATGACTTCCGCTGCGCTGACGCCTTCCTCTTCATGGATCTCGGTCGGCACACCACGACCGTTGTCGCTGACGGAAACTGACTCGTCGGCATGGATAACGACCCGGACTTCGCTACAGTGACCGGCCAGCGCCTCGTCGATGGAGTTATCCACCAGCTCGAACACCATATGATGCAGCCCCGTGCCGTCATCGGTATCACCGATATACATGCCGGGGCGCTTGCGTACGGCATCCAGGCCCTTGAGGACCTTGATGCTTGATGAGTCGTAAGCCTGTTCGCTCATTGGCTTCTCCGTCGTGAAATCATTCCGTGTGCAGTCGCCCGTGTTCCACGTGAAACATCCTGACATCAGTGTTCGGCAACCATACCCGATCCAATGTTTCGGGTTCGACGCAGGTCACGAAGACCTGGCACTCGAGGCCTGCCAACAGCTGGCAGAACAGACGGCGATGCTCGCCATCCAGTTCCGCCGGCAGATCGTCGATCAGGTAGACACAGGTACGTCCGTTCATTTCTTCGAGCAAGCGACCCTGAGCCAGCTTGAGAGCGCTGACCACCAGCTTCTGCTGGCCGCGAGACAACACCTCGACTGCAGGGCGTCGCCCCAGGCGAATACGCAAGTCGGCGCGTTGTGGGCCAGTCTGGGTAAAGCCCATATGGCTATCACTGTCGCGCCCTGCTGCCAGCACGTCGCCCAGAGGGCGCTTGGCATCCCAACCGCGCTGATAGCGCAGAGTCAGCTCGGGCAAATCAATCAGCTCGGCAAGCGTGGCTTGAAACAGAGGCGCCAGCGCCTGCATATATTCCATGCGCAGGGCATCAAGACGCTCGCTCCAGTGAGCAAACTCTCGATCCCAGACGTTAAGTGCCTGAACGTCCATCTTACCATGCCTGAGCAGTGCGTTCCGATGTTTGAGCGCCCGACGCACGCGGCGCCAGACGTCGAAGAAGTCGTGTTTCACGTGAAACACACCCCAATCGAGGAACTCACGTCGGGCAGAGGGTGAACCCTCCAGCAACCGGAAGGCATCAGGGTTGATCAGCTGCAACGGCAAGGCCTGAGCCAGCTGGGCGACTCGCTCGACCTTCTCGCCATCCAGCCGCATCTCCAGCCCATCTGCGGCCTGATCACGCCTTACCCCCAGGGGGCGCGGCGGATCGCCCGCCAGGCGGCCAAACAGCGTCATTCCCGCCGTGCCATGCGCAATGGCATGCTTGAGCTTGTGCGTGCGGAAAGAGCGCGCCAGCCCCAGCACATGGATACCTTCCAGCAGACTCGACTTGCCACTGCCATTGGCACCACTGACCAGATTCACCCCTTTTCCCGGCGCCATATCGACTGTCGCCAGGTTGCGCAGATTCTGGAATTGGAGTCGTTCAAGCGCCATGACGGCCTCATTCGATAGAGAAATAGAGCCATGGCCGCCTTCGGGGCTCAAATACGACAACACCCGCCATTCAGGAGTGAAAATGGCGGGTGTTGTCGAGGCTCATTCTGCGATTGCGCGCGTCAATTGCGCCACAATTACGATTCAAGATACTGATTTAAATAGAAATTACGATATTACAGACGCATCGGCATTACTACGTAACGCGCATCGCCGCCACCCGGCTCTTCCAGCAGCGCTGAGCTGTTGGCATCGGAAAGCGTCAGCTGCACACGATCGGCATCCAGCACTCCCAGCACATCGATCAGGTAACCGACGTTGAAGCCGATCTCGAGGCCAGCCCCTTGATAATCAAGGGCAATATTCTCTTCGGCCTCTTCCTGCTCGGGGTTGTTGGCCAGCACACGCAGGTTGCCGGCCTCCAGATAGAGACGCACGCCACGGTACTTCTCGTTGGAGAGGATCGCGGTGCGCGACAGTACCTGACGCAGCTCGGCACGCTCGGCCACGATGACCTTGTCACCGCCACGCGGGACAACGCGCTCGTAATCCGGGAACTTGCCGTCCACCAGTTTGGAGGTGAAGGTGAAGTCGCCGGTCTGGGCACGCACGTGCGTCCCGCTGACAGTCAATGTCATCAGCTCGTTGCTGCCATCGAGCAGGCGAGTCAGCTCAAGGATACCCTTGCGCGGGATGATCAGCTTCTGCGCTTCCGGCACGCTGATGTCAGCGGCCTGCTCACAGACGGCCAGGCGGTGACCATCGGTCGCCACGGTACGCACCAGGTTGCTGGTCAGTTCCAGCAGCATGCCGTTGAGGTAATACCGGACATCCTGTTGCGCCATCGCGAAGGAGGTCGCGTCGATCAGATGCTTGAGGGTGCCGCGCGGCAGGCTGACGGTGATATCGCCCTGGCCATCATCGATGTTAGGGAACTCGGCCACCGGCAAGGTCGACAGGGTGAAGCGTGAACGACCGCTGCGCAGAATGGCACGCCCTTCTTCCAGCGCGAGAATGATCTCGCTGCCTTCGGGCAGTGACTTGCAGATATCCATCAGCTTGCGCGCCGGCACCGTCGCGGAACCCGGCTCATCGACACGGCTGGGCTCGACGCGCCCGATCAGCTCGACCTCAAGGTCAGTCCCGGTCAGCGACAGCTGCTGATCGGACACTTCAAGCAGCACATTGGACAGCACCGGCAGTGTCTGGCGACGCTCGACGACACCCGCCACCAGGGACAGCGGGCGCAGCAGGGCTTCACGCGAAATGGCAAATTTCATGGAGACTCCACTCTCTGGAAACGGGGCAATGCTCGCTGACAGGCAGCGCGCACGCAAAAGAAATTCGGGGCCGCGACAGGCAAGCCCGGAGCACAGCAGGCCGATAGCGTGATTGTCGCCAACCCGACCTGCCGCTGCAATTCGATCAGCTGGTCAACAGACGCAGCAGATTCTTGTAGTCCTCGCGGATATCGGCGTTCTCTTCACGCAGCGAGGCCACCTTGCGACAGGCATGCAGCACCGTAGTGTGGTCTCGCCCACCGAAGGCATCGCCGATTTCCGGCAGGCTGTGGTTGGTCAGCTCCTTGGCGAGCGCCATCGCGACCTGACGCGGACGGGCGACGGAGCGCGAGCGACGCTTGGAGTGAAGATCGGAAATCTTGATCTTGTAGTACTCGGCCACGGTGCGCTGGATGTTGTCCACACCCACCTGCTTGTCCTGCAGTGCCAGCAGGTCCTTCAGGGATTCACGGATGAAGTCCTGATTGATCGCGCGGCCCATGAAGTGGGAGTCGGCGATGACCTTCTTCAAGGCACCTTCCAGCTCGCGCACGTTGGAGCGGATCTTCTGCGCGATGAAGAAGGCGGCATCGTGAGGCAGATCGACCTTGGCCTGATCGGCCTTCTTCATCAGGATCGCGACGCGCGTCTCGAGCTCCGGCGGCTCGATGGCGACGGTCAACCCCCAGCCGAAGCGTGACTTGAGACGCTCCTCGACCCCATTGATCTCCTTCGGATAGCGGTCCGAGGTCAGGATCATCTGCTGACCGCCCTCGAGCAACGCATTGAAGGTGTGGAAGAACTCCTCCTGGGAGCGCTCCTTGCCAGCGAAGAACTGGATGTCATCGATCAGCAGCGCATCCACCGAACGGTAGAAACGCTTGAAGTCATTGATGGCGTTGAGCTGCAGCGCCTTGACCATGTCCGCCACGAAGCGCTCGGAATGCAGGTAGACCACCTTGGCATTCTCGCCGCCCTGCTTGGCCAGATGATTGCCCACCGCGTGCATCAGGTGGGTCTTGCCCAGACCCACGCCGCCATACAGGAACAGCGGGTTGTAGGCGCCGCCGGGATTCTCGGAGACCTGACGCGAGGCCGCGCGGGCCAGCTGGTTGGACTTGCCTTCGACAAAGGTTTCGAAGGTGAAGTTCGGATTCAGGCCACTGGAATGCTTGAGGCTACCTTCTACCTGCACCTGGCGCGTGTTGCGACGCGGTGCCTGTTCCCGGGCGCCATCGCCGGCCATCTCACGCTCTTCCGCGAAATTGCCCCGCGGCGGCGTATGCACGGAAGGGGCACGCGGGCTCGGCATCTGGCCCGGCGCTTGCGCCTGAGCAGATACCGGCGACGCAGCCGCGCCTTCCGGACGCGGGTTCGAGACGGTCCGGCGGCTACCGACGCTCAGCTCGACCTTGGGCGGCTTGCCCGGTGCCAGCTCACGCAGCAGCTCGTGAATTCGTTTGAGGTACTTGTCATTGACCCAATCACGCACGAAGCGGTTGGGGGCGAGCAGGCACAGCTCTCCGCTGTCGCCTTCCTCAGCCTGCAGGGGACGAACCCAGGTATTGAACTGCTGTGAATTCAGCTCGTCTTGCAGGGCGTCAAGACATTGTTGCCAAAGTGCGAGCGACACGCGACCTCACATCCAGTTGTCGAAGGGGCGGCCATTGTATAGGCCAAGCCACGAGTTATCCACACGACATCTGCCGCAAAAAGCACTGTGGACAACATCGGTATTCTTCAAGTATCCGCATCGGGACAGGCTGGGGAGCATCCGCGTACAAGATTTCGACTGTGGACAAGACGACAGTTATGCACATGGCCATGCACAGGCTGAATGCAGGTTGCCCACCACTTATCGCCAGAGCTGTCCTATCGACATGCAATTGAGCAAGATAGGAAAAAACAGGTTACCCACAGCAACTGCCTTCCTTAATAGTTATTAGTTATTCAGAACTACTTCCTTGTAGTAATGACAGCAGACCCGCGATCTTCGAATCACGCGAGGTGCGAGGGGCTGTGATCGCGTCGGCAGAATCCCGGGTTATCCACTGCGACTTTTCGGCGCGCCTGACACGCCAGGGTCGAAAGTGCACAGCCACTCGCCAGAAACGCGAATCCTTGAGGCTCACGACCGAACACAAGACTTGCGCCTTCCCGTGCATCGCCATGGCGGGCAATGCCAATCACTCAGCCCCACTGAGCGCTGAAAAAGCGCTGATCGCTTGCCTGGCGAGCGGTGCCTGTTGGCTCAAGGACGCCAACTCGAATTTTTTTGTGCCCGAAGGCCTGTCTTGCGCGTGATCCGCGTGAGACACGAAGCGCCATATGGCGGGCGGCGTAGACGATATCTGTCGTCAAATGCCGCGAACGGGCTGTGGACAACTTCCAACGCGACATTGCAAGCCACTTGCAGATTCACTAGAATCCCTGCCCCTGACCAATCTGCCCTGTCCTCATGTGGATACAGGGCAACATTCGTTGACCTTTTCCAAACAACCACGTGGGAAGAAGCAGCTATGAAACGCACATTTCAGCCGAGCGTCCTGAAGCGCAAGCGCACACACGGTTTCCGTGCTCGTATGGCGACCAAAGGTGGCCGTGAGGTCATCCAGCGTCGTCGTGCGAAAGGCCGTAAGCGTCTGAGCGCCTGATCGAGGCCCGGATGTCCCGTCAGGGATTTCCCCGGCAGCTTCGCTTGCTGACTGCCGGGGATTACCGGCACGTCTTCGATCACACCACCCTCAAGGTACACGGCAAGGGGCTTCTGGCCCTGGCGTGTCCGAATGACCTGGGACATGCCCGCCTGGGGTTGGTGTTCAGCAAGAAGAACGTGCGCCGTGCCGTAGATCGCAACCGCCTCAAACGTCTGACGCGCGAATCCATTCGCCTCCGCCAGCAGCGCCTTCCGGCCGTCGACATCGTCGTACTGGCCAAGCGAGGCGTGACCGAGCTGGACAACGAGACTCTGCATCGCCAGCTGGACGGCATGTGGGCTCGTCTGGAGAAGGACGCCAGACGCCAGAAAGCGGCCAAGTCAACGCCACCTGCCTGACGCGACACCTGCCCGGTGCGTCCGGCATGTGGCGTTTTTTTCGTTATACGCCCTACCGTTCGTGACCGGACTCATCTGACTCCCCGCCAGATTGATTCACCCTCCAACGGGTATACACCATGGACGTCAAACGATTACTCCTCGTGATTCCGCTTGCGGTTGTCGCCTATCTGATGGTGGTCCAGTGGAACAAGGACTACGACCAGCCGGCTGCGGAAACACAGGCTCCCCAGGTTGCCTCTCAGGCCGCCAATGCCACTGCGCAAGGCCTTGAAGCCCCAAGCAGCAGCACGACTGCCAATGGCGATACCGGCCTCTCCACGCCGGATAGCGCAGCAAGCACCCCGAGCAACAACCTGATTGAAGTCAAGACTGACGTGCTGGACCTGCGTATCGATCCGCAGGGCGGTGACGTGGTCTATGCAGCGCTGCTCGAGCACAAGCAGAACAACGCTTCCGAGTCGCCCTTCGTACTGCTGTCCGACAATCAGTCACGCAGCTACGTGGCCAAGTCCGGCCTGCAGCTGGATGGCCACAAGGGCCGTATCGCCTTCTCTGCCGACAGCAACAGCTACAGCCTTGCCGAGGGTGACGACAGTCTGCAAGTGGACCTGAAGGCCGACATCAATGGTGTTGCGGTCATCAAGCGCTTCACCGTCAGCCAGGACAGCTACCAGATCAAGGTCGACTACCTGCTGGACAACCAGTCACAGCAGCCGGTCAATGCTCGCTTCATCGGTCAGCTGGCCCGTGACAACAGCGCGGACCCGACCTCCGGTGGCGGCATGGGCATGAAGTCCTATCTGGGTGCGGCGTTCTCTTCTGAAGAGAACCACTACCAGAAGGTCGATTTCGAAGACATCCAGGACGGCAGCTTCAAGAATGTCGACGTCCAGGGTGGCTGGGTGTCCATGATCCAGCATTACTTCGTGTCTGCCTGGGTGCCGGCTGACAACCAGAAGAACCTCTACTACGCCAACGTCGACAAACAGAACCGCAATGTCGCCGCCTTCGCGAGCCCGACGACCCAGATCGCCGCGGGTCAGCAGGCTGAGCTCGGCGCGACCCTGTTCGTCGGCCCGAAGGATCAGGACCAGCTGGAAGCGACCGCTCCCTACCTGGAACTGGTCGTCGACTTCGGCTGGCTGTGGTTCCTGGCCAACCCGCTGTTCTGGCTGCTGGAGCACATCCACGCGCTGGTCGGCAACTGGGGTGCCTCCATCATCCTGCTGACCGTTCTGGTCAAGGTCGTACTGTTCCCGCTGTCCGCGACCGCGTACCGCTCGATGGCCAAGATGCGCAAGATGGGCCCCGAGATGCAACGCATCAAGGAGAAGTACGGCAGCGACCGCCAGAAGGTCTCGCAGGAGATGATGAAGTTCTACCAGACGGAGAAGATCAATCCGCTGGGTGGCTGTCTGCCGATCGTGATCCAGATGCCGGTCTTCATCGCCCTGTACTGGATGCTGATGGAATCCGTCGAACTGCGCCACGCGCCGTTCATGCTGTGGATCCAGGATCTGTCAGTGAAGGACCCGCTGTTCATCCTGCCGATCATCATGGGCCTGACGATGTTCATCCAGCAGCAGCTGAACCCGACACCTCCGGACCCCACCCAGGCGAAGATCATGAAGATGCTGCCGATCGTCTTCACCTTCTTCTTCCTGTGGTTCCCGGCAGGTCTGGTGCTGTACTGGATCGTCAACAACACGCTGTCGATCGCTCAGCAGTACGTCATCACCCGTCAGATCGAGAATGCCGAGCCAACCAAGAAAGGCGCATGATGCCTTTCAGGTTCGCCTGACATGACTCACCCACGACCCTCGCCTCGGCGGGGGTCGTGGCGTTTCAGGGCCCTGATTCCGGGGGCTGCGCCGACACTCCCGCCGCAAGGCGCCTTCCCCCATCACCCCGCTTGCTGTCACGGGCCTCCAGCCGCGACAATAGCGGCTATCTCCTTCATCTTCATTCCGGCTTCGCGCCCGAGGTTTGTGCATGTCTACCGCCTACCAGCCTGACTCCATCGCGGCCCTGGCCACTCCGCCCGGCCGTGGTGGCGTCGGCATCATCCGTGTCTCCGGTCCGGCCTGTCAGGCCATCGCCCAGGCCATGCTGGGCCAATGCCCGCCGGCACGCCGCGCCCACTATGGCCCCTTCATGGGACTCGATACCCAGGGCAACCCCATCGCCCTCGATGAAGGCATCGCGCTCTACTTCCAGGGCCCGAATTCCTTCACCGGCGAGGACGTGCTGGAGCTGCAAGGGCACGGCGGCCCGGTGATCATGGACCTGCTGCTGGAGCGCTGCGTACAGCTGGGCGCACGCCTGGCACGCCCCGGTGAATTCAGCGAGCGCGCCTTCCTGAACGACAAGCTGGACCTCGCCCAGGCCGAGGCCATCGCCGACCTGATCGACGCCAGCTCACGCGCGGCGGCCGAGAATGCGCTGCGCTCGCTCAAGGGCGAGTTCTCGACGCGCGTCAGCGCGCTGGTGCAGCGCCTGATCGAGCTGCGCATCTACGTCGAGGCCGCCATCGACTTCCCCGAAGAGGAAATCGACTTCCTGGCCGACGGCCATGTCGCGGCGCGCCTCAATGAGGTCAAGGCCGAGCTGGTGGGCGTGCGAGCCGCTGCCAACCAGGGCGCTCTGATGCGCGAAGGCATGACGGTGGTGATCGCCGGCCGCCCGAATGCAGGCAAGTCGAGCCTGCTCAATGCGCTGACCGAGCAGGACACCGCCATCGTCACCGATATCGAAGGCACCACCCGCGACGTGCTGCGTGAGCACATCCATCTCGACGGCATGCCACTGCATATCATCGATACCGCCGGGCTGCGCGACACGCCGGACGCCGTCGAGCGCATCGGCGTGCAGCGCGCCTGGGACGAGATCGAGAAGGCGGACCGCGTCCTGCTGCTGGTCGATGCCGCGACCACCTCGGCGACGGACCCGATGGAGATCTGGCCGGAATTCGTCGCGCGCCTGCCGGACCCGTCCCGCCTGACGCTGGTCCGCAACAAGATCGACACCAGCGGCGAGACGCCGGGGCTGACCGCCATCACCGCAACGCAGAATGGTGATGCCGAGCTGGCACGCCACCAGGCCAGCGTGGTGCGCATCTCGGCGCGCGACAATCAGGGCCTCGATGCGCTGCGTGATCACCTCAAGGACATCATGGGCTTCACCGGCACGGCAGAGGGGCGCTTCAGCGCCCGCCGCCGCCACCTGGATGCGCTGGAGCGCGCTGGCGAATCTCTCGACAACGGCGACGCCCAGCTGCATGGCGCCGGTGCCGGCGAGCTGCTGGCCGAAGACCTGCGCGCCGCCCAGATGGCGCTGTCCGAGATCACCGGCGAATTCTCCGCCGATGATCTGCTCGGGGAAATCTTCGGCAGCTTCTGCATCGGCAAGTGATCGCACCGAGCTGACTCCCGCCCGCAGCCGGGCTCTCTTGCCGACAGTGCTTGCGTCTGGCTGTCTCCCTCTCGTTATACTGCCTCTGCCGACCCCTCCGAGTGGCGGAGGCGGGCAGGGGCAGACCGGGAGCCGACATGGCGGGACGCGCGACATCGAACAGACCGCAGGATGCCCATCGCGAGTCCCGTGACTCCAGTGCCTCTCCCCCGCCGGCCCCCGCCGCCGAGCTGACTACCGGGCCTCTCCCCGAGGCCCCGTTGCGCCACCTGCTGCTCGACTTCTTCACCCGCCATTGGCCCCGCTATCTGCTGGCCATCGCGTTCCTGATCGGGGTCGCGGGGCTGAATCTGCTGTTGCCGTGGGCGATCGGCGCCACCATCGATGCGTTGCGTGACGGCAGCCTCGACCACGAGGCCTTGCTGAGCCGCCTGTTGTGGCTGGTAGGCGCGGGGCTCGCGCTCTATGCACTGCGCTATGCCTGGCGCGTGACGCTGTTCGGCACCGCCTATCAGCTGGGGACGGAGCAGCGTGATGCCTTCCATGCCAAGCTGACGCGCCTGGACCCCGGCTTCTATCAGCGCCACCGCACCGGAGACCTGATGGCGCACGCCAGTCAGGACATCGATGCCGTGGAGATGGCCGCCGCGGAAGGTGTGCTGTCCAGCGTCGATGGCGCCATGACCTTCGTGCTGGTGCTCGGCATCATGCTGATCGCCATCGATGTGCCACTGACGCTGCTCGGCTTGTTGCCCTTCCCCTTCATGGCCTGGGCCTTCGCACGTATCTCACGACGGATCGGAGAGCGTTTCCGCGAATCGCTGGAGCGCTTCTCGGACCTGAATGACCAGACCCAGGAAGCCTTCGCCGGCATTCGCATGCTCAGAAGCCATGCCTTGCTGGAGGATGAAGGCGCAAGATTCTCGCAGCGTGCCGCCGCCGCCGAAACCGTCGATTATCGCGTCCAGAAGCTGGAGGCGGCCTTTGATCCGGTGGTGTTCATTGCACTCTCGGCGGCGACGCTGCTGACGCTGGGCGTGGGCAGCTGGCGCTATCTGGATGACGCCATCACCCTGGGCCAACTGACCAGCTTCACGCTCTATCTGGCGCAGCTGATCTGGCCGATGTTCGCGCTTGGCTGGTGCCTGAATATATTGCAGCGCGGCGCGGCAGCCGCTCGGCGGCTGGCCACCTTCCACGCCGCGCCACAAGCCCTTGAGGACAGCGGCACCCTGGACGAGGTCAGTGACCATTCACTACGCATTGAGATCAATGAATTCCACTATCCGGGTAGCCAGCAACGTGCCATTGGCCCCCTCTCCCTGCAGGTGGCGGCAGGGGGGAGTCTGGGGATCGTCGGCGCGACCGGCAGCGGCAAGTCCACCTTGCTGCGTCTGCTGTCGCGCAGCTGGCCTCTGACGCCTGAGCAAGGGGTCTTGACGCTCGGCGGCAAAGAAGCGAGTGAGTACACACTATCTGCCTGGCGCCAGCAGTTCTCACTGGTTCCACAGGACCCGTTCCTGTTTGCGCTCTCGGTAGCCGACAATGTCGCCCTCGCCTGCCCCGAGGCCTCCGACGAGCGAATTCGAGAGGCGCTGCGCGCCGCAGCCTTCGAGGAAGATCTGCGCCGCCTCCCCCAGGGGCTGGAGACGCTGGTGGGTGAGCGAGGCATCACACTCTCCGGCGGCCAGCGTCAGCGGCTGGCATTGGCACGCAGCCTGCTCAGCGAGGCGCCGATCCTGCTGCTGGACGATACCCTGTCGGCGGTCGACCAGGTCACCGAACGCACCCTGCTGAAGACTCTCGCGCGCCTGCAGCAACCCGATCACCACGGCCTCAAGCGCACGCTGATCATCAACTCCCATCGTCTGTCTGCCGTACAGGCCTGCCAGCAGATTCTGGTGCTCGAGGACGGGTGTATCCTGGAACAGGGCGATCACGCCAGCCTGCTGGCCGCGCGCGGCGCTTACTGGCGACTATGGCAGGCCCAGCAGGTCAACCGCGAAGACGATGCCAAGGCGGAGCGCTCATGAGCCACGATGCCGCGACACGCCCCGACACCCTCAGCGGCACTCGCCTGCTCAGCCGACGGCGCCTGGCATTGCTCTGGCAACCGCTGGGCAGGCGCCGTGCAGAGGTCCTGCGCGCGCTGTTGATCCTGATCGCGGCGACCGTACTGGATGTTCTCGGCCCGTGGCTGACTCAGCGCTATCTGGATGACTACCTGATTCCCGGCAACCTCGCCCCCGAGGCCCTGGCCGGATTGGTGGCCATCTACGTGATCACCCAGCTGGGCGCCGCCGCCGGGCGCTATTTCCAGCAGCTGCGCTTTTCCCGTCTGGCCCTCGCCAGCGTGCGCAATATCCGTGAGCGAGTCTTCACACACCTGCTGAATCAGCCCTTATCGACCCTCGACAATATCGCCGCCGGTGAATTGGTGGCCCGTGTGACCAACGACACCGAGTCGCTCAAGGAGCTGTATATCGGGGTGCTGGCGACACTGATCGGCAATGTGGTGCTGTTGATCGGCATCCTGTCGGCGATGGCCCTGATGGATGGCGCCCTGGCGATGATCGCGACGGCGCTGGTGCCGCTCTCCATCGGCATGATCTGGCTGTATCAGCGCTTTTCCGGGCGCGCTGCACGCGAGGTGCGCCGCCTGCGTGCCTTGCAGAATGCCAGAATCGCCGAGGCGATCGGCGGCATGACTGTGCTGCAGGCAAGCGACCAGACCGAACGCTTCAGTCAGCGCTATCACCACCTCAACGTCTCCCAGTATCAGGCGCGCATGCGCACGGTGCGTGTGTCGGGGCTGCTGTTGCGCTCGGCCATCGACCTGATGGCGATGCTGATCACGCTCTCGCTGGTCGCCGTGTTCGGGCTGCGCGAACTGGGGGGCGGTGCGGAACTGGGGGTGCTCTACGCATTCATCGCCTGGTTGGGGCGCATCAGCGAGCCCCTGATCCAGATCACGCAGCGACTGCAGGTCTTCCAGTCGGCGCTGGTGGCGACAGGCCGGCTGGAAGAGGTGCTGGACCGGCCACGCGAGACGCCTGAGCCAGACACGCGCGCCGCGAGGAAAGCCACAAGTGGGCACTCGGACAACACCGTGATAGCGAGTGGTCACTATCAACTCGAGCGACTGAGTTTCCGCCACCAGGGTGCGGAGGGGCCGGCACTCAATGGCCTGACGCTTGCCATCGAGAGCGGTGAGTTTCTCGGCGTGGTCGGCCCGACGGGCAGCGGCAAGTCCACCCTGCTCGATCTGCTCAGCGGGCAGCGCCCTGCCCCGGCGTCTCAGCTGCTGCTGGATGGTCGTCCGCTGATGGAGTGGTCGGCTCAACAACGCGCTACCGCGATAGCCGTCGTCCCGCAGGAGCCCTTCATCCGCGCCACGACACTACGCGACAACCTGCTGCTGGGGCGTGAGATCAGCCAGCAGCACCTGTCACGGGTCCTGCACAAAGCGCATCTGGCGCCGCTGGTCGATAGTCTGCCGCTGGGGCTCGACACCTTGCTGGGCGAGCGCGGCCTCAGTCTCTCCACGGGCGAGCGCCAATTGCTGGCGCTCGGACGCGCACTGGTCACGACACCACGCGTGCTGTTGCTGGATGAGGCCACCGCCAGCATCGATAGCCATACCGAAGCCCTGTTGCAGCAGGCCCTGCATGAGCTGCGTGGCGAAGTGACCTTGATCGTGGTGGCACACCGGCTTGCCACGGTGCGCGATGCGGACCGCCTGCTGGTGCTGGAACAGGGCCGCATCACCCAACTGGAGGCCCATGATGCCCTGATGACAGAACCCGGCCTCTATCGGCGGTTATGGCGAGAAGACATCGCGCACTGATCAGGCCACTGGTCACCACAATACAAACGCCCCACGATGCAAATGGCCCCGCGATCTAGACGCCCCACAATGCAAACGCCCCCACAGGCATGGCCTGTGGGGGCGTTTGCAATCCGAGCTCATGATATGGCGCTCAGCGTTCTGCATTCACACCTGTCATCACGGCTTGCGCGGGCCGCGTGGCTTGTTGCCCTGTTTCTTGCCAGAGCTGTCCTTGCCAGGCGCTGTCTTGCCAGAATTCGTATTACCAGGCGTTGACTTGCCAGAGCTGTCCTTGCCTGGGGCTGCCTTGCCTCTCATGGCATTGCTTTCCTGCTTCTCACGCAGGGCACGCGCTTCACGCGCATCCAGCGGCTTGCCGACATCCTTGTTGTCTTCAGGTCGCTGCTTGGCCGCGTACTTTCTGGGCAGTTTGGTCGTGCTGTTCGGGTTGACCTGACCATCACGACCGATCGCCGGCGTGCTGCGCATGCTGACCCGGGTGGAACCTTCGCGGCGGCCCTTGCCTGGCACGCTGGAGGACCAGTCACTCCAGCTGGCAGAATCCTTGCCCGCTCCCTTGCCTGCCGTCTCGCCCTTGCCACGCGGACGAGTCGGCTCGATAGCGGCCGTCGACTTGCGCTCGGCAGGCTTCTCGCTGACGCGCTTCTGGCTCGGCGCGGAATGCCCATGCACCTCGTCCTTGACCTGCGCCTTGATGCTGGTCTTGGGCTTGGCAGTCGCGGAATGACGCTTGCCCTTGGCCTTGGGCGTCGCACTGTCATTGCGCACGCGAGGCTTGGCCCAGCCTTCACCGCGCTTGAGCTTCTCGCGCTTGGGCTTGGCCTGGGTCACCTCGACATCACTGTCGCGCTTGACCTTCTGGTTGAGCTTGCGCAGCGACAGCAGGCGCTCACGCGGCATCGGCTTGGGCTCGTTGCGTTCGCGGGCGACCTCCTCCGACAGCCACCACAGGCCCTTGTGCTCGACGGCAACCGACTGCGGAGCCGGCAGCGCGCCCTTGAGCACCTCGACCACTTCCTGCATGGCGGTGGAGAACTGACGGTCGAACTGCCACGGCGGATTGATCACCAGCATGCCGGAGCCGTACATGCCGTGCTCGCCTTCCGGCGAATCGATCGTCAGCTCACTGCGCCACATCGGTGCCGGCGAATGCTTCTTGAGACGCTCGAGCAGATCATGCTGACGGCCCGCCGGCAGCAGCGGATACCAGATCATGATGGTGGCATGACGTGACTTGCGCAGGGTCTCGACCACGACCTCGGCGACATCACGGTAATCATTCTTCAGCTCATAGCTGGGGTCGATCAGCACGGCGACGCGCGGCGTGGTGACCGGCACGGCCGCCAACAGACCGGACAGACCATCCTGCTGACGACGCATGACCTTGCCGAGGCTGTCACGCTGCACCGGCGCCTGATCGAAGTGGTAGATCTCACCCGGATGCAGCTCATAGGCCAACAGGCGATCGCCGCGGCGCAGCGACTGGCTCAGCCACCAGGGCGAACCGGGATAGACGCTCAGCTCGCTGGCGCTGCCCTTGGCGGCATCCGGCTGCATGTCCGCCAGACGTGCCAGCCAGCGAGCCAGCGGCTTGTCAGCTGACGGAGACTTCGGCTCACCTGCATCGGTCAACCAGCGATCACGCACCTGCCACAACGGCAGAACGCCCTGCTCGTATTCGCGCAGCTGTTCCGTCTCGCGGGCCGCCAGCGGATACCAGCCACGACCGGCGTGAGTGTCGATAAACGTAACGGGAGATTCTTTACGTAATAGCTGCTCGGCCAGGGTGGTGGCGAGCAGGTGCTTGTGCAGGTCGGCAAAATTGCCAGCGTGATAGGCGTGCTGATAGGCGAGCAAGAGCGCCTCCTTGATACGGCGATATCTGCCACATCCAGCGAGGCAGCAGATAGAAATCGGGGGGCGGCGACGAGAGGAAAACCAGACAAGGCCGCCGAAGGGGCTGAAGGATAGCAGAGATGATCACTTGTCACCCCAAAAGCCGTGCTTGCCAAGCAACGAGGCCCACGCAAATGCGCAGGCCTCGTGGTCATTCACCGTCATGTCGCCATGACAGCTGATGGGTCTCAGCTTTCCATCGGCGTCAGCGTGATCTCGACGCGACGGTTCTGGGCGCGCCCGGAGGCGGTGTCGTTGGATGCCACCGGGCTGGCTTCACCATAACCGCGCATGTTCAGACGGTTGAAGGCGATGCCACCACTGGCCAGATAGTTGCCGACAGCCTGGGCACGCAGCTCGGACAGGTTCTGGTTGTAGTTGCTGGCACCGGTGGAATCGGTATAGCCCGCGATGTTGACGCGAGTCTCGTCGTATTCCTTGAGCACGGTGATGACGCCATCCATGACCGGCTGAATCTGGCCGGACAGGGTGCTGGAGTCGGAGCCGAAGGTGACGTTGGACGGCATGTTGAGGATGATCTGGTCGCCGACACGGGTCACGCTGACACCGGTGCCCTGCAGCTGATCACGCAGCTTGGCTTCCTGAACATCCATGTAATAGCCGATACCACCGCCCGCGGCGGCACCCGCAGCGGCGCCGATCAGCGCCTTGTCGAGACGATGGTTACCACTCTTGGTCGCCCCGGCGATTGCGCCGACGACCGCACCGATGCCGGCACCCTTCGCCGCACTGGAGGTCTGCTGCTCATTGGTATACGGGTTGGTCGTGGAACAACCCGCCATCGCGACGGCGGCTGCCAACGGCAGGGCCAGGAGTACAGACTTCTTCATGGTAACGCTCCCTATCTACACACTCATTAAAGGCAAGACGACAATTGCGCAAATAATCGTCATGCCTCCGATAATGCCTGATCAATCAGGTGTCGAACATGGCCAGCAGGTCATTGAGGAACAATAAGCCCTGGGGCGTCGCGCGCAACAGCACGTCATCCTCAACGATGAGCCCGCGCGAGCGCGCCTGGCTCAGGCCCGGCTCCAATGCCTCGCGATCCAGCCCGGTCGTGCGACGCAGATCCTCGAAGCTGACACCCTCGGTCAAGCGCAGTGCATTCATCATGAACTCCAGCGCCAGCTCATCGCGGTCAATTTCCTGCTGACCCGCCACGAACCCGCGAGGGTCCTGCATCCTGCGCAAGTACGCTTCAGGCTGACGACTTTTCCAACGGCGTTGGAGTTGCAACTCGCCGTTCAAGTTCCCTGCCGAGTCGGTCTTCAACAACGTCAACTTGCCGTGCGCGCCCGCTCCAATGCCCAGGTAATCGCCGAATTTCCAGTAATTGAGGTTATGACGCGCGCTGCGCCCTTCAAGGGCATAGGCGGAAATCTCGTAACGACGGAAACCGGCAGCCTCCAGCTCGGCGTGACCGTGATCCTGGATATCCCACAGCAGATCATCTTCCGGCAGTACCGGCGGGCGCGAATAGAACTCGGTATTCGGCTCCAGCGTCAATTGATACCAGGACAGATGGGTCGGCTTGAGTGCCAGGGCACGCCGGATATCATCCAGCGCCGTCTCCAATGTCTGGCCCGGCAGGCCATGCATCAGATCGATATTGAAATTGTCGAAGCCGGCCGCCCGTGCGCTGGCCACCGCGCGCCCCGCTTCTTCAGCGGAGTGGATGCGCCCCAGCACCTCGAGCTGCTCCGGCTGGAAGGTCTGCACGCCCAATGACAAGCGATTGATGCCGGCGGCACGATAGGCGGCAAAGCGGCCCTGCTCCAGCGTGCCGGGGTTGGCCTCCAGCGTGACCTCGCAGTCGGCAGAGAACGTCATGCGCGCCCGCAGGCCATCGAACAGTCGCTGGTAAGCCGCCCCGCTCAGCAGACTCGGCGTGCCGCCGCCGATGAAGATGCTGTGCAATTCACGCTCGGGCTGCCCCTGCAGCAACTGCAGGTCCTGATCGAGATCGGCCAGCAGTGCCGTGATGTACTCCTCTTCAGGCAAGCCGGCATCACGCCCGACCCCGTGGGAGTTGAAGTCACAGTAAGGGCATTTGCGCACGCACCACGGCACGTGAATATAGAGCGACAGAGGCGGCAGGTTCGCGGCGGACATCACGCCTGACCGCTCTGCGCGGCAAGCGCCTCGAGCAACTGCTGCATCGCACGCCCCCGGTGGCTGAGACGGTTCTTGGTCTCGGCATCCAGGGCCGCGGCGGTCATGCCATGCTCCGGCAGCCAGAAAAGCGGGTCATAGCCGAAGCCACCCTCGCCCTGAGGCGCGTCAAGGACACGCCCCTCCCAACTGGCCTGAACGATGATCGGCACCGGGTCTGCTGCATGGCGCAGATAGACGAGCACGCACCAGTAGCGCGCCGTACGCGCTTGCTCAGGCACGCCCTCAAGCGCTGCCAACAGGGCGGCGTTGTTGTCACCATCACCGCTACCTTGCTGACGCCGCGCGGCAAAGCGTGCGGAATAGATGCCCGGCTCCCCGCCCAGCGCATCGACTTCGATCCCGGAATCATCTGCCAGCGCCGGCAGGCCGGTGACCTCTGCGGCGTGGCGCGCCTTGATCAACGCATTCTCGACGAAGGTCAGCCCTGTCTCTTCGGCGTCACTCACTCCCAGCTGCCCTTGAGGCATCGGTTCGATCCCCAGCGGTGCGAGCAGGTGGGAAAATTCACGTAGCTTGCCGGCATTGCCACTGGCCAGTACGAGAGAAGAAACGGACATGTGAATCTCCGGGATAGGAACAACGAGAATGCGGCCGCGTGTGAGTCACACGGGCGAGGCGCTTGCAGCACCCCATTCTAGCGCGTGAGTCCGGTGCGTACACGCGAGGGGTCTGCGCCAGGCACGACTGAGATCCATGATGTCATGGGCCGATGTCACTCATGTGCTCAACTTGATGACTGACAGGCCGATACAGGCTATCTGCCTCAGCGCGGGCTAATGCCTGTGCAGGATTTATCTGTGCCTCGCGGCTCAAGCAAGTAAACATCAACCGAAAAAATCCCGTAACTCGATGTTTTGTATAGCCTTTAAGTGGGAAATAAAAGAAATGTGCGTTATGCCATCTAACACTATGCGCAGCGCCAGCCCTCAGGTGTCACTCGACTAGACTTCAAGACAACCATCGAATCACCGTGGATTCATGTCTCCGCCTCAGCCTGCTGATGATGAGCCCCCCAAAACGCTTGCGACAGGAGCGCCCCATGACTGCTACCAGAGTCCTGTTCGTGACAAGCCCTTCACCGCAGACCGAACTGTTCGTCGAGTACCTGCAAGAGACACTGAAATGTGTCGTTGAGGCCTGCCACCATGAAGCCCCACTGCCGTCATCTCCCTGCCTGGTGCTGATCGACAGCACCCAGTGCAGTCTGGCCCAGATGATGCGATGGAGCCATATCGACAAGATCGCTGCCTTCAATGTCGAACATGAAGACGATGCCATCTCACTACTTCTGAATATTCCTTTCAGCGGAATCTTCTATCGCCAGGACAGCCTTGAACAAATCAGCAAGGGTATCGGCAAGATACTCGAGAATGAAAACTGGCTGACTCGCAATATCATGCAGACGTTGATTCGTCATTATCGTCAACAACAACAGATTGCCTTCCAGCCTGTCATGGGACTGACACAACGAGAACTGGAAATATTGTCACTCATAGCGTCACAGCAAAGTAATGCAGATATCGCGCATAGATTGATGTTGAGCCAGCACACCGTGAAGTCTCATTTATATAACATCTTTCGCAAGATCAGAGTCCACAACCGCCATCAGGCGATCCAGTGGGCCCACGAGCACCTCAACCTTTACATCCCCAAGCGCACGACGGAGCCGGAATCCTGAGGCTCAGGTGACGCTGGACGAGCAACTCTTCCAAGCAGGTGGATCTGTGAGGTCACCACAGCGGCAGAGCATGTCCCACGCCGGCTACGCGTAGTAAACGCTTCACTTATCAAGAGTGAAATAGCTCATGCTCGGAGCCGCGTCGCATTCCTGACACCCTTCGAATCAAGAGATACAAAAAGACAAGCCCGGTTACATAATGACATTGAAGAGACGCTTCCCGGCATTAGATTCATGGTACCTTTGAACCAGTGTAAAGCTTGGTAAAAAAGCGCAAAGGTCTGGTTTTCATTGCACTCTCGAGAAGGGTCATCATGACCAGCGCTATTTTCATCAGGTTTACGTACTGTTTTTCCTATTCTTTTTCTGGGTCAAATCAGGACTGGAGGGGAAGGATAAACTGGTTATTTTAGCAAGTACTGATTAGAGGTTGCCTTATCCCCACTATCGCGCAATCCTATAAAGGTGCTCAGCGCGTAATGCCCGACGTGAATGAGTGCAGTGCTACACGACTCACCCAACCACACTTCAGATATGGCTCCGCCAAGAAAAATCGGTACGACAACTCAGAGGTCTCGCACCATGATTACAGGGAACGCAATGGTGCTGCTGGTGACTGACTGCAATCCGCAGTCAGCGCTTTTCATGGATTACATTCGCCAGCAGCTTGAGTGTCAGGTGGCTTCCGCAAGCCCCGACGAGGATTACACACCCGGGCAGGCAGAAAGAACGATAGTGCTGCTGGACACCGACCACGTCGATGAAGGCACGATGCAACGCTGGGATGCAGATGCCAGCCAGGATGCCAGCGCAGAGCTGGCCGCTATCAACATCAGTGATGAAGAGGAAGCTGCCAGCCTGCTGGTCAGCACCCATCTTCAAGGCGTGTTCTACCGACAGGACAGCCTCTCACTGATCAGCAAGGGCATCGCGAAACTGCTGGAAGGCGACATGTGGATGTCCCGACCGCTGATGACCCGCCTGCTGGATTTCTATCGCCGTCAGCAGCTCAACGCCTATCGCCCGGTCTGTGGTCTGACCCAGCGTGAGGTGGAAATCATCGGCTTGCTGGGCACGGGTGCCTCGAATACCGAGATTGCTGACCAGCTGTTCGTCAGTGAACACACGGTCAAGTCACATCTCTACAACATCTTCCGCAAGATCAAGGTGCATAACCGCATTCAGGCCATGAACTGGGCACGTCAGAACCTGGCAATGCCTGTCTCGCGCACCCCACGCATCGCTCGCAGAGCACAGATGTCGTGAACGGTCGGGGCATGACAAGCCGCCAGGTGGTCGCCTGGGGACTGACATGCTTCAGTCTGTCGCCCGCCTTCGCGCAATCCGCGCCGGAGGCGGTGCGACCCGAGGTATCCGTTGCCAGTGAAGAGCAGCAGGCTCGCCGTCAGGGGGAAGATGGGGTCGCCATCCAGCGCACTCGTCCCACGCTCTCCGACGGTCTCAGCGGCGTGATGATCGATCGCACCATGACCATGATCGGCAAGACCTTCTTCCGCCAGTTCAGCCAGCAACGCCTCGATAGCCCAGCCATCCGCAACACATCCCTCAGCATCCATGAACGCCCCTCAGCACGCTGGGGCAGCCTCATCTGGATCACCGAAAGCAACAACGTTCTGTACGAAGCGACGCTCCCTCCGCGCCTGAATGACGTGGATATGTACGCCAGCGCCGCTGTATCAAGCGTCTCCGACCAGTTCCTGCGTCGCAAGGTCATGGAAGCCCTGCGCAACGACCCGGACATGGCCGGTGACGAATTCTGATGTATTGAAGACCGACATAATAAATGGGCTCCGGACACGGAGACCCTGACAATACGCAAGGGAACAGGGGAACATCATGAAGCATCAGACACTCGCGGTGTCGTTGCTGTTGTCGGCGATGCCGCTATATGCCGGTGAACTCATCTATCAGCCCATCAACCCGAGTTTCGGTGGCAACCCTCTCAATGGCAGCTACCTGCTTGGCAAGGCCCAGGCCCAGGACACCCACGAGGATCCTGATGCCTACTCCTTCGATAGTCTTTCCGAAACAGAACTTTTCATCAGCGACCTGCGCAATAGCCTGGTATCCGATGCCATCACCGATGCTGTCGATTCCACAGAGCCCGGCCGTTCCAGCGTGATCGACAGCGCTCAGCTGCGTGTCGAAGTCATCAGTAACGGCAATGGCGGTTTCTCCATGCAGGTGCTTGACCGCGCCACAGGTGAAACCACCGTCATCAACCTCGGCACATCAGGCAATACATTCTGATCCGCTACTGATGAAGGGTTTCGCTCAATGAAGACACTCACCTCCATGCTGGCCGTTGCCAGCCTGGCGCTTGCTGGCTGTGCGCCGATGGTCGCCAATACCCAGGGTCTTGAAGGGGTGCCCAGCACCTTGATGCCAAGAACCGCCACCTATCAGGACCTGATCAGTCTGCCGCCTCCCGCCGGACGTATTCCGGTCGCCATCTATGACTTCCGTGACCAGACGGGCCAATACCGGCCTGCCCCTGCCAGTACCTTCTCTACGGCGGTCACCCAGGGCGGCGCCGCCATGCTGAGTGCCGCATTGTCGGACTCCGGCTGGTTCATCCCCCTCGAGCGCGTAGGACTGCAGAACCTGCTGACAGAGCGCAAGATCATCCGCGCCAACATGGAACGCACGGGCCAGAATGATCTTGCCGCGCTGCAAGCTGCCAACCTGCTGTTCGAGGGTGGCATCATTGCCTTCGACTCCAATGTCAGAACAGGCGGGGCAGGCGCGGAATACTTCGGTATCGGTGCCTCTGGTCAGTATCAGGTGGACCAGGTGACGGTCAATCTGCGCGCTGTCGACATCACCACGGGGCAGGTCATCGCCAACGTCAATACCAGCAAGACGATCTACTCACGCGAGCTGAGGGCAGGCGTCTATCGCTTCATCGATTTCAGTCGCTTGCTGGAGATGGAGGCGGGGTATACCAGCAATGAACCCGTACAGATGGCGGTCATGTCCGCCATTGAATCTGCCGTGATTCACTTGATTGCGCAAGGCGTCGAACGCCAGCTCTGGGTTCTCCAGGACCCGGACAGCCTTCAGACATCAGAGCTGATGGATTACCTGCAAGCCCCGACCCCGATGTTGTAGAGCCAGCCCACATTCAAGACCCCGTAGAGAGCATTGTGGTATTCGCGGTGTTTATCTCTTCCTTAAAAGGCAGTCACCTCGCAAGAGGTGGCTGCCTTTTTTCGTATCTGCGCAAAATATAAGAAACAATTAAAACAACAAAGCATGAAATATCATGCACCTAATACCGTCAACAGTAATACCTCCCTGAACGGTGCTGAAAATCTGGCCACTCTTTGTCATTACTCACCGCTATTGGGCAAGACATTATGAGTAGCAATCTCTAGCCCTCATAAACCCGAAAAGGACTGATGGTGATGGCCTCGATAAAGACCAATAGTTAGTGCACTTAGACGGTCACCTGGATGGACTCACGCCATGGCTTCGGCAAAGCATCAACAAAGAAGAATGCTACAGGCCTGCCTTTTCTTTTCATCACTGACACTCAGCTTGTGGGTGTTGGCCAATGACTTGGCGACCACCTCCGAATTGGGGAGCAGCCACTCAGTGGCGGTCATCGAGCAATCTGGCGCTTATAACTCGGCGATGATCGTTCAGCATGGCAATGGCAACGCCTCATTGATTGACCAGAGCGGTGTCCTGAATGAAGCAGGTGTCGACCAATACGGCAATGGAAACACGGCGTACACGCTGCAAGAGGGTTCCCTGCATGAGGCCAGCATTCTTCAGCATGGGCAATATCATGATGCGCTGATCATTCAGCAAGGTGTTGGGCAAAGCGCCAGCATTCAGCAGACAGGCATCGGGGGAAGCGCCACGCTTCTACAACAGGCCAGTAGTCAGATACCGGCAAGTATCACTCAATATTCACGGGGCCATATGCGTGTCCAGGTCATACAACAGTGATCTTTGCCACGATGGCTCGCATGACATCGCTCCATGACGATGATGCTTGTGAAGGTGGTGGCTGAATATTCGCTTTCGTCGAATCGCCAATACGAATTTTGCCTGGCCAGGAGAGGTTCTCACTTACATGTAGTCAAGAGTCCTGCATGACGAACACAACCTTCTGGCAAGGGCACAAAAGAGCAGTAGCAGTAGCAGTAGCAGTAGCAGTAGCAGTACAACATGATGTCGCGGATCACGAAAAACCAGACCGACATCATGTCAGGGGATGCATGACCAGAAGCAAGTCAATAATAAAAACACAACTCAAAAAATGATCTACACAAGGGAACAAACCATGAAAATCCAAATGAGCCTGCTGGCTGCCGCTGTCGCTTTCTCTTCACATGCGATGGCAGTGGACAATGCTTCCGACATCGATCAGACCGGTTTCGCCAATGGCGCGACGGTCACCCAAGGTGATCGCAATGGAAACCCGTTCAACGCCGGCGAGCATACCAGCGATATCGATCAGACAGGGGCCTTCAACGGCGCCACTGTCTACCAGAGCGGCGTCGCGAGCATTGCCAGTGTCAACCAGCAAGGCCTGGCCAATATGGCGGATGTCCTGCAGAGGGGTCAGGCACAGAAAGCAACTGTTTACCAGGATGGCCGCCGTAACCACGCTGATGTCGACCAGAAAAGCTTCAAGAACACGGCTACCATCACCCAGGAAGGCCAGCGCAACAACTCCGTCTCCAAGCAGGGCGATAGCGGCCGGAACTCAAGCGGTCGTTTCAATGACTTGACCGTGACCCAGACAGGCGCCTTCAACTCGTCCATCGCTACACAAAGCGGTAGTCACGAGAAAGCGACCGTGAACCAGATGGGCCTCGGCCATGATTCGGATGTCGAGCAGAGCGGTGACTACAACGTCGCTTCCATCGGCCAGAGCGGCATCTACCATGACTCCAGCGTGTTGCAGAGCGGGAAGTACAGCAAGGCACGTGTCATGCAGACGGGGGCCTTCAGTGACTCGGATATCGCACAATCCGGCAAGCATCAGCTAGCTCAAGTCATGCAAAGCGGAAAATTACATGATTCCGAGATCAATCAGGCGGGTGGCTACAACCGTGCCAACGTCACCCAGTCGGACTTCCATAATGACTCCGAGATAGACCAGTACGGTTACGGAAACCGCAGCATGGTCATTCAGAGTGGCGCCTTCAATGACTCTGATATCAAGCAGGCCGGTTCAGGCAATCTGGCCATGACTGAGCAAAGCGGCATCAACAACGATGCCAATGTCGCGCAGTATCTGTCTTTTGAGAACGAGTCCTACATTACTCAGACCGGTTACAACGACAGTGCGTCCGTGCTGCAGGTAGGCGGACATAACGAATCCACCATTCTGCAGCAGGCTGGCGGCTTCATGAGCTTTGCGCCGAATACTGCCAATGTGACGCAGACTGGTTTCACCAACTCTTCCACTATTACCCAGACTGGCGGTGGCAACGTAGCCAACGTGATGCAGTACTGATCACGCCCCAGCCAGGATGTCTTACAGAACCCCGCGCAAGCGGGGTTTTTCGTTTTTCCGCTCGGTGGATCCATATAATGAAAAAGGCCGCTGGCAGGGTTGTCAGCGGCCTTCCAGTACCAGCTGCGAAGCGTCTATCGCAGCGGCAAGTTACTTCTTTGGCGGTGTCACGGAATTCTCCGGGAAGGACTGGCGATAACTCTCAAGGCTTTCATCCACCATCTGGCGGCCCTTGCTGACCTGCTTGTTGCCGCTGGCGATCCGCGCCTTGCCCTTCTTGATCTGACCATTGCCCTTGTCGATCAGCGCCTGGCCCTTGGCGATATTGGATTCGCCATCATTGACCAGATTCTCACCACTGACGATCTGCTTCTCACCCGCGGCCACCAGAGACTTGCCGCTCTCCCAATTATCGGCCAGCTGATCACGCACCTTGGCGACGGCCTTGGCTTCCTCAGCCTGACCGCGCATGAGATCAGCGGTTGTCGGCTGGCTGGAGCAGCCCGCGAGCAGTGCCATACTGATGGCAGCGGCGGCGGTATTTACCCATTGTTGGCGCATGATATTTCCTTTCCAGATGCATAGCTTCCCAACCAAAGCTGAGGCTCACTCGGGAGCGCACTATGCAATACAAAAAAGGGCATGGCGGTCATCCCGCCATGCCCCATGACAACGATCGCTCGTCTCAATGCAGCCTGAGCTGCTCACGGATCAGGCGAGCCAAAGTGACATTGGCGTTGGGCGCTGTCGTGTCGATATGGACCAGCTGACCATGCTCTTCTGGCGCAAATGGCTCGCGATTGGCCAATTGCTTGTCGAGCACTTCCAGACCCGCTTCGGAAGCCTCGCCACTGCGCTGACTACGCTTGATGATGCGCTTGCGCAGCGTCTCGTCATCGGCCTCGAAGCTGATCATCAGCACCGGCAGGCCACGGGCTTCTGCCTCATGACGCAGGCGGTCACGCTGCACCTTCTTCAGACAGGTGGCATCGATGCAGACGGGGATGCCCGATTCCAGCAGCGTGGCTGACAGATTCGAGAGTCGCTCATAGGTCGCATGGGTGGCCTGGGGGGTATAGATGCCGCCATTGAGCCCGGACTCGGTATCGGCATCCGCCGCAAAGCCATACAGGCGCTTGCGCTCCACATCGCTGCGAATGCGTACACCGCCCAGTTCACGCACCATCTCTTCGGTGAAGCGACTCTTGCCACTGCCGGAAACACCCACGCCGATGATCATGTAAGGGAAGCGGATCTCGCTATAACGCTCCGCCAGCCCGATATAGCGCTCGTACTCGGCCAGCACATCGGCGCGATCCGCTTCACACAGGTCCGGCTGGTGATAGCGAATCATCGCCACCTTGGCCCGGATCAGTGCGCGATAGATCTTGTAGTACGGCAGCAGGCGCACCAGCGAGTAATCGCCGGAGAGCTCGAGATAACGGTTGAGCGCATGATGGGCAAAGGCCTGCTCATCACGCGCTTCGAGATCCATCACCAGGAAGGCCAGGTCACAACCGACATCATTCCAGCGCAATTCTTCATTGAACTCGATGCCGTCAAACAGCAGGGCACGGCCTTCATGGCGCACGGCGTTACCCAGGTGGATATCGCCGTGAGTCTCACGCACGAAGCCTTCCTGCCAGCGACGCTCGAACTCGGGATTGAGGCGCTGGAAGGTCTCTTCGGTCCACTGCTTGAGCAGCGCGAGTCGCTTGATGGCCTCGGCATCATCACCGAGGCGCGGACGAATCAGCTCGAACTCGTTGTCGATGGTACGACTGACCATCTGCGGGCTACCCAGCTCGCTATCGCCCTGGATGCGCTCGGCCTGCTCGTGGAAGGCCACCAGCTGGTCGACCAGATCATCCAGCAATTCCAGCGACAGCTCGCCACTGGCCTGCAGGGCGCTGAACAGATGGCGATTGGAGAACTGGCGCATCTTGACCGCGTACTCGAAGACAGCACTGTCGTCTCCGATGCGCGGAGCTTCGGGCGTGCCCGAGATCGCCACGGTATCCAGGTACAGCGTCGGTGCCAGACGGCGGTTGAGGCGCACTTCCTGTTCACACAGGAGCTTGCGGCGCTCAAGGGTCGAGAAATCCAGGAAGCTGCCGAAATCCAGCGGCTTCTTGATCTTGTAGGCGTAGTCGCCGGTCAGCACGATCCACGAGATATGCGTCTCGTGCACTTCGATATCCTTCACGGGGTGATCGAAGCAATCGGCTGTGTGAAGGGCTCGAATCAAGGCCTGGCTCAAGGTCGTCTCCGCTAAGGCAAGCTGGCTATAAGGTCATTAGCGCAATCGCTATCGTTGGCGACAAGTGTACCGGATGGCAGCCCGCCCGGCAGCCTGCCGAGCGGGTTCCTGTCTGCGTTGGCCAACCCGCGGACTCAGGTACTGTCTCGCGTCGCACTCAGTTCGATGCGGACATCTGCGCAAAGACCCGCTCAGCCGCATCCAGCGTGGCCTGGATATCAGCATCGGTATGCGCCGCGGACATGAAGCCGGCTTCATAGGCGGACGGCGCCAGATAGACACCTTCGGCGAGCATCGCGTTGAAGAAGGTCACGAAATCCTGCTGACGGCAGCGCGTGGCGGAGGCGAAATTGCTGACCTCTGCGTCATCGGTGAAGAAGACACCGAACATGCCACCGGCATGCTGGGTGATCAGACGGATGCCTGCCGCCTTGGCACGGCTTTCCAGGCCTTCACACAGCATCTCGACCTTGCGTGAAAGCTCGGCGTGGAAGCCGGGCGCCTTGAGCTTGCGCAGCAGCGCGACGCCAGCGGCCATCGCCAGCGGATTGCCTGCCAGCGTCCCGGCCTGGTAGACCGGCCCCAGCGGCGAGAGGTGGTGCATGATCTCGCGCTTGCCGCCGAAGGCACCCACCGGCATGCCGCCGCCGACGATCTTGCCCAGGCAGGTCAGGTCCGGCGTGATGCCGTAATGCGCCTGAGCGCCACCCAGGGCGACACGGAAGCCCGTCATCACCTCATCGAGGATCAGCACGCTGCCGTGGGCATCGCACACTTCACGCAGGCTTTCGAGGAAGCCCGGAACCGGCGGGATGCAGTTCATGTTGCCGGCGACCGGCTCGACGATGATGCAGGCGATCTCGTCACCCAACTCGGCGAAGCAACGACGCACACCCTCGGCGTCGTTGTAGTCCAGCGTGATGGTGTGCTCGGCCAGCGAGGCCGGCACGCCCGGGGAGCTGGGCTCGCCATGGGTCAGCGCGCCGGAGCCGGCCTTGACCAGCAGCGAGTCGGAGTGACCGTGATAGTTACCCTCGAACTTGACGATCTTGTCGCGACCGGTGAAACCCCGCGCCAGGCGGATCGCCGACATGGTGGCTTCGGTACCGGAGTTGGTCATGCGCACCATGTCGAGGCTCGGCAGCATCTCGCAGATCAGCTCGGCCATCTCGGATTCGATCTCGGTGGGCGCACCGAAGGACAGACCGCTCTCGAGACGCTCGCGCACGGCGCTGAGCACATCTTCATCGGCGTGGCCGGTGATCATCGGTCCCCAGGAACCGACGTAATCGATATAGCGCGTGTTCTCCACATCGAACAGATACGCGCCCTTGGCATGGTCGATGAACACCGGCGGACGATGCAGTCCCTTGAAGGCGCGGACCGGCGAGTTGACGCCACCGGGAATATGACGGCTGGCGCGTTCGAACTGGGCAGCGGACGTGGTCATGACATACCTCTTGATAAGCGGCGAGCGGCCATCGGCCGCGAAAATGGAGAAAAGGGTGATCAGACACTAAGACGCTGTGGATAACGTGAATGCAGCTTGTCCACAGGCGATGAAACGGCCCGATAGCCTCGGGGCGGCAAGGAAGGTGTGGATAACCCGAATGCCGTCGATGGCGACAGCTTAACGCGACTCACGGGTGAGTTGCAGCCGCGTGAGCGCAAGGGGTGCCGGCATCGAAAGGGGCAATAGCGCTATCGCCAGGGCAGAAACTGGGCTCCGGGCAACGCACCTTTCCGCCCACGTTGCTGGCCATCGACGAGACTCTGCCAGGTGGCCTGCTGGGCAGCCTGCCATGCCGATGGCAACGTCATGCCACGTGCCAGACGCACCGCCAGGTGCGAGGCCAGTGTGCAGCCGCTGCCATGGAAGCTGCCAGTCAGTCGCGGGCAGTCCAGTGCGAGCGTGGTGTGGTCACGGCGATACAGACGATGGATCACCGACGGCTCAGCCAGCGAATCAGCATCGCGCTCGACAGGATCGGTACCGGTGACCAGCACGGCCCCGGCGCCTGCCGCCAGCAGATGCTCGGCGAGTTGGCCGTCGCCCGCCCCCGTGGGGCAGGCCGCCAGCCGCGCAAGCTCCGCGCGGTTGGGCGTGAGCACATCCACGTGCGGCAGCAAGCTCTCACGCGCCTGATGGATCAGCGACTCGGTGGAAAGCTCCAGCCCGCCGCCCGCCTTGAGCACCGGGTCCCACACCACGGGCAGCCCCGGCCAGCGCTGCTGGAGTTCCTCGATCAGCGTCACGCACGCCGTGAGCGCCGCTTCGCTGGCGAGCAGACCGATCTTGAGCGCGCCCGGGCGGAAGTCCTCACACAGGGTGCGGGCCATGGCGAGCATCGACTCGCCCGATTGCGGGATCACCGCCTGCACATTGCAGGAGTTCTGCACCGTCAGTGCGGTCGGCACCGTCAGCGCCCAGCCGCCACCGGCGCGGATCGCCTCGCTGTCAGCGACCAGACCCGCGCCGCCACTGGGATCATGCCCCGCCAATACCAGCACATAGGGCAGTTGCGCTGAGCACTCGGTCATGGCTGAACCATCCCTCAGAACGGTTTGACGATGACGCAGATGACGATCACCACCAGCATCAGCACCGGCACTTCATTGAAGAAGCGGAAGTAGCGCGAGGTTCTCTTGCAGGTATCGGCGGCGAACTGCTTCAGATACAGGCCACAGGCATGGTGATAACCGACCAGCAGCACGACCATGGTCAGCTTGAGGTGCATCCAGCCCATGCTCATGAAGCTCGGCACCAGCGCCAGCAGCCAGATCCCCAGCACCAGGGTCGCGATCATCGACGGCATCATGATGCCGCGATAGAGCTTGCGCTCCATGGTCTTGAAGTACTCGATGGCCTTGTGGTCGCCGGCATCACGCGCCTGGGCGTGATAGACGTACAGGCGCGGCAGATAGAAGAGGGCAGCAAACCAGCACACTACGGCAATCAGATGGAAAGCCTTAATCCACAGATACATGAGGGAGCTCCGTCAGTCAGGGTCGGGAAGGTCAGAAAGTGGACGCGCGGATGAAGCAATCGGATCGCCACGATGGCATGTGGCACCGCCAAGGCCCATGCGGTATGCGGTCGCGGCCAGGCGCGCGCAGAGCGAATTCACGCCTGAGAAGCAGCTGCCACGCCACGCTTCAGGGCGTATAGCGATAGTAGCTCTCTATTGCATCCCGCGTGATGATACCTGAAATCTTGCGAATCATCGGTGCGGTGGTGTGCTCGACATAGAGGGCATCGACATCGCTGGGCAGCAGCCGCTCATAGGCCTCGGACAAGGTAGCCTGCAGGTGAATGGGCGCGAGATCCAGACGCTGAGCGGGGATCTCGAGCAGGTCGAGCTCTTCCTGCTCCCGCCAGTGCTCATCCATCAGCACACGCACCAGATCCGCCGCCGGCAGCGCGACCATCGGCTTTTCCGGCGTCGAGCGCGTGACCACCAGCCAGACCGGCTTGCTGTCGAGCAGGGCGCGAGCGCGTTCACGCGTGATGCGGCGCGGCACGCTGACCAGCGAGCGTTCCATCACCGCCGGCACCGCCACCCGCGACAGCGCCTGCATCAATGGCTGCTGGAGCGGATGCAGGCCCTGCGCCGTCAGCGTCGAGATGAAGAAGCCCTGGCAGTGACACAGCTGGCGACAGGTCAGGCCTGCCACCACCACCGCCAGCATGCCGGGCAGGATGATATTCGGCGAATGCGTCAATTCGAGCAGTGCCATCAGGGCGGCCAGTGGCGCCTGGAGCACCGCGCCCATCATCGCCGCCATGCCGAGCAGGGCGTAAAGCGCGATGTCCGAGGCCTGGTCCGGCAACAGCCAGCCGCCCAGCATGCCCATCAATGCCCCGGCAGCGGCGCCCGCCACCACCACCGGACCAATGATGCCGATCGGCACGCCACAGGCCACGCACAGTGCCGACAGCACCAGCTTGCCGATCACCAGCGCCAACAGGATATCCAGCGCCAGCTGGCCGTCGAGCAGCTGGGCCAGGCTGTCATAGCCGATGCCTTGCACCTGGGGATACCACCACGCCACGACGGCCGTCGAGACCCCGACCAGCGCCATGCGCATCCCCCATGACAGGTGTGCCACGCGCGCCTGCTGACGTGCCAGATGCACGAAGCCCCCCGCCAGCAGGCCGATGACCAGCGCCGTGACGATGACCCAGGGCAGATCGAGCAGGGAATGCAGCAGCAGGGAGGGCACCGCGAAGGCCGGCGCCGAGCCGTAGACCATCTGCGTGACCACAGCGCCGGTGGTCGAGGCCAGAATCACCGGCATGAAGCCCATCAGGGTGTACTCCATCATCACCACTTCCATGGCGAAGATGACTCCCGCGATCGGCGTATTGAAGGAGGCGGAGATGCCCGCCGCCGTGCCGCAGGCGACCAGCACGCGCAGACTGTTGTTGGGCAGCTTGAGACGCTCGCCGATCCAGCTCGAGGCGCCGGCGCCCAGGTGAATTGCCGGGCCTTCACGCCCCGCCGACAGGCCGCCGAGCACGCTCACGACCCCGACCACGACCTGATTGAGCCAGGCACGCAGCGGCATCTTGCCCTGATGGTAGGTCAGGCGCTCGATGACATGACCGATGCCCAGCTTGCGCTGCGCCGGATGCTGTCGCCCCAGCACGATGCCGATCACCAGCACCGCCAGCAGCGGCAGCGAGGCGCGCACCCAGGGGGCAAGTCCCTCGAAGTTCTCCGGGTTGTCATCGGGCATGAAGCCCAGGGCACCGGCGCTCAACAGCAGGCGGAAGCCGACCATCAATGAGCCGGTCAGCAGCCCTGCCACCAGCCCCAACAGACACAGTTGCGGGAGTGCATCGACCGCCGCCAGCTTGCGCCGAAAATTGTCGAGACTGGGACGAGGCAGATGCGGACGCGTCAGGCGTGACACTCACGACTCCTTGAAGGCACTGGCAATGACAGAGGACATCCATGTCGGCAGCGCATTACTGCCCGCCTGACACCTGTGTATCATATCGATTGCGAACCGTCGCGACCGTGCGCAATCCGACAACCTCGGCACAGCATGGCGCAACGCCTGTCTCGCGCACAGGCCACCAAAGGTCGCAGCAGCAGATCGGACACAAGATTACATCTCGCATCAACAGGACACCGCCCGAAGGCGGGGAGGCAGCATGATCAAGGTAGGTATCGTCGGCGGCACCGGTTACACCGGAGTGGAACTCCTCAGGCTCCTGGCCAGCCACCCGCAGGTGGAAGTGACCGTGATCACCTCGCGAAGCGAGAAGGGCGTGCGTGTCGACGAGATGTACCCCAATCTGCGCGGCCACTACGACACCCTCGCGTTCAGCGAGCCGGATGCCGAGGTGCTGGCCGCCTGTGACGCCGTGTTCTTCGCCACGCCTCACGGTGTCGCTCACGCCCTGGCCGGCGATCTGCTGGCACGCGGCACGCGTGTCATCGACCTGTCCGCGGACTTCCGCATCAAGGACGCCGACGTCTGGGCCGAGTGGTATGGCCAGCCGCATGGCGCGCCGGAGCTGCTCGGCGAAGCCGTCTACGGCCTGCCGGAAGTCAATCGCGATGCCATCCGCGAAGCGCGCCTGATCGCGGTGCCGGGCTGCTACCCGACCTCCGTGCAGCTGGGACTGATCCCGCTGCTGGAAGCCGGCCTGATCGAGACCGACAACATCATCGCCGACTGCAAGTCCGCCGTCTCCGGCGCGGGTCGCGGTGCCAAGGTCGGCTCGCTGCTGTGTGAAGCCGGCGAGTCCATGAAGGCCTATGGCGCCTCCGGCCATCGTCATCTGCCGGAAATCACCCAGGGGCTGGACCTGGCAGCCGGCAGCGCGGTCGGTCTGACCTTCGTCCCGCACCTGACGCCGATGATCCGCGGCATCCACTCCACCCTCTATCCGCGTCTGAGCGGCTTCAGCGGCACGCTGGAAGATCTGCAGGCGCTGTTCGAGCAACGCTACGCCGATCATCCCGCCGTAGATGTCATGCCGCTGGGCAGCCATCCAGAGACGCGCAGCGTGCGGGGCACCAACCTGTGCCGCATCGCCCTGCATCGTCCGGGCAACGGCGACACCCTGGTAGTGCTGTCGGTGATCGACAACCTGGTCAAGGGCGCGTCAGGTCAGGCCATCCAGAACCTCAACCTGATGTTCGGTCTCGATGAGATGATGGGGATCGGCGCGCCGGCGATGATGCCCTGAACCGCCAGCGTACGCCCGCAAGGCAGCACGGCAGCACGGCAGACAAAGTTGACCCTTTTGCTCGGATATAGGGATAATAGGCGTCATTCCGTTCTCTATACCGTGCCGGGCGCTGTCTTCAGCGTCCGGCCTCCGACTCCTTCCAGGAGGCCCGCATGAGCGAAGCACAAAGCTTCATCCCCACGCCGTTGTACCTGTCCGAGCGCGCCAGTGCCCGGATTGCAGCGCTGCGCGCGGAAGAAGCCAACCCGGAGCTGCGTCTCAGGGTCTATGTCACTGGCGGCGGCTGTTCCGGCTTCCAGTACGGTTTCGATATCGCCACCGATCTGGCCGATGACGACACCGTGGTCGAGCTGGGCGAAGCCGCCATCGTGATCGACCCGCTGTCCTACCAGTATCTGGTCGGCTCGACGATCGACTATGAGGAAGGTCTGGCGGGCGCCCGCTTCATGATCCAGAACCCCAATGCCACCAGCACCTGTGGCTGCGGGTCTTCCTTCATGGTCTGATCATCGAGGGTCTGACCAGAGTGTGTCTGACCGTCAGGGCTGACAGGCCCGCGCACGACATTGGCGCCTTGCTGGCGCCTGATCGCCCCCTACCGGGGACCGGTAGGGGGCGATTTTTTTTCGTCATCTCAGTGGCTTGCAAGCTTCCCTTCGCCGCATGGCAGCGCCAGGAGGCTTGACGGGGTCCGGTGTGCTCGTCAATCTAAAAACGCTATACATCCTAAAACCTAAATATAAAGAGGAATGTAAAATGCGCAGATCTCACCTGCTGGCCTCCCTCTCTGGCCTCGCGGCCGCCACCTTCATGGCCAGCGCTGCCCACGCCGTCACCCTCAAGGCGGCGACCGACCCGAGCTTCGTGCCCTTCGAGATGCTCGACCAGGAAAGCGGCGAGATGGTCGGCTTCGATATCGACATCCTCAATGCCATCGGCGAGCGCGCCGGCTTCGATATCGACCTCAAGACCATGGACTTCAATGGCATCATCCCGGCCGTACAGACCGGTAGTGTCGATGTCGCCATTGCCGGCATCACCATCACCGAGGCGCGCGAGAAGATCGTCGACTTCACCGATCCCTACTATGACTCCGGCCTGCAGATTCTGACCTCGGCCAACAACGGCGACATCGAGGATATCGAGGGCCTGGAAGGCAAGAAGATCGGCACCAAGATCGGCTCCACCAGTTACGACTACCTCACCGCCAACCTTGGTGACTCCACCATCACGCCTTATCCGGGCAGCGCCGACATGTACATGGCCCTGATGTCCGGCAGCGTCGATGCCGTCTTCTACGATGCCCCCAACGTCGGCTACTTCGCCAAGACCAAGGGCAATGGACGCGTCAAGACGGTGGGGCCGCTCTATGAAGGCCAGCAATACGGCATCGCCTTCACCGAAGGCAGCGAGTGGACCGAGGCCGCCAACAAGGCGCTGGCCGAGATGAAGTCCGATGGCAGCTATGCCGAGATCTACCAGAAGTGGTTCGGCGCCATGCCCGGCGACAGCCAATAAGCCGCTTTCGACTCGCCTCAGACGCCCCACGTCGCGTAGTGCAGATCATCATCACGACATTTCGGCAGCGACAGCCTGCCGGAATGTCGGTCGTCTCGAACCTCCGGCGCGTCCAGCGGCGCATGAGAGGTTCGTGCCAAGGAGCCCCCCGTGGACGTTCAGTTCCAGTTTGATTGGCAGGCCGCACTCAATTCGGTGCCCTACCTGCTCGAGGGCATTCCCTGGACCCTCGCCATTTCCTTCGGTGGCCTCGCCATCGGCTTCGTGCTCGGCATCCTGTTCGGACTGCTGAGCCTGTCTCCCAGCCGGATCCTGCGCTGGGTCGCCACCGCCTATATCGAGATCTTCCGTGGCACCCCGGTGCTCGTCCAGGTGCTCTTCATCTTCTATGGCCTGCCGCAGATCATCGGTGGCCCCATCGATGCCCTGACCGCCGGCATCGCCGCGATCGCCTTGAACTCGGCGGCCTATATCTCGGAAATCGTGCGCGGTGGCGTGCAGTCCATCGCCCGTGGCCAGCGGGAAGCCGGCCTGTCACTCGGTCTTTCCACCCCGCAGACCTTCCGCTATGTCATCTGGCCCCAGGCGCTGCGCCGCATGATCCCTGCGCTGGGCAACCAGGGCATCGTCTCGATCAAGGACACCTCGCTGTTCTCGGTGATCGGCGTCGGTGAGCTGGTGCGTCAGGGGCAGATCTACATCGCCACGACCTTCAATGCGCTGGAAACCTACTTCATGGTCGCGCTGCTGTATCTGGTGATCACCCTCAGCCTGTCATTTGGCTTGCGGATGCTCGAGCGCCGCGGGTTGGTGGGCCAATGATGTCTCTCTGCCCCCCACACGCGACGGATATAGCCACGCCCTCTCTCCTTCTGCCTGATCTCTTTCCTCTGACGACCTTCCGGCATGCAGCGCCGGTTCGGAGTGCCCCATGACTGCCATCGTGAAGATGCACAAGCTCAACAAGCATTTCGGCAGCCTGCATGTCCTCAAGGACATCGAGCTCGAGGTCGCCCAGGGGGAGGTGGTGGTGATCATCGGGGCCAGTGGCTCCGGCAAGTCGACACTGATTCGCTGCGTGAACGGCCTGGAAGAGTTTCAGGACGGCAACATCGAGGTGGATGGGCACTCGCTGATCCCCCACGGCAAGAGCCACAGGGCGCTCAAGGCGATACGCACCGAAGTCGGTATGGTCTTCCAGCAGTTCAACCTCTTCCCGCACATGAGCGTGCGTGACAACGTCAGCCTGGCCCCCATCAAGGTCCGCGGTACCTCACGACCGGCGGCCGAGCAGCAAGCCGATACGCTGCTCGAGCGGGTCAATATCCTCGAGCAGGCCGACAAGTACCCGGGGCAACTCTCCGGCGGCCAGCAGCAACGCGTGGCCATTGCCCGCTCATTGGCGATGGAACCGCGCCTGATGCTGTTCGATGAGCCCACCTCGGCACTGGACCCGGAAATGATCGGCGAGGTACTCGATGTCATGCGCAAGCTGGCCCGCGAAGGCATGACGATGATGATCGTCACCCATGAAATGAGTTTTGCCCGTGAAGTGGCAGACCGGGTGGTGTTCATCCATCAGGGCAGCATCGTCGAGGAAGGCACGCCAGAGCAGGTCTTCGATACGCCGCAACATCCACGTACCCAGAGCTTCCTGGCCCGCGTACTGTCCCACTGAGCGCCTTCCACAAGGCTCGCTGAGCCACTAGTCAGACAAGCGTTGAGCACGTGAAGACCCTACCCGCTGCCATGCGTGCAGCGGGCATGCCCCGACCGTCAGGTCGGGGCATTTTTTTGTCCTCAGAGAGGCTTGCGAGCCCTGCGGATCGCCAAACGATGAAAAATCTTCTCTCCCCGCGCCATCTGTCGGCATTTCGAGAAGAAAAAAACGAATTTTTTTGGCCCCGGCCACCCCCTTGCCAGGTCACGCAAACACGCCTTGGCGCTCGAAGGAATGACGCTTTCCCCGCCTGGCAGTCCTCGCTGAGGCGTCGCTTTAGCTGGTGAAAAACAGGGATAAATCAGGGGACTAGCCGGAAAACCACACGAGGATAACGTGCACCGTGAGCCGCTGGAGCAGCGTTCAGGCAGTCTCAGCGGCCGACACGGGCAAAACAAGCGAAAAAGTATCCACAGACTGGGGCGTGTAGCGTCATTGGCACCATTGGCGAGGGCTGTAGCCATTCACGCACCACTTATCCCATGACTGTCTACAGCCTTGGGCAGCGCAGGAAATCGACATTTGCCTCTGTGGACATTTTCCGGCATTATCCGCGGCCTTCTTGCCGTCAAGCCATGCAGCACTAGGGGTTGTGGGTAACAACGCCACTTGTGCACAGCTGGGCAGAAAAGTCGGGTACCAGCTCGGTATGAATCAGGGGATAATCGGGGCTGTGGACAAGGGCGCATTTCATCCACAGGAAGCGACCGGTGGCGTCCTCAGGTACTCCGCATTTTCTCCCCAACTATATCAACATCGTAAGCTTTTGATTTGTAACAGATAAAGTCGATTTCCCACTGATTTTGTCCACAACAGTAGTTACAACATCAACAGAACCCCTTTTTCTTTTCTTTATATAATCTTGTTATCCGGAAACCCGAAGGACGGACCGAGACCTCACGATCGACCTGGCGTGAACTCGCCGAATCCGAAGTGTTCGGGATAACGAACGGCTGTCTGGGTAGCGCATCCCTCGCCGGAAAATCGACGCGTCGTATCCGCAAGACTCGTGAATCGCCGCGGCGTGGATTGATGCTCCAGAAGAAACAACCCGGGCATTCGCTCATGGGCTGCCAGGGCAAGGCGCTGTGGAAAACTCCTGACGCTTACCCACAGGCGGTTTATACTGTGCGGCCCGGACGTCATCCTGCTGGCTTGCAAGCTCCCTCACCGGTCGAGCACATGCCTTCGGCGACGGACATCATTCGCCATGCCGTCTGGCAGTCCTTGATTCATCCAGGCATCGATTCATCGCCCTGCCTGGCCGATTTGCCTGCTTCGCCAACCAGCGAACAGCGCTTCACCCAAGTTTCGTGATACCCCGAGGTGCCAACGTGGATTACCCGAACCGCTTTGACGTGATCGTCATCGGCGGCGGTCATGCCGGTACGGAAGCCGCACTGGCTGCTGCCCGCATGGGCCGTCAGACCCTGCTGCTGACCCATAACATCGAGACGCTGGGCCAGATGTCCTGCAATCCCGCCATCGGCGGGATCGGCAAGAGCCATCTGGTCAAGGAGATCGATGCGCTGGGCGGTGCCATGGGCCTGGCCACCGACATGGCGGGTATCCAGTTCCGTACCCTGAATGCCCGCAAGGGGCCGGCAGTGCGTGCCACTCGCGCACAGGCTGACCGGGCGCTGTACAAGGCCGCGATCCGCAACGTGCTGGAAAACCAGCCGAACCTGACGCTGTTCCAGCAGGGTGCGGAAGACCTGATCGTCGAAGGCGAGACCGTGCGGGGGGTCGTCACCCAGACCGGGATCCGCTTCCACGCCACCACGGTGGTGCTGGCGACCGGGACCTTCCTCGGCGGCGTGATCCACATCGGCCTGGATAACCATGCCGGTGGCCGTGCCGGTGATCCGCCCGCCAATGGCCTGGCATCGCGTCTGCGTGAACTGCCGTTCCGCGTCGATCGCCTCAAGACCGGCACCCCGCCGCGCATCGATGCCAAGAGCGTCGACTTCAGCAAGATGGAAGCCCAGCCGGGTGATACGCCGCGTCCGGTGATGTCCTACATGGGCAGCCGTGAGATGCAGCCGGAGCAGGTCAACTGCTACATCACGCACACCAACGAGCGCACTCACGAGATCATCTTCGCCAATCTCGACCGCTCGCCGATGTACTCCGGCGTCATCGATGGCATCGGGCCGCGTTACTGCCCGTCCATCGAGGACAAGGTGCACCGCTTCGCCGACAAGAACAGCCACCAGGTCTTCATCGAGCCGGAAGGCCTGAATACCCATGAGCTGTATCCCAACGGCATCTCCACCTCGCTGCCCTTCGATACGCAGCTCGAGGTGGTGCGCTCGATCCGTGGCATGGAGAACGCGCACATCACGCGTCCCGGCTACGCCATCGAGTACGATTTCTTCAATCCCCAGGACCTGCATCACTCCCTGGAGACGCGTTTCATCAAGAACCTGTACTTCGCCGGTCAGATCAACGGCACCACCGGCTATGAAGAAGCCGGTGCCCAGGGGCTGCTGGCGGGCGTCAATGCCGCCTTGCGCGCCACTGACGACGAGTCCTGGCATCCGCTGCGAGACGAGGCCTACACCGGTGTGATGGTCGATGACCTGATCACCCTCGGCACGCGCGAGCCGTACCGCATGTTCACCTCGCGCGCCGAATATCGCCTGCTGCTGCGTGAGGACAATGCCGATCTGCGTCTGACCGCCAAGGGGCGCGAGCTGGGCCTGATCGATGACGCCCGCTGGGAAGCCTTCGATCGCAAGCGTGAAGCCATCGCCCGCGAGACCGCGCGTCTCGAGAGCACCTGGCTGACGCCGAAGAGCCCGGAACTGGCCCCGTTGAGCGACAAGCTCAGCTCGCCGCTCAAGCGCGAAGCCAGCCTGATGGAACTGCTCAAGCGTCCGGAGCTCGAGTATCCGGATGTGGCAGGCCTGAAAGGGGAAGGGGTCGACGACTGGCGCATCGCCGAACAGGTACAGATCACTGCCAAGTACGCAGGCTATATCCAGCGTCAGCAGGAAGAGATCGACCGCCTGCGCCGTCACGAGCACACCGAACTGCCGACCAGCCTCGATTATGATTCCGTCGATGGTCTCTCCAACGAGATCAAGCAGAAGCTCAACGAAGCGCGCCCGGCGACGCTGGCCCAGGCCGGTCGCATTTCCGGTGTCACGCCGGCAGCTGTCTCTATCCTGTTGATTCACTTGAAGAAGCGTCAGCTGATCAAGGCGGAGACACCCGCAGATGCCGCAACGGCTGACACGGGAGCCGCGCAATGAGCCAGACGCTCAACGAGACACAGCGTGAACGTTGCGCTCAGCTGCTCAGTCGTGGTGCCAGCGCCATGGGAGTGGCGCTGAGCGAGGAACAGCACGCCCAGCTGATGACGTTGCTGGTGCTGTTGCACAAGTGGAATCGCGCCTATAACCTCACCGCGGTACGTGAGCCGGAGGCGATGGTGACTCGCCATCTGCTCGACAGCCTCAGTGTGCTGCCTTATATCAGTGGGCCACGTCTTCTGGATGTCGGCGCCGGCCCGGGCCTGCCCAGCATCGTGATCGCGATCATGCGTCCCGACATCGCCGTCGTGCCGCTGGATTCGAATGGCAAGAAGGTGCGCTTCCAGATTCAGGCCGGCCACGAACTGGGCCTCAAGAATCTGAGCCCGACCCAGGTCCGCATCGAAGCCTATGATGGTGCGCCGTTCGAACAGATCATCTCGCGTGCCTTCGCCGATACCGATGCCTTCGTCAATCTGTCGGCGGCCGTGCTCGCCGAGGGCGGCGAATGGCTGGCCATGAAAGGGCGCATCCCCAGTGATGAGATTGCCCGCCTGCCGATGGGTGTCTCGCTGGTCGAGACATTGGTGCTGGAAGTGCCGGGCGAGGAAGGGGAGCGTCACCTTCTGCGCCTCAAGCGCGACTGATAAAGCGCCTCAAGGCGTGCGCAGGGATTGTGCCGGGCGCAAAAGGCAGGCAGCCTGATGTTTTCACGAGGGCAGATCATTGATCTGTCCTCGTGAGCATGTGGCTGGTGCCAATGGCCCCGCTTCTCAAGGAACCAAGGAAGTCGCTCGTGACCAAGATCATCGCGCTGACCAACCAGAAGGGTGGCGTCGGCAAGACCACCACTGCCGTCAATCTGGCGGCGTCGCTGGCGGCACTCGATCGCCGCGTTCTGCTGATCGATCTCGACCCGCAGGGCCATGCCACCATGGGCAGCGGCATCGACAAGCACGACCTCGAAGGCAGCGTGCTGGATGTGCTGCTGGGGGAGCTGCGTGCCAGTGACGTGATTCTCGATTGTCCCGATGCCGGCTACGCCCTGTTGCCCGGCAATGGCGACCTTACTGCCGCCGAGGTCGATCTTCTCGGTGTCGAGGGGCGTGAGCGCCGCCTCACGGAAGCTCTGGCGCCGATCGCCGCGGAATATGACGTGGTACTGATCGACTGCCCGCCCTCGCTCAACATGTTGACCGTCAATGCCCTGACCGCCGCCCATGGCGTGCTGATCCCGCTGCAGTGCGAGTTCTACGCGCTGGAAGGTCTGTCAGCGCTGCTCGATACCGTCGAGCAGATTCAAGGCAACGTGAATCCGGCCCTCGACGTGTTCGGGATCGTGCGTACCATGTACGACGCTCGCAACAGTCTGACCCGCGATGTCAGCAAGCAACTTTCCGATTACTTTGGCGATACCCTGATCAAGGCGACCATTCCGCGCAACGTGCGGGTGGCGGAAGCGCCGAGCCACGGCCTGCCGGTGACCAAGTATGCGCGTCTGTCGCGTGGCAGCCAGGCCTATCGGGTGCTCGCCAAGGAATTGATTCGTCGTCTCTCGCTGTAACTTCACCGAGGAAGGTCCATGACGCGTAAGCGTGCCCTGGGAAGGGGCCTGGATGCCCTGATTGGCGCCGGAAACCGCCGCCGCCATGTCGAAGCCGATATAGAAGTCGATGGCGACGCCATCGATGCGTCACCGGATGCCGCGCTGGCCGCGAATCCGGCCGCTGCCACGGCGGAATTGCCCAGCGAGCGCCTCGAGCGCCTGCCGCTCGGGCAGCTGCAGCGTGGCAAGTATCAGCCACGGCGTGACATTCAGCCGGAAGCGCTCGAGGAGCTGGCGGATTCCATCCGGGCTCAGGGCGTGATGCAGCCCATCGTGGTGCGGCCGGTGGGGGAGGGGCGCTACGAGATCATCGCCGGCGAACGCCGCTGGCGTGCCTCGCAGCTGGCGGAGCTGGATACCATCCCCGCCGTCGTCCGCGAAGGCATCAGCGATGAGATCGCGCTCGCGCTGGCATTGATCGAGAATATCCAGCGCGAGAACCTCAATCCGGTCGAGGAAGCCCTGGCGCTCAAGCGCCTGCTCGAGGAATTCGAGCTGACCCAGCAGCAGGTGGGCGACGCGGTCGGGCGTTCACGCGCCCAGGTCACCAATCTGCTGCGACTGCTGACGCTGGAACAGGAAGTGCAGACCCTGCTGGAGCGCGGTGAGCTCGACATGGGGCACGCCCGTGCTCTGATCGGCCTGACTCCGGCACGTCAGCGCAAGCTGGCCCATGAAGTCGTCGAGCGCGAGCTGACCGTGCGCCAGACCGAAGCGCTGGTGAAAAGCGTGCAGAAGGGTGAGCAGCCCAAGCCGGCACCGGCGCGACCGGACGCCGACATCCAGCGTCTGGAAACGCGCCTCTCGGAGCAACTGGGTGCCGCCGTCAATATCCGTCACGGCAAGAGCGGCAAGGGCAAGGTCACCATCTCCTACACCAGTCTGGATGAGCTGGACGGCATTCTCGGCCATATCCACTAGTGGGCGAGCGGGGGAGGGCTGACCGCGCGTCACACCTCCCCAGGCGGCAATTTTCCGCGTGACGGATCACGATCCTCTTTCGCGCCCCTGTGACTCATTGTCGCAGGGGCGCGAAATGCATCTGACATTCAAGATATTGAAGGATGTTGCTGACGTCAGGTTGTGATTCATGCAACCCTGTGTCGCTCGCACCGCAAGCGACTGTCAACGTAAGCAAACTGTCATCGGTTTCCCGCAAGATAGTGAGGCTTTGGTCGTAAGCTTGCGAAAGATCAAGGAATTTAGCTTGTCGTTTGGTTGATGGCGGTGAAGCGCTCCCCTATAATCCGGCGAGTTTGCTCCCGGGCTGTGTCCAGCGCAGCGCCAGAAATGGCGAAGGCCATCATTGCGAGACACAGGTCCAAGATGCACAAGACGACACCCGCTGCTCTACAACGCCCTCAGGTGGCTCGATTGCTCTGGGGCCAGGCGCTGGTCATCGTGATTGCCGTCTTGCTGGCGGGAGTGATGAAAGGCAGTGGTGCGGCGCTTTCCGCGCTGTGTGGTGGGCTGGTCTGCCTGCTGCCCAATCTGTTTTTCGCCTGGCGTTCACTGCGTGTGACCGGTGCACGCTACGCCCAGGCAATGGTCAAGGCCTTCTATCAGGCCGAGGCCGGTAAGTTCGGTTTGACGGCCGTATTGTTTGCGTTCTTCTTCATCGCAGTGCCGCCCTCAAACCCCGCTTTATTTTTTTGCGCTTACGTGGCGGCAATGGCGGTTCACTGGCTGGGCCCCTGGCTGGTGAAGCGAACACCGTACACACGAACCTGAGGCAGAGTCATGGCAGGCACCAACCCGAGTCCCTCCGAATATATTCAGCACCACCTGCAGAATCTGACGTACGGCAACCACCCGGAACACGGATGGTCACTGGCGCACAGCGCTCAGGAAGCGGCCGACATGGGATTCTGGGCCATCCACCTGGATACCATGGGCTGGTCCATCGGTCTGGGCCTGATCTTCCTGTGCCTGTTCCGCAAGGTCGCCAAGTCCGCCACCACTGGCGTTCCCAGCGGTCTGCAGAACTTCGTCGAATTGATGGTCGAGTTCGTCGATCAGTCCGTGCGTGAGACCTTCCATGGCCGTTCACGCCTGATCGCACCGCTGTCACTGACGATCTTCTGCTGGATCTTCCTGATGAACCTGATGGACTTGATCCCCGTCGACTGGCTGCCTGGCGTTGCTGCCAAGGTCGGTGAGATGTTCGGCGCCGATCCGGCTCACGTGTTCTTCAAGGTGGTGCCGTCCACTGACATCAATGCCACGCTGGGCATGTCATTGTCCGTGTTCGCGCTGATCATCTTCTATTCCATTCGCGTCAAGGGCCTCAAGGGCTTCCTGGCCGAACTGACGCTGCACCCGTTCAACACCCCGAACAAGCTGGCACAGATCGCGCTGATTCCGGTCAACTTCCTGCTTGAGTTCGTGACGCTGATCGCCAAGCCGATCTCTCTGGCGCTGCGTCTGTTCGGTAACATGTATGCAGGCGAGCTGATCTTCATCCTGATCTCGCTGGTCGGTATCTGGCAGCTGCCCCTGCACTTCCCGTGGGCGGTCTTCCATATCCTGGTCATCACCCTGCAGGCATTCATCTTCATGATGCTGACCATCGTCTACCTGAGCATGGCCAGCGAAGACCACTGATGTAATTCGCCCCGCGCCATCCGTGGCGTGGGGCAAGATTTCCGAGCTCTGCTCACACCCTCAACCCTTGACTTAAACTTGACTAAAACTGGAGTTCCACAATGGAAGCACAAGTTCTTGGCATGACCGCTATCGCCGTCTCCCTGCTGATCGGCCTGGGCGCCCTGGGCACCGCCATCGGTTTCGGTATCCTCGGTGGCAAGTTCCTGGAAGGCGCAGCGCGTCAGCCGGAAATGATCCCGCAGCTGCAGGTCAAGATGTTCATCGTCGCTGGTCTGCTGGATGCCGTGACCATGATCGGTGTTGGTATCGCGCTGTTCTTCACCTTCGCCAACCCGTTTGTCGGTTAAACATCGGCTGGCCTCCGGCCTACCGTGTTTTTGACCCAACAATCGTGAAGCGAGAGGTGCTGGCGTGAATCTGAACTTAACCCTGATTGGTCAGGCCATCGCCTTTGCGGTCTTCGTTTATTTCTGCATGAAGTATGTCTGGCCGCCGGTCACACAGGCTCTGGCAGAACGTCAGAAGAAGATTGCAGATGGTCTGGATGCTGCCAGCCGTGCTACCCGTGACCTCGAACTGGCGCAGGAAAAAGCCACCGAGACTCTGCGGGAAAGCAAGGATGAAGCAGCACGCATCATTGAGCAGACCCATAAGCGCTCCAACCAGATGATCGAGGAAGCACGTGAAACTGCACGTGCGGAAGGCGAGCGTCTCGTTGCGCAGGCCCGTGCCGAAATCTCCCAGGAGATCAACCAGGCCAAGGACGAGCTCCGTGGTCAGGTCGCTGCTCTTGCAGTGGTCGGCGCCGAGCGCATCCTGGAATCCTCCATCGACGAAGCCAAGCACCGCGAGCTGATTGACAAGCTCGCTGCCGAGCTCTGAGGAGACTGATTCCATGGCTGAAACGTCTACCTCCACCGCGGCTCGCCCGTACGCCAAGGCGGCGTTCGAGTTTGCACGCGGCCAGCAGGCGCTAGAGGCCTGGTCCGGCATGTTGTCGACAGCGGCGCTCGTCGCTGTCGACGCAAACGTCAAGGCGGTGCTCGACAACCCCAAGCTCTCCACCGAGCACAAGGTTGGCACCTTCCTGGACGTGTGCGGTGAGGCGCTGGATGACAGCGCCCGCAACTTCATCCGGACTCTCGGTGAGCAGGACCGCCTTGCGGCCCTGCCCTCCGTGGCCGAATTGTTCGAGGCCCAGAAGGCCGAGCAGGAACAGCGTGTCGAGGTGACCCTGGTGTCTGCCTTTGCACTGGAGAGTGAGCAGGAAGAAAAGCTCGCCACTGCCCTGCGCAAGCGTCTGAACCGCGACATCTCCATTACCACTCAGGTGGATAGTACGCTGCTCGGCGGCGTCATCATCCGTGCCGGAGATACCGTCATTGACGGCTCCGTGCGCGGCAAGCTGGCCCGGCTTTCCGAAGCACTGAACTCCTGAGTCCGAGGGACATGGCATGCAGCAACTGAATCCTTCCGAGATCAGCGACATCATCAAGCAGCGTATCGAAAAGCTTGACGTCGCATCCGAAGCCCGTAATCAGGGCACCATCGTCAGCGTCTCCGACGGCATCGTGCAGATCCACGGCCTCGCAGACGTCATGTTCGGTGAGATGATTGAATTCCCGGGTGGCGTCTTTGGTATGGCGCTTAACCTTGAGCGCGACAGCGTCGGTGCTGTCGTTCTGGGTGACTACCTCCAGCTCGAAGAGGGCATGACCGCGCAGTGCACCGGTCGTATCCTCGAAGTGCCGGTAGGCCCGGAAATGGTCGGCCGTGTGGTCGACGCGCTGGGTAACCCGATTGACGGCAAAGGCCCGATCGACGCCAAGCTGACTGACGCGGTTGAGAAGGTCGCTCCGGGCGTCATCGCCCGTGAGCCGGTCGACCAGCCGGTGCAGACAGGTCTGAAGTCCATCGATGCCATGGTGCCGATCGGCCGTGGTCAGCGCGAGCTGATCATCGGTGACCGTCAGATTGGTAAGTCCGCCATCGCGATTGATGCCATCATCAATCAGAAGGGCAAGGGCATTACCTGCGTCTACGTCGCCGTCGGCCAGAAGCAGTCCACCATTGCCAACGTCGTGCGCAAGCTCGAAGAGCACGGCGCGATGGAACACACCATCATCGTCGCTGCTGGCGCTTCCGATCCGGCTGCCATGCTGTTCCTGGCACCGTACGCCGGTTGCACCATGGGTGAGTACTTCCGCGACCGCGGTGAAGACGCGATGATCGTCTATGACGATCTGACCAAGCAGGCATGGGCGTATCGTCAGATCTCCCTGCTGCTCAAGCGTCCGCCGGGCCGTGAAGCCTACCCGGGTGACGTCTTCTATCTCCACTCCCGTCTGCTTGAGCGTTCCGCACGCGTCAACGCCGATTATGTCGAGCAGTTCACCAAGGGTGAAGTGAAAGGCAAGACCGGCTCCCTGACTGCGCTGCCGATCATCGAGACCCAGGGTGGCGACGTGTCTGCGTTCGTTCCGACCAACGTGATCTCCATCACCGACGGTCAGATCTTCCTCGAGACCAGCCTGTTCAACTCCGGCATCCGTCCGTCCATCAACGCGGGTCTGTCTGTTTCCCGTGTCGGTGGTGCTGCTCAGACCAAGATCATCAAGAAGTTGGGTGGTGGTGTGCGTCTGGCACTGGCTCAGTACCGTGAGCTGGCAGCTTTCTCCCAGTTCGCCTCTGATCTGGACGAAGCGACCCGCAAGCAGCTCGAGCATGGTCAGCGTGTCACCGAGCTGATGAAGCAGAAGCAGTACTCTCCGATGTCCGTGGCCGACATGGCGATCTCGCTGTTCGCGGCCAACGAAGGCTACCTGGATGACGTCGACGTCGCCAAGGTGCTGGGCTTCGAGAAGGCGCTGCTGGACTTCATGCGCTCCGAGCACGCGGATCTTCTGGACAAGATCAATCAGTCCGGCGGCTACGATGACGAGATCAAGAATGGTCTCAAGGCTGGCGTCGAGAAGTTCAAGGCGACTCAAAGCTGGTAAGTGGCATGGCCCGGCCAGTCCGGGCCCTGTCGTTTCCCTTCGGGTGGCATGAATAAGGCAGATCGCTATGGCAGCTGCAAAAGAGATTCGCTCCCAGATCGGGAGCATCAAAAATACGCAAAAGATCACCAGCGCCATGGAAATGGTGGCTGCGTCCAAGATGCGTAAAGCGCAGGATCGCATGGCGGCCAGCCAGCCTTATGCTCATCAGATCCGCAAGGTTGTAGGACACATCGCCCGGGCCAACCCGGAATATCGCCATCCGTATCTGATGGAACGCGATGTGAAGCGTGTCGGTTATATCGTGGTCTCCAGTGATCGCGGCCTGTGTGGTGGCCTGAACGCCAATCTGTTCAAGGCTGTCACCAAGCATGCGAAGAGCTGGCGCGACCAGGGTGTCGAGGTGGACTTCTGTGCCCTCGGCTCCAAGGCCGGTACCTTCTTCCGCAACTACGGTGGCAACCTGCTTGCCGCCAAGTCCGGTCTCGGGGATTCCCCGGGTACCCAGGATCTGATCGGTAGCGTCAAGGCCATGCTGGACGCATTCGACGAGGGCAGCCTCGACCGTCTGTACGTGGTGTTCAACGAGTTCGTCAACACCATGACGCAGAAGCCGGTCGTGCGTCAGCTGCTTCCTCTCGAAGCTGATCTGAATGACGAAGAAACCGGTCCCACTACATGGGACTACCTGTATGAGCCGGATGCCGTCTCGTTGCTCGACAAGCTGCTCAAGCGCTATGTCGAGGCCCAGGTCTACCAGGCCGTGGTCGAGAACATCGCCTGCGAACAGGCAGCGCGAATGATCGCAATGAAGAGTGCGACCGATAACGCCGGCGACCTGATCGACGACCTTCAGCTGGTCTACAACAAGGCCCGCCAGGCAGCGATCACTCAGGAAATCTCCGAGATCGTATCCGGTGCCGCCGCCGTCTGATGACAGCGTGGCAACAGGCAAGCAGGTTTCAATCGCAGGTTTAAGAGGAACCAGGAATGAGCGGACGTATCGTACAAATCATCGGCGCGGTGATTGACGTCGAGTTTCCGCGGGACGCAGTGCCCAAGGTCTACGACGCCCTGAACGTCGCCGATAGCGAGACCGTACTCGAAGTCCAGCAGCAGCTGGGCGACGGCGTGGTCCGTACTATCGCAATGGGTTCGACCGAAGGCCTCAAGCGCAGTCTCGCAGTTGAGAGCACCGGTGCTCCGATCTCCGTGCCGGTTGGCACGGCGACTCTGGGTCGCATCATGAACGTGCTGGGTCAGCCGATCGACGAAGCTGGCGACGTGGGTGCTGAAGAGCACATGCCGATTCACCGTGCAGCCCCGAGCTTCGCGGAACAGGCAGCGTCCAACGAGCTTCTGGAAACCGGCATCAAGGTCATCGACCTGGTCTGCCCGTTCGCCAAGGGCGGCAAGGTCGGTCTGTTCGGCGGCGCCGGTGTCGGCAAGACCGTCAACATGATGGAGCTGATCCGCAACATCGCCACCGAGCACAGCGGTTATTCCGTGTTCGCGGGCGTGGGTGAGCGTACTCGTGAAGGTAACGATTTCTTCCACGAAATGAAGGAATCCAACGTTCTCGACAAGGTTGCCCTGGTCTATGGCCAGATGAACGAGCCGCCGGGTAACCGTCTGCGCGTGGCACTGACCGGTCTGACCATCGCCGAGAAGTTCCGTGACGAAGGTCGTGACGTTCTGCTGTTCGTCGACAACATCTATCGTTACACCCTGGCGGGGACCGAAGTGTCCGCACTGCTGGGTCGTATGCCGTCCGCGGTAGGTTATCAGCCGACTCTGGCGGAAGAGATGGGCGTCCTGCAGGAACGCATCACTTCTACCAAGACTGGCTCGATCACTTCCGTGCAGGCCGTCTACGTCCCCGCGGATGACTTGACCGATCCGTCTCCGGCGACCACCTTCTCGCACCTTGACGCGACTGTCGTACTGTCCCGTCAGATTGCCGAGCTGGGTATCTATCCGGCCGTTGACCCGCTCGACTCCACCTCTCGTCAGCTCGACCCGCTGGTCGTTGGCGAAGAGCACTACAACACTGCCCGTAACGTTCAGGGTGTGTTGCAGCGCTACAAGGAGCTGAAAGACATCATCGCCATCCTCGGGATGGACGAGCTGTCTGACGAAGACAAGCAGACCGTGGCACGTGCGCGCAAGATCCAGCGCTTCCTGTCACAGCCGTTCTTCGTTGCGGAAATCTTCACCGGCGCGCCGGGCAAGTACGTGTCCCTCAAGGACACCATCCGCGGCTTCCAGGGTATCCTGGACGGCGAATATGACGCACTGCCGGAGCAGGCGTTCTACATGGTCGGCACCATCGACGAAGCTGTCGAGAAAGCCAAGGGCATGTAATTTCCCTGTTCAGGCATGAGGAAACAGGTATGGCTATGAGCGTCCATTGCGACATCGTCAGCGCTGAGAAAGGCATCTTTTCCGGCCTGGTCGAGCGTCTCGTGGCTGCCGGCAGCGAAGGTGACCTCGGCATCATGCCGGGTCACGCTCCGCTGCTGACCGAGCTGCAACCCGGCCCGATTCGCGTTCAGCGTCAGGGTGGGGCCGAGGAAATCTACTACGTCAGTGGCGGATTCCTCGAAGTGCAGCCGAACCTCGTTTCAGTCCTCGCCGACACCGCAGTACGTGCCGACGATCTGGATGAGGCGGCAGCCCAGGAAGCCAAGGAAGTGGCCTTGAAGGCCATGAACGACCAGGCTTCCGAACTGGAATACTCACGCGCCACGGCCGAACTGGCCGAGGCGATGGCCAAGCTGCGCACCGTGCAGCAGATGCGTCGTCACACGCGCTGAGATGCACTGGGCCATGACGGCCAGTGACAGGAAAGAGGCGACCTTCGGGTCGCCTTTTTTTGTGCTCATCACCCGGGAATGGACAGTCTTGCCGCTGGGGTAGCCTGGCGCGATTCAGGGCTGAGCGTGCTCATCCGTCAGCACCTTGAGCGCTGAGCCGCTTGGCTGAGAGCTCTTGCGGGAGCACTGCTACTTTCTCGGGTCTGTTCTCGGCGACAGTCCCGTGGGTAAACCTCGTCACTGGCAGGTCACGGATCAGCTGCTATCATGGCGCCACTATTTTCAGGGCTTCAGGTATGAAGACCCGCTTTCTACAGGAGTTCACCGATGAGCAGCGCAGAGCGTACCGACGTCGTCATTCTTGCCGCAGGCCAGGGCACCCGCATGCGTTCCAGATTGCCGAAGGTGCTGCACCCGCTGGCAGGCAAGGCGATGGTGTGTCATGTGGCTGACACCGCCACAGGCCTGGACGGTGCGCATCTGAATGTCGTCATCGGTCATGGTGGTGAGCGCGTCCAGCAGCAGCTGGCCGATACCGGCGCCAGCTTCGCGGTGCAGGCAGAGCAGAAGGGCACCGGTCACGCCGTGGCCCAGTCACTGGACGCCATCGGTGATGGCAAGGTGCTGATCCTGTATGGCGATGTGCCGCTGATTCGTCGCGAGACCCTCGAGGCGCTGCTGGCCGAAGTCAGTGAGCAGACCCTGGGCCTGCTGACGGTGATTCTGGAAGACCCGACAGGCTATGGCCGTATCGTGCGTGACGCCGAAGGCCGCGTCAGCGCCATCGTCGAGCACAAGGATGCCACGCCGGAGCAGCTGGCCATCCAGGAAGGCAACACCGGTATCCTCGCCACCACTGGTGCCCAGCTCAAGCGCTGGCTGCCGGCGCTGTCCGCCGACAATGCCCAGGGCGAGTACTACCTGACCGACATCATCGCCATGGCAGCTAGCGAAGGCGTCAACATCGCCACCGCCCAGCCGGCGGCGGTCGAGGAAGTGCAGGGCGTCAACAACCGCCTGCAGCTGGCCGATCTCGAGCGTGCCTTCCAGCGTCGTGAGGCCAACCGCCTGATGACCGAAGGCGCCAGCCTGGCCGACCCGTCACGCATCGACGTACGCGGCAAGCTGACCATCGGCACTGACATCAGCATCGATGTCGGCTGCATCTTCGAAGGCGACGTCACCCTGGCGGATGATGTGGTCATCGGCGCCCACTGCGTGATCCGCAATGCCACCATCGGTGCCGGCGCCAACATCGCGCCGCACAGCGTCATCGACGGCGCCGTGCTGGAAGGCGACAACAATGTCGGTCCGTTCGCGCGTCTGCGTCCGGGCACCGAGCTTGCGCGTGGCGCACGCATCGGCAACTTCGTCGAGACCAAGAATGCCCAGGTCGGTGTCGATGCCAAGATCAATCACCTGAGCTATGTCGGCGATGCCACCCTCGGTGAGGCCGTCAATGTCGGCGCCGGCACCATCACCTGCAACTACGATGGTGCCAACAAGTTCCGCACCGAAATCGGCGCCAATGCGTTCATCGGCTCCAACTCGGCGCTGGTGGCACCGCTCAAGATCGGTGCCGGTGCCACCGTGGGTGCCGGCTCTACCTTGAGCCGCGATGTCGCCGAGGGCGCGCTGAGCGTGGCGCGTGGCAAGCGCATCGACAAGCCGGAATGGCCGCGTCCGACCAAGAAGTGATCGGCAGCTGTGATCCGCAGCAGTGGTAGCGATGCTTGTCCCTGAGGGGAGATGAGCATCACCGGCGGGGAGGCACCGACAGGTGTCTCCCCGTTTTTCGTCACGGCCGGTTGTGCTGGATGACCTGCCAGGAGTGAATCTTCTCATCCTCTATCGTCTTTCACTTGATGTTTCGATTCATCTCTCTTATCTTTCGGTTCGAAACTTTATGGGGGTCCCCGATGTCAAAGCGACTGACACCACAACGGCGTCACCAGATCCTTGATCAGCTGGCGCGTGACGGTGAGGTCAGTGTCGAGGCACTGGCGCGGGAGCTTGCCACCTCGGAGGTCACCATCCGCAAGGACCTGGCCTTCCTCGAGAAGAGTGGCCTGCTGCTCAGACGCTATGGCGGCGCCGTGGCCATGCCGCGTGAGCTGCTGGTGCATGACGAGCCGGTCAGCGCCGCCAAGCAGGCCATCGCCCGTCTCGCCGCGAGCCGTATCCGCGCGCACCAGCGCATCATCATCGACAGCGGCACCACCACGGTGGTGTTGATTCCCGAGCTCAAGGGCCGGGATGACCTGATCGTGATGACCAACTCGCTGAGCGTGGCCAATGCCATCCGTGAGCTGGAAAACGAGCCGGTGCTGCTGATGACCGGTGGCACCTGGGACCCGCACTCCGATTCCTTCCAGGGTCAGGTGGCGGAGCAGGTGCTGCGCAGCTATGACTTTGATCAGGTGTTTCTCGGCGCGGATGGTCTCGATCTCGAGCGTGGCACCACCACCTTCAACGAGCTGATCGGCCTGTCGCGCGTGATGGCCGAGGTGTCGCGTGAAGTGGTGGTGATGGCGGAATCCCACAAGCTGGGCCGCCGCATTCCCAACCTGGAGCTGGCCTGGTCCAGCGTCAGTACCCTGATAACCGATGACGCGTTGCCTGATGCTGCGCGTGACCAGATTCGTGCTCATGGCGTCGAGGTGTTGATCGCCCCGCTCATCGAGCCAGCAACTGCATAAGGAGATCGCTCATGTGTGGCATCGTCGGCGCCGTCGCCAGTCGTAACGTCCAGAACATCCTGCTCGAGGGCCTGCACCGCCTCGAATACCGTGGTTATGACAGCGCGGGCATGGCCGTCCTCTCTGAAGAGGGTCGCCTGAACCGCGTGCGCGCGCTGGGCAAGGTCGGGGCGCTGCAGAGCCGCCTCGAGGAAGCCCCGCTCAAGGGTCGTGTCGGCATCGCGCACACCCGCTGGGCCACCCATGGCGCGCCGAGCGAAGCCAATGCCCACCCGCACCAGTCCGGTGATAGCTTGGCCGTGGTCCACAACGGCATCATCGAGAATTACGAGACCCTCAAGCGCGAGCTGGAAGGCCAGGGCTACGTCTTCACCTCCGAGACGGACACCGAGGTGGTCGCTCACCTGCTGGCACGGGAATATACCCTGAGTCAGGACCTTCTGACCGCGGTGCAGAAGGCTGTGGCACTGCTCGATGGCGCCTTCGCGCTGGGCGTGGTGCATCGCGCCCAGCCAGACGTGCTGATCGGCGCGCGTCAGGGCAGCCCGCTGGTGATCGGTGTCGGGATCGACGAGCACTTCCTGGCCTCCGATCAGCTGGCGCTGCTGCAGGTCACAGATCGCTTCATCTACCTGAAGGAAGGCGATCTGGTGCGCATGACCGCCGAGCAGATCGAGATCTTCGAGCAGGGCGAGCGTCTGGTCACCGAGGCCAACGAGCGTCCGGTGCAGACCTTCGAGCACGCGCAGGATGCCGCTTCCAAGGGCGATTATCGTCACTTCATGCTCAAGGAAATCCATGAGCAGTCGCGTGTGCTGGCCGCCACGCTGGAAGGCCGCCTGAACGGCGATCACGTGCTGGTGCGCAGCTTCGGCAGCGAGGCGGAAAACCTCTTCCGTCAGGTCAAGCAGGTGCAGATCGTCGCCTGTGGTACCAGCTACCACGCCGGCATGGTCGCGCGTTACTGGATCGAACGTCTGGCCGGCATTCCGGCGGCGGTCGAGGTCGCCTCCGAGTTCCGCTACCGTCCGGTGGTGGTCGCCGATGGCACCCTGTTCGTCACTCTGTCCCAGTCCGGCGAGACCGCCGATACGCTGTCCGCGCTGCGTTATGCCCAGTCGCTGGGTGGCTTCCTCGGCAGTCTGGCGATCTGCAACGTCCCGGGCAGCTCGCTGGTGCGGGAATCAGACCTCAGCCTGATGACCATGGCCGGCCCGGAAATCGGCGTCGCTTCCACCAAGGCCTTCACCACCCAGCTGGTCGGGCTGATGTTGCTGACACTGTCGCTGCGTCGTGTGCGTGGCGGTGATGAGGCCGGTGAAGCCGAGGTGGTGCGTGAGCTGCGTCAGCTGCCGTCGCTGGTCACCAAGGCACTGGCCATGGACAGCGAGATCGAGCGCCTCTCCGAGGCCTTCGCCGACAAGCACAATGCACTGTTCCTCGGGCGTGGTACCCAGTTCCCCATCGCACTGGAAGGCGCGCTCAAGCTCAAGGAAATCTCCTACATCCACGCCGAGGCCTATCCGGCGGGCGAGCTGAAACACGGCCCGCTGGCACTGGTCGATGCTGACATGCCGGTAGTGGCGGTGGCGCCGAACGACGAGCTGCTCGAGAAGCTCAAGTCGAATCTGCAGGAAGTGCGCGCGCGTGGCGGCGAGCTTTATGTGTTCGCTGACGAGAACATCAGCCTTGAAGAGAGCGAAGGCGTGCGCGTGCTGCGCATGCCGCATGTCAGTGAAGTGCTGGCGCCGATTCTCTACACCCTGCCGCTGCAGCTGTTGTCCTATCACGTCGCCGTGCTCAAGGGCACCGATGTCGATCAGCCGCGCAACCTGGCCAAGAGTGTCACGGTCGAGTAATTTGCGATGCAAGACGGCTGCGCCATATCTGGCGCAGCAGTAGATGAGCCCAGTCTCATTGTGCCAACGGCAGCCTCAGGGCTGCCGTTTTTGGTATCCTGTGCGCCTGCCTTCTTATCCCCTTCCGTCCGCTGCGCGTTCATCGCCCGGCGCACGCACGTGACCTGCCATGACTGATCGCGACGCATCGCTTACCCGCCTCAACAAGTTCATCAGCGAAACGGGCTTCTGCTCGCGACGCGAGGCGGATCGCTACATCGCCGAAGGACGAGTGACCATCAATGGTGTCGTGCCCGAGATGGGCACCAAGGTCGCGCCGGGCGATGAGGTGCTGGTCAATGGCAAGCCATTGAAAGCCAAGCAGGAAGCGGTCTATCTGGCCTTCAACAAGCCGGTGGGCATCACCTGCACCACCGAGCGCCATGTCGACGGCAACATCATCGATTACATCGGTCATCCCAAGCGTATCTTCCCGATCGGTCGCCTCGACAAGCCCTCCGATGGCCTGATCTTCCTGACCAGTGACGGCGATATCGTCAACAAGATCCTGCGTGCCGGCAACGCCCACGAGAAGGAATACGTGGTGCGGGTCGACAAGCCGATCAACGGCGACTTCCTCAAGCGCATGGCCGCTGGCGTGCCGATTCTGGACACCATCACCCAGCCGTGTCGCATCGAGCAGATCTCGACCTATGTGTTCCGCATCATCCTGACCCAGGGCCTCAACCGTCAGATCCGTCGCATGTGTGAGGCGCTGGGCTATGAGGTCTTCAAGCTCAAGCGGGTGCGCATCATGAATGTCAGCCTGGACGGGCTGGGAGTCGGCGAATGGCGGTATCTCACCCAGCGCGAGATGGCGGATATCCAGCAGATGATCGAGGGCTCCAGCGGCACTGAGGAAGCCTCGCGCCTGGCGGCGGCACCGCCTCCTTCCCAGCATGCGACGGCCGCGCGCCATCAGCGCGCCGCCCAGGATACGGATACTGGCCGGCGTAGCGGCACTCGACGCCAGGAAGGCGGCAAGAGCGGATCCGGCCAGCGCAGTCCTGATAAACGCGAGACACGTCAGCGCGGCGCTGATCAACGCCATCCGGGCCAGCGTTCAGGAGCCAAGCAGGAGGGTGCTGGGCGTCGCGAGCGTTCTGACGAGCGCACCACGGGTCGTGGCAATCAGGAAGGCAGAAGCGACGGCAGGAATTCCAGCAGGAATGCCACCAAGAGTGCGGGAGGTGCCGGCAAGCTCGCCAGCGGCCTCAAGCCGCGCACGCGTGGCAATGCCAGCGATGGCCGCAATGAGCGTGGCGCGGCCAACAGCAAGGCCTCTGTCAACAAGGGCTCCGCCAACAGCAAGACCGCTGCCAACAAGGGCGGCGGCAGCAAGAGTTACGGCAACACGAGCTCGGGGAAAAACAGCTCGGCTGGCAAGGGCGCCTCGTACAAGGGTGGCGGTTCTTCCAACGGGGGACGCGGTCGCCGCTAGTGAGCCGTCTGCACCTGCTTGTCATGCGCCGGTGAGGCAGGCTGTGCGGTCTGAGGCGTGCGGCGATGATAGCGGCCCAGCACGAAGGACAGTGTCGCGAATGCCAGCGCCGAACAGATGACCTGTGGCCAGGGGTAGACCAGTGCGGCGATCGCGATCAGCAGCAGGTCGAAGGCGAAGGTGGTGCGACCAGCATGGATGCCGAAGCGTCGCTCCAGATGCAGCGCCAGAATGTTCAGGCCGCCCAGCGAGGCGTTCTCGCGAAACAGCAGCGTGATGCCTAGGCCGATCAACAGGCCTGCGGCAATCGCCGCGACCGGCAGGCTGACGGCGCCCAGCGGCAAGCTGACCGCCAGCACATCGGACAGCACGGAGAGCAGGCTGACGCAGCCCAGCGTGCGCAGGGTGAAATTCAGCCCCAGCTGTTTCCAGGCCAGGCCGTAGAAAGGCAGGTTGATCAGGAAGAACAGGCTGCCGAAGCTCAGTGCTGTCAGGTCGGCACCCAGCAACGACATGCCGGCAGTGCCACTGACCAGCAGGCCACCGGCCTGCAGCAGGCGTACGCCGAGCGCCACCAGCAGGCAGCCCTCGATGAGCGTGATCAGGCTGCGCAGGGTGATGGCATTTGCCGCGCGAGAGCGGCTGCCGCTGGCGCGCAGAATGAGTCGTTGGAAAGCAGTCATGACAGGCTCCGGGGTATGGGCAGTCAACAAGAGTGTCTTCCGGCGCGGCTTGTGGCTGGCAGGAAGCGGAGTCAGGGCGGTGGGTGGACCGCCTGCTGACGTGTCATGCAGGATGCGGACCATAGCATGCCGTGATGACAGTTTTTATTGTGCTTACGTCGCTCTGCCAGACGATATTCTTCGGCTTGTTGGCTCTTTGACCCTTATATTCCTCTAGTTCTGGCCTCTTCATGCACCATTTTCATGCAGCCTCCGCACCGTCGGATGCCTCGCACTCGGCGGGGCATCTTCATCTCGGACTCGCGATGTGGGCCAATGATGACTGGCGCGGCAGCCTGTTGCCGGGCAGCGGCCCGCGGGAACATCTGGCGGATTACGCCCGGATCTTCGATAGCGTCGAGGGCAATACCAGCTTCTATGCCCAACCCACGCCTGCTGCCATCGCCAGCTGGGTACGTCAGGCGCCGACCCATTTTCGTTTCTGCTTCAAGTTGCCGGGCCGACTGACTCATGAATTGCGCCTGCAGGGCATCGAGCACGAGCTGGCGGAATTTCTCGATTGCCTGGCACCGATAAAGGACCGCCTCGGTCCGATCATGATTCAGCTGCCGCGTGACCTCGGGGCGGAAGTCCTGCCACGCCTCGAGCAATTCCTGCAGTCGGTGAAGGGAGCAGGGTTTGCCTGGTCGGTGGAGCCCCGCGACCCGGTATTCTTCGCCAAGGGCGAGGCGGAACGACAGTTGAATCGCTTGTTGATAACTCACGCAGTCGATCGCGTGATGCTGGATGTGCGTCCACTCTTCAGTGGCCCTACCACCGCACATCCGGGCCTTGCGGTGGCGCGCTCGGAAAAGCCTCACCGCCCATCGCATGTGTTCTCCAGCGGACAACATCCCGTGGTGCGCTTCATCGGTCATTACGATGAAGCTACCAACCGGGCACTGTTCGCTCCCTGGGTAGAGCGACTTTTCTTGTGGATAAGTCAGGGGAAAAGCCCGTTCCTCTTCGTGCATACACCGGACAACAAGGCAGCCCCCGCGCTGGCACGCCTCTTGGCCAACCAGGTGCTGGCGAAACTGGAGCGCCCCTTGATCGGGGTCTTTCCGGGAGAGGGGCAGGGCAGCCTGTTCTGACGCTCCACCTGGCCGTGAGGTTTCTCCTGTGAGGCCATGGTCTGATGGTGGCTTGCTGGCAGATGGCCACTCAATCGAGTAGCTTTAGCCACATGTTGCCGTTACCGCGGCGATATTTACCGGAGATGGGCAGTCTGCCCGTTCCGGCGTGCCTATCGGCACTTGCCTGTCATTCCCCACGACCTACCCGGTCAGCGTGAATGCCGGGAGCACCACAGCAGTGATCCTGCGACGCCATCGTGTTGGCCACGGATGATCCGTCCGCATTGGCAGCATGATGCAACAAGCACAACAAGGTGCCCGAAGTCGCTACCAGCGACTGGCACCCTCGCGACGAATCAGGGATTCACATGTCATCCAAACCGCATTCCCACGCACAGTGGTCTTCTCGCCTGGCCTTTACCCTGGCTGCCGTCGGTTCATCCGTCGGTCTGGGCAATATCTGGAAATTCCCCTACATGACAGGTGAGAGCGGCGGCGGTGCCTTCGTCCTCGTCTATCTGATCTGCATACTGCTGATCGGTCTGCCGATCCTGATGTCGGAATGGCTGCTGGGTCGCCTGGGGCAGAAGAACCCCATCTCGACCATGAGCCACATCAGTGCCCGGCTCAAACGCAGTCCCGCCTGGGTCTTGATCGGGGTGGCCGGCGTGCTCGGCGCCTACCTGATCCTGTCCTTCTACAGCGTCATCGGCGGCTGGGCGCTGGCCTTCATCGCCGACGCGGCCAGCGGCAGTTTCGAAACCCTGACCTCTGACACGGCCGGTAGCCTGTTCGGCGGTCTGCTGGGGGATCCGACCACACTGCTGGCCTGGCACAGTGCCTTCATGCTGATGGTGATCCTGGTCGTGGCCGGCGGGGTCGCCGGTGGCCTGGAGCGTGCCGCCAAGATCCTGATGCCGCTGCTGGCGGTGATGTTGATCGTGCTGGTCGGCTACGCCGCCACCACCGATGGCTTCGCTGATGCCGCCGCCTGGCTGCTGACGCCGGACTTCTCCAAGCTCGACAAGGATGGTGTGCTGGCGGCCATGGGGCATGCCTTCTTCACCCTGTCACTGGGCATGGGCATCATGATGGCCTACGGCTCCTACCTGTCCGATGACGTCAACATCGGGCGTACCGCGCTGGTCGTGGTGGTGCTGGATACCGTCATCGCCCTGCTGGCCGGTCTGGCCATCTTCCCGGTGGTGTTCTCCAACGGCCTCGACGCCGCCGCGGGCCCGGGCCTGATCTTCCAGACCCTGCCGCTGGCCTTCGGTCACATGCCGGGCGGTGAAGTCTTCGGCGTGGTGTTCTTCGTGCTGCTGGTATTCGCGGCCTGGACCTCAGGCATCTCGCTGCTGGAGCCCATCGTCGAATGGCTGGAAGAGAAGACGCCGATGTCGCGCGTCGGCTCGGCCTGGGTCGCGGGTATCGCCACCTGGCTGCTGGGCATCGCCACCATCCTGTCCTTCAACCTGTGGAGTGACGTGGCGCCGCTGGGCATGTTCGCCAAGTTCGAAGGCATGACCATCTTCGACCTGCTCGACTACGCGACCAGCAAGCTGATGCTGCCGCTGACCGGTCTGGCGACCATCGTCTTCGTCGGCTGGTTCATGGGCCGTGACGAGGTGCGCAGCCAGCTCAACATGAGCGACTCGGCCTTCTCGCTGTGGAGCTTCGTGGCGCGCTATATTGCCCCGATCGGTGTGGTCGTGGTGTTCGCGTCCAGCCTGTAGGTCAAGTGAGATCTCGAGAGATATAGAGAGATCTCGTGAAACACTTGCCATGACATGCCTCAGGTGTCATGGCAGGCAATGCGAAAGGCCCGCCATCCGGCGGGCCTTTCCTGTTTCTGAGCTTGGAGAATCTCAACCCGGTCGCGTGCTTGCCTGGCAGGCGTCATGGCCGGGTAGCACTGCGCTGCGTGGCCGTCGTCTGTCATGCGTTTGACGTAGAAGATTCATCCTTTCCGAGAGGGAAAGTCGCCATCAGGCGTGAGCCTGGTTTCAGGTATTGAGAGGCGCATGGCGGCGGATACGCACTAAAATGGTGCGTCAAGGATGATGGCGGCACGCGATAGAGGAGAAATGTGACAAACAGAAGAAGAGCGGTGGGGCGGAAAATGAGGTGAGAAAAAACGAATATTTCGGGATTGATGAGCAGGACAACGGGCATGACAGCGCAGAAGGCGTTTCTGTCAGGGGTGATGATGCTGAAATTGCGCGAGAGGGGGGTACGACCATGCTCGAAAGAGATGGTGGAAGGTGTCGCATGGAGCCCGAACCCTGGCGGACCAGAGCGTGAAAACATCACTGATCGGCGGGGAGCGTATCGCCTCCCCGCCTGGAATCAGTGGGTGTCGATATCGCTTTCAGTATCCATTTCCAGCACTTCGATGTCGCTTAAATCCTCGCTTAGGCGCTTGATTTCGTGGTGCAATTCTATTCCACGACGGGCGCGGAGATGGCGGACTGCGCTTTGTTTCTTGCGGGCCTGATGTTCGTCGGCACCGAGAGTCATGAAAATATCGAGAAGCTCTTTCTTGAGCGTATCTACCTGCTCTGAATTACGCATGATTCGACCTCCATGGCATCCAAAGGATGTGGGCTTTCACTGGCGCCACACCGTTTTACTATAGCTCACTTGACAAAATTGTGACTATAGCCTGCCTGTGCAGGCGACACCCCTGGGGGGATGACGTAAGCTCAGGCATGCCCATGAAGTCTGCAAGGAGTGTGCCGTGAGCCATGCCATCTTCGACGACCTGAGGAGCCGGATGGAGAATTTCCGCCGCTCTGAACAAAAGGTCGCACGCTATGTCCTTCGCCATCCGGAGGAAGTGATTCACATGCGGATCGTCGATCTGGCCAGCGAGTCATCGGTCAGTGAGCCGACGGTCGTGCGTTTCTGTCGGGCAATGGGCTTTGCCGGCTTCCAGGATTTCAAGCTGCAGCTGGCGCAACGCCTCGCCACCGGCACCCAGTTCGCCCAGTTCTCCATGAATGACTCCGACAGCGTGGCCGAGTTCTCGCACTCGCTGTTCGATTCCACCATCGGCACCCTGCTGTCGGTGCGTGACCGTCTGGATGCCGAAGCCGTCGCGCGCGCCATCCACTCGCTGGCCTCCGCCAGCCGGGTCGAGTTCTACGGTTATGGTGCCTCGGGCGCCGTGGCTCACGATGCCCAGCACAAGTTCTTCCGCCTGCAGATCTCCACCGCCGCCTACACCGACCCGCACATGCAGAACATGTCAGCGGTGACGCTGGGGCCGCGCGACGTGGTGGTGGCCATCTCCCAGACCGGCCGCACCAAGGCGCTGATCGCCAGCGTGCGTCTGGCGCGGGACGCCGGCGCGACCGTCATCGGGCTGTGCCCGAGTGGTTCGCCACTGGCGGATGAAGTCACGCTGCCGCTGCATATCGATGTGCACGAAGACACCGACCGAGATCTACACCCCGATGAGCTCGCGTATCGCGCACCTGGTGATCGTCGATACGCTGGCGGTCGGAGTCGCCAAGGCGCGCGGACCCAAGCTCAAGGAGCAGCTGGAGGCGGTCAAGAAGAGCCTCGCCACCCTGCGCATCGACGACCACGACTTCGATACCCACTGAGCACCGCCCGGGCATCATCTGTCTTGAAGGCAAGTGCAAGGTACGTATGTGCAAGGAAGGCCGGCGCGGGGAAGAGCAGGGCAGGCCGCTGTGATAAGGTGGATGCCTGAACAGGGGCAGCGAATCTCACGCTGCTCCGCTCCTCGACTCCTCTGCCCTGTGGTGAGCCCTGCATGTCCGAATCGCCCCTCCTCGATCACCTCAACACGCATCAGCGTGAGGCCGTGTCCGCGCCGCCGGGCAACATGCTGGTACTGGCGGGGGCCGGTTCCGGCAAGACCCGCGTGCTGGTTCACCGCATCGCCTGGTTGATGGACCAATACCAGTTCTCGCCCTACGCCATCCTGTCGGTGACCTTCACCAACAAGGCCTCGCGGGAGATGCGCACGCGTCTCGAGGCGCTCAATGGCAGCAGCCTGCGCCATATGTGGGTCGGCACCTTCCACTCCATCAGTCACCGTCTGCTGCGCACCCACTGGCAGGAGGCGCGCCTGCCCGAGCACTTCCAGATCATCGACAGCGATGACCAGCTGCGCATGGTCAAGCGGCTGCTCAAGGAGCACAACGTCGATGACGAGCGCTGGCCGCCCAAGCAGGTCCAGTACTTCATCGCCGGCTGCAAGGAGGAAGGTCTGCGCGCCCATCAGGTGCAGACCCATGGCGATGCCTACATGGGCAAGATGGTCGAGATGTATGAGCTCTATCAGCTCGCCTGTGAACGCGGCGGCCTGGTCGATTTCGGTGAGCTGCTGCTGCGCTCGCTGGAGCTGCTGCGCGATACGCCGCACCTGCTGGCGCATTACCGCGAGCGCTTCGCCCACCTGCTGGTCGACGAGTTCCAGGATACCAACACCCTGCAGTACGCCTGGCTGAAGCTGCTGGCCGGTGATCGCGAGTGCATGACCGTGGTCGGCGATGATGACCAGTCCATCTACGGCTGGCGTGGCGCGCGGGTCGAGAACATCCAGCGCTTCACCGAGGAGTTCGCCAACACCCGCGTGGTGCGTCTGGAACAGAACTACCGCTCCTCCAGCGCCATTCTGGAGGCCGCCAACGCCCTGATCAGCCACAACGGCGGGCGCATGGGCAAGGAGCTGTGGACCGACAGCGGTCGTGGCGAGCGCATTCGTGTCTATGCCGGCTTCAATGACATCGACGAGTCGCGCTACATCGCCGACACCATCCGTGAACTGGTCAATGAGCATGGCTACAGCCGCGACGAGATCGCGATCCTGTATCGCTCCAACGCCCAGTCACGCGTGCTGGAGGAGACGCTGATCCGCCAGGGCATGCCGTATCGCATCTATGGCGGCCAGCGCTTCTACGAGCGTCTCGAGATCAAGAACGCGCTCGCCTATCTGCGCCTGATGAACAACCGCGAGGACGATGCCGCCCTGGAGCGCGTGATCAACGTGCCGGCGCGTGGCATCGGCATGCGCACCGTCGAGCAGCTGCGTGAGCGCGCACGCTACGGCAACCTGACCATGTGGCAGGCGATGAGCGATGCGGTCTCCGATGGCGCCCTCAAGGGACGCGCCGCCACCGCCGTGCGAGCCTTCGCTGACATCATCGATGGCCTCGACAACGACACCGCCGGCATGGCGCTGCATGAGCTGGTCGAGCACGTCATCCACGTCTCCGGCCTGCGTGAGCATCACGCCGCCGAGAAGGGCGAGAAGGGCCAGGCGCGCCTCGAGAACCTCTCGGAGCTGGTCAACGCCTGCCGTGCCTTCAGTCAGGGCGAGCGCATGGACCCGGAAGCCCCCAGCGAAGGGGCCGAGGCGCTGGAGCCCTTCCTAGCCGAAGCCGCGCTGGATGCCGGCGATCACGAAGCCGCCGAAGGCGAGGAATGCGTGCAGATGATGACGCTGCACTCCGCCAAGGGGCTCGAATTCCCGGTGGTATTCGTCGCCGGGGTCGAGGAGGGGCTGTTCCCGCACAAGATGTCGCTGGAAGAGCCGGGGCGTCTCGAGGAAGAGCGTCGTCTGTGCTACGTCGGTGTCACCCGCGCCATGCAGCGCCTCTACCTGACCTACGCCGAGCTGCGTCGCATGCACGGCAAGGAGACCTTCCAGCGGCCGTCGCGCTTCCTGCGTGAGCTGCCGGAAGAGCTGATGGAAGAGGTGCGTCTGCGTGGCCAGGTCTCGCGTCCGGTCTCGACCCAGCGCGCCACGCCGAATCGCCGTCCTTCCGGTCCGCGTCAGGAGAGTGTCGAGGCCAATGGCGACATGCCGGCACTCTCGCTCGGCAGCCTGGTGCGGCATCCGCTGTTCGGGGAAGGCGTGGTCATCAATGCCGAAGGCCAGGGCGAGCGTGCGCGCGTGCAGATCAGCTTCGAGGGCGAAGGCGACAAGTGGCTGGTGCTGGGCTTTGCCAAGCTGGAAGTGCTGAGCTGATCCTGCATTGATGGCAGACGCAGCCATGAGGCGCTGACAGCAGGCGCTGGCAAGAGGTGTAGCGCGGGGCAGGGGGCGCGGTATTCGTTCGCCATTACGGCCTTGGTGCAGTTGTGGGCCATCCATGGGTCGCGGCATAGTGGCAGACATGCTGTCTTGATGCCGCGTCATGCATTGCCCACAACTCGAACAAGGAAAGTCCCATGCAACGCCGCCGTTTTCTCTCTGCTCTGGGGGCCGGTGCTGCCGGTCTCGCCGCCGCGCCTTTCGTGTCCACCGCCAATGCCGCCGAGGGCGAGACCATCCACTGGAAGATGGTCACCTCCTGGCCGAAGAACTTCCCGGCACTGGGCACCGGTGCCAATGAATTCGCCAGCCTGATCGGCCAGCTCTCCGGTGGTCGCCTGCAGGTCAAGGTCTATGGTGCCGGCGAGATGGTACCGGCGCTGGAAGTCTTCGATGCCGTGTCCTCCGGTACCGCCCAGATGGGCCACTCGGCCTCCTACTACTGGAAGGGCAAGGTGCCCGCGGCCCAGTTCTTCACCGCGGTGCCCTTCGGCATGAACACCACCGAGACCAACGCCTGGCTGTATCATGGCGATGGCATGAAGCTGTGGGACGAGATCTACTCGCGCCACAACCTCAAGCCGCTGGCGGTGGGCAACACCGGCACCCAGATGGCCGGCTGGTTCAACAAGGAAGTGAACAGTCTCGAGGACATGAAGGGTCTGAAGATCCGCCTGCCGGGGCTGGCGGGCGAAGTGATGAATCGCATCGGCGCCAGCGCGGTCAATCTGCCGGGCAGCGAGATCTTCACCGCGATGGAAACCGGCGTGATCGATGCCACCGACTGGGTCGGCCCCTACAATGATCTGGCCTTCGGCCTGCATCAGGTGGCCAAGTATTACTACTCGCCGGCCTGGAACGAGCCTTCCGCCATCCTCGAAGGCACCGTCAATCTCGAGGCCTGGCAGGCACTGCCGGAAGACCTGCAGCAGGTGGTGATCCAGGCGGCCAGAATCGCCAATCACGCCATGGTGGATGAATTCGCACTGCGCAACGCCACCGCGCTGACCTCGCTGGTCGAGGAGCACGGTGTGGAACTGCGTGAATTCCCCCAGGACGTCTATGCGGCGCTGTTCGATGCCTCCAACGAGGTGCTGGACGAGTTCATCGCCAAGGACGAGGACGCCAGGCGCGTCTATGAGTCCTACCGCGCCTTCCAGCAGCAGGTCGCCCCCTGGTCGCGTATCGGTGAGCAGGCCTATCTGGATGCGCGTGGTCGGGTGCTGGGCGAAGCCTGAGCGAGTCTCTTTTCGACTGCCTGCCGGACTGTCTGCCGGACTGTCTGAGCGCGTGACTGATTGTTGACGAAAAAGCCGCCCTCGAGGGCGGCTTTTTCTTGGCGTGTGGCTGACAGGAAGAGAGGCGAGGCGCCTGGCTCAGTCCTGCTTAGGATCAGTCCTGCTCCTCGATGATGGCGGTGCTGGCCTGCTCCGGTACGGCGCGGATGCGGCCATTGTCATCGAGTGCCACCATCACGTAGCAGGCTTCGGTCACCTTGGTCAGTGCGTGTTGATTGCGCTCCTGCGGCGGGCGGATCCAGACCTCGACGGCGAGCCTGATCGAACTGCGCCCGACCTCGGCCACCTGAGTGAAGATATTGACCACCGAGCCGATACGCACCGGCGACAGGAAGTCGAGGCCTTCGACGGCCACGGTGGCAGTGCGGCCGTGGGCGACGCGCCCGGCGGCCAGCTCACAGGCCTCGTCCATGCGGTGCATCAGCCAGCCGCCGCTGATGTCGCCATAGAGATTGGTGTCCTGGCGTTGGGCGATCAATTTGAGCGTCAGTGTGCCGTTCGGCGTCGGGATATCATCCAGAGCTTGCATGTCATGACTCGCTATCTTGTTGTTATAAAATGGTCATTTCATTTCTGCACCCTTGCGTCTGAAAAAGGTGCGTCTTTTGGCGCAGGGCGCTGCCTTGCATAGGGCGCCTCCTTGTACAGGGCACTGCCTTGCACAGGGGGCCTTATACAGGGCACTTCGGCAATCGCCGAAGAAAGTCACCGGGTGCCATCGATAGCATCAGCGCGACGCAGACCATGGCGGATGAGCCGCAGCGGCTTCATCATCTCCTGTATCCTACTCCGGCGGACAAAGCACTGTCCTCACTGACAAGGGACTGTGAGGAGATTTTTTGCGCTGCAGCATGGAGTATCGTTACTCAACGCAGCAATGACGGATACTCGCTGTCTTTCGCCATGCTGCACGGGCCGCCTTGTTCCACCGTCGCCTGCCCGTCACCACGGGCGTGGCAAGCAGCGGCCAGCTCCGTGTCGCATCGTCATCTTGTTCATTCTCTGGTGGGAAGTCGCCATGTCAGTTTCCGTCGGGTCGCTTGTCCGTTCAGGCTTTCGCGCCGTGTTCGCGTCGCGTCGCGGGTCATCCGTGTCCTCCTCATATGCGCCCTCCTCATGCGTGCCCTGCCTGCGCTCAGGGCTGCTGTCGTTGCGGCTGATGTCGCTTGCCTGCCTGCTGGGGCTCTCGACGCTCTCGGCTCCGGCACTGGCCGACAAGGTGCCCGAATATCGCCCGGTGTCCGGGGTGGTGGGCAACCTGACGGCGGTGGGCTCCGATACCCTGTCGGTGCTGGTGACACGCTGGGCTGCCCAGCTGCGCCGCTATCATCCGGGGGTGCGCGTGCAGCTGCAGGCCGCGGGCTCCTCGACGGCACCGCCGGCATTGATCGCCGGCACCACCCGCATCGGCCTGATGTCGCGCCCGATGAGCGACCAGGAGCGTCAGGACTTCACGCGGGAATTCGGCTATCCGCCGCTGGGCGTGCCCGTGGCACTGGATGCGATGGGCATCATCGTGCATCGCAGCAACCCGCTGGAGGAGATCAGCATCGCGCAGCTGGATGCCATCTTCTCCGCCACGCACAACTGTGGTGGCCAGGCGGCCAATCGCTGGGGCCAGCTCGGGCTGAGTGATGAGTGGAATGACCGCCAGATCACGCGCTTCGGGCGCAGTGCCACCTCGGGCACCTACGGCGCCTTCCGCCGTATCGCGCTGTGCGATGGTGACTTCCGCCTCGATGTCAGCGAACAGCCGGGCTCGGCCTCCATCATCGGTGCGGTGGGCTCCTCACCCAATGGCATCGGCTATGCCAGCTTCAGCACCTCTTCGCCGCTGGTGAAGCAGCTGTCCGTCAGCCGTGAGGCGGGTGGCCACGCCGTCTTCCCGAGCCGGGCCAGCATTCGCGATGGCCGCTATCCGCTGACCCGCGCGCTGTACATCTACGTCAATCGCGTGCCTGACGAGCCGCTCCCGGCGCTGGAGCAGGCCTTCCTGTCATTGATCATGTCGCGCCAGGGCCAGCAGGCCATCCTGCGCGGTGGCTATGTGCCGCTGCCGGAAAAGCAGCTGCTGCACTGGCGTCAGCAATTGGGGCTGGAGGATGTGGATGCCCTTTGATTCGCCTTTGTCATCTCTCTGTCATCACTTGGACATAATCTCGGTGCCATACCCGCTTCATGCGTCTGCGGAGTCGACACTCCAGGGCGCGAATCCTTTCATGGTGATATTTCATGTCGGCAGTTGATGCCTCCCGAATGCAGCGTCGTCGTCTGCGGCATGACCGTCTTGCCAGTCTGTGGCTGACAGCGGCCGGGCTGGGCGTGATGGTCATCGTCGTCGTGATGCTGGCCTATCTGGTCAGCGTGTCGTGGCCGCTGCTCAAGCCCGCCAGCGTCACGTCGCTTCCTCAGCAGGCGCTCGAACAGCAAGTGAGCGACCAGCAGATGCCTGCCGCGCAGCTGTCCGACCCTGACTGGCTGTCCGACCCTGACTGGCTGACCGATCCTGACTGGCTGAGCACCTTGCCTGATATGCCGCTTGCCGCGCGTGACGGGCTGCCTCCCGTGCTGGCCAGTGATGATTCGACGGCGGATTCGCGCACCTCGCCGCTGGCGGGTGTCTGGCTCGCGGATGATCGCCTGCAGGTGGTTCAGCAGTCCGCCGCTGGCGTTCGCCTGCGCGGCAGTGCCATCGAGTTACCCGCAGGGCTTGAGCGCCGCCAGGCAAGCCTGGTGCTCAGCCGTGACCAGCTGTGGCTGCGCATTCCGTACGAGGAGGGCGATGGCCTGTGGCTGGCGTGTCTGGCCTTGTCATCTCCACACGCCTCCGCAGGCGCGCTGGATGACGATGCAGCAAGCCAGACTCCGCACTCCGAGTGGCAGCAGCAGTGGTTGCCGGGCACGGCCAGGCTGTCTTCGCAGCAGGGGCGTCTGCTGGTCACCGCTGACCGCGATGGCTTCACCCAGTGGCAACTGAGCGAGGCCTCCACCGGGACCAAGCCGCTGGCGCGCAAGCTGGCACATCACGCTATGGCCTCTTCTGCCTCCGCGTCATCGCCGGCGATCACTGCGATCAGCGTCCTGCGTGGCGGCAGAAGCCTGATCGTCGGAGACGCCGCAGGTGGCCTGTCTCATTACCTGTTGCCGGCGCACGCGCAGCCGCTGGTCAAGGTCGGCGTCTTTGACAGTGGCCTGTCGGCGCCGGTGGTGACGATGGCGGCCGCCCATCACAGCCTCGGCTTTGCCGCGCTGGACGCCAACGGCCGCCTTGGCCTCTATCTGGCCACCAGCGAGCGTCGCCGTCAGGTGCTGGACTGGCTGGATGCCTCTCGGGTCGCGGCTGGCGTGGCGCTGGAATTTGACAATGATGACCGCCGCTTGCTGGCATCGGCGTCCCGGGAGGCAAGGCTGCCCGGCCAGCTCGCTCGGGACGCGCCGCTGGGGGCGCTCGGCAAGGCCTATGCGGGGCTTGCGATACACGACCCTCATCAGGCCGTCGGGCTCGACGCCATCTTCGGCAAGGTCTGGTATGAGGGGCGCGCTGCGCCGGAGTGGATCTGGCAGCTGGAGAGCACCGGTACCCACGAACCCCGTCTGTCGCTGGTGCCCATCATGTGGGGCACGCTCAAGGCGGCGCTGGTCGGGCTGCTGTTTGCCGTGCCGTTGGGGCTCGGCTGTGCCATCCATGTCGCCTGCTTCATGGCGCCGCGCCAGCGTTCCCGCATCAAGCCGCTGCTGGAGATGATGGAGGCGCTGCCGACCGTGGTGATCGGCTTCATCGCCGCCCTGGTGGTCGCGCCCTTCGTCGAGCGTGAGCTGATGGCGGTGTTGCTGGGGCTGGTTCTGATCCCGCTGGGCACCATGGTGGCCGGCTTCCTGTGGACCCTGTCGCCGCGCGTATGGCGCAATCTGCTGCCGGAAAACATGGCGGCCTTCGGGCTGTTGCCGCTGCTGTTCGTGCTGCTGTGGCTGGATGTGACCATCGCCGGCCAGGTCGAGCAGTGGTGGTTCGACGGCGACCTCCGTCAGTGGCTGTTCAGCCACTACGGCATCGATTACGCCCAGCGCAATACCCTGGTGACCGGCATGGCGCTGGGGCTGGCGGTGATGCCGACCCTGTTCACGCTCAGCGAGGATGCCCTCTCGTCGGTGCCGCGCGATCTGGCCGCAGGCTCCGCGGCGCTTGGCGCGACGCCATGGCAGAGTCTGCGCCGCGTCATCCTGCCTGCCGCCGCCGTCGGCCTGTTCTCGGCGATGATGATCGGCATGGGGCGCGCCGTCGGTGAAACGATGATCGTGCTGATGGTGGCCGGCAATACGCCGCTGGTGGATGCCAGCCTGTTCGAGGGCCTGCGCTCACTGGCCGCGACCCTGGCCATCGAGCTGCCGGAGGCCGAGGTCGGCAGCAGCCACTACCGCTTGCTGTTCCTCGCTGCCCTGGCATTGTTCGTCTTCACCTTCGTGGTTAATACGCTGGCGGAAGTGCTGCGACAGCGCTTCACGCCACCCAATCAGGGGAGCTGGGGATGAGTCACCCTGACACGAATCGCGCCAGCTCCTCACTACTGCGCCCGCGCGAGCCGCTGGTCGGACGCCTGCAGCGCTACTGGCGCGACGGCGGCCCGTGGGGCTGGCTGAATGCCATGGCGGTCAGTGTCTCGCTGGTGCTGGTGCTGGGCCTGCTCAGCCTGCTGGTGGTGGGCTCCTTCAGTCACTTCTGGCCCTCACGGCTGGTCGAGGTGGAGCTGACGGCACAGCCGGGCCAGAGTCCCACGGCCCTGACCACCACGCGCGGTGAGCCGGCGGCCGACAATCGCCATCTGCTCGGCGAGCTGATACACGAGGAGATGCGCCGTGTCGCCTCGGGCGAGGGGGATGACGCTCGCCAGCAATGGTGGTTGCTGCAGACATCCTCGCGTGACGGGGCCGCGGCCAGCTGGCAGTGGCTGCCGGAGACGCTGCTCGACAGGATGACCTTACCCAGCCAGGCGCTGATGCTGGAAATGCGCGACGGCCGCACTCTCTACGGCATGCCACGGGCGCTGAGTGACCCGATGACGGGGGAGATGGACCACACGCCCGATGTCGGCGACGGGCCTGCACGGCCCTTGTCCGAGGACGCCGAGCCACTGTTTTCCCGCCTGAAGATGATCGAGAGCGAGCGCCGTCAGCTGCAGGCGCTACGCCTGGACAGTGAAGTCTTGAGCAGTCGCTATCAGGCGTTGCAGCAGTCGCTCGAATCCCGGCGCAGCGCCACTGCTGACGGTGCAGCGGCGCAGACTCATGAGGATGCTGAGCTCGAGCAGGAGATGCAGGAGGAGTTGGAAGAGGTGCGCAGCGCCTTCATCGAGCGTGAAGGTCAGCTGAGTGCCCTGCGGGATGCCCTGGCGGGCGGTCAGTTGCTGCTGGGCGGCAATGGCGGCTACGAAGGCCGCATCGCGCTCGATGATATCCGCAATGCCTGGCGGCCCAATGCGATGGGCTTCAGCGGCCGGCTGATGATGACGTTCAAGCGTTTCCGCGACTTCGTGGCCGGCGCGCCTACCGAGGGCTTCGGTGGCGTCTGGCCCGCCATCTTCGGCACCGTACTGATGGTGGTGCTGATGTCGATCATGGTGATGCCCTTCGGCGTGATGGCGGCGCTCTATCTGCACGAGGTGGCCCATCAGGGGCGCCTGACGCGCCTGACGCGCATCGCGCTGCGCAACCTGGCCGGGGTGCCCTCCATCGTCTACGGCGTGTTCGGTCTCGGCTTCTTCGTCTATGGGCTGGGCGCCGGAATTGACGAGCTGTTCTATTCCGAGCGGCTGCCGACGCCGACCTTCGGGACCGGCGGCATTCTGTGGGCCTCGCTGACGCTGGCCCTGCTGACCTTGCCGGTGGTGATCGTCGCCACGGAAGAGGGGCTGGCGCGCGTGCCGCGTCGTCTGCGCGAAGGCGCGCTGGCGCTGGGTGCGACACGCCTGGAAACGCTCAAGCGCGTGGTGATTCCGGCGGCCTCGCCGGCGCTGATGACAGGGCTGATTCTGGCCGTGGCGCGTGCGGCGGGCGAAGTCGCGCCGCTGATGCTGGTCGGAGTGGTCAAGCTGGCCCCGGACCTGCCGCTGGATGACAGCTTCCCGTGGCTGCATCTGGACCGCAAATTCATGCATCTGGGGCATCAGGTCTATGATCTGGCCTTCCAGAGCAGCGACGCCTTCAGCAGTCGGCCGCTGGTCTACGCGACCGCGCTGGTGCTGGTGGTCGTGATTCTATGCCTCAACCTGAGTGCCATTCGCCTGCGTCACATGCTGGCACAACGTTACAAGGGAGCCACCGAATGAGGCGTGACTCTGAGCAGCCCAAGCCCCAGTTGTTTCTTCAGGAGACGCCTGCGCGGCCGGCTGAGGACATCTGCCTGGAAACCCGCCACCTGAGCCTCGATTATCAGGCACGTGTCGGCAAGGAGAACCAGACGCGCCGCGCCCTGAAGGACGTCAGCCTGCAGATCGCGCGCAAGCGCGTGACGGCCTTCATCGGCCCTTCCGGCTGCGGCAAGTCGAGCCTGTTGCGTACCTTCAATCGCATGACCGATCTCGACGAACAGTCACGTCTTTCCGGCAAGGTACTGCTCGAGGGCGAGGACATTCATGCGCGCGGCGTGGACGTGCCGATGCTGCGCCGCCGGATCGGCATGGTCTTCCAGACGCCCAATCCCTTTCCGATGTCGGTCTACGAGAACGTGGCCTTCGGACTGCGGCTGGTCGGTGAGAATGACAAGCGCCACCTCGATGACAAGGTCGAATCCTGTCTGCGCTCCGCGGCGCTGTGGGAAGAGGTGAAGGATCGCCTGCACGACAGCGCGCTGGGGCTCTCGGGTGGCCAGCAACAGCGGCTGGTGATCGCGCGGACGCTGGCGGTCGAGCCGGAGGTGCTGCTGCTGGATGAGCCGGCCTCGGCGCTGGACCCCATCTCGACGCTCAAGATCGAGGAGCTGATCCGATCGCTGCGCTCGCGCCTGACGCTGATCATCGTCACGCACAACATGCAGCAGGCCGCGCGGGTCTCAGACGATACCGCCTTCCTGCATGAGGGCCGCCTGGTGGAATTCGCCCCGACCGATCAGCTGTTCACCAACCCGCGGCGCCGCCAGACGGAAGACTACATCACGGGGCGTTTCGGTTAGCGCGCTCATGCGCGAACGTGCAGCCAGGTAGCCTTTTCGCCCTGATATTGCTGACGATGGCGGCCAAATAGCGCCTTTGCGCCATGAGTGAAACATAACTGCAATCAAGTGTCGGCATGCTGAGGGGGAGCCCGCTGTGTCAGTCAGTAGTGGGCCATACTTGTCACGTCATTCATGTCACGCCCCCTGACTCGGTGGGCGTCTTTCCGGGAGAGGGAAATGGATATCACCAGCGATTCGCACGGCAAGCATATCTCAGAGCAGTTCAATCACGAGCTGGATGCACTGAAGACACACCTGCTGGCCATGGGCGGACTGGTAGAGAAGCAGCTGCAGGATGCCGTCACGGCATTGCTGGAAGGCGACAGTGAAACCGCCACGCGGGTGCGCGACAACGACAAGGCTGTCAACGACATGCAGCTCAAGATCGATGACGAGTGCACCCGGGTACTGGCCCGCCGTCAGCCGGCGGCCTCCGACCTGCGCCTGGTGCTGGCCGTCATCCGCGCCACCTCCGATCTCGAGCGTATCGGTGATGAATCGAGCAAGATCGCACGCAACGCCATCTCGCTGGTCGAGAACGGCCAGAGCCCGCGCGGCATGGTCGAGGTGCGTCACCTCAGTCAGCACGTGCGCAGCATGGTGCGTGACTCCCTGACGGCCTTCGCGCGCTTCGATACCGACCTTGCCCTCAAGGTGCTGCGTGAAGATGCCTCGGTGGATCTGGAATATCAGAGCGCGATGCGCTCGCTGATGACCTTCATGATGGAAGACGCGCGCCAGATCACGCCGGTGCTCAACGTGATGTGGATTCTGCGTGCGCTGGAGCGTATCGGTGACCACGCCGACAACCTGGCCGAGTACGTCATCTTCCTGGTCAAGGGAGTGGACGTGCGTCACACCGATACCCATGACCTGAAGCCGCAGGACCTGGACAAGAAGTGAGCTGACGCGCTTCCCTGCCCCTGTGTCGCCTCTTTCGCCCCGCTCCTGCTTACCGGCAGGCCGCGGGGCGATTGCGTCGTGGGAGCGCGAGCGATGTCAGGCGGCCGACAGCTGCGCCGCACAGGCGGGAGTGCTAGGGTGTGGCTCCGGTCAGCCCGCTGGCTGGCCGGTTCTTTTGAGATGACGAGGACGTCGCATGATTGATGCCGTATCGGCGCTGGTCCGCGGGACCCGCATGGTCTATACCCCCGGGCTGCGCCGCTTCGTATTCGTACCGCTGGCGATCAACCTGGTGCTCTACAGCATCACGCTGTGGGTATTGTTCAACCAGTTCGGTGGCTGGATCGATTACTGGATGCTCAAGGTACCGGCCTGGCTGGACTGGCTCAGCTGGTTGATCTGGCCGGTGCTGGTGGTGAGTCTGTTGCTGGTGGTGTTCTTCACCTTCAGCCTGGTGACCAACCTGATCGCCGCGCCCTTCTACGGCATTCTGGCCGAGAAGGTCGAGCATCGTCTGGATGGCACCCTGATTGACGATGACCGTGGCCTGATCAAGATCGGCGTCGACTCGCTGGGGCGTGAAATGGCCAAGCTGGGCTACTTCATCCCGCGCATGATCGCGCTGTTCATCATCGGCTTCATCCCGGGCCTGAACCTGCTCTCGCCGCTGTTGTGGGGACTGTTCTCGGCCTGGAGCATGTCGATCCAGTACCTCGACTACCCGATGGACAACCATCAGGTCAGCTTCGGTGACATGAAGCAGCGCCTCAAGGCGCGCTGGTGGCCCTCACTGACCTTCGGCGCCGCGGTGTTCGTCATGACGCTGGTGCCGCTGGCCAATCTGCTGTTCATCCCGGGCGCCGTCGCCGGGGCGGTACTGATGTGGCAGAGCCACTACCGTCAGTTGCCGGCGCCGCGTCGTTGAGACAGCCTGTCGCAGAGCTGGCTTGTCGCTGAACTGACTCGTCGCTAAGTTGGCTCGTCGCTGAAATAGCCGCAGCGTCGTCTGATTGACCAAACGAAACGCCCCGCAGTCGCCTCCTTTCGAGGTGGCTGCGGGGCGTTCTGCGTTGGGCTGGCGTCCGGGTCAGATCATCACGGAATCAGCACATCACTGGGCTAGCGCACTGCTGGCCTGGGGAGTGCTTGCCTGACAGGCGCGCTCGTCGGGGAAGTGACAGCGGAAGCGCGCACCCTCGCCGGGATGGCTGTCGATCTCCAGATGGCCCTGATGGCGAATCAGCACATGCTTGACGATGGCAAGCCCGAGGCCGGTGCCTCCCGTGGCGGTGCTGCGGCCCTTGTCGATGCGGTAGAAGCGCTCGGTCAGGCGCGGCAGGTGCACCGGGTCGATGCCATCCCCGTCATCTTCCACCTCGACCAGCAGACCCTGGTCATCCGCCTTCCAGCGCAGGGTGATGTGACAGTCTTCGGGGGTGTAGCGCACCGCATTGAAGACCAGATTCGAGATCGCGCTGCGCAGCTCCTGCTCCTCACCGCGCAGTGACAGGCTGGCATCGGCCTCGATGGAGAAGGTGTGGCGCCCCTGGGACAGGCCTTCGGCGTCGTCGCGGATATGGCCGAGCAGGGCGCTCATGTCGATGCAGCGACCGTTATCGGACAGTTCGTCGGTTTCCAGGCGTGACAGGGTCAGCAGGTCCTCGACCAGATGCTGCATGCGGTCGGTCTGGCTCTGCATCTGGCCCAGTCCACGCTGCCAGCGCGGTGGCAGGTCATCGGCGTAATCGGAGTAGGTCTCTAGATAGCCGGCCAGTACCGTCAGCGGCGTGCGCAGCTCATGGGAGACATTGGCCACGAAGTCGCGGCGCATCTCTTCCAGACGATAGAGGCGGGTGACGTCACGCAGCATGACCAGACGCTCGTTGTCACCGAACAGGGTGATGGAGATCTGCAGCGTCAGGTTGTCAGACAGCGGCGACTGGAGCGTCAGCGGCTCGCGGTAGGCCAGCCGATTGAAGTAGTCGATGAAGACGGGGTCACGCAGATAGTTGGTGATGTGCTGGCCGCGGTCGTGGCTGGCCTTGAGGCCGACCAGCTGCTCGGCAGCGCTGTTCCACCATTCCATGTCACCGTGGTTGTCTAGCATCACCAGGCCGTCGCGCATGGCCTCGGAGGATTCCTGGATACGGTTGAGGATGCTGCGCAGTCGCTCCTGAGCCTGACGCTGGCCCTTCTGGTAGCGGTAGAGACGATCGAGCAGGTCTCCCCAGACGCCATCGCCGGGCGGCGGCTCTTCATGGGGATTGGTGATCAGCCAGGTGTAGAGGCTCTTCAAGTGCTTGAGATGGACGAACAGATACAGCGAAAGGCCCAGCGCCAGGCCCCAGCCCAGATGGCCCAGCAGGCCACCGATCAGGCCGAAGCCACCGGCAAGGTAGCCGAGGCGCCATAGCTCGTTGGTCCAATAGCGCATGAATCCCTCAGGCCTGAGCGCTGAAGCGGTAACCGGTGCCGCGGACGGTCTGGATCAGATGCTGATGGCCTGTGCCCAGCGCCTTGCGCAGGCGACGGATGTGCACGTCCACGGTGCGCTCCTCGACATAGACATTACCGCCCCATACCTGATCGAGCAGCTGGCTGCGCGTGTAGGCACGCTCCTGATGCGTCATGAAGAACTGCAGCAGGCGATATTCGGTCGGGCCGACATCCAGCGAGTTGCCGTGGGCGGTGACGCGGTGGCTGGCCGGGTCGAGCATCAGGCCTTCGACTTCCACCGCCTCCTCGACCCCCTTGGGAGTAGTGCGACGCAGCACGGCCTTGAGACGGGCGACCAGCTCGCGCGGCGAGAAGGGCTTGGTGATGTAGTCGTCGGCGCCGGCTTCCAGGCCTTGAATCTTGTTGTCTTCCTCGCCCTTGGCGGTCAACAGGATGATCGGCAGCTCCGAGGTGGTCTCGTCACGCTTGAGACGCCGCGCGAGCTCCAGGCCACTGGTGCCCGGCATCATCCAGTCCAGCAACAGCAGATCGGGCTTTTCATCGACGACAATGGCGTGGGCGTCCTGGGCATTGTCTGCCTCCAGCACGCGGTAATCCGCCATTTCGAGGGCAACGGCGATCATCTCGCGAATCGAGGATTCATCGTCGACAATCAGTACGGTCTTGGAGCTCATCGCTAGATCCCATGCAGCAGTCGGCGCACGCGCCAGAATGACAAGTCGATGACGATTACAACCCGCTTATATGACAACGAGATGACAACTGCCAGCATGGCAGCTTGCACGCAAGCCTGCCAGCCGCCTTGGAGGCGCGGCAGGCAGGCATGAACCGTGGGCTGGGGAGCAATAGAGGGCAGGGGTCGCTTTAAATTAAATAATACTAATGTTTATGCAGGCGTCAGCTCATCGGCCAGGTCGCCAGGGCGATTCCGGCGAAGATCAGCAGACCCGTCCAATGATTGTTGAGGAAGGCCTGGAAGCAGGGCGCACGCTCACGCTCACGGATCAGACGTTGCTGCCAGACGAAGGTGCCGGCGGCGGCAGCCAGCCCCAGCCAGTAGAAGATGCCCAGCGCCAGCTGCAGGCCGATGCTGATCAACACTACCAGCATGCCCAGCTGCAACAGACCGATCATCAGCTTGTCGGCACGTCCGAACAGCACGGCGGTGGACTTGATGCCCACCTTGAGGTCGTCGTTGCGATCGACCATCGCGTAGGCGGTGTCGTAGGCCACCGTCCACATCAGGTTGGCCGCGAACAGCCACCAGCCGTATGTCGGCACCTCCTCCAGCGTCGCGGCGAAGGCCATCGGAATCGCCCAGCCGAAGGCGGCGCCCAGCACCACCTGGGGCAGATGATGGAAGCGCTTCATGAACGGATAGCTGGCCGCCAGCAGCACGGCGACGATCGACAGCAGCACCGTGGTCAGGTTGGTGAAGCACACCAGCACGAAGGCGGCCGCGACCAGCCCCCCGAACAGCGTCAGCGCCTCGCGCTCCGAAATGCGACCCGAGGTCAGCGGCCGGTCTCGCGTGCGCTCGACATGCTTGTCCCAATGGCGGTCGGCGTAGTCGTTGATCACGCAGCCGGCGGCGCGCATCAGATAGACCCCGGCGATGAAGATCAGCAGGGTCGTGCGCTCGGGAATGCCATCTGCCGCCAGCCACAGTGCCCACAGGGTCGGCCACATCAGCAGCCAGGTGCCGATGGGGCGGTCCAGCCGTGTCAGGGCGAGGTAGTCGGCCAGTCTGGAAGGACGCGAAGCGGCGGAAGTGGATGACGCGGTCATCGGGGCTCCTGGGCGGGTGGTAGTGGGCAAGGGAAGAGAGGGAAACGAGGCCAGTCGGCCACAAGGCTCAGGCCAGCTGCAGTGCGTGCTGGAAGGCCGGCGTGAAGCCCTCCTGCACCAGCACCTTGAAGCGGCCATGCGAGAACATCGAACGGCGCATCCACAGGCTGGTGGTGCGGGCCAGCGGCCTGGGGCTCGAAAGCACCAGCGGGGCGCGGCTGACATCGATGGCGCTGCGGGTCAGATCGGGCTGGCGAAACAGCCAATGGCCCAGCGAGCGCTCGCCCAGCGTCGAGAGGCGATGACCGTGGGCCAGGTCCAGCGCCGCCAGCGAGCGTGCGATCACCCATGGCGTATCGCCATGACAGAGCGCCACTTCGCGTCGCCAGACATGCCGGCGTGGGCCGATGCCCAGCAGGCGTGCCTCATCCAGCCGCGCGGGGCCGGTGTCCTGCAGCAGCAGGCGCACGCGCAGGCCCCGGAAGGGCTGGCCATCGCGTTCATCCTGCTGCTGCATGGCGCTGGCAAGACGCTGGGTCAGCGAGTCCGTCGAGGAGAGCCACGCCCACCAGCCGGCCGGCATGACACCTTGCAGCGTGGCAGCCGGCTGCCAATGACGGCGCACCGCCGCCGAAGCAACGGGTGCGGTGCGCGAGGGCGAAGGCCAGCGAGGCGCAGGCTTGCATAGGGTCTCGGCTGACGGATGAGGCGCCTCACAGGTGGAGGACTGTGGCGTGAGCGCTGCGCGATGAGGCTCGCCTGCTGGGCATCGGACCACGGTGAATTCCCTGTCAGGATGACGAAATGGCGAGTCTAGCATGGCCGGGCGGCAAGGCCTCCCGCTCAGGCATGCCTGCACTGCTGGCGGGCTGGTATGCTGGGCGCATTCATCGGCGTTCATGACGGACGCTGCTGGCGCTCTTTCATCAGCGCTTCCCTCGGATCGATCTCAGGAGATGGTGCCATGCGCGACCCTCGCACCCTTGTCATCATTGGTACCGGCATGGCGGGCATTGGTCTGGCGCGCGCGCTGCGTGCCCGTGACAAGGACAGCCGGCTGATCCTCATCAGCCAGGACAGCGGCCACGATTACGCCAAGCCGATGCTGTCCACCGCCTTCGCCAAGAAGATGTCGGCCACCGACCTGTCGCGTCAGGCGCCGGTGGCGCTGGTGGACGAGCTGAATGCCGAGCTGCGTACCCATCAACGCGTCACTGCCATCGACGGTGATGCCCGCCAGCTATGGCTGGGCGAGGAGTGTCTGGCCTATGACGAGCTGGTGCTGGCACTCGGTGCCGCGCCGCGTCGTCCCTTCCCCGTCGCCGCGGAAGTGGCCTCACGCGTGCAGAGCATCAATGACCTCGACGACTATGCGGCCTTTTGCGCGACGCTGACGAAGGCCCGCGAGCGCGGGGAAGACGGACACGTGGTGATTGTCGGTGCCGGACTGGTCGGCTGTGAATACGCCAATGATCTGACGGCCGCCGGCCACCGCGTCACCTTGGTCGCGCCGGAAGAAACTCCGCTGGATGGGCTGCTGCCGCAAGCGCTGGGGCAGCGTCTGGGCGCGGCGCTGGATGGACTCGGTGTGACGCGTCGCCAGGGCGAGATGGTCGAGACCATCGCCGCCAGCTCGGGCGAGGAGGCCGAACGTCAGGCCGCGCCGGTCGAGGTGCGCCTGCAGAGCGGTCGTCGCCTGACGGGCTCCGTGGTTCTGCTGGCCACCGGGCTGGCGCCACGCATTCGTCTGGCGCAGGCCGCGGGCCTGAGCGCCGGTGGCGACGGCATCCGTGTCGACCGCCACCTGGCCACTTCCCAGCCGCATATCTGGGCGCTGGGCGATTGCGCCAGTGTCGAGGGCGTCAATGCCATGTATGTCCAGCCGCTGCAGATGGCCGCGCGCACCCTGGCGGCCAACCTGTGTGGCGAGCCGAGCGTGCTCGACTGGAAGGCGTGGCCGGTGCTGGTCAAGACACCGGTCTTGCCGGTGGTGGCCTATCCGCCGCGTTCGGCCGTGGCGCGCTGGGAAATCACCGGTGAAGGCGATGACCTCGAAGCGCGTGCACTGGATATGAACGAACGCTTGATTGGATATGCGTTGACAGGCGCCGCCGTTCGCAGGAAAGTCGAGCTAGCGCGGCAGGCGCCGCCGTTGCTAGGCTAGGCGATGCCATGATCGATGGTCGTAAATCCCTTGCTGCCAGCGCGGTCAGGCACGATAGTGAATGCTCCGTCAGACATGCTGCTCAGCGGGCGGAGTCTGACAGATTGCTGCCATCGACAGGTTTGATACGGCAAAGCTTGCCGGGAGCGGATTGCGTCGCCGCCATACGCCACCGCTAGCAAGTGCAAGAACAACAATGGAAACGGCGGCTTGGCCGCCCGTGCAGAATGCCAAACCAGGAGGGCTTTTCATGCGCAAGCCAGAACTCGCTGCGGCCATCGCCGAGCGTGCGGATCTATCCAAGGACAAGGCCAGTCAGGTACTGAACGTGATTCTCGACGAGATCACTCATACCGTGGCCAAAGGCAATGACGTCTCACTGATCGGTTTCGGGTCATTCACCGTGCGCCAGCGTGCGGCGCGTACCGGCAAGAACCCTCAGACAGGCAAGCCGCTGACCATCCCGGCCAGCAAGACCGTTGCCTTCAAACCCGGCAAGTCGTTGAAGGATGCAGTGACCAAGTAACCTCGGCTCGTGCTTCAGCGCAGACCCGGGGTGGCTGTCGCCATGGCTTTCAATCGTCGTCATCAAAAGCCCTGTCGGCTGTCATGCTGATGCCATCGGTTCCGCCCTGCGGGGCCGGTGGCATTTTCATATGGCCTGCGTGACCGACGCTTCGCGATTCAAGGAATGACACCATGAAGCTCAAGATATTGCTGTGGGTGCTGGGTCTGCTGCTCAAGCGGGCCTTCAAGCGTGACCCCGAATTTCGTGCCGAGCTGGAAAAGCGTCCACTGGACTGGGGTGTCGCGACCGAAGACATGAGCATCGCGCGTCACTACCGCATGTCCCACGCGGGCGTCACCACCGGCAGTGGCCTGCCGGTGGATACCGAGCTAGAGCTGCGCTTCGCCGATAGCGACAGTGCGGTGGCCTTTCTGCTCAAGCCCTCGCCGCGTGCCTTCCTGCAAGGCCTGATGGACCAGCGCGTGCGGCTGGTCGGCGATTCGGCCCAGCTCAACCGCTTGCAGTCATTGCTCAAGCGCATTCGCTGAATGACCCTGTGCCGTGCCTGCATGAACGAAAGACGCCCCGCTGAGAGAATCAGCGGGGCGTTCTGTTTTGTCACTAGCTGTTGCCACGAGCAGTTGTCGCGAGCCTTTCTTGCGAGCCTTTACTTGCGAGGGGCTGTTCGAGAAGACCCTCTCAACGCCCTCGAGGCGTCACAGCAACTGCTTGAGGCCCGGGATGCCTTCGAGCACCTGGTCGACCACGCCATCGCCGGCTTCTTCGCGCGCATAGCTCAGCGTCTCATCGGCCACGCCGCGCGCCTGGTCCATGTTCAGGTCCAGCCCCATCAGCTTCTGGCCCAGTTCCAGCGCACCGCCACCGCTGCCGCCGGTGAAGGCGCTGACGGCGCCCATCAGGCCGCCCATGAGGCCACCGCCACCGGACTCGGCGGCTTCCTCGCCTGCGCTGCCGATCAGGCCTTCCGCCCCCGGGATGGCGCCCAGCAGTGAGGCGGCCGGGCCATCCGGCCCCTGCTCACGCACGAACTTGAGAACCATGCCGACCGCCTGCTCGGCGATTTCCGGTGACAGCCCGAGGGAGCCAGTGACGCGTTCGATAAGAGGATGCATCGGTATTCTCCATGAAAGCCAATGAGGTCAGGAGTCTTCAGAGTGGCACGTCGCGGCGATTCGACATTCGACGCGCCTGCCAACGCTTGCATGCGCCATGGCTCTCGGACACGGCAGAACGGGGTGTTATGCTAGCGATATAAATCTAAAGTCTAATGCGCTGCCCGGCGCCCTGGTCACGGAACACTTCATGACACGCTCTCTCCTGGACTCCCTCATGCACTCCCTGCGTCGTCTGTGGACGCTGGATGCCTTCAGCTATTCGCTACGCATGTTGATCGCGCTGGGTGGCGTGATGGCGGTGGGGTTCTGGCTCGACGAGATGGCGGTGGTGATTCCGCTGTTTCTGGGCGTGATCGCCTCGGGGCTGGCGGAAACCGATGATCACTGGCGCGGCCGACTGCGCGCGCTGGGCATGACGCTGGCCTGCTTCAGCATCGCCGCCGTCTCGGTGGAGCTGTTGTTCGGCATGCCGCTGCCCTTCGTGATCGGGCTGGCGCTGGCCACCTTCGCGATGCCGATGCTGGGCGCCATCGATGCCCGCTACGGCGCCATCGCGCGCGCCTCGTTGATTCTGGCCGTCTACACCATGATCAGCCTCGAGCAGCAGCATGGAGATGGTCAGATCGCGGTGCTGGAGCGCAGCCTGCCCGAGTGGCTGCGGGAGCCGGGGCTGGGCATCAATCTGGTTCAGCCGTTGCTGCTGGTGGTCGGGGCGACCTGGTATGGCCTGCTCTCGGTCGTGTGGTGTGCGCTGTTCTCGCGCCAGCCGCTCAAGCACAGCATGGCGACGCTCTACCGTGAGCTGGGGCGCTACCTGATTCTCAAGGCGCAGCTGTTCGAGCCGCTGCGCAATGTCGACCAGTCCGCCCGGCGTCTGGCGCTGGCCGAGCAGAACGGCCGCGTGGTGGTGGCGCTCAACCAGACCAAGGAGATGGTCTTCCGGCGCCTCGCCGGACGACGCGATACCACCAAGCTCGACCGCTACCTGCGGCTCTACTTCATCGCCCAGGATCTCCACGAGCGCGCCAGCTCCAGCCATTATCCCTACGGCCAGCTCACGGACGCCTTCTTCCATCACGATATCCTGTTCCGCTGTCAGCGCCTGCTGGAGCAGCAGGGGCGCGCCTGTCGCGGGCTCGGCAAGGCGCTGTTGATGCGCCAGCCCTTCGATGCCAGTGACAGCCAGCAGGCGCTGGAAGACCTCAATGCCTCGCTCGTCTATCTCAAGCAACAGCAGCGGCCCGAGTGGCAACATCTGATGCAGGCGCTGGAGGCACTGGCCAGCAACCTGCGCCTGATCGAAGGTCAGATCGCGCGCCTGAATGATCTCGAAGCCGTCAGCAATGAAAGCGACAACAGCCTGCTGGACCGCTCGCCCCACGGCACGCGCGACATGTTCGAGCGTATCCGCAGCCACCTGACGCCGCGCTCGCCGATCTTCCGGCATGCGCTGCGCCTGACCGCGACGCTGGTGGCCGGCTATGGCGTGCTGCTGGCGGTACACCCGACCCAGGGCTACTGGATTCTGCTGACCGGGCTGTTCGTGTGTCGTCCCAGCTACGGCGATACGCGCCGCACGCTGGCGCAGCGAATTCTGGGCACGCTGATCGGTCTGGTCGCCGGCTGGGCGCTGATCAGTCTGTTCCCGGCGCCCACGATCCAGGCCGGTATCGCCGTGGTCGCGGGGGTGCTGTTCTTCGCCACCCGTGGCTCGCGCTATACCCTGGCCACCGCCGCCATCACGCTGATGGTGCTGGCGTGCTTCAACCAGGTCGGCGATGGCTTCGATCTCATCTGGCCGCGCCTGTTCGATACGCTGGTCGGTGGCCTGCTGGCCGGGCTTTCGGTGGTGTTGATCCTGCCGGACTGGCAGGGCCGCAAGCTCTATCGCCAGGCCGGCGTCAGCCTCAAGACCAGCGGCCGCTATCTGGGCGAGGTGCTGTCCCAGTATCGCCACGGCAAGCGCGATGATCTGGCCTACCGCCTGGCGCGGCGCAATGCCCACAACGCCGACGCGGCCTTCTCCAATCTGCTGGCCACCGCGCGCAAGGAGCCCGGCCACTTCCGTCGTGATGTCGAACCGGGCTTCGGCTTCCTGCTCCACGCGCACACCGTGCTCGGCTATCTCTCGGCGCTGGCAGCGCATCGTGGCGAACTGGAATCGACCGCCTCGGCCAGCAGCGGCATCGAGACGCTACTGCGCCATGGCGAGCGCCTGAGTCAGCAGCTGACGGCGTTGGGAGAGCAATTGGAGGCGGGCGGCGAGATCGCCGTCACGCTGGACAGCGAAGATGAGATCGCGGCACTGGAAGCCGAGGTCGAGCAGGTCGAATCCACCACCGGACGCCTGGCGCTGTCACAGCTGATTCTGGTGCTGCGGCTGTTGCAGCCGCTGGAAAGCGCCGGCACCCAGCTGATCAAGGCCAGCCGCGCCAGCTGACCTGTCCTGACTGACCTGGACTGTAAGACAAGTGCTGTAAGACAAGTGCTGTCTGAGCGACTGGCGCGGCTGGCCGAGTGATCGAGTGTCCGGGTTGACTAGGTGAGGGCGCCAGATGAGCAGCGGACGGCGCGCTCAGACGGCGCCGTATTGCCCGGCCGCCTCGCCCAGCCAGCGGCGAATCAAGGGCTCCGCGGCCTGCGGGGCCTCGCTGAGGATGGCATCGGCCAGCGTGGTGGTCGGGGCGATCAGGTCACTGTCACGCTCGAGATCGGCGATCTTCATCCCCGCCAGCCCCGTCTGACGCGTGCCCAGCACTTCGCCGGGGCCGCGTAGCTCCAGGTCCTTCTCGGCGATCTTGAAGCCGTCGGTGGTCTCGCGCATCACCGCCAGGCGCTGCTTGGAGTGCTGCGACAGCGGCGGATGATAGAGCAGCACACAGAAGCTCTCGGTGCTGCCACGCCCGACACGGCCACGCAGCTGGTGCAGCTGCGACAGGCCGAGACGCTCGGGATTGTCGATCACCATCAGGCTGGCATTCGGCACATCGACCCCGACCTCGATCACCGTGGTCGCCACCAGCAGGTCATGCTCGCCGTCCTTGAACGCCGCCATCACCTCGGCCTTCTCGGCTGCCTTCATGCGGCCATGGACCAGGCCGATGGACAGCTCCGGCAGCGCCTCGGTCAGCTCGTCACGCGTCACCTCGGCGGCCTGGCAGGTCATCACCTCGGATTCCTCGATCAGCGTACACACCCAATAGGCCTGGCGGCCCTCGGAGCAGGCGGCGCGGATGCGCTCGACCACCTCGGGGCGGCGCGGGTCGGCCACCGCGACGGTCTGCACCGGGGTGCGTCCCGGCGGCAGCTCATCGATCACCGACAGGTCGAGATCGGCGTAGGCGCTCATCGCCAGGGTACGCGGAATCGGCGTGGCGGTCATGATCAGCTGGTGCGGTGTCAGGCCACCGGCTTCCCCCTTCGCCCGCAATGCGAGGCGCTGATGCACGCCGAAGCGGTGCTGCTCATCGACGATCGCCAGCCCCAGGCGCTGGAAGGTCACATCGGCCTGAAACAGCGCATGCGTGCCGACCACCATGCGCGCCCGGCCATCGGCGATGGCGGCTTTGGCATCCAGCCGCGCCTTGCCCTTGAGCTTGCCGGCCAGCCACGCCACCTCGATGCCCAATGGCTCCAGCCATTCGCGGAAGTTGCGATAGTGCTGCTCGGCAAGAATCTCGGTGGGCGCCATCAAGGCCGCCTGACAGCCGCCGCCGATCGCGATCAGCGCCGCCAGTGCGGCGACCACCGTCTTGCCCGAGCCCACATCGCCCTGCACCAGACGCAGCATCGGCACTTCGCGCGCCAGGTCGCGGCGCACATCTTCCAGCACGCGATGCTGGGCACCGGTCAGCGAGAAGGGCAGCTGGGCGAGAAAGCGCGTGCTGAGGCCGCCACTGGCGCTCAGCGAGGGCGCGCCATCCTGCTGGATACGCGCGCGCACCTGACGCAGGCTCAGCTGGTGGGCGAGCAACTCTTCCTGAGCGAGGCGGCGCTGGCTCGGGTGCACGCCGTCGCTCATCTGGTCGACGGGCGCATCCGGCGGTGGCTCGTGCAGAAAGCGCAGGCACTCGATCACGCCGGGCAGGCGAAAGCGTGTGCGCAGCGCCTCGGGGATCAGGTCCGGCAGCTCATGGGGCGTTTCCTCGAGCTGCTTGAGCGCCTGGGCGATCAGGGCACGCAGGCGCGCCTGATTGAGGCCTTCGGTGGCCGGATAGATGGGCGTGAGGTGGTCTTCCACCGGCGCGGCACCCTGGCCGAGCAGGCGGTATTCCGGATGGTAGATCTCGAGACCGGTGGCCCCGGCGCGTGCCTCGCCGAAGCAGCGCACGCTATGGCCACGCTGGAATTGCTGCTGCTGGGCGGGGGAGAAGTGGAAGAAGCGCAGGCTGAGGATGCCGCTGCCATCGCGCAGGCGCACCAGCAGGCTGCGGCGGCGGCCCTTGACGATGTCGCAGGCCGTCACCTCGCCTTCGACCACCGCTTCCATGCCGCTCTTGAGCGTGCCGATGGGTGTGACGCGGGTGCGGTCCTGATAGCGCAGCGGCAGATGGAACAGCAGGTCTGCGACGCGCTCCAGCCCGAGGCGCGACAGCTTCTCGCTCAGCGCGGGGCCGACGCCGCTCAGGCTGTCCAGCGGTTGGGCCAGCGCGCCGGTGGCAAAGACTCCGGCGCTGGCGGGCCCGGCAGATGAGGCTTCCGTGCCCGCCCTGCTCATGCCGGTTCGTGGCTCTGGGAAGCGGAGCCCTGCATGCCGTTCTCATTGCTCTGGCGCGCACGATTGGAGCACTCGGCGATCGCCTGGCTGATCACGTCGATGGCCTTGGGGCGCGGGAAGCTGGCACGCCATGCCAGCGCCACGCTGCGGCTGGGCGCCGGGTCCTTGAAGGGACGCGTCTCGAGCACGCCGCTCTCGTAATGACCGGTACCGGTCGCCGAGTAGGGCAGCACGGTGATACCGAGGCCGGAGGCGACCATGTGGCGGATGGTTTCCAGCGAGCCGCCTTCGGCGATCAGCGTATTCTCGGGGTTGTTGATCTGATTGCCGATGGCCGGGCAGGCCTCGAGAATCTGATCACGGAAGCAGTGGCCCTCGCCGAGCATCAGCAGACGCTCGTTGATCAACTGTTCCTTGGCGATGCTGTCCTGCTCGAGCAGGGGGTGGCCGGCCGGCAGCAGGACTTCGAAGGGCTCTTCGTAGAGGATCTTGGTCAGCACGTCGGTCTCGGTGAACGGCAGCGCGACGATGATCACGTCCAGCTCGCCATTGCGCAGCTTGCGACGCAGGTCGCCGGTCATGCCTTCCTCGATGTAGAGCGGCATCTTCGGCGCACGCCGCGTCAGTTCCGGCACCAGGTGCGGGAAAAGATACGGTCCAATGGTATAGATGGCGCCGATGCGCAACGGGCTGGAGAGCTGATCCTTGCCGGAATTGGCCAGTTCCTTGATCACGCTGGACTGCTCCAGCACGCGCTGAGCCTGCTGAACGATCTTCTCGCCGAGCGGTGTGACCTGTACGGTGGACTTGGAACGCTCGAACAGTGCGACTCCCAGCTCTTCCTCAAGCTTCTTGACGGCCACCGACAGGGTGGGCTGCGAGACGAAGCAGCGCTCTGCGGCGCGTCCGAAATGACGCTCCTGGGCCAAGGTTACGATGTAGCGGAGTTCTGTTAGAGTCATGATTCCTGCCCGGAACTGGCATCCTGGGATGCGGTGGGTACCGATTCGTTTTACCAAGGAGCACGGCAAAGGTGAAGAAGACGAGTCTCATCCTCGGTTGTGGCGACGTTGGCAGCGCGCTGGCGCGCGAACTGCTCAAGGCCGGTCAGCACGTCATTGGTGTCAGGCGCGATGTGTCCAAGCTTGCGGATCTCGGCATCGAGACGCTGGCCTTGGACATCACTGCCGAAGGTGCACTGGCCAGCTTGCCAGATGCCGACACGGTGGTACATGTGCTGAGCGCCGACCGTTTCGACGAAGAGGCCTATCGCGCCGCTTACGTCGATGGCATTCGAGCGCTGGTGACGGAGCTCGAGTCGCGCGCCAAACCGCCGACCCGCGTGCTGTTCGTGTCCTCGACCTCGGTCTACGCCCAGAAGGATGGCGAGGAAGTCGACGAGCAGTCGCCCACCGATGCCACCAGCTTCTCGGGCCAGTTGATGCGCGAAGGCGAGCAGGCACTGCTCGATTCCTCGCTCAACGGCACCGTGGTGCGCTTTTCCGGCATCTACGGGCCGGGCCGCGACATGCTGATCCGCCAGGCGCGTGATGGTCGCATCGCCGCCAGCAACCCGCCACTCTACTCCAACCGCATCCACCGTGACGACTGCGCGGGCGTGCTGGCGCACCTGATCGCGCTGAGCCTCGAGGGCAAGCCGGTCGAGCCGATCTATCTGGCCACCGACTGTGACGGCGCACCGCTGCACGAAGTGATGGCCTGGCTGGCGCGTCAGCTCAAGGTCGAGTCCACCGAGGTGATCCAGTCACCGCTGCGGCGGCGTTCCAGCAAGCGCTGCGGCAATGCCCTGTTGCTCGAGAGTGGCTACACCTTCCGTTACCCGACTTTCCGCGAAGGCTATGCCGAGGTGCTCAAGGAGCACGGCGTGACGGTGCCGAAGAGCGAATTGTCGGGCCGCTGATCACCGCGGCTTCCACTTATCCACATGCGGTTGCGCCTCGAGCCGTCTGACCGGGTGTGGATAAGTTTCTCGTCGAGACAGGCTGACGTGCGGCGCAGCGGCCAGTTCTCGAGTGATGAAGCGCCTGGTCAAGTGTCCAGGCGAAGCGCCAACTGACAGTGCCCGCCCCGGAATCCCGGGGCGGGCACTGTCGTCTCTGCGTCAGCCACTCCTCGCGGGTGACCTGCCATCGTCAGTGAGCGGGTGCTCAGTCACCGATGACCATCACGCCTTCGGCTTCGAAGGCCACGCCCTTGGGCAGCGCCTTGACGCCGACCGCGGCACGCGCCGGGAAGGGCGCGGTGAAGAACTCTTCCATCACCGCGTTGACGCGCGCGAAGTCGTCCAGATCGGTCAGGTAGAGGTTGAGCTTGACGATGTCGCCCAGGCTGCCGGCGGCTTCTTCGCACACGGCATTCAGGTTGGTGAAGACCTGACGCGCCTGCGCCTCGATACCGCCTTCGACGACTTCCATCGTCTGCGGGTCCAGCGGAATCTGGCCGGACAGATAGACGGTGTTGCCCGCCTTGATCGCCTGGGAATACGGACCGATGGCAGCAGGGGCCTTGTCGGTGTTGATGATCGCGCGATTGCTCATGACATGCTCCTTCTGACTGCGCTCAAGCCTTGCCGGTTGCGAGTGTTGTGCGGTGGCGGCCTTCAGCAGCGGGTTACGATTGTGGTTATAGGGTCTCGCCGTCCACGGCGAGTTCGGTCGCGGTCAAGGTCCTGCACTGCCGTCGAGCTGACGTGCATGGCCTTGGCCGCGACACGGGTGTTCAAGAAGAACGTGTCCGATGGCCGCTCTGCGGCAGCCTTGAAAACAAAAACCGCGCCGCCCGCCAGTGGCGGACGACGCGGCCAGTACGGTAGATCAGCTGAGGACGCGGGTGATTCGCTCCACGTGCAACAGGTTGCGCATGCGCTTGATGATACGCGCCAGATGAATGCGATCACGCACGGCCAGTGTCAGATTGACGATGGCCAGATGGGCGTCGCGTTCCTCGATGCCGATGCGCTCGATATTGGCTTCGGCATCGGTGACCAGCTCTGCAAGCTCGGCGATCAGGCCGCGCTGTGTCTGTGCCTCGATACGCAGTGCCACCGTGAAGTCGCCTTCGACCTGATCGGCCCAGGTCAGCGGGAAGACGCGTTCCGGATCGCTGGCCAGCTCGGTGATGTTGCTGCATTCCTGACGATGGACCACCAGCCCCTTGCCGGCCGACAGATGGCCCATGATCGGCTCGCCGGGCAGCGGGTGACAGCAGCGCGCATAGCTGGTGACCATGCTGTTGCCACCGCTGACCTGCATCGGGCTGTTGCCGCTTTGCTCCGCCTGGACATTGCCGTCCTTGGCCGAGAACTTGGGTTGCTGCGCCGTGGTGCTGGTCGTGTCGCTCAGAAGGCTCTGGGCCACGCTGTAGGCGGCGCGGGTGCCGAGTCCGATGGACTCGAGCAGATCATCACGCCCGCCTTCCAGCTCCAGTTCCGCGGCCAGCGTATCGAGACGCCTGGCCGGCAGTTGCTCGAGGGAAGAGTCCAGCCCGGAGAGCGCCTTGTTGAGCAGACGCTGACCCAGGGTCACGGATTCGCTGCGCTGCTGATGCTTGAGGTAATGGCGCACGGCAGAGCGCGCCTTGGCCGTGGTGACGAAGTTGAGCCACGCCAGATTGGGCTTGGCGCCCGGCGCGGTGATGACTTCGACGGTCTGGCCACTCTCCAGCGGCGAGGATAGCGGCGCCAGATGACGATCGATGCGGCAGGCGATACAGCTGTTGCCGACATCGGTGTGCACCGCATAGGCAAAATCGACCGCCGTCGCGCCGCGCGGCAATTCCATGATGTCGCCCTTGGGGGTGAACACGTAGGTATCGTCGGGGAAGAGGTCGTTCTTGACGTGCTCGATGAACTCGAGCGAGTTGCCGGCATGGCGCTGCATCTCGAGCAGACCCCGTACCCATTCGCGGGCACGCGCATGGCTGCCGGCGCCGATGGGACGGTCGGTCTGGCCGGCCTTGTACAGCCAGTGCGCCGCGATGCCGTTGTTGGCCATCGCTTCCATCTCGCGGGTACGGATCTGTACCTCGATGGGCATGCCGTTCATGCCGAACAGCGTGGTGTGCAGACTCTGGTAGCCGTTGGCCTTGGGGATCGCGATGTAATCCTTGAAGCGACCCGGCACCGGCTTGTAGAGATTGTGCACCACGCCGAGGATGCGATAGCAGCTGTCCACGTCATCGGTGATGATGCGGAAGCCGAACACGTCCATCAATTCATTGAAGGGCTTCTGCTGGTCACGCATCTTGCGATAGATGGACAGCAGATGCTTCTGACGGCCGATCACCGAGCCGGGCAGCTGATCGCGCTCCAGCGCGTTCTGCAGACTGGCCTGGATCTCGCGCATCAGGGTACGACGATTGCCACGCGCGGCGGTGACGGCACGCTTGATGCGTTCGGAACGCATCGGGTGCAGCGCCTGGAAGGAGAGGTCTTCCAGCTCGACGCGAATGGTGTTGATACCGAGACGGTTGGCGACGCGGGCGTAGATCTCGAGCGTCTCACGGGCGATGCGACGCTTCTTCTCGGGGCGCAGGGCTCCGAGGGTACGCATGTTGTGGAGACGGTCGGCCAGCTTGACGATGATGACGCGGATGTCCTGGGACATCGCCAGCACCATCTTCTGGAAGTTCTCGGCCTGGGCGACGGCCTTGTCCTCGAAGGTGATCTGGGTCAGCTTCGAGACGCCATCCACCAGCAGGGCGACGGGTTCGCCGAACTGGCCTGCCAGTGCCTCGAAGGTCACGCTGGTGTCTTCGATGACATCGTGCAGCATGGCGGCCATCAGGCTCTGATGGTCCATGTGCATGTTGGCGAGAATGTTCGCCACCGCCAGCGGGTGGGTCACATAGGGCTCACCGGAACGCCGGCGCTGGCCATCGTGGGCCTGCTCGGCGTAATAGAAGGCGCGCCTAACCTGACGGATCTCTTCCTCGGGAAGATAACCGCCCAGGCGGTCTGCCAGGTCATCGATCGTGAACATTCAGCGGCCTTGGCTCAGAGTGATTCCGGGCCCGCACCCCGTGCTCCGGCCGCGAGGGCGGGAGTGGCAGAGGTGCGGAAGCACACATGCAGTCGGCAGGTTGAGCGTGGGCTCAGTCTTCGATCTGCGGCATTACCGGCTTGCGCTGGATCGGAGCTTCGACCGGCTCGTTCAGGATGTCACGACCGACCAGACCGGCCGCCACTTCGCGCAGGGCGAGGACGGTGGGCTTGTCGTTTTCCCACGGCAGTTGGGCGTTGCGGCTGCCGCGTGACAGCTGACGGGCACGACGAGTGGAGATCATCACCAGCTGGAAGCGGTTGTCGACGTTCTCGAGGCAATCTTCTACGGTTACGCGAGCCATGGCGGTGCACCTATCAATAGCGGGATATTCGGGGTTCGCTGTCGGCGTGTAATCAGCGCAGAGTGCCGCGACCGCTAGGGGTCACTTACCCTGATCATCTGACAGTATCTCGCACACGACGCAAGCACAATGCCGCTGAGCCGGCCCGCCAGGGGCGAGACGGCTCAGCGGCCAATGATTCTGAAAGGGAATTGAGTCTACTCGACGCCGTCGTTACATGACAAGTCAGGCGCGATCAACTCCTTCGCCTGGCGCGTCTGTCGGCGGCGTACGCGACCACAGCGCGCATGATCAGGACGAAAGCCGGCAAGTCCTGCCCGACTGTCAGGCTGTCCGAACTGCTGTCAGAACGGCCGGCCGCGCGGCTGAGTGAGCATCTGACCGAGCAGCCGGATTCCCGCCGCCGTCATCAGTCGGCCAGCAGGGAATCGAGCAGTGCCGCATGGCGATGCTGCACGCGCGGCAGACGCGCACGCTGGGCATTGACGAGTCCGCACAGCTCGTCGAGAGCCTGCTCGAAGTCATCATTGATGACGATCAGGTCGTATTCGTCGTAGTGGGACATCTCGCTGACCGCATCGCGCATGCGGCGCGCGATCACGTCCTCGCCATCGGTACCGCGACCGGACAGACGCTCGAGCAGCGCTTCACGCGACGGCGGCAGGATGAAGATGGAGACGGCCTCCGGCACCTGGGCGCGCACTTGCTGGGCGCCTTGCCAATCGATCTCGAGGATGACGTCCTCGCCCTTGCTCAGGCGAGCTTCGACCGCCGGACGCGAGGTGCCATAGAAGTTGTCGAAGACCTGGGCGTGCTCGAAGAAGTCGCCCTGCTCGATCATGGTCTTGAAGTGATCGACATCCACGAAGTGGTAGTTGACGGCATCCTGCTCGCCCGGGCGCTGGCCGCGGGTGGTGTGCGAGACGGACACGCCGATACCGTCCATGCGCTCCAGCAGTGCCTTGACCAGGGTGGTCTTGCCGGCGCCGGACGGCGCGGAAATGATGTAGAGCGTGCCACGTGCGTTGCTGGCCGCCGAGGAAGATGCTGAAGAAGTCGAAGACATGGAAGTGATCCGCTTGCTGTCGCTGAATCGCGGCATTATCGCATAATCCACCCCGCTTCCGCTGCACGCGCGCATGACAGTCACGTGATGCAATGTTGCAGCTCGGGCATCACAGTTGTCGTCGCGAAGTGGCTGGGTTGGCGTGGCGTTATCTGCAACAATGGTCGTATATTTCAGTTATCACTCAAGCGTCGGCCAGTTCTCGCGTCAGCCAGTTCTCGCGCCGGCCTGGGGTCTTGAAGGGACACAGGGTTTGTCGCCGCCTCGCCACGCTGGCCTGAGCTTGCGCACTCCCGTGATTCCCCTCGCGCCTTGCCAGACGAGGTTCGTGAACCGTCCTTCGCAAGCCGCGTACATAAGTCGATAGAGCAGCGCCAGACGTGCCGCAGGCCTCCGCCAGAGAGGCCGCGCACGAGCGCATCACCCGTTACCTGTCCCGCGCGCCATTCATTCCCGCCTTCCGGCTGATGATGAATGGCGCGCGGTCTTTTGCCCTGCGTAGCGCCAGCCATGCGCGGGCAATGTCAGCCGTGGCCTGCCCTGACAGCGGCGCCACGGCTGAGTACGGCCACGGGTGATACCCCCTTTTCAAGTTTCAGGAGACCCGGACATGTCTGCCTCCCCCGTTGCGCGCCATCCGCGCATCGCCGAACTGGCGCTGGCGCTCGGTGCCTTTGCCATCGGCACTACCGAATTCGTGATCATGGGCCTGATGCCCAATATCGCGGCGGACTTCAATGTGTCCTCGCAGCAGGTCGGCTACGCCATCAGTGCCTATGCGATGGGCGTGGTGGTCGGTGCACCCCTGATCTCGGCGCTGGGCGCACGCCTGCCGCGTCGCGGGCTGCTGATCGGCCTGATGCTGCTGTTCGCGGTCAGCAACGTGGCCAGCCTGCTGGCACCGTCGCTGACCAGCTTTGCCGCGCTGCGCTTCATCGCCGGCCTGCCGCATGGTGTCTATCTGGGCGTCGCGGCCCTGGTGGCGGCGGATGCTGCCCCCGCCGGCGAGCGCGGGCGGGCCGTCGGTCGCGTGATGCTGGGCCTGACGGTGGCGATTCTGATCGGGGCGCCAGCGGCGACCTGGTTCGGCAGCCTGTTCGGTTGGCATTCCGCCTTCCTCGTCGTCGGCCTGCTGGCGCTGGCCACGGCGCTGCTGGTGCGCGGCTTCGTGCCCTATCAGGCCGGCAATCAGGACGCGACCCCGCTCACCGAGCTGGCAGCGCTGATCAAGCCGCGGGTGCTCTATACCCTCGGCATCGCCTGCATCGGTTTTGGCGGCATGTTCAGTGTCTACAGCTATGCGGTGGAGACGCTCAACGTCCAGGCCGGGCTGTCCCAGAACCTGGTGCCGATGGTGCTGGCCGTCTTCGGGGTAGGCACCATCATCGGCAACCTGATCGGTAGCCGTGCCGCGGACATCGACCTGATGCGCACCATTCCTGCCGTGCTGATCTGGAGCGCGCTGGTGCAGGGCGGCTTCTACTTCGCCGCCGATGGTGTCTGGAGCGGCATCCTGTTCGTCGGGCTGGTCGGTACCGGCATCGGTCTGGCACCGGCGCTGCAGATGCGCCTGATGGATGTGGCGGAAGACGCCCAGACCATGGCGGCGACGCTCAATCATGCGGCCTTCAACATCGCCAATGCGCTGGGCGCCTGGTGTGGCGGCATGGCCTTCGCCTATGGCCCGTCGCATTCCTCCATCGGCCTGGTCGGGGTGGCGATGGCCATCGCGGGCTTGATCGTCTTCCTGCTCGGTCAGCGTCATGAGCGCCGCGAGCTGCGGACGGCTTCTGCCTGATGTGGGCCTGAAGCGGGGCAAGAACCCCCCGTGAGCACAAGCCGCAACGCAAGACGCCGCCCTTCGGGGCGGCGTCTTGCGTTTCAGTGGCGGAAAGTCTGTGGAGCGGCGCCGGCACGTCAGCGACAGGGCATCGTCAGCGCTGCTGACGCGCGCGGGTCGGCGACATGCCGAAGTAATCGCGGAAGCAGTGGCTGAAGTGGGTGGTGCTGACGAAGCCACAGGCCACGGTGACCTCGGTGATGCTGGCGTTGCCCTGTGTCAGCAGCTGGCGTGCCCGCGTCAGGCGCAGCTCCAGATAGTAGCGCGAAGGCGTGGTATCCAGATGGCGGGTGAACAGGCGCTCGATCTGGCGGCGTGACAGCGTCACGCAGTGCGAGATCTCGCTCATGCTCAAAGGCTCCTCGAGGTTGTTGCTCATCAGCTCGAGGATGGTGCGCAGTGCCTCCGGGTGCTGGCTGTCCGGCGCGGGCAGCGTCTGGTCCGGATGCCAGGGGCTGGGTGTCGCGGGGCGCTCGCAGGCGAGGATTTCCTCGACACTGCGCGCCAGGTCATCGCCGTGACGCTGGCGCATGGCTTCCAGCATCATGTTCAGCGCGCTGCCGGCATTGGTGCAGCTGAAGCGCGCCGCTTCCACCACCAGCGGGGCACGTGACAGCTCCAGCTGGGGGAATGACTCGCTGAACAGCGCCGCATTCTCGGGATGGATGGTGCAGCGATGGCCCGCCATCACGCCGGCGGCTGCCAGAAAGTAGCTGCCATTCCACAGGCTGCCGAGGCGACAGCTCTGGTGGTCGGCTCGCCGCAAGACCTCGCTCAGCAAGGGAATCTCGTCCAGCTGCACCCGGTAGCCGCCACACACGATGATCATGTCGATCTGCGCCTGCCCCAGCGACTCGAGCCCGGCGCTGGCCATGATGTCGATGCCCAGATCACTGCGTACGCTGCCCGCCGTCACCCCGAAGGTGTGAATGCGATAGAAGGGGACATCGCGGAGCAGATTGGCCGTGACCAGCACATCGAGGGCGCTGGTGAAGGCGGGCATCGAGAAGTGCTCCAGTAAAATGAAGGCGACATTGAGCGGTGCGCTCTGGGCACAGGTCACGTCCTTGAGCAGATGCTGGTTGCGACGCTTCATCGCGGGGGTGAAGTCGCGGCGACGGGGCGAGGTCATGGCTTGCGTTCGTTGCAGGGGCCGCGAGCGGCAGTGGATCGAAGGCGGCCGGGAGGGCGGCCACCGTGAGACTCCATCCTCGCAGCTGCGCGCTCCCGCGGCGAGCCTCTCGCTGGCGGTTACGGGGTGGCAGGCATGTAATGAGGCTGTTGGCTTGATGATACGTCGCGTTACATGGGTGTAAAAACAATCACTTGTGTCATATTCGGCGCTTTCTCGCCTGATAGACTGCCCCGTCACTCAGATCATGCCCCGAGGCTGACTAATGACGGATACCACCCGGACTGCCTTGTCCGGCTCCGCAACCCAAGCAGCTCCCCTTTCCGATCACGCCGCATCTCTTGCTGATCACACCACATCCTCTCCCGATCAAGCCGCATCTCTTCCTGATTCCGAGCTCACAGCGCTCAACAGCTCCCGCAGTCTGGACTGGCCGGTCTTCCTCCTCAGTGGAGGCGTGATGGCGCTGTTCGTCGCCGCCGCACTCATCGACCTGGACGGCGTGTCGGCCCTGATCAATCACGCCTTCGACTTCTCGACCACCTACTTCGGTGCCTATTGGCAGGGCTTGATGATCGTGACCTTCCTCGTCGCTGTCGGCATGACCTTCGGGCGCACGGGGCGCGTGGTCTTGGGCGGATTGTCGACGCCTGACATCTCCACGCCGCGCTGGATGGCGACCATTCTGTGCACCCTGCTGGCCGGTGGTGGCGTGTTCTGGGCCGCCGCAGAGCCCATTGCGCACTTCGCCTCGCCGCCGCCCGTCTTCGGGCCGGAGGCACCGGTCGGCAATCTCGATGCCGCCTACAATGCGCTGGCGCAGAGCTTCATGCACTGGGGCTTTCTCGGCTGGGCGGTGCTGGGCAGTCTGACGGGCGTCGTCTTCATGCACCTGCACTATGAGAAGGGCTTGCCGCTCAAGCCGCGCACCTTGCTCTATCCGCTGCTCGGAGAGCGCGTGATGCGTGGGCCGATCGGCGCGCTGGTCGATGCCTGCTGCGTACTGGCCGTCATCGCGGGCACCGTGGGGCCGGTCGGGTTCCTCGGCATCCAGGTCAGTTACGGGCTCAATGCGCTGTTCGGCATTCCCGATACCTACGCGACGCAACTGGTGCTGCTGGCCATCCTGACCCTCGTCTACACCCTGTCCGCCGTCAGTGGCGTGATGCGCGGCATCCAGTTCCTGAGCAGTGCCAACGTGCTGATCGGCGGCGCGATGCTGTTCTTCATCGTGCTCTTCGGGCCGACCGAATTCCTGCTCAAGGCCTTCCCGCTGGGCATGGTCGACTACCTGGACAATATCGTGCCGATGGCGGTCTTCCGCGGCGACAGCGGCTGGCTGGATAGCTGGACGCTGTTCTTCTGGGGCTGGTTCATCGGCTTCGGCCCGCTGATGGCGATGCTGGTCGCACGTATCTCGCGGGGGCGCACTCTGCGCCAGATGGTGCTGTTGATCACCATCCTGTCGCCGCTCGCGACCTGTGTCTGGTTCACCATTCTCGGCGGCAGCGGCCTGGCCTTCGAGCTGGAAAACCCGGGCAGCGTCTCCGGCCCGTTCAGCGGCTTCAACCTGTCGGCGGCCTTGATCGCCATCACCCAGCAGCTGCCGTTCGGCTTCATCATGTCGGTGCTGTTCCTGATTCTGTCGGCGCTGTTCGTGGCCACGACCGGGGATTCGATGACCTACGCCATCTCGATGGTGATGAGCGGGCACGACAACCCGCCACGCAGCGTGCGTGTGTTCTGGAGCCTCATCATGGGTGTCGTGGCGGCGATCCTGATCTCGATGGGCAATGGCGGCATCAATGCGCTGCAATCCTTCATCGTGGTGACCGCGGTGCCTGTCTCGCTGGTGCTGTTGCCCAGTCTGTGGAATGCCCCACGTATCGCGCGGCAGATGGCGCGTGAGCAAGGGCTGTAACTGGCTGATGTGAAAAAGGCCGCCCACTCGGGCGGCCTTTGCATGTCGTCATGCACGGATCAGTCTGGCATGGCCCGAAGAGGGCAGCCGAGGGAGGTCATGAGTTGTTATCACCGATGCCCGGATGTAAAACGGCTGTAGGCTTGGTGATACGTCGCGTTACATAGGTGTAAAAACAACGGCTTGTGTCATAGTTCAGCGTTTTACGGCTGATACACTGCACCGTCACTCAGATCATGCCCAGAGGCTGACTAATGACGGATTCTTCCCGGACTGTTTCGTCCGGCTCCGCCACACCGGTAAATCCCCCCGCTGAACCCGCCCACACCCCGCAAGGTATCGACTGGCCCGTCTTCATCATCAGTGGTGGCGTATTGGCACTCTTCGCCATCGCCGCACTGGTGGATCTCGACGCTGTCTCCGCGCTCATCCAGAGTGCCTTCGGTGTCTCGACCCAATACTTCGGTGCCTACTGGCAAGCGTTGATGCTGGCGACCTTCGTCATCGCCATCGTGCTGACCATCGGCCGTACCGGACGGGTGCGCATGGGCGGGCTGGCGGCGCCGGATATCTCGACGCTGCGCTGGATGGCCATCATCCTGTGCACGTTGCTGGCGGGCGGTGGTGTCTTCTGGGCAGCGGCAGAGCCGATCGCTCACTTCACCTCGCCGCCGCCGGTGTTCGGCGCGGACGCCCCGACAGGCAATGCCGATGCCGCCTACAACGCGCTGGCGCAGAGCTTCATGCACTGGGGCTTTCTGGCCTGGGCGATGCTCGGCAGCCTGACCGGCATCATCTTCATGTACTTGCACTACGAGAAGGGCCTGCCGCTCAAGCCGCGCACGCTGCTCTATCCGCTGTTCGGCGACCGCGTCATGCGTGGCCCCATCGGTGCGCTGGTCGATGCCTGCTGCGTGCTGGCAGTGGTGGCCGGTACCGTCGGCCCCATCGGCTTTCTCGGTCTGCAGGTCAGCTATGGCCTCAATGCGCTGTTCGGCATTCCCGATACCTACGCGACCCAGCTCACGCTGCTGCTCGTACTGACCGTCATCTATACCCTGTCCGCCGTCAGCGGCGTGACCCGTGGCATCCAGTTCCTGAGCAGCACCAACGTCCTGCTCGGCGGCGCGCTGTTGCTGTTCATCCTGATCATGGGCCCGACCGGCTTCCTGCTCGAAGCCTTCCCGCAGGGCCTGGTGCGCTACGTCGGTGACTTTGTCGCCATGTCTTCCTTCCGGGGTGACGATGGCTGGCTGAATGGCTGGACGCTGTTCTTCTGGGGCTGGTTCATCGGCTATGGTCCGCTGATGGCGATGTTCGTCGCGCGTATCTCGCGTGGCCGCACCCTGCGTCAGATGGTGCTGTTGATCGCGGTCATCTCACCGCTGGTCACCTGCCTGTGGTTCACCATCATCGGTGGCAGCGGCTTGGCCTTCGAGCTGAGCAACCCGGGCAGCGTCTCCGGCCCGTTCACCGGCTTCAACCTGCCGGCAGCGCTGATCGCCATCACCCAGCAGCTGCCGTTCGGCTTCACCATCTCGGTGCTGTTCCTGGTGCTGACCACGCTGTTCGTCGCCACCACCGGTGACTCGATGACCTACGCGGTCTCGATGGTGATGAGCGGCCACGACAATCCGCCGCGCGGCGTGCGCGTGTTCTGGAGCCTGATGATGGGCGTGGTCGCGGCGCTGCTGATCTCGATGGGTGATGGCGGCATCAACGCGCTGCAATCCTTCATCGTCGTCACCGCCGTGCCGGTGTCGCTGATTCTGCTGCCCAGCCTGTGGAACGCTCCGCTGATTGCCCGCCGCATGGCGCGCGAGCAGGGCGTCTGATCAGCCCCCACGCTCGAAAGCAATGCGCGTCTCGCACCATCAAAAACGCCGCCCCGAGGGGCGGCGTTTTCGTGTCTGGCGATCAGTCATCAGACGCTGACGTTCAGCGTCACATCGATGTTGCCACGCGTCGCGTTGGAGTACGGGCACACCTGGTGCGCCTTCTCGACCAGCGCATCCGCCTCGGCCTTGTCCATGCCCGGCAGGCTGATATCCAGCGCCACCTCGATACCGAAACCGGCCGGAATCTGGCCGATGCCCACCTTGCCGGTGATCTCCAGGCCTTCCGGCAGCGTCACGCCATCAGTGCTGGCCACGTGCTTCATGGCACCGATGAAGCAGGCAGAGTAACCCGCCGCGAACAGCTGCTCCGGGTTGGTACCTTCACCGCCACCACCACCCAGCTCCTTCGGCGTGCTCAGGGTGACATCCAGCGCCCCATCGGAAGAACGCGACTTGCCTTCACGGCCCCCAGTGGTAGTGGCTTCTGCACGGTACAGCACTTGTTCGATAGACATGCCTGACTCCTTGAGCGGAAATGCCCTCAGCTGAGGGATGCAGACAAGATGGCGCCTGTCGGGCAGAGTTTCAATTGCTAGGACACGGGAGCCAGCCATTCACAGTAGGTGTGCGCGATAGCTTTGCGGATTGAGCGTCAATCTTTGGAATAAATTTCCACTTATACAGAAAAAGCGCGGATTGATTAAGAAATCAAACACTCCATATAAATGATATTTTTTGCTATGTAGCTCAGATGTTTTTAGTTCGTGTGGTGAAATATAAAAATGACAGTTCTTATTAAATAAAGTGGTTTTCACTTCGATGAAGATTTCTCTTCCACTTAAGTCGAAAGAAGTAATATCGTAACCAAGTCCGTCCCCTTTAGTAACTGAAACATGCTCAACTTTATCTGCTAGATTTTTCAATCCGGCTGACTCTAATTTTAACTTCTCATATTTGACAATAAACTGCTCGCCAGCAAGTCCTAGATCACTATTAAGCTGCTCGCGAGCCAAGTAATCTACCTTGTTCGATGTAATGCTATATTGAGGTGTGCTGCCCCGCAAGTTATGTTCCTTGGTATCAGGGGGAGCTACTTCAACGTTTAAGCCGCGAAGATGTGGGGCGTGTGGGATAGATGCTCTAGTAGCCTCTAGTAACGCTATGTTTATTTCCTCGTCTTGTACTATGATTCTATTGACATAGTTTTCTATTTTTAGTTGATGATTAAATAATGGTTGATATCCTTTTATGTACGGGAGTCCGTGCTTACATAAAACAGCACTAATGTTTTGATGTTTTTTATCTATCGCTGAGCCAGTGCGGTTGTTTAGTAGTTCCGCAAGATAAGTGTTTAATGTTTTTTTGGTATAAGGTGTATTGCGAACTTCATCTAATAGCATATTTCTGTAAGTACTTACAGTCGCTTCTATCTCATAGTCATCCCAGACTCTATTCATATTGATGCTCCAAACAGCGATTTTGTATTATAAACTTCCTATGTCTTTTCCAGAAGGTATCTTACGCTTGTCATTCTTATAAATTATGATATAGCCGGGCAAGATTGTTATTTTCCAAGTGCTATCTAAATTGTTGTCTATAAGTTTGAGAAAATTTTTGACTGATTGTGTTTTTTGGGACAGTATTATATTCGTCTGCTCTAAGTCCTGGTGAGGGGCTCTACGCTGTGGTGCTATAGTTTCGAATCTTATATTATAGTTCAGTTTACTTTTTAGTTTTTTAAGTATGTATGCCGCTGTTACTTGATTATTTTCTGACTCTATTGTAACGTTAATGTCAATATCTATTGGGTATAAAGCATCAAAGCTGTCAGCTTTAACACTAGTAGTGTCTCTTTCTTTGCCAGGGTCATTGGAGCCAAAACCGCTATGTTGCCAATCTGGACTTAAGTTTCTGTTTTTGTAATGATTAATTAGTAGTTGTTCTAAATCCATTGCAGTGAAAACGTAAACTCTTATAGCTTTAAAAGTTATGTTTTGAGTGTTTATGTTTTTCCGACACGTGATTTTTTTGGCATGCCTCAACAAGCGTGCTTTAAGACCTAGCTTGCTATCAGCTTTTCCAATATAAACTAATTCGTTGTTGTTAAATAACTGATATACGCCTTGAGCATCTTCAACATCATCGATATTGCTCTCATTTAATTTGGCCGAAGGCATGTTGTCGAACATGTTAACTAGCTCTTCTAACAATTTTGTTGCTAGGTCAAATTCAAGGTCTTCGATATGGCTAAGTGTGGGCATAGTCAATTCCTCTTTCATGAGGATTTGACTATGCCACATTAGGGGTTGTTAAACCAATAGGGGGTTAAGCTTTACCCGATAGAGCTTCTGCTACTGAACTAGCTACTACCTCAGCCAGTTTGACGGGCACTGCATTTCCAAGCTGCCGCATAGTCTCACTCCAGGCGCCATGGAAAAAATAATCATCAGGAAAGGTTTGGAGCCTTGCAGCTTCACGAACTGTAAAGTACCTAACGCTGCCATCATCTCGGACAAGCATATTTTCTCCACCAGGTACACCATGGGCCCCTGCTTTCAAGGTTTTAGAGGGTTCATCCCAAGGACTTCCTGTATGACCCTTATATATTTTTGCGCCGGGCGTGTATACATGATTTTGAGGATCAAGAAGGGATGGGTGCTCTGGGTCAGATAGTCCGCTTAAGGCATCTCTGACAGTGACCCATGGCAATGTATTAGGGTAACGCATCCCTCGCTCTTTCTGCGATTTTATACGATTCAAGAACCTTTTAGGTGGATCGTATTTGGCTGCTTTAGAAATATTGTGTTTTTTCCAATATTCACCCGTTACCCATTTTTTATAAATTAAGGAGTCTTCAGAGTGAGTTGCACGAGGAAACTCCCAATCTACACTCAGATCACTTCGGAATCCTACAATAAATACCCTTTCTCTCTTTTGCGGTACCCCATAATCAGCAGAGTTCAATAGCTTAAATCCTACCTTATATAGAGGCTGAACTCCTTTCTCTTTAGCCTGAACTAATCGAGATAGATGTGCTTCCCATGTTTCTATGTTTTTTTTGGTTATGTTGGGATAGCTTAGTTGTAAGCAAGTATAGTTAAAGTAATCTGAAAAGGATTTACGCAGTAAGCCTTTCACGTTTTCAAATATAAAGGCTTTAGGCAGAATTTCATTGATTGACCTAACAGCTATAGGAAACATATCTCTGTCATCAAGATTACCTTTATGCTTTCCACCCATGGAGAATGGTTGACAAGGTGGGCCTCCTGAAATCAGTTCTATATTATTTTTGTATCTTGATAAGTCGAATTCTCTCGCATCGCCCTCATAAAGATCAAAATCTTCACCATGTGAATCATAATGGGATTTGTTGGCCCGAATAGTTTGACATGCATTATGATCCCATTCAACTATAGCAGTATGCTGAAACCCTGCACGGGCTACGCCCATAGCCAGGCCACCAGCACCCGCGAAAAGTTCGATACTACTCATACTGTTTACCTTTATGTTTCACTATTCATGCTCAGTGTTGTTTGCATGTAAAGTTAGAGGTCTTAATTTAATGTGGCTAGGGTTAAGTGTTGGGATCTATATGCAGAGTTCACAATTAGTTTAGGGGAGGGCTGTTATGCCGCTGATCTAAACCACAATTACTCCCAACACAATGAGTAATATTATAAAGCTAACAGGCTGTTGCATCAAGATATTTTGATACCCTAGCAAGTGTTTGCTAGGGTTATTTTGAATAGAAGGCGGGCTAAAGGAGTTTCTAATAAAATTTTATTTTCAATGTTGATATTTAGTGTTAGATTTCTAAATGTTTATCAAGTAAAAATATTTCACTCGATATTCTGAATCTGCTCGCGCATCTGTTCGATCAGCACCTTGAGCTCGACGGCGCAGCGGGTGGTGTTGGCGACGACGGATTTGGAGGAGAGGGTGTTGGCTTCGCGGTTGAGTTCCTGCATCAGGAAGTCGAGGCGGCGGCCGATGGGGCCCTTCTGGGTGAGCTGACGACGGACTTCGCTGACGTGGGTGTCGAGGCGGTCCAGCTCTTCGTCGACGTCGGCCTTCTGGGCCATCAGGGTCAGTTCGGCTTCCAGGCGTTGCGGGTCGAGGGTGGCGCGGACTTCTTCGAGGCGAGCGAGCAGGTTCTCGCGCTGACGGGCGAGGATGTCGGGCATCAGGCGGCGGACTTCGGCGACGTGGGTATCGACGCCATCGAGGCGTGCGCTGATCAGCTCGGCGAGGCGTTCGCCTTCGCGGGCGCGGCCTTCGATGTGCTCGTCCAGTGCGCGCTTGAACAGGCTGAGGGCGTCGGCCTTGATGCGTTCTTGATCGGCGCCTTCGCGCACCAGCACGCCGGGGTAGTCGAGCAGGGCGAGGCGTGAGGGCTGTGGGGCGTCCGGGCAGTGCTGGCCGACTTCGGCGAGCACGCGGCTGAGTTCGCCCAGGCGTCTGGCATCGACGGCGAGGCTGTCGGCACCGGCTTCGGCGTCAAAGCGCAGCGAGAGTTCGACCTTGCCGCGGTTGAGGCGCTTGCGCAGGCCCTCGCGGAAGGCGCTTTCGAGTTCGCGCAGGCTGTCGGGCAGGCGGAAGTGCGGTTCGAGATAGCGCTGGTTCACCGAGCGCAGCTCCAGCGTCAGGGTGCCGTAGTCGGCTTCATGGGTCTGGCGGCTGAAGGCGGTCATGCTGTGGACCATGACGTGCTCCTTGTCGGTTGGCTGTCAGAAGAGAGGCGGCGCAAGAGCGACCGCGCTGATAGCCTGAAGTGTACGCGTGCCGCTCTTGAGCGCCCAGTGATCAGGAGCAGGTCTGGCCCGCGCGGCGCGAAGGTCGTCGCCCGTGGCTGCGGCGTGTAGACTCTGGCCTCCCGAATACTGCAACAAGGAATCCCCATGAGCGAAGCCAACGTGACCCGTCCCAGTGGCCGTACCCCGGAGCAGCCGCGCGAGATCCGCCTGACCCGTGAGTTCACTCGTCACGCCGAGGGTTCGGTGCTGGTGGAGTTCGGGGAGACCCGCGTGCTGTGCACCGCCTCTGTCGTGGCGGGCGTGCCGCGCTGGCTGCGCGGTTCCGGCAAGGGCTGGCTGACCGCCGAGTACGGCATGCTGCCGCGTGCGACCCATACCCGTAATGATCGTGAAGCGGCGCGTGGTAAGCAGGGTGGCCGCACGGTGGAGATCCAGCGTCTGATCGGCCGTGCGCTGCGCGCTGCGGTAGATCTCAAGAAGCTGGGCGAATACACCATCACCATCGATTGCGATGTGCTGCAGGCCGATGGCGGCACGCGTACCGCGGCGATCACCGGTGGCTGTGTGGCACTGGTCGATGCGCTGCAGGGCCTGCAGCGTGAGCGCAAGATCAAGACCGACCCGCTGGTGAGTCTGGTCAGCGCCGTGTCGGTCGGCATCTACAAGGGTGTGCCGGTCACCGATCTCGACTACCCGGAAGACAGCAAGGCCGATACCGACATGAATGTCGTGATGGCGGAAGGCAAGGGGCTGATCGAGGTGCAGGGCACGGCCGAAGGCGCGGCCTTCGATCGCGCCGAGCTCAATGCCCTGCTGGATCTCGCAGAGCGTACCGGTGAGCAGCTGTTCGCCGCGCAGCGCGCCGCACTCGGCATGCCGGCCGACGCCTGAGTTCTGCGACACGGCGCTGTGTCATGAGTGCCATGTCATGAGTGCTGTGTCGTGAGTGTCATGTCATGAGTGCTGTGTCGTGAGTGTCATGTCATGAGCGCTTGATGCCAGACAGAAAACGCCCCCACCGCTTGCGCGATGGGGGCGTTTTCGTCAGTGCCCGAAGGCACATCATGCGACTGGCAGGGTGGCCCGAGGCCGAACGCTCAAGGGGTGACAGCGTGCATCACAGCTCGAGGTCGTACTCGACGATGACCGGTGCGAACTCGCTGAAGGTGGCATCGGTGTCGATCCAGGCGTCCTTGATGTGACGACGCAGGTTCGGGTCGATGACCTGATAGTCGAGGCGCCAGCCTTCTTGACGGGCGCGCGGCTGGTCACTGTCCAGCGCTGGCCACCAGGAGTACTGGTCGGCATCGCGGTTGACTTCGCGGAAGGCGTCGATGAAGCCGATCGGGCCGAAGACCTGATCCATCCATGCGCGTTCTTCCGGCTTGAAGCCCGGCGTCATCTGATTGTCGGACCAGTTGGCGAGGTCGACAGTCTTGTGGGCCACATGCCAGGTGCCGCAGATCATGTAATCACGACGCTTGCGGCGCAGCTTGCTGAGGTATTCCTGATACTGCTCCATGAAGGCGCCCTTGGCAGCCGGATCACTTCCGTCAGGCATCAGGAAAGAGCAGATGCTGAAGCGGTCGTAATCGGCCTGCAGGTAGCGGCCTTCGTTATCGCACTGCTCGAAGCCCAGTCCATACATGATGGCCTTGGGGATCTGGCGGCAATAGAGGCCAACCCCTGAGAAGCCGTCTTTTTCGGCGTCCAGGAAGTAGCCTTCGTACCCTTCCGGGTAGAGGATGCTGTCGTCGAGCTCGAAGCTCTTGGCCTTGAGGTTCTGGATGCAGACGACGTCGGCGTCCTGACTGGCAAGCCAGTCGAGGAAGCCGCGGCTGACCGCTTCTCGAATACCATTGACGTTAACTGTAGCGATTTTCATACGTGGTCCCTGGTTCGTCGCGCCTGTATGATACCCGAGCTTTAGACGATTTGGTAAATGGCTAACGAATTCAAAGGTGATATCGGATGCAGGACTACCAGCGGGAGTTCATTGAGTTTGCCATCGAGCAGGACGTGCTGCGGTTTGGCGAGTTTACGCTCAAGTCCGGGCGGGTGAGCCCCTACTTCTTCAATGCTGGTCTATTCCGCTCCGGACAGGCCCTGGCGCGTCTGGGACGCTTCTATGCGCGTGCCATCGTCGAATCAGGCCTGGAGGCCGATGTGCTGTTCGGCCCGGCGTACAAGGGTATCCCGCTGGGTGCCGTGACGGCCGTGGCGCTGGCTGATCATCATGATCGTGACATGCCGTTCACCTTCAATCGCAAGGAAGCCAAGACCCACGGTGAAGGGGGCTCGTTGGTCGGCGCGCCCCTCGAAGGCCGCGTGATGATCATCGACGATGTCATCACCGCCGGCACCGCCATCGGCGAAGTGATGGAGATCATCCACGTCGAGAGTGCCAAGGCGGCGGGTGTCGTGATCGCACTGGACCGTCAGGAGCGCGCTCCCGATGGTCAGGGAGGCCTGAAGGCGAACAGCGCCATTCAGGAAGTGGAGGCACGTTTCTCCATGCCCGTGGTCAGTATCGTGACGCTCGACCAGGTGCTCGAATATCTGGAACAATACGCACAGCAGGAACTGTCTGGGCATGCGGTCGCGATTCGCGACTACCGTGCGCAATACGGTCTCCAGGGCGCCTGAGAGCGTTCATGACCCGCGCAGCATTACCTTCCCAGTCACGTACAGAGGTGCATACATGACAGCTCACCGTAACATTCTCGGCCTTTCGGCAGCCATCCTCGCTGCCAGTCTGTCCGCCCCGGCCATGGCCGGCAACGCTGACCTCAACCTGAATACTGAAGCCGTTCAGGGCGAAATCAATGGCGAGATCGGCAATGGCGTCCAGCTCGGCGGCGGTATCCTGTCCAGCGATGACCACGACGACGTCACGGCCGGTCACGTCCAGCTGCTGGGCACCGAGCGCACCAGCGAATACGACGTGGGCCTCGGCGCACGCTGGAGCCAGTACGACACCGACCACGGTGACGGCGGCGGTCTGGGCCTCGGCGGCTACGGCTACTATTACCTGCCGGGCGCACCGCGCGTCTCGCTGGGTGGCTACGGCTACGTGACCCCGGACGTCGCGACCAGCAGCGACCTCGAGCACAGCTACGAATACGGCCTGCGCGCACGGTATCAGGTCATCGACAACGTCGAAGGCTATGTCGGCTACCGCAAGGTGAAGGCCGACTTCGAGAACCGTGACGAACGCACGCTGGATTCTGGCCCGCTGGTCGGCATGCGTCTGCAGTTCTGAGGCGGGTTCTCGGCAACGCGTGCTCCGCGTGAGTCACGCATTGCGGTAAGATGGCGGGCCCTTCGGGGCCCGCTTTGCGTTGTCATGGCCAGGTGAGCATCGCCGGCCAGCCCCCTGTTTTCGCCTTCTGCCGCGAGTCTGCTCATGCTCGATATCGTGCTCTATCAGCCCGAGATTCCGCCCAATACCGGCAACATCATCCGGCTGTGTGCCAATACCGGTTACCGCCTGCATCTGATCGAGCCGTTGGGGTTCGAGCTGGACGACAAGCGGCTGCGCCGTGCCGGTCTCGATTATCATGAGTGGGCACGTGTGCAGCGCCATGCCAGTCTCGATGACTTCGTGGCGAGCGTGAAACCTTCGCGGGTCTTCGCGCTCTCGACGCGCGGTCGCACCGCGCCGCATGAGGCCAGCTTCCAGGCCGGTGATGCGCTGGTATTCGGCCCCGAGACACGCGGTCTGCCACAGGCGATGCTCGACAGCCTGCCCCGCGAGCAGGTGTTGCGCCTGCCGATGCTGGCCGACAGCCGCAGCATGAACCTGTCGAATGCCGTCGCCGTGGTCGTCTATGAAAGCTGGCGTCAGCTCGATTTCGCCGGCGCCGCAATTCTCGATTGATCGGCCAGCGCTCGATTGATCGGCCAGGCCTCGATTGACCGACCATCGCCCGCGTGAGATGCATTTCCGCTCCCTTTCTTCGCCCAGCAGGACACCGTGATGACCGAGATCCGTGATCGCCTCGCCAAGCTCAACCCCCGCCAGCAGGAAGCCGTGCGCGCCATCGATGGCCCCTGTCTGGTACTGGCCGGTGCCGGATCAGGCAAGACCAGCGTGATCACGACCAAGATCGCCTATCTGGTGCAGGAGTGCGGCATGAAGGCACGCAACATCGCCGCCGTGACCTTCACCAACAAGGCGGCGCGCGAGATGAAGGAGCGTGTCGGCAAGATGCTCAAGGGCCGCGAGGGCCACGGGCTGATCGTCTCGACCTTCCACACCCTCGGCCTGACCATCATCCGCGGCGAGCTGAAGACGCTGGGCTACAAGCCGGGCTTCTCGCTCTTCGACACCGATGACGCCAAGGTGTTGATCAAGGAGCTGATGCACAAGGAAGCCGACACCGACGCCGAGCAGATCAACGCGGTGCAGAGTCAGATCTCCACCTGGAAGAATGACCTGATCCTGCCCGGGGCGGCGCTGTCGCATGCCGAGGACGAAGACGCCCAGTACGCCGCGGTGATCTACGAGGCCTACAACCGGCACCTCAAGGCCTACAACGCGGTCGACTTCGATGACCTGATCCTGCTGCCGGTGGTGCTGTTCCGTGATCACCCCGAGGTGCTGGCGCGCTGGCAGCGGCGCATCCACTACATGCTGGTCGATGAGTATCAGGACACCAACATCAGCCAGTACCTGCTGGTGAAGATGCTGATGCAGGAGCGCCAGACCTTCACGGTAGTGGGCGACGATGACCAGTCGATCTACGCCTGGCGCGGCGCGCGCCCGGAGAACCTCGTCACCCTCGGTGAGGACTTCCCGCGCCTGAACCTGATCAAGCTGGAGCAGAACTATCGCTCCACCGGCATCATCCTGCGCGCGGCGAACACCCTGATCGCCAACAATCCCCACGTCTACGACAAGACGCTGTGGTCGCAGATGGGCGATGGCGACCCGATCCGTATCATCATGAATCGCAACGAAGAGGCCGAGGCCGAGCGTGTGGCGGGCGAGATCCTCACGCGGCGCATCAAGGAAGGCGCCGAATGGCGTGACTTCGCGGTGCTCTATCGTGGCAACTTCCAGGCGCGCCTGCTGGAGCTGAAGCTGCAGCACTACCAGATTCCCTACAAGCTCTCCGGCGGCACCTCCTTCTTCGGGCGCAACGAGATCAAGGACGCGATGGCCTACCTGCGTCTGCTGATCAATCCGGCGGACGACAACGCCTTCCTGCGTATCGTCAATGTGCCGCGGCGGGAAGTCGGGCCGGGCACGCTGGAGAAGCTGGCCAACTACGCCACCGGGCGTGGCGTGTCGCTCTACGCCGCCTGCAGCGAGATGGGCCTGCGCGAGCAGCTGAGCGAGCGTGCGCTGGACCGCCTCGGCCGCTTCACCCACACGCTGGACCGTGTGCGCCGCGAGATGGATGCCGGCCAGTCGATCAGCGCGATCCGCGAGCTGTTCCGCGAGGTGGATTACGAAGGCTGGCTGTATCAGAACGCCAGTGCGCCCAAGATCGCCGAGCGGCGCATGGCCAACGTCTGGATTCTGGTCGATCAGCTCGAGAAGTCGATCAGCGGCAATCCACAGGAAGAGGTGGAGGAGCTGGAGGGCAGCGAGGCGATGATCGGCGATACCGAGACCGGCGATGTCGCGGCGGCCATCTCACGCCTGGTGCTGCGCGACATTCTCGAGCAGCAGGCCGAGGAAGATGACTCCGACCGCGTGCAGCTGCTGACGTTGCATGCCTCCAAGGGCCTGGAGTTTCCGCATGTCTACGTGCTGGGGCTGGAGGAAGACCTGCTGCCGCACCGCAACTCCATCGAGATGGACACGGTAGAGGAGGAGCGCCGCCTCGCCTACGTGGGCATCACTCGTGCCCGCCGTACATTGGTGCTGACGCTGGCGCGCCAGCGCAAGACCTACGGCGAGATGATGGACTGCGTGCCGAGCCGCTTCCTGGATGAGCTGCCGCCTGAAGACCTCGAGTGGGAAGGGCGGGCCGACAAGCCGCAGGATCAGGAGAAGAAAGTGGCCCGCGGGCGGGATGCCATCGCGGGCCTGCGTTCGCTGCTGGGCTGATGTTTATTGTCGGGTACTGTGCGCTGAGACTCAGCGCACGGAATCGAGCAGGTAATCCACCGCGGCCTTCACTTCCTCATCGGAAAGCGCCGGGTTGCCGCCCTTGGCCGGCATGGCATTGAAGCCTTCGATGGCGTGGGTGTAGAGCGTCTCGTCGCCCTTGGAGAGACGGCCTTCCCAGTCGCCGGCCTCGCCCAGGCGCGGGGCACCGGCGGCGCCAGTGGTGTGACAGGCCATGCAGATGCCACCGTAGACCTTCTCGCCGTCTATCGCGCTGGCGGCACTGGCTTGCCCGCCAGCGCCGCTGTCCGCCGGCGGCGAGCTCGCTGCCGAGCCATCACCGGCGCAGGCATCGCCCTTCACGCATAGCTCGCCCACCGGCTTGAGTCGCTCGGCAATCGCCTCGCGGGAGTTGTCTGCGGCCTGCGCGGATGCGCTGACAAGCACGCTGAACAGCATCGCGCTCAATGAGAGTGACAGGGAAGAGCGCTTGAGGGGAAAAGCAGCTGGCCGGCGAGCTTGCATGGCGTGCACCTTTTGGGGCTGTGTATCGAGCCAGTATAGCGCTCGCCGGAGGCGCAGCAACCGCGTGGCTGGCGGGATATCTCGACATCGTAGAATCAAGACGTTACCATAAGCGCGCCTCGGTTCACTGCAACCCTGGCATGCGCGCCCATAGCTCAGCTGGATAGAGTACTGCCCTCCGAAGGCAGGGGTCGCAGGTTCAAATCCTGCTGGGCGCGCCAACGAATTCCCGTCACCGGCGCCATCGCCGGTCGACACCCGAAAAGCCCTCGTACCTCACGGTGCGGGGGCTTTTTGCATCGCGGCGTGCGGCAGCGGCGCAGGCGACTTTCTTTGACGTCATCAAACGAGTGTTCTAAAACGGAGTGAGCCACGCCGGCGCTTCTGCTCGCGCCGGTCGCTGTCGCCTGGTACGCCATACTCGTGGCTGTCTGCCTTCGCTGCCGGCCTCGCCGGCCCTCACTGGATGTTCTCATGACGACTGCCGCCCCTGTTGATCCTGCTTCGCCTGAGTCTGCTACCTCAGCTGAATCTGCTACCTCGTCTAATGAGAGCAGCGAGACTGCCACTCGGGAAATCACGCGCATGCAGGCGCTGCTGGAAGACCAGCGCGCCGCCTACGGCCTGTCGCCGATGCCCAGTGCCGACGAGCGCCAGGCCTGGCTGACCTCGCTGCGTGATGCGCTCAAGTCACACGAGGAGGCCTTGATCGCGGCGATCAGCGCCGATTTCGGCCACCGCAGCGCCCATGAGACGCGTCTGGCCGAACTGGTGCCGAGCTACGAAGGCATTCGTCATGCACGCCGTCACCTGAAGGGCTGGATGAAGCCCTCCAAGCGTCATGTCAGCGCTGCCTTCCAGCCGGCCTCTGCGCGTGTCGTCTATCAGCCGCTGGGCGTGGTCGGCATCATCGTGCCCTGGAACTATCCCCTCTATCTGGCGATCGGCCCCTTGATCAGCGCCCTGAGTGCCGGCAATCGGGTGATGATCAAGATGAGCGAGTTCACCCCCGAGACCGCCGAGGCGCTGCGCGTGATGCTGCTCGATGCCTTCGATGAGGTGCAGGTGGCCGTGGTGATCGGTGAGGCCGATGTGGCGGCGGCCTTCTCGGCCTTGCCCTTCGACCATCTGCTGTTCACCGGCAGCACGGCGGTCGGCAAGCATGTGATGCGCGCCGCGGCGGACAACCTGACCCCCGTGACGCTGGAGCTGGGCGGCAAGTCGCCGGTGATCATGTCGCGTGAGCTGATGGCGGATGAGGCGCAGTGTCGTGAAGCGGCGGGGCGGCTGGCTTTCGGCAAGGGCATGAACGCCGGCCAGACCTGCGTCGCGCCGGACTACGTGCTGTGCAGTGAGGACCAGGTCCCGCTGCTGGTCACGGCACTGGGCGAGGCCTTCCAGCGCTTCTATCCGCGCTTCTGCGAGACGCAGGACTATTCGCGCATCATCAATCAGCGTCAGTACCAGCGCTTGCGAGAGGTGCTCGAGGATGCCCTGGCGAAGGGCGCGACACTCAGGCCTCTGGTCGATAGCCCCGACTGGAATGACCCGGAGCTGGTCGAGAAGCGTCTGATGCCGCCGCTGGCGTTGCTCGATGTGACGGATGAGATGCGCGTGATGCAGGAGGAAATCTTCGGCCCGCTGCTGCCGATCGTCGGCCTGGCGGACCCGGGGGCAACGGATGAGGCGGAGGGCGAGACGGGTGCGAAGGACACGCTGCTGGAGGCACCGGCGGATACGCTATCCGTCGCGATGGCCTATGTGAACGCTCGACCCCGGCCGCTGGCACTTTATTACTTCGGCCACGACAAGCATGAACAGCAGCGGGTCACCGAAGGCACGCATGCAGGCGGAATGTGCCTGAACGACACCCTGCTGCATGTGGCGCAGGATGACATGCCGTTCGGCGGTATCGGGCCGTCGGGGATGGGCCATTATCATGGCAAGGAAGGCTTCCAGACGCTCAGCAAGGCCAAGGGAATCTTCGCCAAGGGGCGCATGAATGGCGCGCGACTGATGTATCCGCCCTATGCCGACGGGCCGACAGCGCGCGCCATCCATGGTCTTATCCGCCGCCTGCTGATGCGCTAGGCGCCGTCAGCGGTGCAGGTCGCCGGCACTTTCCGGCTGGTAATGCAGCGCCTCGATACGCACCTCGTGCAGGCTGCCATCCGGCAGCCGCCACTCGATGAGGCTGCCGACCTTGAGGCCGAGCAGGGCAGCCCCCAGTGGCGCCAGCACCGACAGGCCATCCTGCTGGTCGGGCAACGCATGCGGATAGACCAGCGTACGCACCAGAGTCTGCTGGCGAGTCAGGTCCGTGAACTCCACGCGGCTGTTCATGCTGACGATATCGGCGGGCACCTCGTGAGGCTCGACGACCTCGCCGCGCTCCAGCTCATCCTCAAGCTGTTCTGCCACCTGACGGTCGGCGGCGGCAACGCGATCAATCAGGCGCTCGAGGCGTTCGGCGTCCAGACGATTGATGATGATCGAGGGAAGTGTGGCCATGAGACCTCCTGTCAGTCGTGGTGTCAGCCCCTTGCGAGCAAGGCCTTGCGGGACACCAAAAAAACAGCCCTCCGCCGGGAAGGGCGAAGGACTGTGTGCAGAAGTCATCATATAAACTTCGCTCGGCGATGGATAGCCCATTCAGGCAACTGAGGTCAGCGCGAGGACAGACCCGCTCACTCCCGCGTCAGGCGCTGGAGCTGACGAACAGCCAGTCAGTGATCTCGTCGCGATTGAGCACGACCAGCTGCTGGGCGCGCGGAGACTCTTCCAGATGGTCCGGATTGATGCCCAGCTCGCGCAGGACGTACTGCACCAGAGCGCCGCGTGTCGGCAGGTGCAGCTCGCCATCCACCATGCCGTGGTCCTGCTCTATCAGGCCGCGCTCGGCGGGCGTCAGGCGCGGGTCGGCGCCCAGTTTCAAGGTGACGCGCGTCTCCCAGCCTTCATCGCACTCGCGCTGGCTGCCCTCGAGGGCTTCACCGAACAGCTCCGGCACCGCGCGGAATCGAGACAGCACGAAGTCACGAAAAGCCCGGTTCTTCTCGCAGAAGGCGCGCACATGCCAGCGGCCAGCGGCGTAGACCAGCGTATGCGGACACAGGATGCGCTCCTCCCCCTGGGGAGAGTTGAGAGAGGCATAGGTCACCTCGAGGCGTGCGCCCTGACTGGCGGCTTCGATCAAGGCCCTGACCACCGGCGGACTGGCGCTGCGTGACGGCAGGCGCAGGGCCTCGGTGTTTGCCTGGCCTAGCCCCAACCCGGTGAAATGCGGATTCAGATTGTCGTGATTGCCCAGCAATTGCAGGTATTCATCGACCTCACCCCGCGTCAGCATGGGGCAGAAATTCGCCGACGGACGGTAGCCCTTGATGACGGGGTCATACTCGAGATTGTTCTCGGCGACCGTCTCGCGGTAGGTCTTCATGACGCGCGAGGCTTGCTGTCTGGCGATACCGAAGGCGTTGCCCAGATGGCGCGAAGTGACTCGCCCCTCCCACAAGGCGATGATCTCGATCAGGCGGTAACGCGCCAGCGTGTCCCATGGCAGGACTTCGAGGCGTTGCTTGATGCTCATTGCTGAATCCTTTCATACGGGTCTTCTGGAGCGTATTCGTGACGCATTGCACACACCGGGCTTGGCAATGGCGACACATGGCGAGTGCTCACGAGGATCGGTAAGAGGACCCTGCTCCGGGTGGCGTGTGGCGAACAAGTCTTCGTTAACTGCAGGATATGCATAAAGAAAGCTCCGGCAGAAGATACCTGCTCCGTTGCGTTGACCCTAGTGACTGCGCATCGACGTCTCGTTTTTGCGTCGTCCAAACGCGACGCATCATTAGAATTCGACGATTTATCCTCGCTCGGTGACGTGTGATTGCGCGCTATCAATAGATCAAGATATTACGTTGCGCAGGGGCGTTGGCCGCGTGTGGCATGCTCTGAATGAAGACGCTATATGCGCAACACGAATATGCCTCATATAACCCTCATTTAAGTGTTAGAGATGCCTCAGGCCAAGGTATCGCGCAAAGTTCCCTTATTCTGCGAGCCCTAATAGCGACGCACTTCCTGCAATGACATTCATAAGTATTAGAGAGATGGTCATGCTGCCCTTTGCGGCAACAGCGAAAAGTGCTCAAACGCAAAAGACCCGCCGAGTTGGCGGGTCTTTTGCGTTTGAGCACGATGCCCCCTGCCATCAGGCAGGAGGCTGGCTGGGCCAGCTTACTTGCTGGCGCGCTTGCGCTCGTTCTCTTTCAGGTACTTCTTGCGGATACGGATGTGCAGCGGAGTGACTTCCACCAGCTCATCGGAATCCAGGAACTCGATCGCCTGTTCCAGGGTGAAGCGAATCGGCGGCGTCAGCACGATGTTTTCATCGTTGCCGGTAGAACGCATGTTATCGAGCTTCTTGGCCTTGGTCGGGTTCACGACCAGGTCGTTGGCGCGGTTGTGGATACCGACCAGCATGCCTTCATAGACTTCGGTACCGTGACCGATGATCAGCTTGCCACGTTCCTGCAGAGTGTACAGGGCGTAGGACAGCGCCTTGCCCGGCACCATGGAGATCATGACGCCGTTGCGACGCTCGACACCCGCGCCTTCCTTCAGATCACCGTAGTGATCGAAGCGGCTGGTCAGGATGCCGGTACCGGAGGTCAGGGTCAGGAACTGACCACGGAAGCCGATCAGACCGCGAGACGGGATGATGAAGTCCAGACGCACACGACCCTTGCCATCCGGGTTCATGTTGGTCAGCTCGCCCTTGCGGTAGCCCAGCTCTTCCATGATGGAGCCCTGGTGCTGCTCTTCACAGTCGATGATGACTTCTTCGTACGGCTCCTGCTTCTTGCCGTCGATTTCCTTGATGATGACTTCCGGACGGCCCACGGCCAGCTCGAAGCCTTCACGACGCATGGATTCGATCAGAACGGAGAGGTGAAGCTCACCACGACCGGAGACGACGAATTTCTCCGGAGTCTCGCCCTGTTCGACGCGCAGTGCGACGTTGTGGATCAGTTCCTGGTCCAGACGCTCACGGATGTTGCGGCTAGTGACGAACTTGCCGTCCTGACCGGCGAACGGAGAGTCATTGACCTGGAAGGTCATGGAGACGGTCGGCTCATCGACGGTCAGCGGCGGCAGCGCCTCGACAGTGGCGGTGTCGCAGATGGTGTCGGAGATCGCGAGGTTCTCGATACCGGTGATGCAGACGATGTCGCCGGCAGTCGCCTTGTCGGTCTGCACGCGGTCCAGACCCATGTGAGTCATGACCTGGCCGATCTTGCCCTTACGGACAGCGCCTTCCTTGGTGATGATGGAAACCTGCTGACCCGGGCTGACGGCGCCGCGCTTGATGCGACCCAGACCGATGACGCCGACGTAGCTGTTGTAGTCCAGTGCGGAGATCTGCATCTGGAACGGACCGTCCAGCTCGACCTTCGGCGGCTCGACGATGTCGACGATGGACTGGAACATCGGATCCATGGTGTCTTTCAGGTCTTCCGGATCCATACCGGCAATGCCGTTGAGGGCAGAGCAGTAGATGATCGGGAAGTCGAGCTGCTCGTCAGTCGCGCCCAGGTTGTCGAACAGATCGAAGATCTGGTCAACGACCCAGTCAGGACGAGAGCCCGGACGGTCGATCTTGTTGACGACGACGATCGGCTTCAGGCCCTGGGCGAATGCCTTCTGGGTCACGAAGCGAGTCTGCGGCATCGGGCCATCGACGGCATCGACCAGCAGCAGCACGGAATCGACCATGGACATCACGCGCTCGACTTCGCCACCGAAGTCAGCGTGCCCAGGGGTATCCACGATGTTGATGTGGTAGTCATTCCACTGGATCGCGGTGTTCTTCGCGAGAATGGTGATGCCGCGCTCTTTTTCCTGGTCGTTGGAATCCATGATGCGTTCCTGACCCTCGGCCTTGCGGTCCAGGGTGCCAGACTGACTCAGGAGCTTGTCGACCAGGGTAGTTTTACCGTGGTCAACGTGGGCGATGATGGCTATGTTGCGAAGTTTCTCGATCACGACGGGAACCTGTGCGGAAAATGGGCGCTCGCGTACCGGGCGCTTGTGATTTGGGGCGCATTATAGGGGGCATGGCATGCCTCCTGCCAGCATCGTGCATTCACGAGGCGAGTCAGCGAGTGCCTTCAATTGGCCTGAAGTGCCCAAATGGTTGTCTCTCAAGTCTTTTCCGCGCCCTTGTCGCGGATGAAAAAAACTTGTGAGTCGAGGCAAACATGAGGATGAAAGAAAGAAATGACCGCAATGTGATGCTGACGTGATCATCGGGTGTGAGCGGAGAAATCCCCGGGATTCAGCGTTTTGCACCAATGTGGAGCAGCGGCGTTTTTTGGTGCACTCAAATGATGAATCTGCACTGCGCGGCAAGAATTTTTGCACCTTGTCGGCCCATCTTTGGTCGGGTTTTCGTGCTGCATGCATGAAGATGGTGATGTTTTTTTTCAGCATATTCATGAGCTTACTGAAATGAGCGGTGCGGCGTGCGCCATTCTGGCACGCTCGCTGCATTGTTAGAGCATCCTGTCTGATGGCTGGCATAACGACGCCGACCATGAGAGAAAAGGCTTACAAAATAGAGCAATAACCCCAGACAACGCTGACACCAACTGTAACCAGAGCCGCCGGCTCCATCGGAGAATTACCATGGCTGAGAAGACACTTGCCCTGATTGAAGAACACGAAGTCAAGTGGGTTGATCTGCGCTTCACCGACACCAAGGGCAAGGAGCAGCACGTCTCCATCCCGGCGCGTACAGTGGATGAGGAATTCTTCGAGAACGGCCAGATGTTCGATGGTTCCTCCATTGAAGGTTGGAAGGGCATCAACGAATCCGACATGATCCTGATGCCGGACGACGGCACTGCCTTCCTCGACCCGTTCACCGAAGACACCACCCTGGTGCTGCGTTGCGACGTCATCGAGCCGGCCACCATGCAGGGCTATGAGCGCGACCCGCGTTCCGTCGCCAAGCGCGCCGAGGAATTCCTGAAGTCCACCGGTCTGGGCGACACCGCCTTCTTCGGTCCGGAGCCGGAATTCTTCATCTTCGACGAAGTGCACTGGAAGAACGAGATGAACGGTTCCATGTTCAAGATCTCTTCCGAAGAAGGTGCCTGGGCGACCGATTCCACGCCGGAAGGCGGCAACCTGGGTCACCGTCCGCGTCTGAAGGGCGGCTACTTCCCGGTCCCGCCGATCGACAGCTTCCACGATATCCGTGCTGCCATGTGCAACACCCTGGAAGCCATCGGTCAGGAAGTCGAAGTTCACCACCACGAAGTGGCGAACGCCGGCCAGAACGAGATCGGTGTCAAGTTCAACACCCTGGTCAAGAAGGCCGATGAGGTTCAGGAACTCAAGTACGTGATCCACAACGTGGCTCACGCCTACGGCAAGTCCGCGACCTTCATGCCCAAGCCGCTGGTCGGTGACAACGGTTCCGGCATGCACGTTCACCAGTCCTTCTGGAAGGATGGCGACAACCAGTTCGCTGGTGACGAGTACGCGGGTCTGTCCGAAATGGCCCTCTACTACATTGGCGGCATCATCAAGCACGCTCGTGCCCTGAATGCCTTCACCAATGCGTCCACCAACTCCTACAAGCGTCTGGTGCCGGGCTTCGAAGCGCCGGTCATGCTGGCCTACTCTGCCCGCAACCGTTCCGCTTCCATCCGTATCCCGTACACCGCCAGCCCGAAAGGCAAGCGTGTCGAGGCGCGTTTCCCGGATCCGACGGCCAACCCGTACCTGGCGTTCTCCGCGATGCTGATGGCCGGTATCGACGGTATCAAGAACAAGATCCACCCGGGCGACGCGATGGACAAGAACCTCTACGACCTGCCGGCCGAAGAAGCCAAGTCCATCCCGACCGTGGCCGAGAGCCTCGAACAGGCCCTGACCGCGCTGGACGGCGATCGTGAGTTCCTGACCCAGGGCGGCGTCTTCACCGACGACATGATCGATGCCTACCTCGAGCTGAAGGGCGAAGACGTCCAGCGCCTGCGCATGGCGACTCACCCGCTCGAATTCGACATGTATTACAGTGTCTAAGTGCTACAGCGCCCAAGTACTGCAGCGTCCAAGCGCTGCAGAGGTTGAGGCAGACATTCGCTAGTCACGCCATCTGACGGAGTGCCTTCCCGGTGAAGGCCATCCACGGACGATGACGACAGCAGGGCCACACCGACAGGTGTGGCCCTGTTTTTCATTATGGCCCTGCTTCGTTCTATCTCTTTGCTCTGATCATTTGCTCTGCCCCTGATCCTTTTCCCTGAGATCGGCCATGCTGATGACAGACCTGCAGGGCGCGGTGGTAGCCTTGCGTGACAGTCAATGCACACAGGCGTCTTGTCGAAGGCCCCAAATGCTGGCATCAACGCGGTAAGCTTTGTAACTTGTTAGCCTTGTCATCAGGCAGCAGGATCGCCTGTCGATAGACCCAACCCGCTGGAGCTGCCTGCGGCTTCTGGCCTCCCATGACTCTCTTCAGGAATCTTCGGATGTGGCCCTTCGTATCCTCCCTGCGCGTCGCGAACCCCGCGACTGACTCGCGTGCACTGCCAGCAGCGCGCCCCGAGCCACTGCAGTGCCTGCTGCTGGCAGCGACGCTGATGCTGTCGAGCCTGTCGTTCGATCTACAGGCGGCCCAGGTCTATCGTCACGTCGATGCCAACGGCAACGTCGTCTTCAGTGATCAGCCTGCGGGCGGCAGCAAGGTGCAGCTGACGCCGCTCAGCGTGGTGCCGTCGACGGAATCCCTGCCGCCGCGGCGCAGCACGCCGTCGCGCGTGAGTTCTTCCTCATCCAGCGAGAGCACCCGCACCCGGGCGCCTGCGGTGGATGTGGCCTTCCGTGGCTATACCACCTTTACCATCCAGAGCCCGTCCAACGAGGAAACGCTGCAGACCGGGCAGGCGGGCAATCTGGCGGTGCGCCTGGGGATCGAGCCCAAGCTACGCCCGGAAGACAAGGTGCGCGTGACCGTGGACGGCGCACCGTCTCAATCCGCCATGCACAGCACCGTCTTCATGGTGCCGGCGCTGGAGCGTGGCAAGCATGTCATCCAGGCGGAGTTGCTGGATTCCACCGGCCGCGTGCGCCAGACCAGCGAGCCGAAGGTGGTCTATGTGCAGCGCGCCAGCGTCAATCTGCCTCGCAACCCCAACAACCCTGCCAATGCTGGCGGTGGCTAGCAGCGTCTGGGCGGCCTTTTTCTTCGCGCGTTTCTCCTTCGCTGACAGGCCGCCTTCGGGCGGCTTTTTCGTGTCTGGGACAGTCGATGTCGGGCCGCCTGGCGGTGAAGCGAGGCAACGCGAGTTCGAGCGCGATTTTTCGTCTGCACCATTTTGGTGCCAATGTGAGGGGCCAGAAATGGTTGCACAGCATCGGACGCCGTGTTCTCGGTGCCTGCACCAGACTGGCGCGGTTATTGCAGAACAGGGAGACGTACTGCAGATGGCGAACAAACCCATGCATCAACGACTGCTCGAACACCTGAACACTGCCGTGGTGGTGCTGGACTCACAGCTGCAGATGGTCTGGATGAATCCCGCCGCGGAGACGCTGCTGGCGGTGAGTTTGGTGCGTGTGAAGGGCAGTACGCCCGACAACATGACCGGGCTGGATGACACCCTGATCAATGTGCTGCGCAAGGCGCTGGAGGAACAGCACCCCTACACCCAGCGTGAGGCCGAGATCATCAACGCGGCCAATGAAGCGCTGACGGTGGATTTCACCGCGACGCCCATCAGCGCCAATGAACTGCTGGTCGAGATAGAACCGCGTGACCGCCTGATGCAGATCTCGCGCGAAGAAGCGCTGATCGCCCGTCAGGAGGCGGTCAAGGTGCTGACGCGTGGTCTGGCGCACGAGGTCAAGAATCCGCTCGGCGGCATTCGTGGCGCCGCCCAGCTGCTCGAACGTGACTTGCCCGAACCGCAGATGGTGGAGTTCACGCGCATCATCATCGAGGAGGTGGACCGTCTGCGTGATCTGGTCGATCGCATGCTTGGGCCGAACCGGCCGCCGTTGCAGGCGCCGGTCAATGTGCATGCGGTGACCGAGCGGGTGCGGGCCTTGCTGCAGGCGGAAGGCAGCGCCATCACCTTGAGCGCCGACTACGACCCGAGCCTGCCGGAGGTGATCGGCGACGAAGGTCAGCTGATCCAGGCGGTGCTCAACATCGCGCGCAATGCCACCCAGGCCCTCAATGAGCAGCCACAGCCCGATTCACCGCAGCCTGACGCCGCTCCCTACGAGATCACGTTGCGGACCCGCGCTCGCCGGCAGTTCACGCTGGGCCATGAGCGCCACCGGCTGGTCTGCGAGCTGGCGATCATCGACAACGGCCCCGGCATACCGGAGAGCCTGCGCGAGACGCTGTTCTACCCGATGGTCTCGGGGCGCGCCGAAGGCTCAGGGCTCGGGCTGTCGATCGCCCAGGGCATCCTGCACCAGCATCAGGGGTTGATCGAGTGTGACTCGCGCCCCGGCCATACCGAATTCCGATTACTCATTCCGCTAGCCGGCACTTCTGGAGATCACACATGAGCGAGACTGCCCGCGTCTGTATCGTCGATGACGACCGTGCCATTCGCTGGGTGCTGGAGCGCGCTCTGGCACAACCCGACCTCGAGGTGGAAACCTTCGAGCGTGCCGATCAGGCCGAAGCCAGCATCATGCGTCAGTGCCCGGATGTCCTGATCACCGATATCCGCATGCCCGGAACCGATGGTCTCGACCTGATGGCGCGCGTGCGCGAGAAGTACCCGGACCTGCCCGTCATCGTGATGACGGCGCATTCCGACCTCGACAGCGCCGTGGCCTCCTATCAGGGCGGCGCCTTCGAATACCTGCCCAAGCCGTTCGATGTCGATGAAGCGCTGGCATTGGTACGGCGCGCCGTGGCGCATGCCCGTGAATCCAAGGCGCCCGCCGCCGTGCCGGAAGGGCTGACCAAGGAAATCATCGGTGAAGCGCCGGCGATGCAGGAAGTCTTTCGCGCCATCGGCCGCCTGTCACAGTCGCATATCACCGTCTTGATCAACGGCGAGTCCGGTACCGGCAAGGAGCGCGTGGCCCAGGCGCTGCATCAGCACTCGCCGCGCGCCGCCAAGCCGTTCATCGCGCTCAACATGGCGGCGATTCCCAAGGACCTGATGGAATCGGAGCTGTTCGGCCACGAGAAGGGCGCCTTCACCGGCGCCACGGCGCTGCGCCGCGGGCGCTTCGAGCAGGCCGATGGCGGCACGCTGTTCCTCGATGAGATCGGTGACATGCCCGCCGAGACCCAGACCCGCCTGCTGCGCGTGCTGGCCGATGGCGAATTCTATCGTGTCGGTGGCATCACGCCGGTCAAGGTCGACGTGCGCATCATCGCCGCGACGCACCAGCACCTGGAAAAGCTGGTCGAGGATGGGCGTTTCCGTGAGGATCTCTTCCACCGCCTCAACGTGATTCGCGTGCATCTGCCGCGCCTGTCGGAGCGCCGCGAAGACATTCCGCGCCTGATGAGCCACTTCCTGGGCGAGGCCGCGCGTGAGCTGTCGACCGAGCCCAAGGTGCTGACGGAGGCCGCGGAGAAACACCTGACGCGCTTCGACTGGCCGGGCAACGTGCGCCAGCTCGAGAACACCTGTCGCTGGCTGACGGTGATGGCCTCGGGGCGTGAAGTGATGATCGAGGACCTGCCGCCGGAGCTGCGCGATGCCAGCGGCACCGAGGCAGCCTCCGGCGATTGGCGTGGTGCCTTCCGCGAGTGGGCGGACCGCGCACTCGCCGCCGGCCACACCCATCTGCTGGAAGAGGCGGTGCCCGATTTCGAGCGCATCCTGATCGAGACAGCCCTCAAGCATACCGGTGGCCGCAAGGGTGAAGCCGCCGAGCTGCTGGGCTGGGGGCGCAACACCCTGACCCGCAAGCTCAAGGTGCTGCTGCCGGCGCTGGCCGAGGACTGAGGAAGGCCTGAGCGGGCTGGAGACAAGGAGAACAGGGTGCCACAATCCCTGTTCTCTTTTTTTATGCGCGTCATTCACCTGTTATCTGCTCGCAGGCGCCAGTGCTCGGCGCCTGCCAAGGAGTTGCCTGATGTCATCGATGAGCTGGGAGCGACTGCTGGAACCGAGTCGCCTGCATGACGCACCGGGCACCGTATCGCGTGAGATGGGGCGGACTCCCTTCCACAAGGACCACGACCGCATCGTGTTCGCGGGCTCCTTCCGTCGCCTGGGGCGCAAGACCCAGGTCCACCCGCTGACCGACAACGACCACATCCACACGCGGCTGACCCACTCGCTGGAGGTCGGCTGTGTCGGTCGCTCGCTGGGCATGATGGTCGGCGAGAAGCTCAAGGAGCAGTTGCCCGACTGGATCACACCGTCGGATCTCGGCGTCATCGTCCAGACCGGCTGCCTGGGGCATGACATCGGCAACCCGCCCTTCGGCCACGCCGGGGAGTACGCCATCCGCGACTGGTTCGCCGCCGAGGCCGCCAGTGATCACGGTCGGCTGGCCGGGCTGAGCGATGCCGAGCGCGAGGACCTGCTCACCTACGAAGGCAATGCCCAGGGCTTTCGCATCGTTACCCAGATCGAATACAACCAGTTCCATGGCGGCATGCGCCTGACGGCAGCGACGCTGGGCACGCTGCTCAAGTACCCGTGGACGGTGGAGCACGCCACGGCGGGCGGCAAGTTCGGCTGCTATCAGAGCGAGCGCGTGCTGCTGGATCAGGTCGCCGAGCGCTGCGGGTTGCTGGCGCGGGCCGATGGCCGCTGGTGCCGTCACCCGCTGGCGTGGCTGGTCGAGGCCGCCGATGACATCTGTTATGCGCTGCTGGACCTGGAAGATGGCCTCGAGATGGGCATCCTGCAGTTCGAGGAAGTGTTCGAGATTCTTACCGGCATCAGCGGTGGCGAGCCGCGCGAATACCAGGAGATGGTCGCCCGCGGCACCTCCCAGCGGCGCAAGGTGGCGGCACTGAGAGGTGCCGCGATGGAGCGTGCCGTCAATGATGTCGCCGAGGCTTTCGTGCAGCGCGAGACGGAACTGCTGGCCGGCACGCTCAGTGAAGACCTGCTCGACCTGTGCCACCCCGACCTCGGCTGGGGCGTGCGGGAAGCCAAGAATCTGGCGCGCCAGAAGATCTTCCGCAACGAGCGCAAGGCCAAGCTGGAGATCGGCGCCTACACCACGCTGGGCATCCTGCTCGAGGCCTTCATCGGCGCTGCGCATGAGCTGCATACCAAGGGGCGCTCCAGCTTCAAGCATCAACGTGTGCTGGCATTGATCGGCGAGAACACGCCGACCAAGGACTGGGATCTCTACCGCAGCTATCGGCGCATGCTCGACTTCATCGGCGGCATGACGGACCACTTCGCGGTGGATCTCGCCCAGGAGATGGGCGGGCGCCTGCGCGGCGACTGAGCCCGAGGCGCCATCAGCCCGATCATCTCAAGCCTGATTACACCCACCAGGGAACGGCAACGGTGCCGTTCCCTGGTGGATGCCTGCTCTCCGGTCTGACATCTGCTGCCTTTGCTGCGCCTTCCCTGCGTCTTACCCCTCTGTGGCTGCCCACCTCTGCGCTGCCTGTTCTGGCTGTGTCTTCCCTGCTGATTTGCCTGTCGCTGCCAGCCCTGTCGTCGTGCTTCCTGCTCTTCCCTTGGCCTGAACGCCAAGGCCTGCCATGCGCTAATAAATGACTTGCTTGCGTTAAATTAACTTTACGTAGGCGCTTGGATCGTTGTACTAGGATTGTACGCAGTGGGGATGCATGTATCGCAATCACTCATGATAAGCTGTTATCATGCATAGCAATAACGATAAATGAGGCTTATATATGAGCAAGGAAACCCGAAAGGTATCCGCCAGGGCGGCGGGGGATCGGCCGGAAAAGCCCTTCGACATGATCGACAAGCCGACCTTCTTCGGCTCGATCTTCCTGCTGTTGGCAGTGACGCTGCCCCTGGTCATCTTCCCCGAGCAGGGCGCGATGTGGGTATCGGCGGCCAAGAACTTCGTCACCAGCAAGCTCGGTGTGCTCTATCTGCTGCTCGGCGTGGGGGCCGGCGGCTTCATGATCTACATCATCTTCAGCGACATCGGTCAGATAAAGCTCGGTGATGCCGAGGAGAAGCCCGAATTCTCCATCGTGTCGTGGGCGGCGATGCTGTTCTGTGCCGGGATCGGGGCCTCCATCCTGTACTGGTCGATGATCGAGTGGGTCTACTACTACCAGTCGCCCCCGTTCCATGTGGAAGGCCAGACACCGGAGGCAGCGGAATGGGCCGCGGCCTACGGCATCTTCCACTGGGGCCCGCTGGCATGGGCGATCTACCTGATTCCCGCCGTGCCGATCGCCTATTTCTACTACGTGCGTCACCACAGCGTGCTGAAGATTTCCGAGGCGCTGATGCCGGTGCTGGGTGAAAAGCTGGCACATGGCTGGCTGGGCAAGCTGATCGATATCAGCTTCATCTTCGGCATGCTGGGCGGCGGTGCGACCACCCTGGGTCTGGCGGCACCGATGATCAACGAGGGGGTGCACGAGCTGTTCGGGGTGCCCAAGTCGCTGACCACGCAGATCGTGGTGTTGCTGGTGTGTACCGCCCTGTTCGGCTACAGCGCCTACGTGGGCCTCAAGAAGGGCATCAAGCTGCTGTCAGACATCAACTTCTGGCTGGCGGTCGGCCTGTTGCTGTTCATCTTCATCGCGGGGCCGACCCTGTTCATGGCCAATACCGGCCTGGATGCGCTGGGCCGCGTGATGAGCAATCTGATCCACATGGCCACCTGGCTTGAACCGTTCGCCGAGTTCAAGGGCTTCGAGGACACGCACTTCCCGCAGGACTGGACCATCTTCTACTGGGCCTGGTGGCTGGTGTTCGCGCCCAGCGTGGGGCTGTTCATCGCGCGTATCTCGCGGGGCCGCACCATCCGCGCCATGGTCGCCGGTTCGATGTTCTTCGGCACCATGGGCTGCTTCCTGTTCTTCATGGTGATGGGCAACTACGGCCTCTACCTGCAGCTGTCCGGTGAGCTGGACGTGGTCACCATCCTCAATGACCAGAGCCCGACCGCAGCCATCTTCGCGATGCTGCACACGCTGCCGCTGGACTACGTGGTGATCTTCGCCTTCACGCTGCTGGCGCTGATCTTCACCGCGACCACCTTCGACTCCATCTCCTACATTCTGGCCGCTGTGGTCCAGAAGGAAGTCGATGAAGAGCCGATGCGCTGGAACCGCCTGTTCTGGGCCTTCGCCCTGTCGTTCATGCCCATCGTGCTGATGTTCATCGGCGGGCTGGAGACCCTGCAGACGGCCTCCATCATCGGGGGTGTGCCGCTATTGGCAGTGGCCTTGATGCTGTGCATCTCCATCGTGCGTGCCGCGCACTATGACCTGCGCTACCAGCCGGATTACACGGTCAAGGAAATCAACATCGAGGAATTCCCGGCAGATGACCCCTGGACGGAAGAGGGCTCATGGGATCTGCCGGAAGATGACATTCCCGCCGCCGGCAAGCCGGTGCAGGACCCGCCCAAGGATCATATCGAAGGCGACCCGCACAGCCGTCCCTCACGCCTTTGAGGAGATGAGCCGCCTGGCCGGTTGAACGGCCAGTACCAGACGACAAGACGCCGCCCATTGGGCGGCGTCTTGTCGTTCAGGGCAGGCAAGGGCGCAGCGCGTGGCACGCCCGCAAGATGTCAGCCGGTTTCCTCGAGTGTCGCGCGGCGCACCCGGCGCGGCGTCAGTAGCGGTGGTGTCGGGTCGTTGTCGCTGCTGTCGAGCGCCAGATGGCGGAGGATGGCGGCACCGATGCGCCGCGAGCTGTCCGGGATGCCCTGATTGCCGAACAGGCGGTTGAACTCGAACACGAGCGGATGGCCATCGATCATCGCGATATCGAAGCCGGCATGATCGACACTCAATGCCTCGGCCAGGTGCAGGGCCAGGGCGATGGCGGGCGCCGGAATATTGTCGTAGGCCGTCTCGCCGCCCTGACTGACATTGGAGCGATAGCCGCCCAGCGGCGTGACGCGCCAGTAGGCGGTGATGACTTCGCCACCCACCACCACGATGCGCAGGTCGCGGTCGATCTCCAGGCGCGGCTGGGCATACAGCACCGGATGCTCCGCCGCATGTGCTTCCAGTTCGCTACGCGACTGGATCAGCTTCACGCCGACGCCCATCGAGCTTTTGACTTCCTTGACGATCAGCGGGTAGCCGAAGCGCGCTTCGATATCGTCGATTGCCTGACGGCTGGCGCCGCGAATCTCGGTCGGTGGCACATTGTCCGGGCAGATGGCCTGAAAGACGCGTGTCTGCTCGACCTTGTCGTGGCCGATCGCGTAGCTGGGCAGGCTGGGGAAGATGCGTTTGCCGAGGCCGTAGACCAGGGTGGTGATCTGCCAGTATTCGGGAAACAGCAGGATATCGGCGGCGCGGATCTCGTCGAGGTGATCCAGCATGCGCTCCGGCTTGATATAACGAACACCGGGAATGCCGAGGGTACGAAAAGCGTCGAAGGTGATGAGTTTCATGCGGGATATGTCGCCAAGAGCGCCATCATTGCGATAGCGCGATAAGGTTGCCAAGGCTGGACCGGCGCGTATTTAACGCCGGGCGGGGCGCCTTGGCAAGCCTTTGTCTGGCGCGGCCATGCTCCGAGGGGCCGGAGCATGGCGGAGGATCAGTTGGTGGCGAGGCGCTCGGCCTGAACGCGGTCGAGAATCGCCTCGTTGATGCGCTGCTTGAGGGCGTCATCCAGGCTCGGGCAACCCTCTTCGGGGGCCATGCAATGGGTGCTCAGCCACTCGGCCAGGCCCTCGCCATTGACGACCTCGGGGTCATTCTCGCGCTGGGTTCCCTCGCGCACGATCTGCCAGCCCGGCAGTGCCAGCAGCCCCTGCACCGGCACGTCGACACCGCATTCACGTTTCAGCCAGGCGGCCGTCCAGTCGCGTGCGGTACGTGTCTCGCGCAGTGGTTTGCGCTCGCGATAGCCCGGGAAGTACAGGCGACCATCCTTGAGCTTGACCTCATCCTTGAGTGCGCCCAGCGCATCCAGCGGCCGCGAGCGCGCCTTGGTGCGAATGGCGTAGGCGCCGGCGGGGGTGACCACCAGATGATCGATATGGAAGCCATCAGCCGGCACGTCGTGATAGACCATGCTGGTCAGCTGTTCCGGGCGGATCAGCTGGTCGAGTTCCTGACCGATGGACAGCTCGCAGGCCAGCCCCAGCTTGAGCTTGCGGATGCGCTGGAAGTGACGCGTCAGGCGCAGCGCGAACACCAGCACCAGCAGCGCACAGGCCAGACCGTAGGCGGCCCACTCAAGCCAGTTCTGCTCTTCGCCGAACACCATGCGCCCCATGCCGTAGACCAGCGGACTCAAGGTGATGAGCGGCCCGAGCGCCCCGTCGAGAAACAGCGCCTGGAAGGCCTCGTCGAGACGATCGCGCAGGCTCTGGCCCGGTTCACGCAGCTGGCGGCGGGTCAGCGGCGACTGGATGCGCCGCTCATGCAGGCCGCGCATGCCCAGCACCACCAGTGCAATGGCACCCAGAGGGGTAAGGAAGAAGACAGGTAACAGGTATTCCAGCCAATCCATTGGGGTGTCCTATCGGTGAGAGACGGGCCTACTGGTCAAGTCGAGCGTACTGGTCAAGTCGAACGTACTGATCGGGCCGGGCGCACGCGCCATCAGTGGCCCAGCGCACGCGGCAGCGGCGTGAGCGGGATCTCGACCTCGCCCTGTGAGGTGCTAGTGTCACCCAGCACCGGCACCGCGCTGTCATTGATCCAATACAGGCGACCCTCGCTGCGCACATCGGCTTGCAGCGCATAGCGATGGCCTTCCTCGATGGCATTGCGGTCGTACTGCAGGCTGACCGGGAAAGGCCCTTCACGCAGGCCGCCATAGCGGGTACTGGCAATCAGCCCGGCCTCGGCGTCGGCGCGGGAGACATCCACCAGGCGCACTTCCAGCATCGCATCCGGTGGTGCGGTGAAGGTCTGCTGTGGCACCACGCGTGCCTCCAGCTGCGTGAAGTCCGGGCCGGTCATGCAGCCACCCAGCCCGAGCGTGGCCAGCAGCAGGCCAGAGAGCGAGAGCGTGCGAGCCGAAGGCCGGCGTGGCGTGATGAAGTTCAGCATGGAAATCCCTTGTGCAGCGAGATGGAAGGCAAAGGTGCGCGCAGCAGGCGTTCAGCCACCGGCCAGCTTGACGGTATAGCCCATCCGCGTGAGTTCAGCCTTGAGCGTCTCGCGGTGATCGCCCTGGATCTCCACGATACCATCCTTGAGGCTGCCGCCAGTGCCGCACCGCTGCTTGAGAGTCTTGGCCAGGGCCTTGAGTTCCTTCTCGGCGAGCGGAATCCCGCTCACGGTGGTCACGCCCTTGCCCTTGCGACCGCTGGTCTCGCGACGGATACGCACCACGCCATCGAGGCTTGCCAGGCGTTCACGCTCGGCGAGGTCGGCACATTCGCACTCGGCTTCGGCACGCCGACACTCAGGGCAGGTTGCGCCATGTTCGGTGGAATAGACAAGCCCGGACAGTTGATCCTTGAGCGAGGCCATGATGTCTCCTGCGATACGGTGATGAATGATCAATGCCAAACGGAATCTCGAAAGGATACCTGCGTGCGCGAGAGGCTGGCACCCTGAGGTGCATAAAAAAGGCGACCCCGAAGGGTCGCCTTTCTCTTCTTTCCCTGCCTGCCTGCTCGCGTGTGGGCAGGCAGGGAGACCTTGGCGGGTGCCGCCCGATCAGTTGATCTTCGGGTCCAGCTCGCCACGGTTGTAACGCTCGAACATCGCTTCGAGGTTGATCGGGTCGATCTTGCTGCCATGACCGGCGGCACCGAAGGCTTCGTAGCGGGCGATGCAGATGTCGCGCATCGCCTTCACGGATTCCTTCAGGTACTTGCGCGGGTCGAATTCAGACGGGTTCTGCGCCATGAAGCGACGGATGGAACCGGTAGAGGCCAGACGCAGATCGGTGTCGACGTTGATCTTGCGCACGCCGTGCTTGATGCCTTCGACGATCTCGTCGACCGGCACGCCGTAGGTTTCCGGAATCTTGCCGCCGTATTCGTTGATGATTTCCAGCCAGTCCTGCGGCACGGAGGAAGAGCCGTGCATCACCAGGTGAGTCTCGGGGATGCGGGCGTGGATTTCCTTGATGCGCTGGATGGACAGGGTGTCACCCGTCGGCGGCTTGGTGAACTTGTAGGCGCCGTGGGAGGTACCGATGGCGATGGCCAGGGCATCGACGTGGGTCTTCTTGACGAAGTCGGCGGCTTCTTCCGGGTCGGTCAGCATCTGGTCGTGGTCCAGCTTGCCTTCGGCACCGATGCCGTCTTCTTCACCGGCCATGCCGGTTTCCAACGAGCCGAGGCAACCCAGTTCGCCTTCGACGGACACGCCACAGGCGTGGGCCATCTCGACGGTGCGACGGGTCACATCGACATTGTATTCGTAGTTGGTCGGGGTCTTGCCGTCTTCGCCCAGCGAGCCGTCCATCATCACCGAGCTGAAGCCCAGCTGGATGGAGCGCTGGCAGACTGCCGGCGAGGTGCCGTGATCCTGGTGCATGACCACCGGGATATGCGGGAATTCTTCCACCGCAGCCAGGATGAGGTGGCGAAGGAACGGCGCGCCCGCGTATTTGCGTGCGCCGGCGGAGGCCTGGACGATCACCGGAGAATCGGTGTGATCGGCGGCTTCCATGATGGCGCGCATCTGCTCGAGGTTGTTGACGTTGAACGCCGGGATGCCGTATCCGTACTCGGCTGCGTGGTCCAACATCTGGCGCATGCTGATCAATGCCATGACATCACCTGTCTTTTTGAGGAATCGAGTGGAGAAGCGTCGGGTGCCCCCCGTCAGCTGACGGGGAGCGACCTTGTGGCCGTGACTCTAAGCCTGCGCCAATGAGGACACAGGCGGGTTCAGCTTGCTGCGGCTTCCAATGCCGCAACGGCCGGCAGTACCTTGCCTTCCACGTATTCGAGGAAGGCGCCGCCACCGGTAGAAATGTAGGAGACGCGCGACTCGACGTCGTACTTGTCGATGGCCGCCAGGGTGTCGCCACCGCCGGCGATGGAGAAGGCGTCGCTCTCGGCGATGGCCATCGCCAGCTGTTCGGTGCCGTTGGCGAACTGTTCGATCTCGAACACGCCGACCGGGCCGTTCCACAGAATGGTGCCGGCGTCCTTGAGCAGTGCACCGAAGCGCGAGGCGGTCTCCGGACCGATATCCAGGATCATCTCGTCGTCCTGGACGTCGGCGACGGCGCGCACGACGGCTTCGGCCTTGTCGGAGAACTCGGTGGCGACGACGACGTCGGTCGGCAGCGGGATCTCGACCTTGTCCATCAGTGCGCGAGCGGTATCGAGCAGGTCAGCCTCGTAGAGGGACTTGCCGACGTTGTAACCGGCCGCCGCGATGAAGGTGTTGGCGATGCCGCCACCGACGATCAGCTGATGGCACTTGTCGGACAGCGCCTTGAGCACGTCCAGCTTGGTGGAGACCTTGGAGCCACCGACGATGGCGACCATCGGCGCACGCGGTGCGGCGAGTGCCTTCTCGAGGGCTTCCAGCTCGGCGGCCAGCAGCGGGCCGGCGCAGGCGTCCGGGGCGAAGCGTGCCACGCCATGGGTCGAGGCCTGGGCACGGTGCGCGGTGCCGAAGGCATCCATCACGTAGACATCGCACAGCGCGGCGTAGGCGCGGGACAGGGATTCCTCGTCCTTCTTCTCGCCCTTGTTGAAGCGCACGTTCTCCAGCAGCACGACCTCGCCTTCGGCGACATCCGGTGCCGTGTCGAGGTAGTCGTTGATCAGGCGCACCGGGCTGCCCAGCAGCTCGCCCAGATGTGCCGCGACCGGTGCCAGCGAGAACTGGTCTTCCGGCTCACCCTCGGTGGGGCGGCCCAGATGACTCATCAGCATCACGCGTGCGCCGGCGTCGCGTGCCGCCTTGATGGTCGGCAGGCTGGCACGGATGCGCGCGTCGCTGGTCACCTGACCGTCGCGGATCGGCACGTTGAGATCTTCGCGGATCAGCACACGCTTTCCGGACAGGTCGAGGGCGGTCATCGTTTGCACGTTCATGACGGGTTCCTTGGTCGTGAATCGGTGGAGAGAGCTTCCCTCGCCAGAGGCGTTGTCATCTCGCAGGCGTGCCAATGGGTGGCGACGTCCAGCATGCGATTGGCAAAGCCCCATTCGTTGTCGAACCAGCACAGCATCTTGATCAGCCGGCCGCCGGCAACACGGGTCTGGGTCGCATCCACGATACCCGAGCGCGGATCGTGGTTGAAGTCGATGGAGGCCGTCGGCTCCTCGCTCAATCCCATCAGGCCCTGCAGTCGTTGGGCGCAGGCCTCGCGCAGCAGGTCATTGACCTCATCCGCGCTCACGTCACGCTTCACCTCGATGGACATGTCCATGCAGGATACGTTGATGGTCGGCACGCGCAGGTGCAGACATTCGAAGCGTCCTTCCAGGTGCGGCATCAGGCGGTTGATGCCCTTGGCCAGACCGGTGTCTACCGGCACGATCGAACTCATCGCCGAGCGCGTCAGGCGCAGGTCCGTCTGGTGGTAGGCGTCGATCACCGGCTGGTCGTTCATCGCCGAGTGCACCGTGGTGGTGACGCCGCGCTCCAGTCCGAAAGCCTCTTCCAGCACCGTCAGAATCGGAATCAGGCAATTGGTGGTGCACGACGCCGCCGAGACGATGCGCATGCCGCTGTCTGCCTGCCCCACCTCGGCGGGGGCCAGCGCCGACTGGTTGATGCCGCACACGATGGTGGCATCGACATCGGCGTCGGTATCGCCGGGCTGGGAGAACAGCAGCCGGCCGGCGCCTGCCGCTAGATGACGCTCGGCGGTGGCGCGGTCCTTGAAGCTGCCGGAGCACTCCAGCACCAGGTCAATCCCCAATGCCCGCCAGGGCAGGCAATCTGGATTGGCCTCGGACAGGATGCTGATCGCATGGCCGTTGACGACCAGCTGGCCGTCGCGCTGTTCCACCGTGCCGGGGAAGCGGCCGTGGGTGGTGTCGTAGCGGGTCAGATAGGTGATGGTGTCCAGGTCTGACAGCTCGTTGATCGCGACCACTTCCAGCGGCAGTGCCTCACCGCGTGCTTCACGTTCTACCAGCGCTCTCAGCACACACTGACCGATGCGTCCGTAGCCATTGATGGCCACTCGCAAGGGAGCGTTTCCCTGGCGTCGGGACGCCTTGTCTCCCTGGGGAGCATCGGCGGTGGGCAGAGGCGGCTGGTGGTTCAAGGATGTCGTGTTCCGAGTGTTTTTCAGGGGGTCCATGGTAGCGCATCGCTTTGCTGGGCGGAGGGAGCGAAAGGCGCGCAAGCGCCTGATTTCTGGTTTTTTTCGTCTAAGGACACGTAGTCACACTACCCAACTGGAGGGGTTGTGTAGTCGCCGTCTGCGCTGTCTGTCGCGGGCATGATCGCCGGAGAATGACCGCTCATGCAGGATGAATCGTGTCATCAAGCCGCGACTCGTGTGAGCCACGTCGACTACAGGCGACAGCCGGTGACGCTTGAGGGCTCCTCGAGTGTCGCACAGACGAAAACGCCGCCGCTCCCAGCGGGAGGCGGCGGCGTCGATCTGCATCCCACTCCGTCATCGACAGGGTGGGTCAGGCGGTGATCAGCCCAGCAGCTTGTTGGCGCGTTCGACCACGTTCTCGACCGTGAAGCCGAAGTGCTTGAACAGGTCGCCAGCCGGCGCGGATTCCCCGAAGGTCTCCATGCCGATGATGTCGCCGTTCAGGCCGACATACTTGAACCAGTAGTCACGATGACCGGCTTCGATCGCCACGCGTGCGGTGACGGAAGACGGCAGCACGGATTCGCGGTATTCCGCGTCCTGCGCATCGAACAGGTCGGTGGCCGGCATGGACACGACACGCACGGCGCGACCGGCGGCTTCCAGCTCGGCAGCGGCATCCATCGCCAGGCCGACTTCGGAGCCGGTGGCGATCAGGATCACTTCCGGCTGGCCGTTGGCGGCGTCCTTCAGCACGTAACCGCCACGGCTGATGTTGGCCAGCTGGGCCTTGTCGCGGTTCTGGTGCGGCAGGTTCTGACGCGACAGGATCAGCGCGGTCGGGCCGGAGTGACGCTTGATGGCCGCATCCCACGCTGCCGCTGTCTCCACGGCATCCGCCGGACGCCAGGTGGACAGGTTCGGCGTGGTGCGCAGGCTGGTCAGCTGTTCGATCGGCTGGTGCGTCGGGCCATCTTCGCCCAGACCGATGGAGTCGTGGGTGAAGACGTAGACGGCCTGCTGACCCATCAGGGCGGCCATGCGAACGGCGTTGCGCATGTATTCCATGAAGATCAGGAAGGTCGCGCCGTACGGGATGAAGCCGCCGTGCAGACCGGCGCCGTTCATGATCGCGCCCATGCCGAACTCACGCACACCGTAGTGCAGGTAGTTGCCGCTGAAGTCTTCGCGGGTGATCGCCTGGGCGCCCTTCCAGAAGGTCAGGTTGGACGGAGCCAGGTCGGCACTGCCGCCGAGCAGTTCCGGCAGCTGCGGGCCGAGCTGGTTCAGGCACTCGAAGGAGGCCTTGCGCGAGGCCGGGCTGTCGCCGGCGGCCTGAGCATCCTCGATCATCTTCTCGCTGGTCAGGGCGTGCGGCAGCTTGCCTTCCAGACGACGGGTGAACTCGGCGGCCAGTTCCGGGTGTGCTTCGGCGTAACGGGCGAAGCGTGCATCCCAGTCGCTCTCGAGCTTGGCGCCGCGCTCGCTGGCGTCCCAGCCCTGATAGATGTCTTCCGGAACGTGGAAGGGCGCGTGGGTCCAGCCCAGCTTCTCGCGGGTGGCAGCGACTTCGTCATCACCCAGCGGCGCGCCGTGGCAGGACTCGGTGCCTTCCTTGTTCGGGGAGCCGAAGCCGATCACGGTCTTGCAGATGATCAGGCTCGGCTTGTTGTCGTGGCTCTTGGCCAGGGCGATGGCAGCGTTGATCTCTTCCGGCTTGTGGCCGTCGACGTTGGAGACGACGTGCCAGCCGTAGGACTCGAAACGCTTGGCGGTGTCATCGGTGAACCAGCCTTCGACTTCGCCATCGATGGAGATGCCGTTGTCGTCATACAGGGCGATCAGCTTGCCCAGACCCAGGGTGCCGGCCAGCGAGCCGACCTCGTGGGAGATGCCTTCCATCATGCAACCGTCACCCAGGAAGCACCAGGTGGTGTGGTCGACGACGGTGTGACCCGGACGGTTGAACTGCGCCGCCAGTGTCTTCTCGGCGATCGCCATGCCGACGGCATTGGCCAGACCCTGACCCAGCGGGCCGGTGGTGGTCTCGATGCCCGGCGCGTAGCCGTATTCCGGGTGACCGGCGGTCTTGGCGTGCAGCTGGCGGAAGTTCTGCAGGTCTTCAAGGCTCAGCTGATAACCCGAGAGGTGCAACAGGGAGTAGAGCAGCATGGAGCCATGGCCGTTGGACAGCACGAAGCGGTCACGATCGGCCCAGTTCGGGTTGGCCGGGTTGTGCTTGAGGTGGTCGTTCCAGAGCACTTCAGCGATGTCGGCCATGCCCATGGGGGCGCCGGGGTGGCCAGACTTGGCCTTCTGAACGGCGTCCATGGAAAGTGCACGGATGGCGTTGGCCAGGTCAAAACGGGAAGGCATGCAGTAGCTCCTCGCCTGCGGGCGTCAAGAGTGGGGCAATGAATCACGGCGTGCTGCGCCGGACGCTCAGTGCATCCCGAGAGCCAGGGCATGCTGCTGCCTGGGTCTCCTTCAGGACTGTGCGCCTGAAACAGTGCGCCGGAAAGGACAGTGCGTCGCGTGAACCTTGTACGCGCGGACTCGCGTCCGAGCGTGATCTCCGGGCGGGTATTGTCACCGAGATGACAGGGCGCGGCAAATCGCATCCGGGATGTGCGCTCGTCCAAAGGTGGCAACGGCTTATTACCCTGTGTGCAGCGCTTGTCGCAAAAAGGTCTCGATTGGACGGCCCCATGGGCCCCATTGCGCTAGGAACTCACATAAGTGGCGTGTAAACTCGCCCCCCCGAGGCTCAACCGCCCGTGTTGAGCTTCATCGTGCGCCGCAAGCGTGTTTCTACTCGGTCGTCAACGCAGTCTGCCGTCAGTGGCCGAATCATCCCCGCATCCGAAAAGAGGGTCGAGGACCAATGAGCGAATACTCACTCTTCACATCCGAGTCCGTGTCCGAAGGGCATCCGGACAAGATTGCCGACCAGATTTCCGACGCCGTGCTCGATGCCATCATCGCGCGCGACAAGCAGGCACGCGTGGCGTGCGAAACGCTCGTCAAGACAGGCGTTGCCATCGTGGCCGGTGAGATCTCCACCAGCGCGTGGGTGGATCTCGAGGAGCTGGTACGTCGTGTCATCACCGATATCGGCTATACCTCTTCCGACGTTGGCTTCGACGGCGAGACCTGTGGTGTCCTCAACCTGATCGGCAAGCAGAGCATCGATATCGCTCAGGGCGTCGATCGCACCAAGCCGGAAGATCAGGGCGCGGGCGACCAGGGCCTGATGTTCGGTTACGCCACCAACGAGACCGACTCCTTCATGCCGGCGCCGATCCACTACGCTCACCGTCTGGTGGAGCGTCAGGCGGAACTGCGCAAGAACGGCATGCTGCCGTGGCTGCGTCCGGATGCGAAGAGCCAGGTCACCTTCCGCTACGACGAAGCCGGCAAGCCGGTCGCCGTCGAAGCCGTCGTGCTGTCGACCCAGCATGACCCGGAAGTGTCCCAGGAAGACCTGCGCGCGATGGTCAAGCGCGAGATCATCGAGCAGGTGCTGCCGGCCGAGTGGCTGTCCGAGACCACCGAATACCACATCAACCCGACCGGCAACTTCGTCATCGGCGGCCCGGTGGGTGACTGTGGTCTGACGGGTCGCAAGATCATCGTCGACACCTACGGCGGCATGGCCCGTCACGGTGGTGGTGCCTTCTCCGGCAAGGACCCGTCCAAGGTCGACCGCAGCGCCGCCTATGCCGGTCGCTACGTGGCCAAGAACGTCGTTGCCAGTGGCCTGGCCGACAAGTGCGAGATCCAGGTCTCCTACGCCATCGGCGTTGCCGAGCCAACCTCCGTCTCGATCAACACCTTCGGCACCGGCAAGATCAGCGATGCCAAGATCGTCGAGCTGGTGCGCGAGCACTTCGACCTGCGTCCGTACGCCATCACCACCATGCTGGACCTGGCGCACCCGATGTATCAGCTGACCGCTGCCTACGGCCACTTCGGTCGTGAGCCGTTCGAGCACAGCTACAGCTGGACCGACGTGAGCGGCGAGCAGAAGACCGAAACCTTCACCGCCTTCCCGTGGGAAAAGACCGACCGTGCCGCTGGCCTCAAGGCTGCCGCTGGCCTGTAAATCCGCCAGTTCGACAGGCCTGGCAGGTGGCGGACGTCTCGCCCCTCACAGCCCGGTGTCATGACAAGAAAACCCGCCTCGGCGGGTTTTCTTGTCTCTGGCCCTCCTTCGGACAGCAACAGGAGAGATGCCCAGTGGCTGATCTACGCTATCTCAAGGGCTACGCCCCCGAGATCCAACAGCAGGCGAGTGAACTGCTGGCGTCGGGCAAGACGGCAGCCTTCTTTCTCGGCAAGTATCCCGAGCCTCATCAGCTGCAGGGTGCACGGGCGCTGCATGACTACACCATGGCACTGAAGAATCAGTATCTGCGCAGTTCGGCACCGATCAGCAAGGTGATCTACGACGACCGGATTCACGTCATCGACAACGCCCTGGGGCTGCACACCTTCGTGTCGCGGGTGCAGGGCAACAAGCTCAAGGCCAAGAACGAGATCCGGATCTCGTCGCTGTTCCGGCGCCTGCCGGAGCCACTGCTCAACATGATCGTGGTGCATGAGCTGGCGCATCTGCGCGAGAAGGCCCACGACAAGGCGTTCTACCGGCTCTGCTGTCACATGCAGCCGGAGTATCATCAACGTGAGTTCGAGCTGCGTCTCTATCTCTGCCACCGTGAACGCCACGGCGATCTCTGGTAGCCGCGCTCCGTTCTGGTAGCCATGAGCCGCTCTGGGCAGCCACGATGCTTTCAGACAGCCACGCGGCCGCTCACGCGACAGAAGAACTGGAATGAATGACAAGGACGTCATGCCATCAGGGGTATCGGCGCCACTGCAAAGGACCGTTTTCGGATGCTCAATCTCGCTGCTCTGTTCATCACCATCACTGCCGTGTGCATGTGGTTCAATCATCGCGTTCTGCGCCTGCCGCCGACCATCGGCGTGATGGCCATCGGCCTGGTGCTGTCGCTGGGCGTGATCGGGCTCGATCACTTCGCGGTGACCACCGTCGTGGCCGATACCGCGGAAGACTGGCTGGGGCGCATCAATTTCAACAGCCTGCTGATGGACGGCATGCTGTCCTTCCTGCTGTTCGCCGGCGCGCTGCACGTGGACCTCTCGCGCCTCAAGGCCTACCGGCGCTCCATCGGCCTGCTGGCCACGCTGGGCGTGCTGATCTCGACGCTGGTGATCGGCTCCGCTGCCTGGTGGCTGTTCCAGTGGGCCGGTATCGAGGTGCCCTACCTGTATTGCCTGGTGTTCGGTGCGCTGATCTCGCCCACCGACCCGATCGCCGTGCTCGGCATCATGCGCAGTGCCGGCGCACCTGCCGACATGGAAATCCGCATCGTCGGCGAATCGCTGTTCAATGATGGCGTGGCGGTGGTGCTGTTCACCGCGCTGCTGAGCGCGGCGTCGGCCGGCAGCGGCGAGGTCGAACTCGGCCACATGGGGCTCTTGTTCCTCGAGGAAGCCGGCGGCGGCATTCTGCTCGGGCTGGCGCTGGGCGCGCTGGTCTACCAGCTGATGCGCAGCATCGACCAGTATCAGGTCGAGGTGATGCTGAGTCTGGCGCTGGTGCTGGGCGGCTATGCGCTGGCCTCGGCGCTGCATGTCTCCGGCCCCATCGCGATGGTGGTGGCGGGGCTGATCATCGGCAACATGGCGCGTGATGGCGCCATGTCCGACAACACCCGCCGTTATCTGGACGGCTTCTGGGAGCTGGTTGACGAGATCCTCAACGCGGTGCTGTTCGTGCTGATCGGCCTCGAACTGGTACTGATGCCGATCACGCTGACCTCGATCGGCATCGCGCTGGTGCTGGTGGCGGTGATTCTGCTCTCGCGTCTGGCGCTGATCGGTCTTCCGCTGAGCCTCTTGCGTCGCTGGTACACCTTCCGCCCCGGCACCACGCGCGTGCTCACCTGGGGCGGCCTGCGCGGCGGCATCTCGGTGGCGCTGGCACTGGCGATTCCCGAAGGCGACTTCCGCGAGCCGCTGGTGGTCACCACCTACATCATCGTGCTGTTCTCGATCCTCGTGCAGGGGTTGAGCATCGGCAAGCTGGTGACGGCGGTGGTCGGCGATCGCAGCCACTCGGGAGAGTCGAACGACAAGCACTGAGTCAGAGCCTGCCAAAGCAAACGCCCCTTCACTGGCAGTGACCAGCCCTGATGGCTAGTCGCAATGACCTGGCCGTGACCTGGTATTGCCTTGGCTTTACCTTCAGCGCCCTGCTGTCGCCACCGAGATGGATGACGACAGCAGGGCGCTTTCGTTCGTGTTGCCGGCACATTCTTGTTGCCGACACCTCTTTGCCCTTGCTTCGCCTGGCCGGCCTGATGACGCAGCACATTGTTCTATCAGGCAGACGGTAATCTTGCGTTTACTGATCAACTCTTTATTCCAGTGAGGTGTGCTCTGCGCGCGGTGTAACATTGGTTGATGCTACCGAGTGTCGAGGATGGAACATGCCGCTTCATGAACATCTGATATTGCCGGGCAGGGACGGTTCGGATATCGAAGCGCAGCACTATCGCACGCGAATCAACAATACCTTCATCATGTTCGCCATGGCGTGCTTCGCCTGCTTCCTGCTGTTTGACTATTTCCAGGTGCCGTCTGCCTGGCAGGCGTTGTGGGTGGGGCGGCTGATCATCTTCCTCTGCTGCCTGCTATGCATCCTCCAGCTGCGCCGCGGCGATGCGTACGCGGATAGAATCCTGCTGGCCGGTGCGATACCCGCCAACCTGTTCTTCTGCTTCGGTGCCGCGCTGATTCCGGATGCGCTGACACTGACGTTGTGGAACCTGAGTTTCTCGACCTGCATGCTGATCGCCATGCCCGCCTGGCTGGTGTGGGGCTGGCGCTACCAGCTGGCCAGCAGCCTGCCGCTGATACTGTGTTATGTGCCCATCTATGTGTGGCTGAGTCCCTTGTCGTTGACGACATTGGCCGGCGCTGGCGGTGCCTACATCCTGGGAACCCTCTTCATTGCGCCGGCACTGGCGCACGCCCGAGCCTCGACCTTCCATCGCACCATCCGGCTGCAGCGCACGCTGGAGGCGCGCAATCTCGAATTGCACGACATGAATCAGCGGTTGCTCACCCAGCAGAACGAGCTGGAATATCGCGCCAATCATGATCTGCTGACGGGGCTGCCCAATCGCCGTTTCGGCTTTGATTTTCTCGAGCGGATGCTGGCCGAGAGCACGAGCACTCGGCAATGCATGTCGATCCTGTTCGTGGATGTCGATCGCCTGAAGCACGTCAACGACAGCTTCGGGCACGCCGAGGGGGATCGCCTGATCCAGCTGGTGGCCCGGAGTGTCGCCCAGGCGGCCGGTGAAGACGGGCTGGCATGCCGCCTGGGCGGCGATGAATTCCTGGTCGTGATGCCCGGTGCCTGTGATATGGCCAGCCAGCAGGCGACGACCCAGCTGATGCGCCATCTTCAGGAGCAACGCCTGGAGCAGCAAATCCCCTTCCCGGTCGAGGTCAGCATCGGGCGCGTCACCCACGACCCGGTATTGCAGGGCGATGTGGATGTCGATGATCTGATCCATATCGCGGATGACCGCATGTATCGTCAGAAGCGCGCTCGGCGGCGGGCCATGGCGGGCGCCAACGACCCCCAGGCGTGAGAAAGCCCGCGATCTTCCCCTCATTCATGCTGCAAGTGATTGATGGCAATGGCTGTCATCGCTTTTTCATGTCGCTGTTACGGGTATGTCATCGCCTCCCCTCAGTCTTGCTGGGCAACGACAGGGGCCATCTGGGCCTCGCCTGTCGATTCCGCCTGGCAACCCAGAGGTGACTGACATGACCGCTCCGCAATCGGCTCCCCGTGCTGAAATGCCGCCTGCCCCCGACGCTCTCGGTCAGGTTCGCACGCTGTTCATCTCCGATGTGCATCTGGGGACCCCGGACTGCCAGGCGGCGCTGCTTGCGAAGCTGCTGCGTCGCGTGCGCCCCGAACGCCTGTATCTGGTCGGCGATATCGTCGACCTGCTGGCGATGCGCAAGCGTGCGGTGCTCGACAAGGACCAGCAGGCGCTGGTGGCGCGGGTGCTGCGTCTGGCGCGCAGCGGCTGCGAGGTCCTCTATATTCCCGGCAATCATGATGCCGCCTTCCGTCGCCTGTGCGGCCTGAAGCTGCACAACGTGAGCATCGAGCGGCGCGCGATCCATACCACCGGCAGCGGTCGTCGCCTGCTGGTCTCCCACGGCGACGAATTCGACACCCATGTGCGCATCGCGCCGTGGCTGCTCAAGCTGGGCGATGGCATGCACGGCTTCATCCTGTCACTCAATCGCTGGTGCAACCGCGCGCGTGGCATGTTCGGGCTGCCGTACTGGTCGCTGGCCAGCGCGCTCAAGCGTCGTAGCGGCACCGCCCAGCGCTATGTGGCCCAGTTCGAGGAAGCCGCCATGCGTCAGGCGCGCCTCGAAGGGCTGGATGGCTATGTCGGGGGGCACATCCACCAGGCGGGCTTTCGGGTCGAGGAAGGCGTGCTCTACTGCAACGACGGCGACTGGGTCGAGCACTGCACCGCGCTGGCGGAAGATGCCGAAGGCGCGCTGCACCTGATCGACTGGCAGGGTCAGATCCTCGAGACGGCGCCGCGCCATCTGATGCCGCGTCCGGCGCCGGCCGCGACGCCCGACGCCGTCACGCCCGAGATGGCTGGCGCCTGAGCCTCACCCCAGGCCGCTGATCGCCAGCATCCATGACAGGTACAGCGGGATGATCAGCGGCGCCGCCAGGGTGGTCAGCATCACCGCGATCGCGCCCTTGGCCGGCTGGATATTCAGCTCGATGGCCAGCACGACCACATTGGCGGCCATCGGCACCACGCCCAGCAGCAGCAACACCTGCGCCAGCACCGGGTCGAGGGCGAACAGGCTGCCCAGCAGCATCACGCTGCCCAGACTCAGCAGCGGCCACATCACGAAGCGCAGACCGGTCGCGGCCAGAATGAAGCGCGGGTCGATCTCGCGCAGGCTGACACCGCCCAGCGTCATGCCGATGATCATCATGCCCAGCACCGTGTAGCTGTACTTGAAGTAGTCGAGTCCCTCCATCACCGCCCCCGGTACCTCGAGCCCCAGCGTCCCCACCAGCAGGGCGGCCAGAAAGGCGTAGATCAGCGGCAGACGCACGATCTTGACTAGACTCTGGCGCATCGAGAACTGCCCGCGCGCACTGACGTAGAAGCCCAGCGTGAACTCATACAGCGTGATGCCGAGCAGGCAGAACAGGTACTGGGTCACGCCTTCCGGCGGCAGCAACAGCATCGCGACCGGCAGGCCGAAGTAGCCGGTATTGCCGGTGCCGGAGGAGAAGGCGAGCAGGGCGGCTTCCTGCGGCGGGAAGAACTTCGCGGCCAGCGGGCGCACCAGCAGGCAGATGCTGCTGGCCAGCGAGAACAGTCCCAGTGTCAGGCCCAGATCACTCAGCGATGGTTCGCCGAGCACCAGCCCGCGGAAGAAGGTCAGCGGCGCGATCACGTAGATCAGCAAGGTGGCGATGGGGCGCGGGTCGATCGCGAGGCGGCGTGCACAGAGGGCGCCGAGGGCGACGAAGGTGATCAGCATCCAGAGCGGTTGCTGCAGATCGATGTGGTCCATCACGGTTCCTTGTGAAGCGTCATTGTCCTTTTGGCTCATCATGCCGTGTGGCCCCTGTCAGCGTCATCCCATGAATGTCGCGCATTGCGTCTTTCCTTGATCAGGCTGCGCATCGCGTGGTTGCGCGGCTGGTGAGGGGCAGGTCTGAGGGACAGGACTGAGGGGCAGGACGCCACTGTCAGCAATGGTTATAAACACGCACTTTCTTATATGAATGGTATTGAAGTTGAGGCGAAAACCTTTCATTGGCCGGGGTCGGCGGCGGCGGTCAGAATGCTCGACATGCAGTACAGGGGCGGTGGCGTGACGCGCCGGACGTGTATTGCTGCACGCGCACCGCGAAGTGTGCGGCGATAACGACATCAATGCCGGACACGACGACCACGAGGGCCGCCCCATGAGTGCAAGCGAACATCCGTCAGGGATCAGCTTCGAATTCTTCCCGCCGAATACCGAGGCCGGGCGTGAAAAGCTCAAGGGGGTTAGCGATCAGCTGGCGGCGCTGGAGCCGGAGTTCTTCTCCGTCACCTATGGCGCGGGTGGCTCCACGCGTGAGCGCACCTTCAACACCGTGCAGTCGGTCAGCGCCAGCGGCATCTGCACTGCGCCGCACCTGTCGTGTGTCGGCAGCGACCGCGGCGAGCTGCGCGAGATCCTGGCGCAATACCGCGAGCAGGGCGTCAAGCGCCTGGTGGCGTTGCGCGGGGACCTGCCCTCCGGAATGGGCTCGCGCAGCGAGCTGCGTTACGCCAACGAGCTGGTCGAGTTCGTGCGCGAGGAGACCGGCGATCACTTCGAGATCGCGGTGGCGGCCTATCCGGAGTGCCATCCGCAGGCCGACAACTACCACAGCGATCTCGAGAACTTCGCGCGCAAGATGCAGGCCGGCGCCGATATCGCCATCACCCAGTACTTCTTCAATGCCGATGCCTACTTCCACTTCGTGGAGCGCGCGCGTGCCGCCGGTATTCAGCAGCTGATCATCCCGGGGATCATGCCGATCACCAACTACACCCGGCTGGCGCGTTTCTCCGATTCCTGCGGGGCGGACATCCCGCGCTGGCTCCGCCAGCAGCTCGAGAGCTATGGCGATGACAGCGAGAGCCTTCAGGCCTTCGGCACCGAGGTGATCTCGCGCATGAGTCAGCGTCTGCTGGATGGCGGCGCGCCGGGCCTGCACTTCTATACCCTCAATCAGGCCGAACCGTGTCTCAAGGTGCTGGAAAATCTGGGGATCTCTTCTCGTTGAGTCACGCGCGCCGGGCGTGCACGGCAAGTAATTGGAAGAGCGCCATTGAATGTGACGTCGCTCGCCCTGAGGTCTGACGGGTAGCCGCTAGTGACAGCGGCCCGCAAGCCACTCAAGGCGTCGGCAGTGACGCCGGCCTCAGTGATGGAGAGATTGCTCATGAATCACGAGACACAGCACACGGCATCCTTTACGACCTCGTCCAGAAAGCCCCTCAAGACCGCCGCGACGGTGGTGCTCGGCGCCTGGTTGTTCGGCGGTGTCGCCCAGGCCGCCACCGAGGTGGAAATGCATCGCGTCAGCAGTGATGGCGTTGGTAAGTCCGTCGGCAGTGTCATGGCCGAGGACACCGCTGATGGTCTGCTGCTGACGCCGAAGATCGAGGGGCTCGAGAGCGGCATCCACGGCTTCCACCTGCATGCCAATGCCAGCTGCGAACCGGCCGAGAAGGATGGCGAGACCGTCGCCGCCGCCGCGGCAGGTAGCCACTTCGATCCAGAAGAGACCGGTACCCACCAGGGCCCCTACGGTGATGGCCACCTCGGTGACCTTCCGGCATTGAGCGTCGATGCCGATGGCAAGATCTCGCTGCCGGTGCTGTCACCGCGCCTCAAGGAAAGCGATCTCAGCGGCCATGCGCTGATGATCCACTCCGGCGGTGACAACTATACCGATACGCCCAAGCTGGGCGGTGGCGGCTCGCGCGTCGCCTGCGGTGTGGTTGACTGATGTGTGGTCGACTGAACGGTGATCGACAGATCTGCGGTCGACTGGTCTGTGGTCAAGTGAACCACCTGCCGAGATGACATGAAAAAGCCCCGCCAATTGGCGGGGCTTTTTCATGTCACAACGATACAGCAGGTGTCAGTGTAGCTTGCCGGGGTCCAGAATGCGCACCGGCTGAACCTCATCGCTCGCCGGCGTCTCGCGGGGGTCGCTCACGCGCGTGGAAATCTCGGCGAGGGTCGGCGGTTCCTCGATGGCTTGCTGTTCGAAGAAGTCGCAGGACACGCAGTCACGGTAGCGGGTCTCGTTCTGCTCCCAGGTGCGCAGGCGGTCCATTGCTCCGCAGCGCGGGCAGACGGCACCGGCGATGAAGCGCTTGATGGTAGACATGGTGCCTCCAGTCAGGGTCAGGGTAGGTCTGGCAATCCCGCCTCGGGCGGATGATGCGCCATATGATACGCCCCCGACCGGTAAAGGTCAGGGGCGCATGGTCAGCAGCTCGTGGTCAGGCTTGCGCCATCCCGAGACGGGGCGAGATCAGGCCGCCTGGGCACCGATGCCGGAGTGACGCAGCAAGGCATCGACCTGCGGGTCACGGCCACGGAAGGCGCGGAACAGCTCGGCGACGTCACGCGAGCCACCGCGTGCCAGTACCTCGTCACGGAAGCGTTGGCCGGTGGCGGTATCGAAGACCGCGCTTTCCTCGAAGGCGCTGAAGGCGTCTGCCGACAGCACTTCGGCCCACTTGTAGCTGTAATAACCCGCGGCGTAACCGCCGGCGAAGATATGGCTGAAGCCATTCTGGAAGCGATTGAACTCGACCGCCGGCACCACGGCGACCTTGCTGCGCACCTCGTCGAGCAGCGCCTGGACATCGCTGGCCGACGGCTTGTCGAGCTCATGATGCAGGCGGAAGTCGAACAGCGAGAACTCCAGCTGGCGGACCATGGTCATCGCCGCCTGGAAGTTGCGGGCTGCCTGCAGGCGCTCGAGCATGTCATCCGGCAGGCGCTCGCCGGTGTCGACGTGACGTGCGATCAGATCCAGCCCTTCACGCTCGTAGCAGAAGTTCTCCATGAACTGGCTGGGCAGCTCGACGGCGTCCCAGGCCACGCCGTTGATGCCGGAGACTTCGGCGACTTCCTGACGGGTCAGCATGTGATGCAGGCCGTGACCGAACTCGTGGAACAGCGTGACCACTTCATCGTGGGTCAGCAGCGCCGGGCGATCGCCCACCGGGCGGGTGAAGTTGCAGGTCAGGTAGGCGACCGGCAGCTGCAGGCTGCCATCCTCGCGGCGACGACGCACGCGGCACTCATCCATCCAGGCACCGCCCCGCTTGCCTTCACGCGCGTAGAGGTCGAGATAGAAGCCGGCGATCGGGGTGTCATTCTCGATCACCTCGTAGTAGCTGACGTCCTCGTGCCATACCGGCACTTCGCGTTGCTTGAAGGTGATGCCGTAGAGGCGGTTGACGACCTCGAACAGCCCGTCGATGGCCTGCGGCGCCGGGAAGTAGGGGCGCAGCTGCTCCTGATTGATCGCGTAGCGCGACTCGCGCAGCTTCTCGCTGGCGTAGCCGACATCCCAGGGTTGCAGGTCGTCGATGCCGAGGCTCTCGGTGGCATAGGCCGCCAGCTCGTTGAACTCTTCACGCGCCTGCGGCACGGCGCGGGTGGCGAGGTCATCCAGGAAGGCGATGACCTGCGCTGGCGAGTCGGCCATCTTGGTCGCCAGCGACAGCGAGGCGTAGTCGTCGAAGCCGATCAGCGCGGCCAGCTCCTGACGCAGGGCCAGAATCTCCTCGATCACCGGACCATTGTCGAACTCACCGGCGTTGGGGCCCTTCTCCGAGGCGCGCGTGACGAATGCGGTGTAGACCTCCTCGCGCAGCTCGCGGTTGTCGGCATAGCTGAGCACCGGGAAGAAGCTCGGGAAGTCCAGGGTGATGCGATAGCCTTCCAGGCCCTTGGCTTCGGCATTGGCCTTGAGCGCTTCAAGGCCGCTTTCCGGTACGCCCGCCAGTGCCTCTTCACCGACATCCTTGTGCCAGGCCTGGGTGGCATCCAGCACATGGTTGGAGAAGGTGTTGGAGAGCTCGGACAGGCGCGCCTGGATCTCGCCGTAACGCTGCTTCTTGTCTTGCGGCAGGTCGACACCGGCGAGGCGGAAGTCGCGCAGGCTGTTGGTGATCGCCTTCTGCTGGGCTTCATCGAGGTTTGCGAACTCATCGCTGTCCGCGAGGCGCTGATAGGCCGCGGCCAGGTCGCTGTTCTGACCCACCCAGGTAGAGTAGGCCGACAGCTTGGCGAGACAGGCCTGATAGGCTTCACGCAGCTTGGGCGAGTTCATGGTCGAGTTGAGGTGCGAGACCGGCGACCAGGCTTGGCTCAGGCGATCACCCAGCGCTTCCAGCGGCGCGGCGAAGTTGTCCCAGCGCGTGTCATCGCGGGTGGCTTCGATCAGGCGCTCGATCTCCTGCTGGTTGTGCTCCAGCAGTTCGCTGATCGCGTCCTCGACATGCTCGGCCTTGAGGGTGTCGAAGGGGGGCAGGGTATTGCGTTCCATCAGGGGATTGATCGACATCATGTACCTCGCGTCATTCGGGTGGGCGGCAGCGGTGAGCGGTAAAGGAGAACTTGCGCATCGATTGCGCCGTGAAAACGGCGTCACCGCTGCCGCAGGGATACCTAGAATGTGAGGCCTCGGCGCGTGTTATTCAATCTATCGCCTCGATAGGCGGGCGTCGCCACGCGCATGTCGCATTGGCCGAGGCCGGTACGGCTGCTATCTTGCTGGCCTTGGCCCCTGAGTGGGGCCCGTATCCTTCCCCCGTACCGAGACCACGAGAGCAGACATGAGCGAAACCACCGAACGCTGGGGCAGTCGCCGAGCCTTCATTCTGGCCGTGACCGGCGCCGCCGTAGGGCTGGGCAACATCTGGCGCTTCCCCTACATGACCGGCGAGAACGGCGGTTCCGCGTTTCTGCTGCTGTATATCGGTTTCGTGCTGTTGCTGGGCCTGCCGGTGATGATGGCCGAGATCATGATCGGGCGTGCCGGACGTCGCGGGCCGATGCAGGCGCTGGCCCATCTGGCCGTCAGCGGTGGCCGCACCCCGCACTGGCGCTGGCTGGGGCTGTTCGGCGCCATCACCATGTTCTTCATCCTGTCGTTCTATTCGGTGGTGTCGGGCTGGTCGATCGAGTATCTGGTCGATTCGCTGAAGGGTGACTTCAGTGGCATGAGCCCGCCGGAGATCGGCGCTTCCTTCGGTGCCTTCCTGGAAGACCCGGTCACAATGACCTTCAACCACACCGTCTTCATGCTGATGACGATGAGTGTGGTGGCCGCCGGTATCTCTTCCGGGCTCGAGCGCCTCAACAACCTGATGATGCCGCTACTCTACGTGCTGTTGCTGGCGCTGGCGGGTTACAGCATCAGCACGCCCGGCTTCGGTCCCGCGCTGAGCTGGCTGTTCATGCCCAACCCGAGTGCCATCACGCTGGACGTGATGCTCAATGCCATGGGGCATGCCTTCTTCACTCTGGCGGTCGGCGCCTGTGCCCTGATGGCCTACGGCGCCTACATGCCGGAGCGCCAGAGTCTGCCGACGGCCGCGATCGCCGTGGCGGCGCTGGATATCGGTGTGGCGCTGCTGGCGGGTATCGCCATCTTCGCGGCGGTCTTCAGCCAGGGCATGGACCCGGCCTCCGGCCCCGGCCTGATGTTCGTCAGCCTGCCGATCGCCTTCGCCAATCTGCCGGGCGGCAGCGTGCTGCTGGCGCTGTTCTTCCTGCTGTTGCTGCTGGCGACCTGGACCAGCTCGATCAACATCGCCGAGCCCATCGTCGAGGTGCTGGAGGGTTGGGGGCTCAAGCGTCGCCACGCGGCACTGGTGGTCGGTGTCTCGGTGTGGGCGATGGGGCTGTTGTCGGTGCTGTCCTTCTCGAGCCTCAAGGATGTGCACGTGCTGGGCGAGATGAATGTCTTCGATGCGGTGACGACGATTCCGCCGGACTTCTTCCTGCCGATCGGCGGGCTGCTGATCGCCATCTTCGCGGCCTGGGTGATGCCGCAGAATCGTGCGCTGGCAGGCCTCGGCACCTCGCGTGGCTTTTTCCGCACCTGGCGTTGGGTACTGCGCTGGATCTCGATTCCGCTGGTTGTCGTCGTGCTGGGCTGGAGCTTCTTCAAGTAAGTCCGCTTGCGCCATCGGTACGTGAATCTGGCGTTGAGTCAGCGCACGGCGTGGCGCGATGCGTGGGGCATGGCGAGCCTGCAAGCGGGGCGTCGGGACGGGGTGTCGAAAACATCGCAACGCGAGTCAGGCCGTTGCGCTATTGGCATCCCGGTGTTTGGCGCAGTAGGCTGGTTGCCTAATTCAGGAGGTAAGGCATGAGCATTAGATCCTTCAAGGGCCTGACGCCGCGACTGGGCGAGCGGGTTTTCGTCGATCCGGCCAGTGTGGTGCTGGGTGATGTCGCCCTCGGGGATGACAGCTCGGTATGGCCGCTGGCGGTGATTCGCGGCGACATGCACCGTATCCGCATCGGCGCGCGTACCAGCGTGCAGGATGGCGCGGTACTGCATATCACCCACGCCAGTGATTTCAATCCGGGCGGCTATCCGCTGGAAATCGGCGATGACGTCACCATCGGTCACAAGGCCGTGTTGCATGGCTGCACCATTCACGACCGTGTGCTGGTCGGCATGGGCGCCATCGTGATGGACGGCGTGGTGGTGGAAGATGAAGTCATCATCGCGGCGGGTGCGCTGGTGCCGCCGGGCAAGCGCCTCGAGGGCGGGCATGTGTATGCCGGCAACCCGGCCAAGGCACTGCGCCCCATCAAGGACAGTGAGCGTGAGTTCTTCACCTATTCGGCGGTGAACTACGTCAAGCTGAAGGATCAGCATCTGGCCGAAGACTACGTCGACTGAACCTCCCTCGCACAGAGCGGCAGACGTAGCAATGATCACTCCCCCGTTGGCTCAGGCCGGCGGGGGAGTGCTCGTTTCAGGGCCGGATTTTCCGCAAGCCAGGGGCGGATTTTCCACAGGCCAGGATCGGTTTTTCCACGAGCTTTAGAAGGCAGATGTGGCAGTGGCGCGCACAAACCAGGACAAGCCATTGTTTTTCATGAAATGCTTGCGTCATAATCTGGACGTATATCCAGTGCCAGCGTGTGGCGTCTGGTCCAGTGACATCGTCGAGGGCTCGCGACCCGTATTTCATGGCCAATTTTCGTACCCATATCACCGTAGCGGCCTTTGCCGGCGGCATCGTCGCGGCGGCGGGCTGGCAGGGCGGCCTGTGGTCGCTGGCGGAGGGGGTTCCGCTGGCGAGTCTGACCACCTTCGGCGGTATCCTGCCGGATATCGACTCCGACAACTCGCGCGCCATCCGTATCCTGTTCACGCTGTTTGCGGTACTGGCGACCATGGCCTGCGTGCTGTTGCTGCAGGACCGTCTGCTGGCGGGGCCGCTGATGATGGCCGGCGGCGCCACCTATCTGGGCGTGCGCTATGTGGCCAGCGCCATCTTCAAGCGTTTCACCGTCCATCGCGGCATCTGGCATTCCCTGCTGGCCTCATTGCTGTGCTCGCTGGGCGTGACGGCCGCCAGTCTGCATCTGCTCGGCCAGAGTGAGGAGCAGGCCTGGTGGCAGGGCGCGGCCCTGTTGTTCGGCGCCATGATCCACCTGCTGCTCGATGAGATGTACAGCGTCGACATGGTCGGCGCACGCCTGAAGCGCAGCTTCGGCACCGCCTTCAAGCTGTTCGATTATCGTGAGCCGGGCAACTCGCTGGCGATGGTGGCGGTGATCGCCGCCATGACGCCCTGGCTACCGCCATTGTCGGTACTGGTGGACATCATGCATCTGCAGGGGCCGCTGTCCGTGTTCGGCGCAGGCCTGTCGCGGTTGATGGCCGGCGTCTGATGCCGTCTGGCTTAAGGCCGGCGCGAATCTCAGTTGCTGTTGTGATGCCTTGGTTGTGATGCATCAGGCACGATAGGGCTCGGCGCTCAGGCCGTGCTTCTTGAGCTTGTCGTAGAGCGTCTTGCGCGGCAGGCCCAGTCGTTCGCAGGCCATCACCACCTGACCTTTGCTGGCCGCCAGGGCTTCGCGAATCAGCGCGGCCTCGAACGCCTCCATGCGCTGCGGCAGCGATTGCGCCTGCGTGGCTGCCTTCACGTTGTGCTCCAGTTCCCCCAGCTCGCCTGATTCCCTCGGTGCTCCTGATGCATGCCGCTCGCCCGTGCCGGCGGTGATGCCTTCTCTGTCCGCCTCTCTTGTGGCTTCCGGGCTGTCCACGGCCGGGCCACTCGTGCCCGCAGTGAGCGGTCGCCCTTCCGCCATGCTGTCGCCGATGTTGCCCTCCAGTCCGCCCAGCAGCACATGGCGCTCCGCACAGTTTCTCAGCTCACGCACGTTGCCCGGCCAGTCATGCGCCAGCAGCGCCTGCAGGGTGGTGGCATCCAGCGGCGGGACTTCCAGACTGGTGCGTTCACTGGCCAGAATCGCGAAGTGCCGGAACAGCTGCAGGATGTCCTCGGCATGCTCGCGCAGTGGCGGCAGATACAGCGTGACCACGTTCAGGCGGTAGTAGAGGTCTTCGCGAAACTCGCCGGCGCTGGCCGCTTCGCGCAGATCCCGCTTGGTGGCGGCGATGACGCGGATATCGATGGGGCGTGGCGTATTGCTGCCGAGCCGCTCGATGCTGCGCTCCTGCAGCACCCGCAACAGTTTTATCTGCAACGACATCGGCATCGATTCGATCTCATCGAGAAACAGGGTGCCGCCGTCGGCGTGTTCCAGCTTGCCGATGCGGCGCTCGCTGGCACCGGTGAAGGCACCTTTCTCATGGCCGAACAGTTCCGACTCGATCAATGTCTCCGGCATGCCGCCACAGTTGAGTGCCACGAAGGGCTTGCTGGCGCGGGCGCTGCGCTCGTGCAGACAGCGGGCGACACGGTCCTTGCCGGCGCCGGTCTCGCCATACAGCAGGGTGTCGGCATCGACCGCCGCCAGGCGTGATACCTGGGCATCCAGGCGCTGCATGATGTCACTGCTGCCGACCAGCCTGGGGCCGGCGCTGTTGCGCTGGGTATCCAGCTGTTCGCGCAGCGAGCGGTTCTCCAGCGCCAGCCGGCGGGCGGCCACCGCACGCCGCACGCCATCGAGCATGCGCTCGCGATCGAAGGGCTTCTCGATGAAATCCCAGGCACCGGCCTGCATGGCCGCGACGGCGGTATCGATGTCGCCATGCCCCGTCATCACGATCACCGGCAGCTCGTCATCCACGGCATGCGCCGCGTGCAGCAGGCTCAGGCCATCCATGCCCGGCATGCGAATGTCCGTGACCACCACACCCTCGAAGGGCGCTTCGGCGCGCAGGATCGCCAGTGCCTGCTCGGCACTGGCCAGCGGGCGAGTGCGGTAATCGGCCAGCATCAGACTCTGGCTCAGGCTGTCGCGCAGGTGCGGTTCGTCATCCACCACCAGCACCTGCATGTCGGTATTCGTGACGTCGCTCATGACGGCTCCTGTGAATGGTTGGCGGTGGGTGGCATCGGGGATTGTGAGGGCATCGACGGCTGTGAGGGCATCGCCAGTGAGTGCATCGAGAGTGCCGGCAGCGTCAGCCGGAACAGTGCGCCACCCAGCGGCGAGGGATACGCCTCGAGGGTGCCGCCGAGGTCGGCGACGATACGCGCGCTGATCGATAACCCCAGCCCGAGTCCCTGGCCGTCGGCACGCTGGGTATAGAAGGGTTCGAACACGCGTACCAGTTGCGATGGCTCGAGGCCGGGGCCGTTGTCGTGGACTTCCAGCACGATCTGATTGCCGGCGCTGCCCGCTTGCTCATGCAGGTTGAGCTGGATGCTGGGGGGCTCCGTGCGCTCGGGGGGCATGTCGGCAAGCGCATCCAGCGCATTGCCGAGCAGGTTGACCAACACCTGCTCCAGGCGTACCGGCTCGGCGCGCACCCGGTCAAGCTTTGGACTCGCTTCGCGAATGAGGGTCACGCCGAGTGCCTCGCAGCGTGCATGCAGCAGGCGCAGGGCGTAGTCGAGGCTGGTGGTGAGGTCGATGGCCTCCAGGCGATCACCGCTCTTGCGTGAGAACTGACGCAGCTGCGCGCTTATCTCGCCCATGCGCTGGGTCAGCTCGGTGATCTGGCGCAGATTGCTCTCGACCTGGGAGGTCTGGGCGCGGGCGAGGAAGGCGGTCGCGTTCTCGGCATAGGCGCGGATGGCGGCCAATGGCTGATTGAGCTCATGATTGATGCCGGCGGCCAGTTCCCCCAGTACCGCCAGCTTGGCGGTCTGGATCAATTCATCACGCGTCTCGCGCAGCTCGCGTTCGGCGCGGGTGCGCTCCTCGACTTCGGCGCTCAGGCGCGTGTTGCTGGCGGCGAGGTCGCGGGTGCGCTCGACCACCCGTTGCTCGAAGGCATCACATGCCTGGGCGAGTTGTTCGGCCTGGGCACGGCGTTCGCTGACATCGAAGACCGTGACCAGCCAGCGCGGGCCATTGGGGCTGGGCAGCGGCGAGCAGGAAAGCTCCAGTGGCACCGCGACACCCTCGCGCAGGCCGTGCACTTCCAGTGGGCCGACGGAGCGGGGCTGGGTCAGGCGGTCCAGCAGGTGGCGCTCGGCCGGCAGGAAAAGCTCGCGCAGATCACGCCCTTCGCGCGCGCTGGGCTGGCGGGGTGAGTCTCCCGGTGAGGCATCGGCACTCAAGGGCGAGCCGAACAGCGCGATGGCCGTCGGATTGAGATACACCAGCCGCACCCGCTCATCGAGGATGCACAGGCCAGCCTGAGTGCGGTCGATGATGCCGCGCACCCGTTGCTGGCTGCTGGCGAGATTCTGGCGCTCGCGCTCGGCGAACAGGCGACGCTCACGCAGGATGCGCAGTCGCTGCCAGCCCAGCCCTGCCAGCAGACACAGCAAGGCATAACCACCGGCCGCGAGCCCGGCCGCTTGCCAGATACCGCTGCGCAGCGGTGCCAGTGGCTTGAGTACATGCAGGCGCCAGCCGATGTCCGGCAGTGGCTGGGACAGGCTCAACCAGGCGTGCTGCCAGAGATCCCCCGGTGTCAGCTGCAACAGCTCGATGGAGGTCGTGTCTCGGCGTGACTCAAAGGGCGAGCCCAGTAGCTCCGGTAGCGCCTCGCGGTGATGCAGGCGCAGCGGGCGCAGGCGCTGATTGGCATAGCGCTGGGTATCGAGCAGCCGGTTGCGTGTCTCCTCGCTGAGTGGCTCCAGCGTGCGCAGTACCCGCTGCGCCTGGCTGGCGATGAAGATCACGCCATGCGGATCAGTGACCATGATGTCGGCATTCTGGTCGAGCCACGCCGCCTCCAGCGCCTCTATCTGCACCTTGACCACGGCCACGCCACGTCGGCCCTGGGGGCTGGTGACGGCAGCGCTGAAGAAATAACCGCGCTCACCGGAGCTGGTGCCCAGCCCGTAGAAGCGCCCCTCGCCGCCGTTGATGGCGTCTTGCCAGTAGGGGCGGAAGCGGTAGTTCTGACCGATGAAGGTGTTGGCGGAGCGCCAGTTGCTGGCGGCGATGGTCGTGCCGGTGTCATCGACCAGATAGAGGTCCGAGATGCCGGCCAGCTCACGCATGCGGTCCAGGCGCTGATTGAGCGCCACTTCCGCGCTGGGGTCTTCTGGATGATCGAGAAAGTCGCGCAGCTGGTCATTCTCTGCCACCAGTCTGGGCAGATAGGCGTGGCGATTCAGCTGTCCGCGCAGGCTGGCGGCGGTCAGACGCAGTTCGTTGTCTGCCTCATGCCCCAGGCGCTCCAGGCCCTGGCTGCGCGCCATCGAGACCGCCTGCCACACGCACAGCATCAGCCCCAGCGGTAGCGCGACCGCCAGTACGAGACGCCACAGCTGGGGCAGGCGCGTGTCCTTCATCGGCAAGCCTTCATGTTCAGGCCCTCATCTCAAGCACTGCATATCCGGAACTTCATATTCACCCAGGGCGTCATGACTGAGCGTCATGAGCCATCCGGCGCCGCCTGGGCACGGCGCAAGGCGCGCTGGGCACGAGTCTCGGCACGCTCCAGTTCCAGTAGCGAATCCTCGACGAATACCAGATGCTCATGGGCGGCGTTGCGTGCATCTTCGGCGCGGCCTTCCATGATCGCCTCGAACAGGCTGCGGTGCTGCTGGATCAGGCGCGGGCGTGATTCCGGCTTCTCGAACAGGTGGCGCAGGTTGGCCACGATGCTCTTCTCCAGCAACTGGAACAGGCTGCGCATCGAGTGCAGCAGCACCACATTGTGCGCGGCCTCGGCGATGGCGAGGTGGAAGGCGGCATCGGCACCGGCCTCGCGCTCCGGGTCACGTCCCTCGAAGCTCTTCTCCAGGTCCTCGAAGCGCTGGCGCAGCATTGCCTTGTCGGCAGGTGTGGAGCGCATGGCGGCGTAGTAGGCGCTGATGCCCTCCAGCGCATCGCGAAATTCCAGCAGATCGAGGTTGAACTCGCCGTGGCGACCCAGCAGCGCGCTGAGCGGGTCCGACCAGGCGCGCGCCAGCTCTTCAGAGACATAGGTGCCGCCGCCCTGGCGTGAGGTCAGCAGTCCGCGCGCGGCCAGCTTCTGGATGGCCTCCCGCACGGAGGGGCGCGAGACCTCGAACTGCTCGGCCAGGGTGCGCTCCGGCGGCAGGCGCTCGCCAGGTTTCAGGCTGCCTTCGATGATCATGCTTTCGAGGCGCTCGGTGAGTACATCGGCGATACGGGGTTGGCGGACAGGGGCGTAACGCATGGAAGTGTCCTTGCGGCAAAGGTGAAAGGCGGCGCCGAACGCTGGAAAGCCGGTGTGCGGCATGCAAGAGAGGGGCGCTTGCGGCGCTGCCGATGATCAGTGTGGCCCGTGGGCATTCCACGCCACAGCCGACATTGGTCTTACCAATATGTGTGATAACCACGCCTCGCGTGGGAGGTTGGCGTTCTCAGTAATTGGTAAGACCAATTTTACGCAATGAGGCTGCTTTGACCAATGTCTAGATGCCTTGCACCACATGATGTTTGACCCCTTTCAAGGCGACGCCTAGATTATGCCGAAGTGCAGCAGGGTAAATTGGTATGACCAATTTATCGGAAGGCCTGACCCAAGGGTGCGCCAACCCCCGAGTCCTTCACTGCCGTGCCAGACAACAATCACAACAATTCGCCTGCGGAGTTTCCGTCATGTCCGAGCCACTGCTGGCCTTACTGGCCTTCACCCCTATCCTGCTGGCGGGCATCCTGCTCGTCGGTCTGCAATGGCCCGCGCGTCGCGCCATGCCATTGGTCTTTCTCGTCACCGCTGCCATCGGCTATTTCGTGTGGCAGATGTCGCTGACGCGCATTCTGGCCTCCACGCTGCAGGGCCTGATGGTGACCGTCTCGGTGCTGTGGATCATCTTCGGCGCCATCTTCCTGCTCAATACGCTCAAGCATTCCGGGGCGATCGCGGTGATCCGCGGCGCCTTCACCACCGTCAGTCCCGACCGTCGCGTACAGGCCATCATCATCGCCTGGCTGTTCGGCAGCTTCATCGAGGGGGCTTCCGGCTTCGGGACGCCTGCGGCCATCGCGGCGCCGTTGCTGGTCGCCATCGGCTTCCCGGCGCTGGGGGCGGTGATGGTGGGCATGATGATCCAGTCGACGCCGGTATCATTCGGGGCGGTGGGCACGCCGATCGTGATCGGCGTGAATGCGGGCCTCGACAAGGCCAATCTCGGTGAGCAGCTGCTGGCGAACCATTCCAGCTGGGAGGCCTTCATGCAGCTGATCACCTCGGAGGTCGCCATCGTGCATGGCATCGTCGGCCTGCTGATGCCGCTGTTCATGACCGTGATGATGACGCGCTTCTTCGGCGCGAAGAAAAGCTGGAGCGAGGGGCTGTCGATTGCGCCGTTCGCGCTGTTCGTCGGCCTGTGCTTCACGCTGCCCTACGTGGCGGCGGGTATCTTCCTCGGCCCGGAATTCCCGTCACTGATCGGCGCTCTGGTCGGCTTGATCCTCGTGGTGCCAGCGGCGCGTGCCGGATTTCTACTGCCGAAGGACAGCTGGGATTTTCCGCCCGAGGCCGAGTGGCCCAAGCATTGGCTGGGTGACCTGACGCTGGAGCGTGATGATGTCGAGGCCGCCGCGGCGGGCAGAAAGCCGCTGCCTCTGTGGCTGGCGTGGTTGCCCTATGGGCTGATCGCGCTGCTGCTGGTCGCCTCACGCGTATCGAGTGACTTCAAGGGCTGGCTGGTCAGCGTGCAATTCAGTGCCACTGACCTGCTGGGTGCCAGCGGTATCTCCGGCGCGATACAGCCGCTCTATCTGCCTGGCGGCATCATGGTCTTCGTGGCCCTGATCACGCTGCTGCTGCATCGCATGGCCTCTCGCCAGCTGGTGGCGGCGGCCAGCGAATCCTGGCGCACACTGGTCGGCGCCGGCTTCGTGCTGGTGTTCACCATTCCGATGGTGCGCATCCTGATCAACTCCGGCGTCAATCTGAACGACCTGGCGTCCATGCCGGTGGTGATGGCGGACGTGGTGGCAGACAGCCTCGGTCAGGCCTACCCGTTGTTCGCCTCGGGCATCGGCGCGCTGGGCGCCTTCATCGCCGGCTCCAATACGGTCTCCAACATGATGCTGTCCCAGTTCCAGTTCAACGTCGCCGCCCAGCTCGGGCTGTCGGGAGCGCTGATGGTAGCGCTGCAGGCGGTCGGGGCCGCGGCCGGCAACATGATCGCCATCCATAACGTCGTGGCGGCCTCGGCGACCGTCGGTCTGCTGGGGCGTGAGGGTCGTACCCTGCGCATGACGGCGATTCCGACCGCCTACTATCTATTGGCCTCCGGCGTGCTGGGCATGCTGGCGTTCCACCTGGTGGGTCTGAGTGATCCGCTGCTGCCGTAAGCGTGATCCGTGTTGACTGATACCCTGAAAGACATCCTGACTGACTGATAAAGAGACTGGCCATGACCGCCGCTGCTGCCCCTGACTCCACCACTCACCCTGCCATGGGCGGGCATGCCTCACCCCAGGCGCGTGCTGCTGCCTATGACGCCCTGCGCGAGGCGTTGGCGCAGCACATTCCCGGTGAGCGCCTGATCCATGATCCGCTGCGTACCCTGGCCTACGGGACGGATGCCAGCTTCTATCGGCTGGTGCCGCAACTGGTGGTGCGGGTGCATGACGAGCAGGAGCTGGGGCATGTGTTGCGCGAATGCCGGGCGCGCAAGTTGCCGGTGACCTTCCGTGCGGCAGGGACGTCACTGTCCGGCCAGGCGCTGACGGATTCGGTGCTCATCCAGCTGGGTGGTGAGTGGCGAGGGGCGCAGGTGCTGGAGCAGGGCAGCCGCATCTGCCTGCAGCCGGGGGTGATCGGGGCGCGTGCCAATCAGCTGCTGGCACCCTTCGGGCGCAAGATCGGCCCGGACCCGGCTTCGATCAACAGTTGCATGATCGGTGGTATCGCGGCCAACAATGCGTCCGGCATGTGCTGCGGTACGGCGCACAACAGTTATCGCACCGTTGAGGACCTGCGCGTCATTCTCGCCGATGGCACCTGCCTGGATACGGCCTCGCCGGAGAGCGTGCAGGCCTTTCGCGCCAGTCATGGTGGTCTGCTCGCGGAGCTGGAGCGCATGGCGGCCAGTGTGCGCGCCGCCCCTGAGCTGGCCGAGCGCATCCGCCACAAGTATCGGCTCAAGAACACCACCGGCTATAGCCTCAATGCGCTGGTCGACTATGCCGATGGTCTCGAGATCCTCAAGCATCTGATGATCGGTTCGGAAGGCACGCTGGGCTTCATCGCCTCTATTACCTATCGCACCGTGATCGAGGAGCCGCACAAGGCGGCGGCGCTGGTGTACTACCCGAACATCGATGCGGCCTGTCGCGCCACCATGCTGCTGAAGACGGCGCCGGTCGCGGCGGTAGAGCTGATGGACCGCGCGGCGCTGCGCTCCGTCGAGGACGCACCGGGCATGCCGGACGTGTTGCGCACCCTGCCGGAAGAGGCGGTCGCGCTGCTGGTGGATGTGCGGGGCGCGCATCATCAGGAGCTGGAGGCGCGCATGGCCGAGGTTGCCCGCGTGCTGGAAGGCATCGAGACCTGCGAGTCGTGGGCCTTCACTCAGGATGCGCAGCGTTATGCGCTGTACTGGAAGATCCGCAAGGGGCTGTTCCCGGCGGTCGGTGCAGTGCGTGACCTGGGGACCACCGTGATCATCGAGGATGTCGCCTTCCCCATCGAGCGGCTGGCGGAAGGCGTCGGTGCGCTGACGGAGGTCTTCCAGCGGCATGGTTACTCCCAGGCGATCCTGTTTGGCCATGCGCTGGAGGGCAATCTTCACTTCGTCTTCCCGCAGGGCTTCGAGCGCGAAGGCGAGGTGGCGCGCTATCAGGCGCTGATGGATGACGTCGCGCAGTTGGTGGGGCAGGAATATGGTGGCTCGCTCAAGGCCGAGCATGGCACCGGTCGCAACATGGCGCCTTATGTAGAGCTTGAGTGGGGCAAGGATGCCTATGCCCTGATGTGGCGTATCAAGGAGGCCTTTGATCCGGGCAACCTGCTCAATCCGGAAGTGATCCTGACGCGCAATACTCGCCTGCATCTGGAAAACCTCAAGCCATTGCCGGCGGCGGACCCGCTGGTGGACCGCTGCATCGAGTGCGGTTTCTGTGAATCGGTCTGCCCGTCGAAGAACCTGAGCCTGACGCCGCGCCAGCGCATCGTCATCCGACGGGAGATCGCACGCCTGGCTGCGCTCGAGGCACCGGATGATGCACAGCGCGACCAGCTGGCAGTGCTCAGGAAGGAATACGCCTATCAGGGCATGGAGACCTGTGCGGGCGATGGCCTGTGCGCGACTCAGTGTCCGGTCGGTATCAATACCGGTGATCTGATCCGGGGGCTGCGTCATGAGGAGAACGCCGGTGCCGATCATCCAGGCAAGATGAAGGTGGCGCATTGGGCCGGTGAGCACTTCACACGTGTCACCAGCGGCATGCGTGGCGTGCTCAGGCTGGCGGATGGGCTGCATGGTGTCGTCGGCACGCGCAACATGCGTCGCCTGACCCAGGCTGCTCGCAAGGTGTCCGGCGACAGGGTGCAGCAATGGACTCCCAGCATGCCGGCCGCCGCTCCGCGTGATTATCTCAAGCATCTCGCACAGCCACTGGGGCGCAGTGCAGCGCCCAATGGGCATGTCGTCTACTTCCCGTCCTGCGCCACGCGTGTCTTCGGGGTCGCCGCTGATGATCGCGACCCGCGCAGTGTCACGGAAATGGCGCTGGCCTTGATGGACAAGGCCGGCTTCGAGGTCGTGCTGCCGAAAGGTCTGGAGGCGCTGTGCTGTGGCATGGCCTTCCAGTCCAAGGGGCAGTTCGAGGCGGGAGATGCCAAGGCCGCCGAGCTGGCAACGGCGCTGGTGGAGGCGAGTGACGGCGGACGGCTGCCGATCTTCTGTGATACCAGTCCGTGCCTGGCACAGGCTCAGGCCTATGCGCGCGAGCACCTCGAGGTGTCGCTGGCTCTGGTCGAGCCGGTGCAGCTGGTACTCGACTATTTATTGCCCTATCTCTCGATCACACCGCTCAAGGCGAGAGTCGCGGTGCATGTCACCTGCTCCAGTGTCCGCATGGGGCTGGCAGAGCAGTTCGTGGCGCTGGCGCGGCAGTGCGCCAGTGAAGTCGTCGTGCCGGAAGAGATCACCTGCTGCGGCTTCGCCGGCGACAAGGGCTTCAGTACACCGGAGCTCAATGCTTCGGCATTGAAGGGACTGAAGGAGGTAGTCGCCGATTGCGACTACGGGGTTTCTAACTCGCGCACCTGCGAGATAGGGCTGAGTGAGCACTCCGGGCTCAGCTATCAATCGATTCTCGGTCTGGTCGATAGAGCATCGGCACCAAGGTGATGGGAGGTGTTCGAGATGCATGACACCCTGATGACAATCTCTTGAAAAAGCCCTTGCCCTCACGGCGGTTCGTGCGTAAAGTACGCATCCGCTGCCGGGGACGCATGGCGTTACCAGCGGTGAAAGAGGTTTTCAGGTGATTGTTTTGCTTGATGTTTTTGAAGCCCGCTTCGACATCATCGATTGACAATCCCGGGCGATTCGCTAGAATACGTCGCACTCCTTACGGAACAGGTGATCGGGCAGCGCTCCTCACCACTTGATGATGCTTAGAGGCAGTCGACTGACTCATCATCAAGTGCTTGACTTCTCAAGCGTTCCAGGTAAAATATGCCTCCTCGCTTAACAGCGACGCTCTTTAAAAATTTGATCAGGTAATTCGTGTGAGCGCTTGCCGATGAGTGGTGACAAGGTCACCAAATATCGGAGCAAGCCTCTCACGAGAAGTTTGACTCTGAACCAAGTTTGGT
>NZ_LJTD01000050.1:0-586 GCF_001306765.1 Cobetia sp. UCD-24C | reverse complement strand
CGGCACGTCCGTTTGACGGTTTCCCGTATCACCTGCCTCAAGGAAGACTCCCCAATGCGATTCCAGACTGCGCTGCGCACCCTGACCACTACCCTGATCCTGAGCACCGCTGCCAGCGCGCAGGCCGCCTGGAAGCTGGATGGCGATGTGTCACAGCTGAGCTTCCAGACCACCAAGATGGCCAAGTCGGGCGCCAGCACCGTCGAGACGGATGCTTTCACCTCCTGGCGGGCGCGCGTCAATGACGCCGGTCAGCTGTCGGTGGAGATCGACCTCGACTCCGCCAGTACCGGCATCGACATTCGTGACCAGCGCGTCAGCGAGAAGCTGTTCGAGTCCGGCACGTCCGTTTGACGGTTTCCCGTATCACCTGCCTCAAGGAAGACTCCCCAATGCGATTCCAGACTGCGCTGCGCACCCTGACCACTACCCTGATCCTGAGCACCGCTGCCAGCGCGCAGGCCGCCTGGAAGCTGGATGGCGATGTGTCACAGCTGAGCTTCCAGACCACCAAGATGGCCAAGTCGGGCGCCAGCACCGTCGAGACGGATGCTTTCACCTCCTGGCGGGCGCGCGTCAATGACGC
>NZ_LJTD01000049.1:0-597 GCF_001306765.1 Cobetia sp. UCD-24C | reverse complement strand
GCTCCATGCTACGCGCTGGACGCCCACCCACTGACGGTACTTCAATGTGCTCGTCTTTGTTCACCATCTGGCGCAGCGCACACGCGTATTTGGTTTTGATTTCTTCGGCGTGATTCAGCGGGGTGCGGAAGATCTTGGCAATATCGCTGGTCACTTGATTACCCGCCGCAGGGATAACCGCCGTGTGACGCAAGACGCCACCGGTATAGATACAGATATCTATGGTGCCCGCGCCCATATCTACCAACGCTACACCCAAATCCTTTTCGTCTTCAGTAAGCACCGAAGTACTTGATGCCAACGCTGAAAACACCAAGCAATCGACGCTTAAACTGCAGCGCTCAACCGCCTTCACGATGTTCTTGGCCATGTCGTTGGCACAGGTAATGATATGCACCCGTGCTTCCATACGTACCCCTGACATGCCAATAGGGCTTTTGATGCTCTCTTGTGAATCGATGATAAATTCTTGCGGTAACACGTGAAGAATGCGGCGCTCTTGCGCTATAGGCACAGATTTAGCCGCATGAATCACCGCATCGACGTCGTCTTGGGTTACTTCGGCTTCGTTAATCGGCACCATGCCCGATTCATTCT
>NZ_LJTD01000048.1:0-610 GCF_001306765.1 Cobetia sp. UCD-24C | reverse complement strand
CTTACGGAACAGGTGATCGGGCAGCGCTCCTCACCACTTGATGATGCTTAGAGGCAGTCGACTGACTCATCATCAAGTGCTTGACTTCTCAAGCGTTCCAGGTAAAATATGCCTCCTCGCTTAACAGCGACGCTCTTTAAAAATTTGATCAGGTAATTCGTGTGAGCGCTTGCCGATGAGTGGTGACAAGGTCACCAAATATCGGAGCAAGCCTCTCACGAGAAGTTTGACTCTGAACCAAGTTTGGTCTGCTTAACAGACTATCAAGCTTTCAACTGAAGAGTTTGATCATGGCTCAGATTGAACGCTGGCGGCAGGCTTAACACATGCAAGTCGAGCGGAAACGATTCTAGCTTGCTAGAAGGCGTCGAGCGGCGGACGGGTGAGTAATGCATGGGAATCTGCCCGATAGTGGGGGACAACCTGGGGAAACTCAGGCTAATACCGCATACGTCCTACGGGAGAAAGCAGGGGATCTTCGGACCTTGCGCTATCGGATGAGCCCATGTCGGATTAGCTTGTTGGTGAGGTAATGGCTCACCAAGGCGACGATCCGTAGCTGGTCTGAGAGGATGATCAGCCACACTGGGACTGAGACACGGCCCAGACT
>NZ_LJTD01000047.1:0-611 GCF_001306765.1 Cobetia sp. UCD-24C | reverse complement strand
GATCACTCGGGCGGCGACATCACCGACAGCTTCGCGGTCGTGGTCACCGACATCACGGATGCCAGCACCACGGACAGTCTCGACATCGCGATCGTCGACACCGTCCCGACAGCCAATGCCGACACCGGCACCATCGCCGAGGACACCTCTGACGCCCTGACCGGCAATGTCATCAGCGGGGCCGGTGACAGCACGGATGCCGATGCGGCCGCCGATGCCCTGGGCAGCGACACGCCGACCCTGGTCACTGGTGTCGTGACAGGCACTCTGGAGGACGGTGACGCGCTTGCGGCAAACGTCAGCGACACGACCGGTACCGAGATCGCCGGCAGCTACGGCACGCTGACCCTCAACAGTGACGGCAGCTACAGCTACGTGCTGGACAACAGCAATGCCAAGGTCCAGTCACTGGACGACACCAGCGACCCGCTGATCGACGTCTTCACCTATGGCATCACCGATGCCGATGGCGATGCCTCGCGCACCACGCTGACCATCACCGTCACGGGCTCGACCGATGCCGCGCCGGTCATCACCGGCATCAGCGGCACGGACGACAACAGCGTCACCGAAGCCACCGGCGACACCGTCACCGGCAGCTTCACGGTCGC
>NZ_LJTD01000046.1:0-655 GCF_001306765.1 Cobetia sp. UCD-24C | reverse complement strand
TCGTGACAGGCACTCTGGAGGACGATGACGCGCTTGCGGCAAACGTCAGCGACACGACCGGTACCGAGATCGCCGGCAGCTACGGCACGCTGACCCTCAACAGTGACGGCAGCTACAGCTACGTGCTGGACAACAGCAATGCCGAGGTCCAGGGCCTGGATGATGGCGCGTCACTGACCGACGTCTTCACCTACGGCATCACCGATGCCGATGGCGATGTCTCCCGCACCACGCTGACCATCACCGTCACGGGCTCGACCGATGCTGCGCCGGTCATCACCGGCATCAGCGGCACGGACGACAACAGCGTCACCGAAGCCACCGGCGACACCGTCACCGGCAGCTTCACGGTCGCCGCCACTGCCGGGATTGCCACGGTCACCATTGCTGGCGTCGATGTGGATACACCGGTCGACATCACCAATGCGACCGAGGCCGACCCGGTGGTCATCGAGGGGAGCGAAGGCACCCTGAGCGTGACCGGCTATGACGCCGGCACCGGTGAGGTTACCTACCGCTACGTCGAGGATGGCGAGACCGAGGATCACTCGGGCGGCGACATCACCGACAGCTTCGCGGTCGTGGTCACCGACATCACGGATGCCAGCACCACGGACAGTCTCGACATCGCGATCGTCGACACCGTCCCGACAGC
>NZ_LJTD01000045.1:0-703 GCF_001306765.1 Cobetia sp. UCD-24C | reverse complement strand
TGGAGTCTGCAACTCGACTCCATGAAGTCGGAATCGCTAGTAATCGTGGATCAGAATGCCACGGTGAATACGTTCCCGGGCCTTGTACACACCGCCCGTCACACCATGGGAGTGGACTGCACCAGAAGTGGTTAGCCTAACCTTCGGGAGGGCGATCACCACGGTGTGGTTCATGACTGGGGTGAAGTCGTAACAAGGTAGCCCTAGGGGAACCTGGGGCTGGATCACCTCCTTATCGACACTGTCTATCGCTCGCGGCAAGTGCTCACAACGAATTACCTGATCTTATTGCTGGCTTAGCCGGCAGTGGCAAGCGTGCTCATCATAGAGCGCGCTTCTCACTGTTCTCTGAACAGCCGCTCTTTAACAATGTGAATCATGCTGACGATAGATATGTGCGCCAAGCGCATGTCTATCAAAACGATATGTCGGAGAGGTCCGACAGATTCGTAATCCTTGACAGACCCCTTGGGGTTATATGGTCAAGCGATTAAGCGCATACGGTGGATGCCTTGGCAGCCAGAGGCGATGAAGGACGTGATAGCCTGCGATAAGCGTTGGCGAGGTGGCAAATACCCTGCGACCCAACGATTTCCGAATGGGGAAACCCACTCACCATCAGGTGAGTATCTATAGGCCAATACATAACCTATAGAGGCAAACCCGGGGAACTGAAACATCTAAGTACCCGGAGGAAAAGAAA
>NZ_LJTD01000044.1:0-710 GCF_001306765.1 Cobetia sp. UCD-24C | reverse complement strand
TTTTAACGCGCTTGCGCGAGCACAATCCGCACCCTACTACGGAACTTGAGTACAACTCGAGTTTTGAGTTACTGATTGCTGTGTTGTTATCGGCCCAAGCCACCGATGTTGGGGTAAATAAAGCGACTCGTAAACTCTTTGCCGCAGCCAATACTCCGGCAGCCATGTTAGCCTTGGGCGTGGACGGCGTTAAAGAGTACATTAAAACCATCGGCCTCTTTAATGCCAAGGCTGAGAACATCATCAAAACTTGTACTATCTTGGTGAATCAACATCAAGGCGCTGTGCCAGAAGACCGCGAGGCTCTAGAAGCCTTGCCAGGGGTTGGACGCAAAACCGCTAACGTGGTGCTCAATACAGCGTTTGGCTGGCCCACTATTGCCGTCGATACCCATATTTTTCGGGTTGCGAATCGGACTAAATTTGCGCCAGGCAAAACCGTCCGAGCGGTAGAAGATAGACTAGAAAAAGTGATTCCGGCCGAATTTAAAGTAGATGCTCATCACTGGTTTATTTTACACGGGCGATACACCTGTATTGCGCGTAAACCAAGATGTGGCAGTTGCTTAATCGAAGATTTGTGCGAATTTAAACAGAAGACATCAGACGAGGTTTAACATGAGACTACTGCACACCATGCTACGTGTTGGCGACCTGCAAGGCTCCATTCAATTTTACACCGAACTATTGGGCATGAAGCTATTACGTAC
>NZ_LJTD01000043.1:0-747 GCF_001306765.1 Cobetia sp. UCD-24C | reverse complement strand
GCGTACTCCCGTTCGCGCGCAAAGCCTTCGCGCTGGCCATATCTGGCTCCCCGTTCTCCATCGAAACACTGATGGTTGTCGCCTCGCTGGGCGCGCTCGTGATTGGCGAGGCCGAGGAGGCCGCTGCTGTGGTGTTCCTGTTCGCGGTCGGCGAGCTGCTTGAAAGTGTGGCCGCTGGCCGCGCCCGCGCCGGCATTAAAGCGCTGGCTTCTCTGGTGCCTAAAACTGCTGTCTTGCTCGACGCCAATGGTGGGCAGCGCGAAGTGCCCGCTGCCTCCCTGAGCGTGAACGACCGGGTTTTGGTGCGCCCGGGTGATCGAGTGCCCGCTGACGGCAAGATCTTCCGCGGCGAAAGCAGTCTCGATGAATCTCCGATCACAGGGGAGTCCGTGCCGCGTCAAAAGGCCGGTGGCGATGACGTATTTGCCGGCTCGATCAACGTCGACGGTGTGCTTGAAGTTCTGGTTGAGAAGGCTGCATCGGACAACACCATCTCGCGCATCATCCAGCTCGTCGAGCAAGCTCAATCCTCCAAGGCGCCGACGGCACGCTTCATCGAAAAGTTCAGCCGTTACTACACCCCGGCCGTGATGGCCATCGCGGCGCTGATCGTCGTGGTTCCCCCGCTTACCATGGGTGGTGATTGGGGCACTTGGCTGTACCGTGGTCTTGCTTTGCTGCTAATCGCGTGCCCGTGCGCCTTGGTTTTGTCAACGCCGGCGGCCATTGCCTCGGGACTGGCTGTTG
>NZ_LJTD01000042.1:0-751 GCF_001306765.1 Cobetia sp. UCD-24C | reverse complement strand
GCCTAGTGAAATGGCTGCAGCTTCGTCCTGGCGGGCATGTGGTGGCTGAAAGCTTAGGTGGCATCCAACTCGCACCTGATAGCAGCGACCCACTAGAACGACGTGTTCTTAATGTGGTTGAAGAAATGGCTATCGCCGCCAACTTACCGGTACCAGCAGTCTATCTACTCCCCAACGAAGCCGGTATTAATGCCTTTGCCGCTGGCTACGAAACCAAAGATGCTGCCATCGGCCTTACTCGTGGTGCCGTTGAAACCTTTTCACGCGAACAGTTGCAAGCAGTGGTCGCCCACGAGTTCAGCCATATCCTTAATGGTGATATGCGGCTCAATATTCGCTTAATTGCCGCCCTAGCCGGTATTCTTTCGTTAACCCATTTGGGTTACATGCTGCTGCGTTCGTCGCGCTTTAGTTCGCGGCGCAACAATAAAAATGCACTACCTTTAGTGGGCGTGGCGCTGCTGGTAGTAGGCAGCATTGGGGTATTCTTCGGGCAGTTGATTAAAGCTGCCGTGAGTCGCCAGCGTGAATATTTAGCCGATGCTGCAGCGGTGCAATTTACCCGCAATCCCGAAGCGCTTGCCGGCGCCCTACAGCAAATTGGCGCGCGCCAGCATGGCAGTCGCGTGCACCATAGCAACGCCGACGAGGCCTCTCACTTATTTTTCGGCCAAGCACTCAGCTCTTGGTTTACTTTGATGGCAACGCATCCACCGCTAGCGCAACGCATCAAACGCCTTACTCCCCACTG
>NZ_LJTD01000041.1:0-765 GCF_001306765.1 Cobetia sp. UCD-24C | reverse complement strand
AACCTCACCGGTGCCGGCGTCATAGCCGGTCACGCTCAGGGTGCCTTCGCTCCCCTCGATGACCACCGGGTCGGCCTCGGTCGCATTGGTGATGTCGACCGGCGTATCCGCATCGACGCCAGCAATGGTGACCGTGGCAATCCCGGCAGTGGCGGCGACCGTGAAGCTGCCGGTGACGGTGTCGCCGGTGGCTTCGGTGACGCTGTTGTCGTCCGTGCCGCTGATGCCGGTGATGACCGGCGCGGCATCGGTCGAGCCCGTGACGGTGATGGTCAGCGTGGTGCGCGAGGCATCGCCATCGGCATCGGTGATGCCATAGGTGAAGACGTCGCTCAGCGGGTCGCTGTCATCGTTCAGTGACTGGACCTTGGCATTGCTGTTGTCCAGCACGTAGCTGTAGCTGCCGTCACTGTTGAGGGTCAGCGTGCCGTAGCTGCCGGCGATCTCGGTACCGGTCGTGTCGCTGACGTTTGCCGCAAGCGCGTCACCGTCCTCCAGAGTGCCTGTCACGACACCGGTGACCAGGGTCGGCGTGTCGCTGCCCAGGGCATCGGCGGCCGCATCGGCATCCGTGCTGTCACCGGCCCCGCTGATGACATTGCCGGTCAGGGCGTCAGAGGTGTCCTCGGCGATGGTGCCGGTGTCGGCATTGGCTGTCGGGACGGTGTCGACGATCGCGATGTCGAGACTGTCCGTGGTGCTGGCATCCGTGATGTCGGTGACCACGACCGCGAAGCTGTCGGTGATGTCGCCGCCCGAGTGATC
>NZ_LJTD01000005.1:0-258251 GCF_001306765.1 Cobetia sp. UCD-24C | reverse complement strand
GGTGAAGGCCCCCTTGAGGTGGCCGAACAGCTCGCTCTCCAACAGCTCCGGGCTGATGGCGCCGCAGTTGACCGGGACGAAGGCGCCGCGCCGACCGGACAGGCGATGCAGATCACGCGCCGCCAGCTCCTTGCCGGTGCCGGATTCCCCCAGAATCAGCACCGGCGAGGGCGCGGGAGCAACGCGCGCGATGATATGCGCCAGCTCCTGCATGGCAGGGCTCTCGCCCTTGAGGCTGGCCTCTTCCTGCTGATGGCGGGCATTGTCGCGACGGAGCAGGAAGTTTTCCCGCGTCAGCTGGCGGCGCTCAAGGCAGCGGTCCAGCGCAGCCTGCAACTGTTCGAGACGAAACGGCTTGATGATGAAATCACAGGCTCCGGCCCGCAGCGCGCGCACAGCGGTCTCGAGATCGGCGTAGGCGGTCATGAAGATGACATCACTGACCGAAGAGGGCGCAAGCGCCTCATCCCAATCCAGGCCATCACGCCCCGGCAGGCGAATATCGAGCAGGATGAGGTCGAAATGCAGGCGCGAGCGCAGGGCTTCGGCCTGCTCGACACTGTCGGCACATTCGATCAGCGCGAAGCGCGAGGACAGTGCCTTCTCCAGATAGCGGCGCATGCCGGGCTCGTCATCGACGATCAGTACCGAGGCGGTGGGGAGGGGGTCGCTGCCGCTACGCCGGGTCTCACGGGGTGTGGAGGGGGCGTGGGCAGTCATGGCGTTCCTCGGGTCAACAGGGCAGTAATGGTCGCAGGGGAGATCATCTCTATCATGCGGGCATTGTGGCGTGCTGCTCACTGGTAATCTAGCGCTGGATGCCACATTGCTGCCTCTTTCTGCTTACGCTTGCCACAGGCAGGGCCTTGCAGCCTTGTCAGCACGCGGCGCTGGCGGGCAGGGTTGGTAGGCTGCCCCGTTGCGCTACGCAAGGCCCGGCGATGACTCGGCAATCGGGTCGTCATGGGTCAGTGGTGGTCATGCCTGGACTTGTTGTCAGTATTTTCTCGGCCATGCCGGCAGTGCCATTCCAACAGCGCCATTCGCTCCAGTCGATATAGCGACGGCAGCAGGGCGAGAAGGGCGTCAGGGACGAGGGGGGCGTCAGGGACGACAGGAGGCGGGAGCCGGCAAGTCTGCCTGCTGGAGAAGATTCCGGTATCATCGCCGGCTGTCTTGCGTGTCAGTCCATGTATCAGCAAAGCCTTGAAAGCCTTTATTGGATAGTCCGTTTCGTCACCACAGCGCTTTCGGCATGTCGTTTGCAGAGTCAGCATTCACGCTGATGTCTTCAAGACCGTCACGCCAGAAAAAATATTCAGGGAGCACCACCCATGCCGCAACGCCATACCTTGTCTTCTCGTCGCCTGCTGGCCACCCTCGCAGGCCTGTCATTCGGTGCGCTGAGCATTCTGCCGGCCCAGGCAGCCGACGACATCATCCGTCTGGCCACCACGACCAGCACCTACAACTCAGGCCTGCTCGATCACCTGCTGCCGGAGTATGAACAGGCCCACGATGTCACCATTCAGGTCATCGCGGTCGGTACCGGCAAGGCGTTGCGCATGGGGCAGGATGGCGATGTGGATCTGGTGATGACCCATGCGCCGGGCGCCGAGCGCAAGTTCGTTGATGCCGGCTACGGTGTCGAACCGCATGGCGTGATGTACAACGACTTCGTGCTGCTCGGCCCCGAGGCGGACCCGGCGGCCATTGATGGCATGCAGGATGTGGACGCGGCACTGGGCAAGATCGCCGGCGCCAATGCCGGCTTCATCTCGCGCGGCGATGACTCCGGCACCCACAAGAAGGAATTGGCCCTGTGGCAGAGTGCCGATGTCACCCCTGACTTCTCCGGCTACAAGGCCGTCGGCCAGGGCATGGGCAAGGTGCTGAGCATGGCCAGTGAGCTGCAGGATTACACCCTGAGTGATCGTGGCACCTGGCTTGCGATGGAAGACAAGCTCGAGCTTGAGATTCTGGTCGAGGGCGATGCGCGCCTCTTCAACCCCTATCAGGTGATTCTGGTCAACCCGGCCAATCATGACGGGCTCAATACCCGTGGTGCGCGTGAGCTGGCCGAATGGCTGATCTCCAGCGAAGGGCAGCAGGCAATCGATGATTACCGTCTCAAGGGCAAGGCGCTGTTTCATGCCAGCCACGGCGAGACCGGCTTCGATGCTCGCCAGACAGCGGACCGCGCCTCTGAGCGCGCGCCGGTGAAGGCGCAGGGCGCACAGGCTGAGCCGCGTTCGTGAGCTTGTGGCAAACCACGCAGGAGGCCATGAGCCTCCTGCTGAGCATGGATGGCGCGCTGTGGGAGATCATCGGCGTGTCGTTTCGTGTCTCGCTGATGGCGATGTTGATCGCGGTGCCACCGGCACTGTTGATCGCCTTCGTGCTGGTTCGCTGTGCCTTCCCGGGGCGCTGGCTGCTGATCTCGCTGATCAATACCCTGATGGCCGTCCCCACCGTGGTGGTGGGGCTGCTGCTGTTCATCCTGTTGTCGCGCGCTGGCCCGCTGGGCGACTGGCATCTGCTGTTCACCCAGCCGGCGATGGTGATCGGGCAGATTCTGCTCGCCCTGCCGATTCTGGTGGTGATGCTGCATGCCGCGCTGGCGGGCGTCGACAAGCGTGCCTGGGAGACGGCCTTGCAGCTGGGGGCGTCGCGCCGGGCGGCGCTGTGGCGGCTGGTGATGGAGGCCCGTTTCGGCGTGATGGCGGCGTTGGTGGCCGCGTTTGGTAGAATCATCGCTGAAGTGGGCTGCGCCATGATGGTGGGTGGTAACATTGCCGGTTTCACGCGCAATATCACCACGGCCATCGCGCTGGAAACCCTCAAGGGCGAGTACGCCCAGGGGGTCGCCCTGGGCATGGTATTGCTGGTGTTGGCACTGGCGCTCAATCTAATGCTGGGGCTGTTGCGCGGTCGTGGTCAGCTGGTGGTGCAGGCGTGACCCGCGGCCTCGCCGCCAGTCACGTTCTGCTCCCGCAGCCTGCAAGCCGCCTGCCTGCCAGTTGAGACAAGCACACCAGCACTGATCGCGTCAGGCTGAATCGTCGTATGGAGTCATGATGTTCCCCCCTAGTTCTTCGTCCTCGTCTGTTCCCCCGGGCGACCCCTCCTGCCCGGTGGCGGGGACTGGCTTCGCGCAAGCCTCGCCGTCTGCTGCCCAGGTACTCGCTGCCGACGCAAGCGTTGCCCCTCTGTTGCGTGTGCGCGGCCTCGAATATCGCTTGCCGCCTGCGGCGCAGGCATCCGGTGAGGGCGTTGAGGCGCAAGGGCGCCTGTTGTGGCATGTGGCGGCGCTGGATTGGGCGCCGACCCCGGCGTCCGGCTGGGTGCATCTCAAGGGCGACAACGGCAGCGGCAAGACCACGCTGCTGCGCGTGCTGGCCGGCATGCAGCCAGCGACTGGCGGCAAGCTTGAATGGCAGACCCGTGACGCTCATCCGGTGCGCTACCTGCACCAGCAGCCGTATCTATTCGACACCAGCGTGGCCGGCAATCTGGTGCTGGCGGCTCGCTGGCAACCCGACAGCGGCTCTGCCGGCCAGCAGCGCGATCAGGTCGAGGAGATGCTGCACTGGAGCGGGCTGAGCGATCAGGCCCGACAGCCCGCCCGCTCATTGTCGGGTGGCGAGCGGGCGCGACTGGCATTGGCGCGCGCCTGGTTGTCGCGTCCGCCGGTGCTGTTGCTGGATGAGCCTGCCGCCAATCTGGATCAGGCCGCCGTCGAGCAGTTGGCGTTGCGACTGGAGCAGATGTGCCAGCAGGGATGTGCGGTGATCCTGTCCTCGCATCAGGACAATGCCTTGAGTCAGGGCTCGAGTGCGCGCTGGACGCTGAGCGCTGCCAGCCTGCACACTGAGCCCTCAGCGGGCTGAGTTGCCTTCAATAGCTGAGCCATCAGTGCAGGCGCTTCAAGCTTCAGGGCTGAGAAAGCCTTGTTCATCAGCCGCTTGCACTGGATGCCCTGCCAGTGGCCCTGCTGCATGACATTACCTGCGCCTTTGCGCACTCGACCGGGATACGCCTTCATGCCGAGCTCCAACCACACCTCTGTCGCTACACCACTGCCGAGCGATGCCGAGCAGCTCAAGGCCTCGCTCACGCCCGCCAATATCACCGGGGTGGTGCTGGCCGGTGGCCAGGCGCGGCGCATGGGTGGCGTCGACAAGGGGCTGGTCATGCTCAATGAGGTGCCGCTGGTGGCGCATGTGCTGGCGCGCCTGACCCCTCAGGTGGGTGAGCTGCTGATCAATGCCAACCGCTCGCACGCCGAATATGCCGCCTATGGGCATCCGCTGGTCGAAGACAGCGAGCAGGGTTACCACGGCCCCCTGATGGGCATGGCCAGTGCGCTGGCGGCAGCGCGGACGCCCTGGGTGATGATGGTGGCCTGCGATGTGCCGCACCTGCCCAATGAACTGGTCGGGACGCTGAGTGTGGCGCTGATCGACCATGCCAACGGCGATCAGCTGGAAGGCTTCACTGTCGAAGGCGGTCACGCTGGTGATGCCGGGCCTGCGCTGCTGGCCGTGGCGGCAGACGAGTTCCGTTACCATCCGGTGATCTGTCTCATGCATCGTGGCTTGCTGCCCTCGCTGCAGGCGGCGCTGGCCGCTGGCGAGCGCAAGATCGACCGCTGGTTCGATCAGCACGTCTGGCTCAAGGTTCAGGCGGGCAGCGAGCAGGACTTCGCCAATCTCAATACCCTTGAAGAGTGCCGTGAGATGGAAGCCGGCTCGCGCTGAGCGTACTTCTTTCCTGACGTCCGTTGCGTGTCATCCATTCCCGCTTACACACTCATGGTGTGTCATTGTGATGCAGGTCGTCATCGCAGGGGGCGTCTCTTCAGGAGTCTGGCGGGTTATTGTCTTTGCCTGCCCGGTATTGATGGCCTTGGCGTTGCACTTTGAAAGTGTCGTGTCTGGCGGTTCTGGCGGCTGTCTTGCCACTCTGCGTCGTAGCCCCCATTGAGCCATTGCTCATATCGAGCCGTTGCCCATTGAAATGAGCGCCGTGCGTGTTCACCTTCATGGCACCCGCTCAGCCCGCATTGTCATCGTCATCTTTTCCCTTGCGGGCGCGGGAGCGCTGCGGTGGGCCCGTCGACAGGCCGCCTTACGCCGGAATCATCAAGAGAACCTTCATGCCTGAGTCTTCCTCCACGACTGACCAGCGTGCTGATACCGCTGTCAGTGCTGAACATTCCTCCCCCCGCAGTGATGCTCCCACGCCGCGTGGTGATATTTCTCATGAAGTCGGGATGTCGCCCGCCTGGCAGGCACGTCTGGCGGCGTCAGCGTGTCCGCTGCTGGGCATCGCGGCCTGGAGCGGCACCGGCAAGACCACGCTGCTCGAGCAGCTGCTGCCCGAGTTGAGAGCGCGCGGCCTCCGTGTCGCCGTGATCAAGCATGCGCATCATGCCTTTGATGTCGATACGCCGGGCAAGGACAGCCATCGTCTGCGAACGGCCGGTGCCGTGCCGATGCTGGTGGCGTCTGCCAAGCGCTTTGCGCTGATGATGGAGACGCCGGACCAGGCGGAGGCCGATCTGGAGCAGCTGGTGGCGCAGCTCGAGGGGCTGGAGGTGGACCTGATTCTGGTCGAAGGCTTCAAGCAGTGGCCGCTGCCCAAGCTTGAGCTGTACCGCGAGGCCGTGGGCAAGCCGCTGCGAGCCCCAGAGGACCCCTGGATCCATGCGCTGGCGACACCGGCGGCGCAGCTGCCGCCTCGTGATGATGTGCCGCAGGACCTCAAGCGGCTGGATCTTGACGATCCTCAGGCGCTGGCCGCCTGGATCGCCGCCTGGCCGGTGCATTGGCGTCTGGAAGGCGGCAAGCCGCGTGGCGAGGTGGGCGCATGAGTCTGTCGTGTTTCGATCCGCGTTTCGGCGAGCGCATGCTGAGTGTCGATGAAGCCTTGAGCGTACTGGGGGAGAGCCTGGCGGGCGTGATGCGCACGCCGCGCAGCGAGCGTGTCGCCCTGGCGCAGGCGCCCGGACGTGTGCTCGCCGAGACGGTCATCTCGCCGCTGGATGTCCCTGCGCAGACCAACGCGGCGATGGATGGCATCGCGCTGGCGCAGGCTTCATTGCCAGACGCGGAGAGCGGCGAGCCCCTGAGCGATCGCGGCGAATTGAGCGATCACTGTCAGCTGATCGTGATCGGCAGCTCGCTGGCGGGTCATCCCTGGACGGGCCGGGCGCTCGCCGCGGGGGAGGCCATGCGCATCACGACCGGTGCGGCCCTGCCCGCAGGCGCCGACACCGTCGTCATGCAGGAGCAGCTCGAGTATCGCTCCACGCAGGGTGAGGGCGAAGGGCAGGGAGAGGGCTTGATTGAGAGCGAAGCAGGCGAGCGGGTGGTGATCGAGGGCGTGACCAGCATTCGCCGTGGCCAGAATGTGCGTCAGGCCGGTGAGGACATCGCGCGCGGCAGCCAGGTGATGGCACCGGGCCAGTGGCTGACGCCTGCCGCCGTGGGCGTGCTGGCCTCGCTCGGGCTCGCCGAGGTCGCCGTCTATCGGCCGCTGACGGTGGCGGTCTTCTCCACCGGTGACGAGGTCACGGCCCCCGGCGAGACACTGCCGGCCGGCGGCATCTATGACGCCAATCGTTTCAGCCTCGTGGCGCTGCTGCGCGACCAGGGCATCGAGGTGCTGGATCTCGGCATCCTGAGCGATGACGAGGCGAGCGTGAGTGCTGCCCTGCGTGATGCCGCGACGCGTGCCGACATGGTCATCACCTCCGGCGGCGTGTCGGTGGGCGAGGCCGATCATGTGCGCAGCGCCCTCGCTGCCTGTGGTGAGCTCGCGCTGTGGCGCATCGCCATGCGTCCGGGGCGCCCGCTGGCGTTCGGCATGTTGCGTGCCATTCCCGCCGACGACGCGTCGTCATCTGGCCAGGTGCCGTTCTTTGGCTTGCCGGGCAATCCGGTGGCGACCATGGTCACCTTCCTGCAGTTCGTGCTGCCCGCGCTGCGCCTGTTGTCGGGCCAGCAGCGGTTGGCGAAGGCTGAGGCGAGCGCTTCCGCGACGACGCTGGCGCAGTGGCAAGCCCCGCGGCTGCAGTTGATCGCCGGCGAGACGCTGCGCTCACGTGCCGAGCGTGTCGACTATCATCGCGGCCAGATCGTGCTGGATGACCAGGGGCGTCAGGTGGTGATGACCACGGGGCGGCAGGGCTCGGGGATTCTGACCTCGATGTTGCTGGCCGAATGCCTGATCGAGATTCCCGCCGGCTGCGCCACGCTTCACGCCGGCGAGCCGGTCATGGTGCAGTGGCTGGGCAGTCGCGGCATCATCTAGGCGATGCCCGCGCAGTGGTCATGTCAGCTGATTCATGAAAAGATAGTCTGCTAATTTCTTGGCCAGTCCTGTCCAACAGGGCTTGCCTGCCTGCTTCTTCAGGCATTGGTATTTCAGAGATTGCCGCCAGTCAGGCGCACCCGATACGGATACGAGACAGCTCATGAGCCTTACTCATCTCAACGCACGCGGCGAAGCCCATATGGTGGATGTTGCGGACAAGCAGGAAACCCGCCGCGAGGCGCGAGCCAGCGCACGCGTCAGCATGCTGCCTGCCACGCTCGCTCTGCTCGCCGAAGGTGGCCTGCCCAAAGGGGATGTGCTGGCGACGGCGCGTATTGCCGGCATCCAGGCGGCCAAGCGCACTCATGAGCTGATTCCGCTCTGTCATGCCTTGATGCTCTCCAAGGTGACGGTCGACTTCACGCTGGACAGCGCCAACAGCTGCGTGGAAATTCAGGTGCTGTGCCGCCTCAATGGGCGTACCGGTGTCGAGATGGAGGCGCTGACGGCGGCCTCGGTAGCGGCCTTGACGCTCTATGACATGTGCAAGGCGGTCGACAAGGGTATCGTGATCGGCGATATCCAGCTCGAGACCAAGACCGGCGGCAAGAGTGGTGACTGGCAGCGCCCTGACGAAGCCGCCGCTGTCGAGCAGACGTCGGTTGAGCCAAGCCGGTCTGAACCAAGCCGGTCTGAACCAAGCCGTGCTGCGACAGCTGAGCCCATCGAAGCGACAGCGGGACAGGCCGCTCCGGCGGCCCCCGGTGATGCCACCGTGCGGGTTCTCTTCCTGGCGGAACTGCGGGAACGCCTGGACCTCGACAGTCTGGCGCTGAACCTGACGACGCTGTCCGAAGCGACGGTCGGGGGCCTGAAGCGCACCCTGGCGCTGCGTGACCCCCAGCTTGAAGCGCTCAATGACACTCGCGTGCTATGCGCCGTCAATCAGGACATGGTGCGCGATGACCACCCATTGAATGCCGGTGATGAAGTCGCCTTCTTCCCACCGGTGACGGGGGGCTGACATGACCCAGGTCGCAAACGAAGCCTCGCGGGCCTTTTCGGTCAGCATTCAGGCCAGCGATTTTGATCTGCGTGTCGAGCAGGACGTCCTGACGCGTGGGCGCGGCGACATCGGTGCCGTGGTGTCCTTCACGGGGCTGGTGCGTGATTTCAATCAGCGACCGGATGTCGTCGCGCTGACGCTGGAACACTATCCCGGCATGACGGAGCGCAGCCTCGAGCGCTTGATCACAGAGGCGCGCGAGCGCTTCCCGCTCACCGGGGTGCGCATCATTCACCGTGTCGGACGGCTCGAGCCCGGCGACAATATCGTGCTGGTGCTGGTCGCCAGTGCGCATCGTCAGGCTGCCTTTGCCGGCTGTGACTTCCTGATGGACCACCTCAAGTCGCGGGCGCCTTTCTGGAAAAAGGAGCACACCGCCACAGGAGATTATTGGGTGCGGGAACGCTCGAGCGATCGCGAGGCACTCGAGCGCTGGCATCCAGAGTCCGCAGTGACGGCAGAGGATGAAGCGGTATCCCCCTTTGTCGAGCAACACAAGGCTGATGACTCATTGGCCGAGGCCAGCGGCGAAGAGAGACAATCAGCGCTGGCAACACCCAAGTTTTCGGGAGAGTCATGATGGAAACCCTGGTCGATGACTTCGGTCGTCGCATCCGCTATGTTCGCCTGTCAGTGACGGACCGCTGTGACTTTCGCTGCGTCTACTGCATGAGCGAAGAGATGACCTTTCTGCCGCGTGACGAGGTGTTGAGCCTCGAAGAGATCGCGTTGCTGGCGCGCGCCTTCGTGGAATTAGGAGTCGAGAAGATTCGCCTGACCGGCGGGGAGCCGCTGGTGCGGCGTGATATCGGCAAGCTAGTTGATGAAATCGGCGCGCTCGAGGGGCTCAAGGACTTCTCGATGACCACCAACGGCGCCGGCCTTGCCAAGCACGCCGCTCAGTTGAAGGCCGCCGGCATGTCACGGCTGAATATCAGCCTTGATTCTCTGGACCCGGAGCGCTTCAAGGCGCTGACGCGTACCGGCGACCTGAACAAGGTGATCGCCGGCATCCGTGCTGCGCGCGAGGAAGGCTTCCGCATCAAGCTCAATGCAGTGGTGCTGAAAGGGCGCAATGATCACGAAGTGGTGTCGCTGGTCGAATTCGCGCGTGAGGAAGGGTTGGACATCAGCTTCATCGAGGAGATGCCGCTGGGCCAGGTCTCGGATCACGGTCGTGACGAGACCTTCTGCTCCAGTGATGATGTCCAGGCGCGCATCGAGACGCGTTATCCGCTGATTCCCACGCTTGAAGACAGTCTGGGGCCGGCGCGCTATTTCCGCATGGCGGACAGCGAATCACGGGTGGGATTCATCTCACCGCACAGTCATAACTTCTGCTCGACCTGCAACCGCGTTCGCGTCACGGTAGAGGGGCGTCTGTTGCTGTGTCTTGGCAATGAGCACTCGCTTGACCTGCGTGACATCATGCGTCGCCACCCGGGTGACATCGAGCCGCTCAAGGCCGCGATCATCGATGCCATGCACCTCAAGCCCGAGCGTCATCACTTCACGACGGACGGTGATGTCCAGATCGTTCGCTTCATGAACATGACGGGAGGCTGAGTCCTTTTTCGTCAGCAGTCGCGGCGCTCATGTTGATCGAGCCAGCCCGGATAACTCACAGGCGCTCACCAAAACCCCGCTATCAAGCGGGGTTTTTGTTGGTCTATCCTATGGAAACACTGCCTTGCTTTTGACAAGGCTTGTTAGTTCATATTTAGCGCTTATACTTTGCTGCATTATCACATCCAATGCGATGACTCGCAGGGATTCCAGCTCAGTGCATATGGTGGAGGTAGCGAAATGACAGCCGATTCTCTCGAAAAGATCGCTCGTAACAAGAATGTTGCTCGTGCAGCAGCGCGTCAGCTGTCCATGGAACAACTGCACAAGCTCTCCGAGGTCATCAATGAGGTGATCGAGCAGAAAGCCGAAGAAGACGAGCAGCGCCGCGAAGAAGAAATCGCCAAGGAGCGCAAGCTTGCCGAGATTCGTGATGCGATGATCGAAGCTGGCCTTTCCGTGGATGATCTGGTCAGTGATCAGCCCAAGCGTCGTGGCCGTCCGCCGAAGAACAAGTCCGTTTGAGACCTTCGGCCTGACGCCATGGAGGTGGCTGAAGCGCTTGAGATCGAGATTGCCAGTCGGCAAGTCGGCAATCTCGCCATCACCAGTCCCTGAGCGCCTCCCAGCAGCAGAAAAGCCCGCCCGGTATTTCCCGGGCGGGCTTTTTCATGCGCTGCTTTGTGCAGGGCAGTGAGCTCAAGGCGGCCATCACTTCAATGATGGCGCGACACTTACTCCTGATTCATGGCCATGATATGCAGGAAGAGCACCGGCTCATGGCGCAGGTGGTTGCGCAGCCAGCGATTGATGCGGCCATCGAGTTGCTGCTTGAGTTCACGTTCATTGCTGGCATCCAGGCCTGCCAGGGTGTCATCCAGCCACTCGGCGAAGCTGTCTTCATCCAGGCTTGAGGTGCCGCTGATATCCAGCATCAAGCGGCCGATGCGAACCCAGCCGGCCTCCTGCAGCGTGACGGGCAACGCCAGCGAGACGCTGCCATGTCGGCCGAGACGCGCGCGGGCACGGCGGTCCATGGAATCCAGCGGACGCACCTTGTCATGCTCGATGATGCGCTCGTGCAGTGTCAGGCGTTTCTCCACCGACAGCCCCTGAGCATCGAGGCGAATCACGTCACCATTGACGGGAATCAGCGGTGCCTCGATGCCCAGGGACTGTGCCACCTGGGTGTGCGCGAGCTGGTGGCGATATTCGCCATGCACCGGCAGCAGACGTACCGGTTTCAGCCAGCCATAGAAGGTGCGCAATTCTTCCTGCGCCGGGTGCCCGGAGGCGTGCAGGTCCGGGAACTGCTTCTCTTCCATGATGCCGACGCCAAGGCGTGTCAGCGCATTGTGCAGCTTGCTGATGGCCAGCTCATTGCCGGGAATCGCCTTGGAAGAGAAGATCACGGTGTCGCCGGCAGCCAGTTCGAAGTCCGGATGGCGGGAATTGGCCAGGCGCGACAGCGCGGCGCGCGGCTCGCCCTGACTGCCGGTGGCGATCACCATGACCTCTTCCGGGGGCAGGTAGCCCAGGTCCTTTACCGGTACCAGTGGCGGGAAGTCTTCCAGATAGCCGAGACCGCGGGCGACGCGCACCATGCGCTCCATCGAGCGCCCCAGCAGCGTGATGCGGCGACCATTGCGTGCGGCGGCGCGCCCCAGTGCCAGGATGCGGGCCAGGTTGCTGGCAAAGCAGGTCACGACGACGCGTCCGCGGCAGCCGGCCAGCGTCTTCTCCAGCGCACGGGCTACCTCGCCTTCACTGCGCGAATGACCCGCCAGCGGCGCATTGGTGGAGTCGCCGACGACCAGATCGACCGGTGCCAGTGCCTGATAGCGCTCTGGATCAGTGGGCTCGCCGATCAGCGGCTCCGGGTCCAGCTTCCAGTCGCCGGTATGCATCACGCGATATTCCGGCGTGACGATCAGCAACGAGCAGCTTTCCGGAATGGAGTGGGTCAGTGGCAACAATCGCAGCGCGAAGGGGCCGGATTCAAAACCTTCATCCACCTCGATGATCTGCAGGCTGGAGGTTTCCAGCTCGCGTTCGGCAAACTTGGCGCGCAGCAGGCCAGCCGCCAAGGGCGTGGCGATGATCGGGCAGCGCCATTTCGGCCACAGCCAGGCGACTGCGCCGATGTGGTCTTCGTGGCCATGGGTGATCACCAGCATCTGCGGGCTGATGCCCAGGCTTGCCAGGGACTCGATATCCGGCACCTGCAGCGGACCTTCCGGCAGGTCCTGGCGAATCATCATGCCGCAATCCACGGCAATCCAGTGATCCTGATAACCATACAGCGTCAGATTCATGCCGATCTCGCCGCAGCCACCCAGCGGTAGCAGGTGCAGCGGCGGACGTTGTCTCTGACGGACTTGAACGCGGGGTTTCAACATGGATGTCATGCCATCTATAAAATGTGGCTCAACTATACGGGAATCCCGCGAAGCGCCACAAATGGCGCTGTTGTCCGGTCGCGTCGATTCGAGAGCGGCCCAGCCGTTCGCACGACGCCTTGAGGTGGGCCGGCGTGATGGCCGCTGATCGCAATGTCGTATTGACCATATGGACAGAATCGGGGCGCAGCACTGTTTCAGGCCGCGTGATCAGCTACAATAGCCCACCTTTGCCGAGGGGCTGCTTACGGGCGGTGTCATGATTCCTCGCGCAGGCCGGCGCTTCGCCGGCTGAACATCATTCCCGCTATCACAATGGTTGAACTTACGATGTCTCACGCCTATCGCCTGGTGGTGTCCTGCCCTGATCAGGTCGGAATTGTTGCCCGAGTTTCCACTTTCATCGCCGAGCAGGGCGGATGGATCACCGAAGCCAATCAGCATTCTGATCTTGGCGCCGGCCGTTTCTTCATGCGCTATGAGATCAACCCCGAAACCATCGGCCTGAGCGCCGCTGAGCTCGGCAAGCGCTTCGCCCCGATCGGTGAAGAGTTCGGCATGCAGTGGCGCGTGCATGACACCGCCGCCAAGAAGCGTGTCGTGCTGATGGTCTCCAAGGACTCCCATTGCCTGGTGGATCTGCTGCATCGCTGGCAGTCCGGTGATCTGGATTGCGAGATTCCCTGCGTCATTTCCAACCACGATGACATGCGCTCGCTGGTGGAATGGCACGGCATTCCGTTCCATCACGTGCCGGTCGACAAGAATGACAAGGCGCCGGCCTTTGCCGAGGTCGAGCGTCTGGTAGAAGAATCACAAGCCGATTGCATCGTGCTGGCGCGCTACATGCAGATCATTCCGCCGAGCCTGTGTGAGCGCTATGCCGGTCGCCTGATCAACATCCACCACAGCTTCCTGCCTTCCTTCGTGGGCGCCAAGCCGTATCACCAGGCCTTCGGGCGTGGGGTCAAGCTGATCGGGGCGACCTGCCATTACGTGACCGAAGAGCTGGATGCCGGCCCGATCATCGAGCAGGACATCCATCGCGTCACTCACTGCCATACCGCCGAGGAGCTGGTACGTATCGGCCGTGATGTCGAGCAGAAAGTGCTGGCGCGCGGCCTGCGTTGGCACCTGCAGGATCGCGTGCTGATCCACGGCAACAAGACCATCGTCTTCGCCTGAGCCTCGCTTGCTCAACGCATGAGTCTGTCATCGACCTGAGGTCGTGACGAAGAAGCCGGTACCTGTTTCAGGTGCCGGCTTTGTTGTTTTCGGAATGGGGTGGGCGCCTGGCGCGAGCTAGAACAATCCCAGCTGCTGGGCGTCCTCACGGGCCTTGAGGCGCACGCCGACGCCCAGCAGACGGACAGGGCGATGGCCGCGTTGCCAGGCTTGCTCCATCAGCAGGGCGAAGCTGTTGGCGCTCGGCAGCGTGGTGGTCGAGGCTGGGAGCAGGCTTTCCAGCGTGGTGCTCTCGAAGTTGCTGAAGCGGATCTTGACGAACTGCTTGGCCAGCACCGGCTGGTCATGACGGGCGTGACGGCTGGTCAGGCGTTCGAGCAGGGCAGGCAGGCGCTCGAGGCAGGCCGGTAGATCAGGCAGGTCGTGATCGAAGGTGTGCTCGACACTGATCGACTTGCGCTCACGCTCGACACGCACCGGTCGCTCATCGATGCCGTGCGCCAGCTCGTGCAGGCGGGTGCCGAACTTGCCGAAGTGCTCGGCCAGGGTCGTCAACGGCGTGGTGCGCATGTCCTCGCAGGTGGTGATGCCCAGGCGTGTCAGACGTGCCAGCGTTGCCGGGCCGACCCCGTGCAGCTTGCCGACGGGTAGCTGGCGGATGAAGGCGTCGCTGGTCTCGGGGGTGATCACCGTCAGGCCGTCGGGCTTTTCCCAGTCACTGGCGATCTTGGCCAGAAACTTGTTGGCGGCCACGCCAAGGGAAAGCGTGATGCCGGTGCGCTTGAGCGCCTCTTCCTTCAACCAGCGCGCCATCCAGGTGGCGCTGCCCTGAAAGTCAGTCACGGCGCTGACATCCAGATAGGCCTCATCCAGCGAGAGGGGCTCCACCAGGGGCGTCAGCTCATGGAAGAGTGACTGGATCTCGGCGGAAACGGCGCGGTAGCGCTCGAAGTCCGGTGGCACCAGAATCAGCTGTGGGCAAAGGCGCAGCGCGCGGGCAGTCGACATCGCCGAGCGTACGCCGAAGGCACGCGCGGGATAGTTGCAGGTGGCGATGACACCGCGTTGCTCGGTGCGGCCACCGATGGCGATGGGCACCTCGCGCCACTCGGGATGGCGGAGCATCTCGACGGCGGCATAGAAGCAATCGCAGTCGGCGTGGAGGATCTTGCGCATGCGCGCATCATGCTAAAAGACTGGATGGCTGTCCAGTGGCGGTACCCATTCATTGCGCCTGAGCCGGCTCCGCAACGACAACGCCCGACAGTGAGGAAGGTCCTCTCTGTCGGGCGTTGTCATGTCTGGCATCTCGCTTGGGCGCGAGACTGTCGCTCAGCGGATTACAGCGTCATCGCGGCCACCCAGCCGAACACGATCAGCGGGATGTTGTAGTGGATGAAGGTCGGCACCACGCTGTCCCAGATGTGGTCGTGCTGCTGATCGACATTCAGGCCGGCCGTCGGGCCGAGGGTCGAGTCAGAGGCAGGTGAGCCGGCATCCCCCAGCGCGGCGGCGGTGCCGATCAGCGCGACGGTGGCCAGCGGCGAGAAGCCGAATTGCAGCGCCAGCGGCACGTAGATGGCGGCAATGATCGGAATGGTCGAGAAGCTGGAGCCGATGCCCAGGGTGATGAACAGGCCGACCATCAGCATGACCAGCGCGGCCAGCGGCTTGTTGTCACCGATGATGTGGAAGGAGGCGTCGACCAGGGTCTGGATGTCGCCGGTGGCCTTCATCACGGAAGCGAAACCTGCCGCCGAGATCATGATGAAGCCGATCAGCGCCATCATGCGCATGCCGGACGTGAAGAGGTCATCCGCTTCGTTCCACTTGAACAGGCCACCCAGCGAGAGGATGGCGAAGCCGACCAGGCCGCCGAGAATCATCGAGCCGGAATACAGCTGAATGCCGAGGGCGGCGATGATGGCGACGCCTGCCATGATCAGGCCGCTCTTGGACGGCGTGTGCATGGGCGTGTGGTGCGGTACGTTGCTGGACTTGATCTCGCGGGTCGCGTAGTCACGCGGCTTGCGGTAGGAGACGAACAGCGCCGTCAGCAGACCGAGGAACATGCCGCCGACCGGAATCGCCATCGCCATCGGCACCATGCCGCGGGTCACGTCGAGACCGAGCGACTGGCCGGCCTCATTGATGTTGGCCAGCAGGATGTCGTTGAGGAAGATGGAGCCGAAACCGACCGGCAGCAGCATGTAGGGCGCGGTCAGGCCGAAGGTCAGTGCACAGGCCACGGCACGACGATCCAGGCGCAGGCGGTTCATGGCGACCAGCAGCGGCGGAATCAGGATCGGGATGAAGGCGATGTGGACCGGAATCAGGTTCTGGGAGGAAATCGCGACCAGGGTCACGCTGCCCAGCAGACCGTACTTGATGGCCGTCTGGCGGCGCGGCGTGCTTTCGCCATTGAGCAGGCCGATCAGGCGTGCGGCGAGCAGGTCCGGCAAACCGGAGCGAGACAGGGCGACGGCGAAGGCACCGAGAGTGGCGTAGGCCAGCGCGACCTTGGCGCCGCCGCCGACACCGTCATTGAAGGCGCCGAGCGTGTCGGTCAGTGACAGACCACTGAACAGACCGCCGACCAGGGCGCCGGCGACCAGCGCGAAGACGACCGAGACGCGAGCCAACGACAGGCCGACCATGACCAGGACGGCCAGAATTACCGCATTCATGCGAGTACCTCTATGTGGGGTTGTGCCAGCTTTGGGAGTGTTGCGGACAGAGCGGGCGAACTGTGGGTGCGTGGCCACCCGATCCCGGGGCAATGCCTCGCATGACGTGTACATTCGTGACGAATGCCTTGCTGTCGCAGTGTTCCTGCGGCTTCCTCCTGAATGCCGTCAAAAACGGCGCATTATCTTACCAGAAGGGCAACGCAAGCTGAATGGCCGATGAACATGGGCGCTGCCAAATGGCACAAGTTGGCGTGCCATGACGGCTTTTTGTAGAATGCCACGCTGCCCGGCGGCTGCAGTCGCAGGCGTTATTCAACAGGAGTGCGCATGCTGGAGCTGGAAAATGCCCGCGTCATCGGCATGGGAAATGATCGGCGTGTCTATCAGGACCCGAACGACCCCCATCGCTGCATCAAGGTCCCGCGTTACCCTGACAAGGGCAGCCGCCAGAATGAACGCGAGCAACGCTATTTCGAGGGCCTGGTCAGACGTGGCATGCGCGACTGGTCCTATGTGCCTGCCTACCACGGCAGTATCGCCACCGCCGAGGGGCTCGGGCTGGTCTTCGATCTGATTCTCGACAGTGACGGCTCCACGTCACGCCGACTGCGCGAGGTGCATCTCGAGACCCCCGAGCGCCTGAGCGCCGAGGTGCTGGTGAGCGAGCTGGCCAATCTCTATCGCTATCTCGAGAAACGCTGGCTGATTCCGTCTGATCTCAATGATCGCAATATCGTGGTCCAGTTCAGCGACGACCAGCCGCCCAGGTTGTGGCTGATCGACGGTATCTCGAATCCTGACTTCATTCCGCTGGCGACCAGTGTCGCCTGGCTGGCGCGGCGCAAGGTCGCGCGTCGTTATCGTCACTTCCTCAAGAAGCTGGTCAAGGGTGGTCAGCTCTCGCCAGAGGATTATCAGGCACTCGAAGCCCGCTTGTGGGGGTGAATGCCTCTAATGGTGATGGCTTTCGAGAATGGTGGCTCTCGAGAGTGACTGCCCCTGATGGTGCTTGTCTCTGATGGCAATCGTCTTTGATGAATATCGCCTTTGATGAACATCGCCAGGGGCAGTCATGTTGTGCATCAGTGCATCAGTGCATCAGTGCATCATTGCATCAGTGTTCCAGGGTCTCGAAGTAGCTGGTCATCGCATGGGTGATCTGGCGCAAGTCCTGCGGCGAGGTGATATAGGCCGGCATGGTATAGAGCCAGCGACCGAAGGGGCGTAACCAGACACCCAGTTCACGGGCATGGGCCTGAGCGCCTGCCAGACTGCTGGCATCGTGCACTTCTATCACCGCAGTGGCACCCAATACGCGTATATCGCGAATGGCGGGGTGGGAGAAATTCAGCAGGGTATCGCGCAACAATTGATTGAGCTCGGCAATCTTGCCCAGATAATTCTCTTCCTCGAATACCGCGAGACTTTCCAGTGCCACCCGACAGGCCAGCGGATTGCCCATGAAGGTCGGGCCGTGCATGAAGGCGCTATTGGCATCCTCACCATCAAATGCATGGAAGATATGACTCTGGGCCAGGGTGGCGGCATGTCCCAGATATCCCCCCGTCAGTCCCTTGGAGAGCACCATGATGTCGGGAGAGACATTGGCGTGTTCACAGGCAAACATCTTGCCGGTCCGACCGAAACCGGTTGCGACTTCATCGAAGATCAATACGATTCCGAACTCATCACATAACTCGCGCGCCGCCTCGAGATAGTAGGGCGAGTACATGTTGAGGCCACCTGCCGCCTGCAAGAGAGGCTCCATCAACAATGCCGCTATCTCATGCTGGTGTGTTTCCAGGCAGGCGCGCAATGCGCTGATATCGTCTGCTACCTCGTCACGACTGGCGCTGAAACCGGCAGTCGGCGCCGGTGCGAAATGATGTCTGGGCAGGAAATCGGCGAACAAGGAGTGCATGCCTTCCTCAGGGTCACACACTGCCATGCAGCCCGCCGTATCGCCGTGATAGGCCTTCATCAATGACAGCATGCGCGTTCGTCCGCGAGTGTCATCGCGGTCTTTGCGCTGTTGCTGATATTGCACTGCCATCTTCATGGCGACTTCCATGCCCACCGAGCCGCTATCCGAGAAGAAGACGTGATTCAGGCCCTCGGGGGTGACGCGCACCAGCGCATCGGCAAGCTCCTTGGCCGGTCGATGGCGAATGCCGCCCAGCATCACATGGCAGAGTTCTGCCGCTTGCTGCTGAATGGCCGCGACGAGGCGCGGGTGTCCGTAGCCATGGATCATGCACCACCAGGAACATGTCGCATCCAGCAGTGTCTCACCTCCCGCTAGTGTCATGCGGGCTCCCGTGCCGCCGACCACCTCCAGTGGCGCTGGCATGTCCTGCATCTGGGTATAAGGGTGCCAGAGAGAAAGTGAGTCCGTATCGCGGGTCGGCATCTGGGAGAATGGCATGAAGTGTCTCTGCGAGTGGCGGGAGAGTGGAATGGCGTGATGACAGCTCAATCTTTGTCAACTTTGACCATTCTATCAGGTTGACGGTGTTTTTGAAGTGACGCTTTCTGGAGAAAGTGTTGCATTTTGCACCACTATTAGTTCGCCACCTGCTTTAGTATGGACTTCTGTTGTTCGTTCAGGTGCATGCTTTTCGAGGTGCGCAGGCAATGACAGCTCTACATCAAAAGTCTGCAATCTGACGCCGCCACGCCAACGGGAAAGTGGTTGCATAATACTTCCTTATGGGTTGTTGTCATGAATTGTGCATATCCCGTGAATATTGGAGTTCCAGTGATGGCGGGCCCTCAAGCCCGATATCAGGTCGTGGTAAAGACTTCTTCGTGTTGTTGCAGAGACGCTTTTGGCAGACCTGTCTTCAGTTGTGACAGGGGATAATGAAGTGCCTGGGCAGTGAGTACTGTTTTTTTGCTGGCTATTGCATTGATCGGAAAGATTGCATACTTTGGAAACATGTTATTTAAGACTTCACCTCGCAGTTGACTCGGTCTATAATCGCCCTTGATCTGGTGTGGGCGCTTAACTGTCCCGAGTGTCCTGCACAAGTCTTTATGAAAACGCGCTGTTAAACATGTACGGCAGGTGAATATCGCCGAGCCTCTTTCAGCATCGTGTTTTCGTGACTCAACTGTCTGTCCCGACATCCTGGAGATACTCATGTCCCTGTTGACTGATTTCATGCAGAAAGAGCAAGAGCTCAAGAAACTTCAAGAGCAGCTGGAAAGCCTGCGCAATGATGACCGTCTGAAGAACGAACTCGAATTCAAGGACAAGCTGGACGCGCTGATGGGCGAGTACGGCAAGTCCACTCGTGACGTCATCACCCTGCTGGACCCGAAAGCGTCCCAGGCGCCGGCTGCTGCCGCACCGGAAAGCAAGACCGGTGGCGTGCGTCGCAAGCGCAAGCTGAAGGTCTACAAGAACCCGCACACCGGTGAAGTCATCGAGACGCGTGGTGGCAACCACAAGCAGCTGAAAGAGTGGAAGGAAGAGCACGGTGCGGAAACCGTCGAATCCTGGCTCGAGCGCACTGAAAGCTGAGCACTGGCTTTGTTGCCAGCTAGCTGACGCTGCCAGACATGAAAAAGCCCCGCAATCGCGGGGCTTTTTCATGTCTGGCGTTTGACTGACGCTAGACGACGGACTCCTTCTTTTGAGTAGTCCTAGAGCAGACCTTGAGCAGACCGATAGGGCGCTTTCCCGTGAGACTCGCTGTGAGATTACAGCGTCAGAAAGCGCCACTATCGGCAGCCGTCATGCCCGAGGGTTACCTCGAGGGCTATCAGCTATCACGCTGATTGAGGTCCACCAGGCGACCGATGGCGAGAATCTTGCCTGTCGGTTTGCCGGTCGGCGAACCGCCTTCTGGCTCCAGTGTCATCTCCAGCAGCTGGCCCGGGCTCATGCTGCCGATCTGCTCGGCGCTGAGTTCGATGCCCGCAATCGGGTCGACCAGCCCCAGTGAGCGCGGCCCTTCTTGCGGGTCGGTCAGGGTCCACAGTTCGATGGCGCGATCCGTCGGGCGCTCGATGGAGACCTTCGGTGTCAGCTGCAGGCCACCGCTGGGCGTGACATTGGCCACCCAGGTCGGCGTGCCCGGATCTTCCAGTGTCTGCAGGATAGCGACCATGCGTTGCGCGTCGCCGTCAGGCGTCTGGGTAGCCATCTCCGGTGATGTGCCTTCCAGTGGTGCGCTGGGGGAGAAGGGCCCCATCTGCATGACCAGCGCCAGGGCGAGACCTGCCCCCAGGCCCAGTCCGAGGCCACCGCCGAGCCAGCGCAGCAGCCAGGGCGCCTTGGTAGTGGCGCTTGTCTGCTCTGCGTCATGTCGAGCGGCGTCATCGCGGGTGGCGGAGGACTGCTTGAGGCGCACCAGGCTGGCGTCGATGCGCTTCCATAGTGAGTCGGAAGGGGGCTCCGGCGGCAGGCGGTCACTCACGCTCAGCCAATGTTGCTGCCAGCGCAGGGCCATGCGTGCAGCATTGTCATCGCGCTCGATCCAGGCGCGCACTTCGGCCTCGCGCTCAGGGTCCAGCAGCCCGAGGGCATGCTCACCCAGCAGCAGGTTCTGTTCTTCAGGAGATTCGGGAATCAGGGGGCTATTCATCGTGACAGGCACTCCTGCAGTAGCTTGAGACCGGCGCGGATGCGTCCCTTGATGGTGCCAAGCGGTGCGCTCAGCTTCTCGGCGATCTGTTCGTGTGTCAGTCCCTTGAAGAAGGCCAGCAGAATGGGTTCGCGTCGCGGCACTTCCAGTTCACCCAGGCAGTCGCTCAACTGGTGCGCCGTCTGGCTGTCATCGGCCGCGGTTTCCGGGTTGGCGAGCAGATCGGCCAGCGTGTCGAGCGCATCGCTGTCGCCGCGAGGCGTCCGCCCCTGGGCGCGCAGCTGATCCAGAGCGCGATAGCGCAGGATGGTAAACAGCCAGGCGCGACCATTGCCGAGTTCACGGCGATACTGGCCCGCGTTGGACCACAGCTTGATGAAGGCGTCATGGACGGCATCTTCCGCCTGGTCGCGGCTGTTCAACAGGCGCATGGCGAGCGCCAGCATACGGCCCGATTCAAGATCATAGAGGCTGCGGAACGCGGCCTCGTCTCCGCGTGCACAGGCTTCTATCGCACTGGCGTGGTCAAAGCTTTCCGCGTCTGGCGGACTGACTGACGGCTTCTGTGCTGGCATGGGGCGGCCGGCTCCTTTGGCAGGGGGTCCATTGTTCAGCTGACGGTAAGTGCACCGCCGGGGAATGGCAAGTTGCATGATAGAGGCCTTCGTTCGGGAAAGAATCAACGCCCGTGACGGTCGGGATGGCGGTGCGTCAACTGCGAGGGATAGTCAGGTAACGTCCTGCTTCCCGCCTTGGATGTTCGCGGCCGGTTTTCAGACGTGTCTGGGCGTGGCGTCAGCCCGTCACCTCACATCCGGTGGGAAAAGCGCGGCGCGGCTGCATTGCTGCTCGCGCGGTGAGTCCGCATAATGGCCGGCATGACAGCCTGGGAGGCGTGATGAAGCAGAAATTCAATACGATCGGCGTGATTGGCCGACTGGGCAGTGCCCAGGTGGTGGATACGCTCAAGCGCTTGATTCGCTTTCTGGATTCCCGTGGCCTGGCCATGGTGATCGAGGAACGCACTGCCACGCTGCTGCTGGACCACGGTCTGCAGGTGGCCAGCCGCCGTCAGATGGGCGAGCAGTGTGATCTGGTGATCGTGGTCGGCGGCGATGGCAGCCTGCTGGGCGCCGCGCGCGCGTTGTGCCGCAGCGGCACGCCCGTGCTCGGCGTCAATCGCGGGCGACTCGGCTTTCTGACCGACATTCGCCCTGATGAGCTCGAGGAGAAGGTGGCCGAGGTGCTGGGCGGTGACTATCTCAGCGAGCAACGCTTCCTGCTCGAGGCCGAGGTTTACCGCGAAGGCGAGCGCATCGGGGCGGCCGATGGCCTCAATGATGTGGTGCTGCACCCCGGCAAGGCGGCGCGCATGATCGAGTTCGAGCTGTTCATCGATGGCCAGTTCGTCTACTCCCAGCGCTCGGATGGCTTGATCGTCGCCACGCCGACCGGCTCGACCGCCTATGCGCTGTCCGGTGGCGGCCCCATCGTGCATCCGCGTCTCGAGGCGATCACCCTGGTGCCGATGTTCCCGCATACCCTTTCCAGTCGTCCGATCGTGATCGACGCGGCCAGCGAGATCATCCTGCATATCAGTGCCAGCAACTCGACCTATCCGCATATCAGCTGCGATGGCCAGACCCAGGTGGTGGCCAAGCCCGGGGATGTGCTCAAGATCCGGCGCAAGAGTGAGCGTCTGACGCTGATTCATCCGCTGGAGCACAACTATTTCGAGATCTGTCGCACCAAGCTCGGTTGGAGCAATCGCCTCGGCGAATGACCTCAAGGCTCACAGCATGCAAGCATTCGTGGCGCCACAGGATGGCTATGACCTTATCGGCGATGTACACGGCTGCGGCGCCACTCTGGCGACGTTGCTGGAGACGCTCGGCTATCACATCGTCGATGGCGTCTATCGCCACCCGACCCGCAAGGTCATCTTCCTCGGCGATATCATCGATCGTGGTCCGCGCATCCGCCTGGCGGTGCAGCTGGCCAGCAGCATGGTCAATGCCGGCGAAGCGCTGATCGTGATGGGCAATCACGAATACAACGCCCTGGCGTATTGTCGGCGCGCACGCCCGCGTGCAGGCGGCGAGCATCGTGATTTCCTGCGCTCGCATACCTCACGTCACAATCGCATCATCCGCGAGACGCTTGACCAATATCAGCATCATCCCGATGAGTGGGACGAAGCGCTGCGCTGGTTCATGCGCATGCCGCTGTGTCTGGAGCTGCCGCCGCTGGCCCCCGGCCAGAGCGGGCTGCGCGTGGTGCACGCCTGCTGGGACGAGCCACTGGTGCGTACCTTCCTGGAGCGCTACCCCGATGGCTGCATCGATGAAGACTTCCTGCATGAGTCCATCGAGCACGACAGCTTCGCCTATCGCGTGCTGGACCGCATGACGCGCGGCGCGAATCTGCGCTTGCCGGAAGGGGTCGAGATCCATTCCGGCGATGGTTTCACGCGGCGAAGCTTCCGCACGCATTTCTGGGCACGTGAGCCCCGCACCTACGGCGATGTGGTCTTCCAGCCCGACAACCTGCCCGGCGAGCTGGAATCGCGCTGGTTGAGCGAGCAGGAGCTGGCCAATCTGCCTTACTACGGGCCAGAGCAGCCGCCGCTGTTTCTCGGGCACTACTGGTGCGAGGGGTTGCCGGCGCTGCCGGCCCCCAACATTGCCTGCCTGGATTACAGCGCGGTCAAGTTCGGACGCCTGGTAGCGTATCGCTTCAGTGGCGAAGCCACGCTGGATGCCGCCAACTTCGTTTGGGTACCGGTACCGCGTGAGCCTTCCCGACGCCCCGTGCCGGAAGAGCTGTCCCGCGACACCCTGTCGAACCAGTCATTCGCCAATGGCGCCAGTCAATAGCTCTGGTCATGGCTACGCCCCAATAGCGTCAGCAATGCTGGTGGCGAATGGCGATTGTTTTTTACAATCACATGTCAGTGAACCAAAGCCCGATTGCGCACTCTGAGTAAGTGTTCCCTTGAATGATCCTTGCTCAGTCCGGTGCCCCCCACCGGGCTTTTTTTATGTCTGTCACAAAGGCCAGGCGCCTGCGGCACTGTGGTAGATTTTCACAGGCTGGTCTGACTTCTCCTTGTTTATCAACGTGTACTGAGTCTGTTCAGTCGCGTGTCATCTTCAGAGGCATAGCATGTTCAAGGTTCTGACGCTGCCCGAATCCTTCGACAGCCGCCCCCTGCGCGAAGCCCTGTGGGCCGAGAAGATCGGTCACCAGATCACCCTGAGCCAGACTCGCCCGACAGAGGCTGCGTCTGGCGAGGATGCCGAGAGCCACGAGGGCAGTCAGGAGCTGTGGCTGGCCGACCCCGAGCAACTGCCGCGCGTCATCGCGATGCTCGAGCGCCAGTCACGCGGTGAACCGTTGCGGGACGCCTCCGCAGGTGCCGCGACGCGTGGCACCGCCAGTTCTCAGTCCCTCATCGCCCTGATGCGCCAGACGCCGCTGACCTGGCTGGTCGGTCTGGCCTGCTGCGTCACGGTGCTGTTCCAGTATGCGCTGGGCCAGGCGGCGGTATTCGAGTGGCTGGCCATCGTGCCCTTCGAGCTTGTCGGCAGTCAGCACATCGCGCCCGAGCCGCTGTCCGTGACGCTGGGGGGGGAGTGGTGGCGGCTCTGGTCGCCGTCGTTGATGCACTTCGGGGTACTGCACCTGGTGTTCAACCTGCTGTGGCTGTGGGTGTTCGGGCGTCAGATCGAGGCCATCGATGGCGGTTGGCGCTTCGCGCTGGTCGTGGTACTGAGCGGCGTGGCGGCCAATCTGGCCCAATACGCCACCGGCAGCGTGCTGTTCGGTGGGCTGTCGGGGATCGACTTCGCCGTGATCGGCTATGTCTTCGTCGCCGCACGCCGGCGCCCCGCGCTGGGCTATCAGATGCAGCGCTCGCTGATGATCTTCATGCTGATCTATCTGGTGCTGTGCATGACGCCGCTCTCGAGTGCCATCGGCCTGGGCGCCATCGCCAACGAGGCGCATCTTGGTGGCCTGCTGACCGGTCTGCTGCTGGGCTGGCTGCTCCCCAGGCGCAGCGCAGCCTGAGCGTTGGCGATTCGGCCTCGGGGATGACACTGCCGGAAATGACACTGCGCGAAACGACAGTGCGCGAATGACAATGCGCGAAACGACAATGCTAGAATGGCGGCCATCCCCGGTGACTCCGATGGCCCGCCTTCGGCAGTCGTGGACCCGTATCAGGAGAGTATGTGATGAGCAACATGTCCTTTGACGGCATGGTCGAGCAGATGACGCCGACCATCTACGAGAGCCTCAAGCAGTCCATGCAGCTGCGCAAATGGCCGGATGGCCGCGTGCTGACCCAGGAGCAGGTCGAGCTGTGCATGGAAGCCGTCATCAAGTACGAAGCGCACAACAACGTGCCTGCCGAGTCGCGTGTCGGCTTCATCGACAACGGCACCTGTGGGCCGCGTGATGACGACAGCGCCGCAAGCGATGAGCCGGAGCAGATCAAGTGGGTCAACTGACGCTGGATGATGCCCTGAGTGCGGATGAGGCCTCCGGCACGGCTCAGGAAGCCAGTGCTCAGGATGCGGCGCCCATCACGCTGAGTGGCAACCTCCACAAGATGTCCATCGTGCCCGCCGGTGAGACGCTTGCGATCGATACCTCGTTTGATGCGCCGTCGGTCATGCGCGAGCCGCTGGCGGCCAACTATGGCCTGCGTCTGGGCGAGATTACCCAGCCGCTGAATGCCTATATCGGCCACAAGGTGCGTTTGAGCTTCACCGGTCAGATCCACTGCAGCCATTGCGGTCGCAAGACCAAGAAGAGCTTCGCGCAGGGGCATTGCTATCCGTGTTTTCGCAAGCTGCCGCAGTGCGATGGCTGCATCATGAAGCCGGATACCTGCCATTACGCCGAAGGCACCTGCCGTGATCCGCAGTGGGGCGAGGAGCACTGCTTCCAGCCGCATATCGTCTATCTGGCCAATTCTTCCGGCCTCAAGGTCGGCATCACGCGCAAGACCCAGATGCCGACGCGCTGGTTCGATCAGGGCGCCATCCAGGCGCTGCCCATCGTCGAGGTGTCCAATCGCCTGCAGTCGGGGCTGGTCGAGGTGCTGTTCAAGCAGGCGCTGAACGACCGCACCAACTGGCGGGCGATGCTCAAGGGCGATGTGGCCGAGCTGGACCTGGAAGCCGAGCGGGATGCCTTGCTGGCCCAGATGTCAGAAGGCCTGGCGGCGCTGCAGGCGCATTGTGGCGAAGGCGCCATCCGGGTGCTGGACACCACGGCGCTGGCCTTCGAGTTTCCCGTGCGCACCGCGCCGACCAAGGTCACCTCGTTCAACTTCGACAAGACGCCAGTGGTGGAAGGTGTGCTCGAAGGGCTCAAGGGCCAGTATCTGATTCTCGACAGCGGCGTGATCAATCTGCGCAAGTTCACCGGCTATGAGATCGAGGCTCAGCTCGGCGAGCAATGAGCCGCGGCTGAGCCATAGCCAAGAGCACAGCCAAGAGCACAGCACCGCACATACGACAGCGCCCACTCTCCGTCACGGAGGGTGGGCGCTGTCGTTTCTGTGCCTCTAGTTTCTGGTTTCTCGCTGCTTGCTACAGGCTTGCAGACTCGAGGCGTGTCAGCCCAGCACGGGCTGGCGGCGCGCCTGCATGCGGGCCAGAAATACCTGCATCACGCGCCGGTAGAGCTCGCGTCCCAGCACCACATCCTCGACGCCGGCATCCAGATTCGGGTTGTCGTTGACCTCGATGACCACCACGCGGTCCTCCAGCTGCTTCAAGTCGACGCCATAGAGGCCGTCGCCGATCAGACGCGTCGCCTTCAGGGCCGCCTTGATCACGGCCGCTGGCACCTCGCTCGGGTCGACCGTCGCGAAGCCGCCGGAGCGGGTACGCGCGCCGCTGTGGTCGTAGATCTGCCAATGGCCGCGCGCCATGTAGTAACGGCTGGCGAACAGCAGCTTGCCGTCGAGCACGCCGATGCGCCAGTCGAACTCGGTTGGCAGCCACTCCTGCAACAGCAGCAGAGCGGAGTCATGGAACAGCCGCTCGGCTTCGCGCACCAGTGTCTCGGGGCCATCGATCTTGACGATGCCGCGGGAGAAGGCGCCATCCGGCACCTTCATCACCAGCGGGTAGCGCATGTGCTGACCGCGCTCGGCCAGCTGGCGCAGTTCGCCCCGATGGATCAGGCGACCCTGCGGGGCACTCAAGCCGCGTGCCTTGAGAAGCTCATGCAGAAAGACCTTGTTGGTACAGCGCAGGATCGACTGGCTGTCATCGATCACCACCAGCCCTTCGTGCTCGGCACGCTTGGCCATGCGATAGGTGTGGTGGTCCAGACTGGTCGTCTCGCGGATGAACAGGCCATCGAACTCGGCCAGACGGCCTTCATCGCGCCGGGTGATCAGGCTGACATCGATGCCCAGGCGTCGTCCTTCGCGGATGAAATGCTTGAGCGCGGTACGGTTGGACGGCGGCAGCGCCTCGTCCGGGTCGACCAGCATGGCGAGATCGAAACGGTAATGGCGGCGTGCCTTGGGCGTGCGCCACACCTTGCGCGAATGGCGATTGAGCGCCTGGGCGAAGCGGTCTTCATCCGCCGCTGCCAGGTGGCTCAGGGATTGCGGGCGCACCCGCTTGAGCACCCAATGTTCGCCACGGCCTTCAAGACGTACCTCCAGCAGGGGACAGGGCAGACGCTCGAACAGCTTGCGTGCGAGACGCGCAAGCGCGGGGTCTGCGCTCTCGCCGAAGGTCAGCAGCAGGTCGAGTCGTGGCGGCTTGCCAGCCCCATGCGTCACGCCTTGCGGGGCGGGCAGGGCGCCCTTGCGTGTCAGTCCCTCGAGCAGCACGCGGATGCCGCCCAGTTCCATGTCGATCAGCGACTTACGTGACAGCTGATTGAGGGTCTCCACCGACGGCAGCGCCTTCTGGCCGCGCGCCTGAGCCAGCAGCGAGACGTAATAGCCGATGCCCAGATAATCCAGTCCGCCGCACAGATTGATGACGTGGGTAGCGGGCTGCGGCGCATCGTCGGCGTGCTGGGCTGGCGCATCGCTTGAGAGTTCGGAAAGAAAGTCATGGGCGCTGATGACATCATCACTTGGGTAGAAGGCGCGCCAGTCAGAAACACGGTCAACCACGATACGCAGGCGGGACATTGCGAAGCCTCGCAAGGCGGGCACCGAAGCGGTGCCGAATGCGCGCATCATGAGAAACAATCCCCGTCATCGCAATAGGCTGGAAAGTGAAATAATTTCATGCAAAGAGACCAAGACAAGACGCGCCTGCATGCCCAGAATGCAGCGCATTGCTACCGCCCCGCGACACGCTGATCCTCGGACAGCGTCAGGGCGCTGACAGGCGGGAGAGCCTGCACCATGACCCCCATTCTGCGCCCGGCCATCCGGGCCGATCTCGACGCTCTGGTAGAGCTCGAGGAAGTCAGTTTCGACAGCGACTGGTTCAGTCGTCGTCAGCTGTCCCATCTGATTCTGCGTGCCCATGCCCGTACCCTGGTGATCATCCAGCCCGATGACGATGTCATCCCATCCGCACCGGCGGTGGACGATGTGATGGCCGCGCTATGGCCGGCCGGTAGCGTCGAGCGCGATGACGCCACGCGGCTGCGCAGCGTGCTCGGCTACGGTACCGTGCTGTTTCGGCGCAATTCACGTCGGGCGCGACTCTATTCCTTCTGCCTGCATCCGGAATCGCGTGGCCGCGGCCTTGCCCAGCGCATGCTCACATCGCTTGAGCAGCTGGCCGTCGCGCAGGGCTGTACGCAGTTCGATCTTGAGGTGCATACCGGCAATGGCGCGGCGATCGCGCTCTACGAGCGTCACGGCTTCGAGAAGTGTGGTCGCCTGCGCGATTACTATGCCGACGGGGCTGCCGCCTGGAAGATGCGCAAGGCGCTGACGCTGGATTCGCCGGCGCCGGTGGCTGAGGAACTCGCGGCGGGTGAGGCCGGTGAAGCGCACCCGAGGCCGCCCTCGACGGTGAATGCCGGCGCCGCCTGAGCCAGGGGCATGGCGCGCGTGGCCCCCATGGGCTAGGATGCGCTGTTTATTCTTCATGGCTTCAAAGGAATCGCTCCCATGCCGTCATTCGATATTGTCTCCGAACTCGACAAGCACGAAGTTCAGAATGCCGTCGATCAGGCCAATCGCGAACTCGCGACGCGCTTCGATTTCAAGGGCGTGACTGCCAGCTTCGAACTCGAGAAGGAAGAGAACGTCAATCTGGAAGCCGACGCCGACTTCCAGCTGCGTCAGATGATCGAGCTGCTCAAGGGTCGTCTGATCGCGCGCGGCATCGACGTGCGCTGCCTGGAAGAGAAGGACGCCGACACCGCTGGCGTGCGTGCCCGTCAGCAGCTGGTGCTGCGTCAGGGGCTGGACCAGCCGACCGCCAAGAAGATCGTCAAGGCGCTCAAGGATGCCAAGCTCAAGGTCCAGGCGCAGATCCAGGGCGAGAAGGTCCGCGTCACCGGCAAGAAGCGTGACGACCTGCAGGGCGCCATGGCGCTGCTCAAGGGTGATGAGAGCCTCGAGCTGCCGCTGCAGTTCAACAACTTCCGCGATTGATCCAGCGCGCAAGTGACTGGCGATTGCCATTCTCAGCACCGTTCGCTATCGGCGTGCGGTGCTGTCTTCGTTTGATTCGCTGATTTGCGGTGTCGTGAGAGTCACTGATTCGCTTGTTTTCTGGATCAACAGATTCGCTTTGAAAGCGTCATGTCTCGTCGCTGGCGCTACGCTTGTCCAGCCCGGTGCTTCACTCGAGACGACCGGACGCGTCGCTTTCAAAGCGTTTCACCCTATTCGTACGTGATATCTGCGCCATGCGGGCCGCTTCGGCACCCGACAACGCGCAAAGAGAGGTTATATGTCTGCTCCGCTCGCTATCGGCCAGCGCAACACCCTGACGATCACCAAGCGGGTCGGCTTCGGCGTCTTCCTCGATGGTGGGGATCGCGGGGAAATCCTGCTGCCGACGCCCTTCATTCCGGCGGGGGCCGACATCGGTGACGAAGTCGAAGTCTTCGTCAGCCTGGATGATGAAGACCGCCTGCTGGCCACCACGCGCTATCCGCGTGCCATGGTCGGCGAGTTCGCCGCGCTCAAGGTGGTCGAGGTCAATGACATCGGCACCTTCCTCGACAATGGCCTGGGCAAGGACCTGCTGCTGCCCTACGGCGAGCGCAAGCGTGAGCTCAAGGCCGGCCAGTTCGCCATGGTGCACGTCGGTCTCGACAAGCACAGTGACCGCATGGTCGCCTCGATGCGTCTGGATCGCTGGCTCGACAAGACCCCGGCCACCTATACCGCGGGCCAGGAAGTCTCCGGTCTGGTCGCTGCGCGCACCGACCTGGGCATGAAGATCATCATCGACAACGCCCATTGGGGCCTGGTGCACCACGACCGTATCTTCACGCGTCTGCGCATCGGCAACCGTCTGCGTCTGTGGGTGTTGAAGAATGACGGCAACGGCAATGTCGATCTCACGCCGCAGGCGCCGGGTCCGGCTGGCCATCAGCAGCTGGCGGACCGCATTCTGGCAGCGCTGGAAGCCAGTCAGGGCGTGCTGCCGCTGGGCGACAAGAGCGAACCGGAAGCCATCAGTGAAGCCTTCGGTGCCAGCAAGGCCAACTTCAAGCGCGCCATCGGTCACCTGAAGCGCGAAGGCAAGGTCACGCTGGCGCCTACCGAGACGCGTCTGGTCAAGTAAGTCACTGCTGTCAGCCTGTTCTGCCACTGCCACCCTCGGGAGACCGACGGGTGGCAGTTTGCGTTTCAGGGTCCCGCATGGCACCAATGACAGCGTATCATGGGGGTATCTTGCGCTGAGTTGCCCCCATTCGCTCCTTCACCTTCGACAAGGAATGTCTGCATGACTGTCTCTGCTTCTGCTGCCTCCGCTTCTTGTGGTCCCTCAACGTCTGCTGGTTCGCCGCGTCTGTTGATTGCTCCTGACAGCTTCAAGGAAGCGCTGGCTGCCAGTGATGCCGCCGAGGCCATGGCGCGTGGTGTTCGCCGGGTACTGCCCGAGGCACAGATCGATCTCTGCCCGCTGGGGGATGGCGGTGAGGGCACGCTGGCGGCGTTGTTGGCGGCAGCCAGTGAAGCAGACCCCATCGAGGCGCGCAGCGCTCAGGTGCGTGATCCGCTCGGGCGTGAAGTTACCGCCCAGTGGGGCTGGCAGCCGGGTAGCCGCACGGCCATCGTCGAGCTGGCCGAAGCCAGTGGTCTGCATCTGGTCAGCCCTGATGAGCGCGACGCGCGGGTCGCCGATACGCATGGCGTGGGCGAGCTGATCCTGGCGGCGCTGGACGCCGGTGCCGAGCGGCTGATCGTCACCCTGGGCGGCAGTGCCACCAACGATGGCGGCAGTGGCATGCTGCGCGCGCTCGGGCTGCGTCTGCTCGACGCTGATGGGGAAGAGCTGCCCGCAGGTGGCGCGGCCCTCGCGCGTCTGGCGAGCCTGGACGTCACTGCGCTGGACCCACGCCTGGCCAACCTCAAGGTGTCTGCCGCAGTCGATGTCGACAACCCCCTGTGTGGCCCGCGCGGCGCGAGCGCCGTGTTCGGCCCGCAGAAGGGCGCCGATGCAGCGGTGGTCGAGGAGCTGGATGCGGCGCTGGGCCACTTCGCGCGCCTGAGCGCGGAAGTACTGGGCGCAGACCAGCAGCAGTTGGCCGGTGCAGGGGCCGCAGGCGGCATGGGCTACGCGGTGGCGGCCTGGTTGAATGGTGAATTGCGTCCGGGCATCGAGCTGGTGATGGAGCGCCTCAACGTGAGCGAGCGTCTGGCGGGCTGTGATCTGCTGATCACTGGGGAAGGCGGTCTGGATGGCCAGAGCCTGGGCGGCAAGACCCCCATCGGTGCGGCGCGAGCCGCGCGTGCCGCCGGGGTGCCCGCCATCGTGTTGGCCGGACGACTGGCCGAGGGCTGGCAAGCCGCCCATGATGAGGGGGTCAGTGCCGTCTTCACGCTGTGTGACAGTGCCATGCCGCTTGAGCAGGCGCTGGCACGCACCTCGGAGCTGCTGGCTGACCGTTGCGAGGCCATCATGCGTCTCTGGCAGTTGGCGCAACGTAGCTGACCGCAGCCCGGCTGATCGCAGCCCGGCTGAGCGCCGCTAAGCCACGCCCGGCTCGACGGATTGCGGCGTCGAATCCGGCCGCAGACAGCGGCCCACGGCCCCCATGGCGGGGGGCGTGGCCTTTCGCGATATCGGCAAGCCCGTTACCATGCACGCAGTTGCTATCAGGCGGATAGTCAGAAAGTACTTTTCCCATGAACGACTTGGCGTTTGACTGATAGCAGGAAGCACACGGTGTGTGACCGCAGGTGGTGAGGAACCGACATGATGATCTTTCGGCGCATGAAGCGTATCTGCTGGCTTGGCCTGGCCTGGTTGTTCTTCGGCATCGGCTTCGCTGGCATGTTTCTGCCGCTGCTGCCCACCACCGTCTTCATGCTGCTGGCGCTGGCCTGTGCCAGCCGAGGTTCCCCGCGCTTTGCGCGCTATATCCGGGAACACCCCCAGATCGGGCCGACGCTGGTGGCCTGGGAGCGCGAACGCGCCATTCCGCTGCGCGCGCGCATCATGGCGGTCAGCATGCTGGCCGTCTCGATGCTGATCATCCTGTTCACCGTCTCAGTGCTGGCCGTCAAGGTCTCGCTGCTGGTCTTCCTGTCGCTGCTGGCACTCTGGCTGGCCACGCGCCCGGAGCCCAAGGGCGAGGGCGCGAACCTTGCCGTCAGTGGCGAATCCCTTCCGCGCGAATGAGCGCTTCATCGCGGGCAGGTGAGGTGTCTGCTCCCTCGCTGTCCGCTGTCTTCCTGCCGTGAGGAGTTCCCTCCCGCGGCGCTGATTGCGGAGTCTTTGATGTCACAACCTGCAGCGATTCATCTTGCCGATTATCAGGCACCCGCCTGGCGTGTGCTGGACACCCGCCTGACGTTTGATCTGGCACCGTCCGCGACCCGTGTGACGACCGTGCTGACCCTCGAGGCCAATCCCGATGCCGCCGTGGGCAGTGATGCCACGCCGCCGCTGGTGCTCAATGGCGAGCATCTGATGCTTGAGTCCGTGCGTGTCGATGGGCGAGCGCTGGCCAGTGATGAATACAAGCTCGACGAGACTCACTTGACCTTGGCCGGCCTGCCGGCCAACTGTGAGCTCGAGACGGTGGTGGTGATCGATCCGGCCGCGAATACCGCGCTGGAAGGGCTTTATGTGTCCTCGGGCATGTTCTGCACCCAGTGCGAGGCCGAAGGCTTCCGTCGCATCACCTACTACCCGGACCGTCCGGACGTGATGTCGGTGTTCACCACCACCATCATCGCCGACAAGGACAGCTACCCGATCCTGCTCTCCAACGGCAACCCCATCGAGCGTGGCGAGCGCGAGGGCGGTCGTCACTTCGTCACCTGGCAAGACCCGCATCCCAAGCCGTGCTATCTGTTCGCGCTGGTGGCGGGAGACCTGGTCAAGCATGACGACAGCTTCACCACCATGAGTGGCCGTGACGTCGCTCTGGAAATTTGGGTCGAGCCGGAAAATCTCGACAAGACCCAGCACGCCATGAACTCCCTCAAGGCCTCCATGAAGTGGGACGAGGAAGTCTACGGTCGCGAATATGACCTCGACATCTTCATGATCGTCGCGGTCAACGACTTCAACATGGGCGCGATGGAGAACAAGGGCCTCAACATCTTCAACAGCGCCTGCGTGCTGGCCAACCCCGATACCACCACCGACGCCGCCTTCCAGCGCGTCGAAGGGGTGGTCGCGCATGAGTACTTCCACAACTGGTCGGGCAACCGCGTCACCTGCCGTGACTGGTTCCAGCTGTCCCTGAAGGAAGGCTTCACCGTCTATCGCGATCAGACCTTCTCCGCCGACATGAACTCGGCGCCGGTCAAGCGTATCGAAGACGTTGCCATGCTGCGTACCGCGCAGTTCGCCGAAGATGCCGGCCCCACCGCACACCCGGTGCGCCCGGCGTCCTATATCGAGATTTCCAACTTCTACACCCTGACCATCTACGAGAAGGGTTCCGAAGTGGTGCGCATGGTCGCCAACCTGCTCGGGGAAGAGGCCTTCCGCCGTGGCAGTGACCTCTACTTCGCGCGCAACGATGGCAGCGCCGCCACCATCGAGGACTTCATCAGCGCGATGAGCGAAGCCTCCGGTCGCGACTTCAGCCAGTTCATGCGCTGGTACTCACAGGCCGGAACGCCGAACATCGCCGCCAGTGGCACCTTCGATGCCCAGGCAGGCACCTATTCCCTCACGCTGCGTCAGTCCACGCCGCCTTCACCGGGGCAGGCGGAGAAGCTGCCGCTGGTGATCCCGGTGCGCATGGGGCTGGTCGGGGCCGACGGCAGCGATCTGACGCTGACCCTCGACGGCGAAGCGCTGGGCACGGAAACCGTGCTGGAGCTGACCGAAGCCGAGCAGACCTTCGTCTTCACCGGCCTTGCCGGCGATGCCGAGCCGGTGCCGTCGCTGCTGCGTGGCTTCTCGGCGCCGGTCAAGCTGGCCTTTGACTACAGCCGTGAGCAGCTGGCCTTCCTGATGCAGCACGACAGCGATGGCTTCAACCGCTGGGATGCCGGTCAGCGTTTGGCCATGGCAGCGCTTGAAGACCTGATGGCGGCCTGGCAGCGTGGCGAGCAGGAGGCCCAGCTGGATGAGCGCCTGCTGGCCGCCTATCGCTTCCTGCTCCAGAGCGAGGCTTCCGATCGTGCGGTGCTGGCCGAGATGCTGACGCTGCCCTCGGAGGCCTACATCGCCGAGCAGCAGAGTGTCGTCGATGTCGATGCCATCCACTGGGCGCGCAAGACCGCCAAGGCGCAGCTGGCCAGTGCGCTGCGCGACGACTTCGTGGCGCTCTATCACGCCAATGCGCAGCAGGGCGACTACGCGCCGACCTTCGAGCAGATGGCGCGTCGCAGCCTCAAGAATGCCGCGCTCAGCTATCTGATGAGCATCGAGGACGAGGAGGGCGTGCGCCTGGCCCAGACTCAGCTGGCGGCGGCCCACAACATGACCGACGTGCGTGCCGCGCTGACGATGCTGGTGCACTCCTCACGCACTGACCTGGGTGACCCGGCACTCAAGTCCTTCGCCGAGCGCTGGTCGCATGATCCGCTGGTGATGGACCAGTGGTTCTCGATCCAGGTCACGCGTCCGCAGGCCGATGTGCTGGACCGCGTGCGCTTCCTGATGGAGCATCCGGCCTTCTCGTTGACCAACCCCAACAAGGTGCGTGCCTTGATCGGCGCCTTCGCCGGCCAGAACCGCGTCAACTTCCATCGTCTCGACGGCGAAGGTTATCGTCTGCTGGCGGATGTGGTCATCGAGCTCAATCGTCTGAATCCGGAAATCGCGGCGCGCATCATCACGCCGCTGACGCGTTACAATCGTTTCGATGCCAAGCGTCAGGACTTGATGAAGGCTGAGCTTGAGCGTATCCGTGGCGAGAAGCTCTCGAACAACCTGTATGAAGTCGTGGAGAAGGCACTGGCCTGATCCTCTGAGCTGACCCTTGAAGACAGACGGCAGTCATCGCGCGCATGGTGATGACTGCCGCTGACATGAAAAAGCCCCTGCCGAATGGCAGGGGCTTTTTCATGTCACGAGCCTGGCGCAAGTCCCGTCAGGGCATCGCCTGCACGGTCATCGCCTTTACGGTCATCGCGTACACGGTCATCGCGTACACGGTCATTGCTTTCAGGGTCATCGCTTTCAGGGGCATCGCGCGTCAGGCAATCATCCAACCCAGGAAGGTCAGGCCGATGAAGGTCATCAATAGCCCACCGATGATGGAGCCTCTCAACAGTGATGTGATGCCCTTGAAGAGCAGGTAAAGTCCCAGAATCAATCCCAGCAGGCTGAACAACGAAGTGCTGAGCCCTAGCTCACCAGTGAGGCCATTGAAGAATCCCGATAGGGCATCATCGAAGTTGGCGAAGAAACCGCCCAGACCTTCGACGATGAAGCGAATGGCGGCACCCAGTTGCGTGCCGATCCAGTTGAAGAAGTCTTCCATAACGCATGATGTCCAGACAGAAAAGAGGCCCCAGTGTGCCATGAAAGACGCGGATGCGCTGTCATCCGAGCTGATACTTGGCGGTGAATGCCTCGATCGCCATCGGCTTGTCCATCAGATAACCCTGCAGGGCATCACAGCCCATCTCCAGCAGCAGTTCGCGCTGCCTTGGGGTCTCGACGCCTTCCGCCACCACGCACATGCCCAGCTCACGCCCCAGCTGTACCATGAAGTTCACCATGCGACGGTTCATCTCGTCGTTCTCGAGATCATTGACGAAGCTGCGGTCGACCTTGAGCTCATCGAAGGGCAGGTGCTTGATGTAGGTCAGTGAGGAGAAACCGGTGCCGAAATCATCCAGCGACAGACGCAGGCCCAGCGAGCGCAGTTCGTGCATGCGTGCGACCGTGGCGGGCATTTCGGTGGCGAAGACGTTTTCGGTCAGCTCCAGCTGCAGATATTGCGGATCAAGCGTGTGCTGGCTGAGTGCCTTGGCGACATTGCCGACGTAGTGAGGGGAGTCCAGCTGCTTGACGCTGACATTGACCGACAGATAGATCTTTGCGAAGGCGGTGCCTTTCTGCCAGTCCTCCAGCAGCTTGCAGGCCTGCTCCAGCACCCAGTCGCCGAGGCTGTCGATCAGCTGGCTCTTCTCGGCCAGCGGAATGAATTCATAGGGCGAGATATTGCCGAGCTTGGCGTGTCGCCAACGCAACAGGCACTCGGCGCCGACCAGCTTGAGTCCCCGATCGAATTGCGGCTGCAGTTCCACGTAGAGCTCTTCATTCTCGATGGCGCAGCGCAGGTCATTTTCCAGCTGCACGGCGCGCTCAAGCTCCACGCGCATGCTGGGATCAAAGCGGACGGTCTGATTGCGTCCGGCTTCCTTGGCGCGATACATCGCGATATCCGCGCGCCGGATGAGCTCCTCGGCGCTCAGATGGCGATCATGGAACATGATGCTGCCCAGGCTCGCCGAGCTGTGATGTTGCAGCGGCTGCGCTTGCGGGCCCAAGAGCGAATACGGCTGGTTGAGCGCCTGCTGCAGGCGCTCCATCACTTCATCCAGTTCGCGACAGGCAGTCTGCGGATCGTGGCTCAAGGGCTGTACCAGGATGACGAACTCGTCCCCGCCGAAGCGTGCTACCAGGTCGCTGTCACGCACCGTGGAGCTCAGGCGGTGGGCCACCTCGATCAACAGATGGTCGCCGGTGGTATGCCCCAGCAGGTCGTTGATCTTCTTGAAGTGATCCAGATCGATGAAGATGAGCGCGCCGTGGGTGTCACGGGCGTCGGTGATGATGATGGCCTGCTGCAGGCTGTCGATCAGCGTGGCTCGGTTGGCCAGCTTGGTCAGCGAGTCGAAGCGGCTGTGCTGGTGCAGCAGGGCCTCTGATTCGACGATACGCGTGATATCGGTGATCGAGCCGATCATGCGCAGCGGATTGCCTTCGCTGTCACGCTCGATGACATCGCCCTTGTCGATCACCCAGACGACGTCGCCACCGCGGGTCAGCATGCGGTGGCGGTGATAGTAGGCTGTCTTGCCCGCCATGCAGTCCTGGATGGCGATCATCGCCTCGGGCTTGTCCTCGGGGTGCAGCAGGCTTGCGAATTCTTCCAAACTGTTGCTGAGCTCGCTCTCCGGGATGCCCAGAATCTGTGACCAGCGGCGATTGTGCGTCACGGAGCTGGTCAGGATGTTCCAGTCCCAGAAGCCTTCCAGCGAGGTGTCATAGATGTGGTCGATCTGGCGGGTCTTGCGCTCATGCTCACGGACTTCTGCCGTGATGTTGTGCGCCAGAACGGCGACCAGTGGCTGGCCGTGAATGTCACGGAAGGGCTGCTTGATGGAGCGGAAGTGGTTGACCTCACCGGTGGTGCCGTCGGTGGCATCCTCGAAGACCGTCTCGCGCTCGAACCTGCTGAGCACCTGCTCCACGCTGCGCCGAAAGAAGTGGCTCTGCTCGGTATTGCCGGTGTAATGGCTGTCATCGCGCCCGATGATGTCCTCGCGCGAGGTGCCATAGAATTCGGTCAGGGTGCGATTGGCGTAGCGAAACAGCCCCTTGGCATCCTTGATGAACAGGATGTCGGGGTGGGTGTCGACCAGGGTGCGCAGCAGGTGGTTCTCGGCTTCCAGTGCCTCGAGACGTGACGACATCTCCTGCAGGCGCGAGTGCAGGCAGCTGTCATCAGGCTGGCGGGAATCGTCGGAGCCTTCTGGGCGCGGAGAGCGGTGATCCCCGGCATCGGAAGGTGCGGTCATGGCAGGTTCCTGAGGCGACGGTCTGTGCGCTCAGTCTACGTTGCCGCTCGGTTGAATAGGCGGGGAGGCGGGGTTCATGCTCAATCAACGATCATGCATGCAGCCCACGGTGCAGGCCACGCAGGCAGTCTACGCAGGATCGGGGCTTTCGCCAGGCGTCTGGTGATCAAGTCCCAGTCATCAAGCTGTTGCTCACAAGGTTCCAGTCATCCAGCCCCTGCTCGTGAAGAAGTCATCAAATCCTCGTGCCGGGAGGCGTTACAGGTCGACCTTGTCCTTGTACTCGCAGAGATCTTCGATGATGCAGCTGCCACAGCGCGGCTTGCGTGCCACGCAGGTGTAGCGGCCATGCAGGATCAGCCAGTGGTGGGCGTCGACCAGAAACTCCTTGGGCACATGGCGCATCAGCTTGTGCTCGACCTCCAGCACGTTCTTGCCCGGGGCGATGCGGGTGCGGTTGGAGACGCGGAAGATGTGCGTGTCCACCGCCATGGTCGGCTGACCGAAGGCGGTGTTGAGCACCACGTTGGCGGTCTTGCGGCCCACGCCGGGCAGCGCTTCCAGCGCCTCGCGGGTCTGCGGCACCTCGCCACCATGCCGTTCGATCAGCATGCGGCAGGTCTTGATGACGTTCTCGGCCTTGGTGTTGAACAGGCCGATCGTCTTGATGTACTCCTTCAGGCTCTCGACGCCCAGCGCAAGAATGCTCACCGGCGTATTGGCGACCGGATACAGCTTCGCCGTGGCCTTGTTGACGCCCACATCCGTCGCCTGCGCCGACAGCAGCACCGCGATCAAAAGCTCGAAGGGCGTTGACCAGGCAAGCTCGGTGCGTGGCTCAGGATTCTCGTTGCGCAGACGGGTGAAGATCTCGAGGCGTTTCTGGGCGTTCATGGTATCTCGGGTACGGCGGTAAGGGCTTGGAAGCGGGCGTCGTCGACACAGGCTGTCAGCCAGCGGGCTGACAGCCTGTGTGAGAGGGGCTCAGGAGATGGTGCCGGTCACGCGCACACGACGCGACACCTTGGGCGCATCGGCGTTGACTGCCTTGCGGCGCTGCTCGAGTCGCTCATCGATGGTCTTCTTGCCCGCGATGATCAGCCCCATGCAGAAGAAGGCGCCCGGTGGCAGCACCAGGAACAGGAAGGAGTAGTCCGGGAAGATCGTCAGCTGCCAATCGGCGGCCATCGGCCCGACGAGCAGTTCCATGCCGGCAAACAGCGTGCCCTGGCCGAACAGCTCACGCATGCCACCCAGCAGCACCAGCACGGCCATGAATCCCAGCCCCATCATCAGGCCATCGGTGGCCGCCGGCAGCACGGGATGCTTGGCGGCGAAGGCATCGGCACGCCCGAGAATCGCGCAGTTGGTGACGATCAGCGGAATGAAGATGCCGAGAATCTGATAGAGCTCATAGGTGTAGGCCTTCATCAGCAGCTCGGCACAGGTCACGAAGGAGGCGATGATCATCACGAAGGCCGGCAGGCGCACTGCAGAAGGCACCAGATTGCGGATCAACGACACCGCCACGTTGGAGCCGATCAACACCAGCAGCGTGGCAAGCCCCAGCCCGATGGCGTTGACGACGCTGGCGGTGACGGCCAGCAGCGGGCACAGGCCCAACAGCTGTACCAGCGCCGGGTTGTTGTCCCACAGGCCGTCGCGGCTGATCTTGCCAAGCGAGATATCACTCATGAGGTTCGTCTCCGCCGTGTTCAGAAGGCGCTGATGGCGTGAGCGTGCCATCAGCGGTGGGAGCTTGCGTGTCCTGCTGGGCCTTGGCAGCGCGGCGGGTCGCGGTCAACGTCTCGCTGTCGCCGGCCAGCAGCGCCGTGCGGTGCGCCATGAAGTAGATCAATGCCTGACGAACGGCACCCACCACGGCGCGCGGGGTGATGGTCGCACCGGTGAACTGGTCGAAATCACCGCCATCCTTGTTCACCTTCCATTCCACCGAGCTGAGCGTCTGGTCATCGAATTCGTGAATCCAGTCGGACTTGCGCGCTTCGATCTTGTCGCCCAGCCCCGGGGTCTCGGCGTGCTTGACGGCGCGCACTCCTGCCACGCTGCCATCGGCACGGATACCGACCAGCAGGCGGATATCGCCGCTGTAACCCTTGCCGGTCACCACCGGCAGCAGCACCGCGACGGTCTCGCCATTCTGGGTGGCGCGCCAGCCGGTATCGGCACTCTCCAGACCCAGCACCTGAGAGGGCGGCAGGGCAAAGGCCGCGTCGAGCAGGTCATTGTCGTGCAGCGACGGCGGGATGATCTCGGCCAGCGCCGCGCTCTGGGCGGCACGCTCGTTGTCGGCGATGGTCTCGGCGGTGGTCATCTGGGTCACGGCGACGACGCCTGCGGTGACGACGGCGAAGACCGCCAGACCCAGCGCGGCCCGCGCGATGGTGTGCTTCAGACCCTGCGCGGCCTGGGCTTGCTGTTCGGGCTGATCAGGCGTCAGGCTCATGCCTTGTCCTCCAGCTTGATGCCGCGACGGGCCTTCTTGTGACCATAGCTGCGTGGCTGAGTGTAGTAATCGATGAACGGCACGCTGAAGTTCATCAGCAGCACCGCGAAGGCGATGGCGTCAGGGTAGGCGCCGAAGGTGCGAATCAGGTAGATCAGCACGCCGATGCCGACGCCGTAATAGAGCTTGCCCTTGTTGGAGGTCGCCGCCGTGACGGGGTCCGTGGCGATGAAGAAAGCGCCGAAGATCGCCGCACCGCACAGCAGGTGGATCAGGGGGCTGGCGTGCTGCTCGCCATCCACGAAGGCGAAGATGGCAGAGATCACCGCCAGGCTGCCCAGCATTGCCACCGGGATATGCCAGGTGATCAGGCGACGCGCCAGCAGCACCAGGCCGCCGAGGCCCCAGGCGATGGCCGTCTGCTGCCAGGCCAGCAGGTTGGCGGCAGGCAGCAGGCTCGGGTCTGCCCAGAACTCGCTGCTGGAAAGCTCGCCCTTGTTGCGGAAGGCATCCAGCGGCGTGGCGCCGGTCAGAGCGTCTGGCGTGGCGATCACGCCGAAGAACTGCTGCAGGCTGTCAGTGAAGCCGAGTGCGAAGCCATCGGGGGATGACCAGCGCGACATCTCGACCGGGAAGGAGATCAGCAGCAGCGCATAGGCGACCATCGCCGGGTTGAACGGATTCTGGCCCAGGCCACCGTAGAGCTGCTTGGCGACCACGATGGCCGCGATCACGCCGGTCAGTACCAGCCACCAGGGTGCCAGCGGCGGCAACGACACCGCCAGCAGCACGCAGGTCACCAGCGCCGAATTGTCCTTGAGGAAGAAGCTGACCGGACGGCCACGCAGCTTGAGCAGCAGCGCCTCGAGGGCGACACCCGCCAGACAGGCAAAGACGAGGTTGAACAGCACACCCCAGCCATAGTGCCAGCACAGCACGGCGATACCCGGCAGCGTCGCGGCCAGCACCCAGGCCATCACGCGCGAGGTGGCGGTTGGCCCGTGGGCATGGGGGGAGCTTGCATGCATCAGGCTCATGAGACGGTCAGATCCTTGCGGTAAATGGGCAATGACACGAGGCGTGCATCAGGATGAGTCGCCATTGGCGCGGTAATTGGGCTTAGGTCACTCATTGGGCGTCCACCAGTGCCTGCACCTCGGCCAATGACTCGCGGGCGTGTTCCAGATTGCGGCGCGTGCGGTCGACCTTGGTCGCCAGGCGCTGACGGTTTTCGTCATCCGTCTCGCTCAAAGCCGCCTCGGCCTTGCGGTGGGCCGCCTCGGCCGCCTTGACCGCGATGCTGACCTGCTTGTGACGCTTGGCAAGGTTCTCGGCGCGTGATGCCTCGATCTCGGCCTGTGAGAGCGTCACGTTGCTGGCCATGCTGCCACGCCCGACTGAACCCGCAGCGGGCTTGGGCGCCTCAGGAATCAATTCTCCCGCGCCCTTGGTGGCAAGCGTCGCGTCAGTGCTGCCAGCTTGCGCGCTGTTGAGGCGCACCTCAGCGGCACGCAGGTTTTCCTGGGCCGTGGCCAGCAGGGTCTGCAGGTCCTCGATATCGCCTTCGCCACTTTCGCTGGCGCGGGCCAGGGCCTTTTCGGCCTTCTTGACCGCGATATTGGCCGCGGCGCGTGCTGTCTTGAGTGCCTTGATATCGGCGCTGGGTGCCGCAGCTGCAGGCGCAGCAGCACCCGCAGAAGAGCCAGCCGCACCTGTATCAGTGGTTTGAGCAGAGCCAGCCGCAGCGCTTGCCACAGGGCCTTTATCAGTACCTTGAGCAGCGCCAGCGGCGTCGGTCGCTGCCTTGAGGTCGCCCTCAGCCTTGGCAAGGCGCGCCTTGGCATCCGTCACGCTGGCCTCGAGGGCGGGGATGTCGCCCTCACCGCTGTCCTGGGCGGTCTTGAGGGCCTTCTCGGCCTTCTTGACCGCGATATTGGCCGCGGCCCGCACCGTCTTGAGCGCCTTGAGGTCGGCTGCCGGGGCAGCCGCGCCTGTCGCGGAAGTGCTGGCCGCCGCAGAGGCAGCTGACTCGCTGGCCTCGCTGGCAGCCTTGAGGTCGGCTTCGGCCTTGGCCAGTCGGGCCTTGGCATCCGTCACGCTGGACTCGAGGGCGGGAATATCGCCTTCACCGCTGTCCTGGGCGGTCTTGAGGGCCTTCTCGGCCTTCTTGACGGCGATATTGGCCGCGGCGCGCGCCGTCTTGAGCGCCTTGAGATCGGCGGCGGGAGTAGCCGCACCGGTTGTCGCAGTGTTGGCTGTCGGAGCGCCGGCAGCCGCCGGGGCAGCTGACTCGCTCGCCTCGCTGGCGGCCTTGAGGGCGCTTTCCGCACTGGCAAGTCGGGTCTTGGCCGCGGTCACGTTGGCGTCAAGCGCCGCAAGATCACTGGCGCTGCTCTCGCCACTGTCCTGAGCCGCCTTGAGCGCCTTCTCGGCCTTCTTGAGGGCGATGTTGGCCGCGGCGCGTGCCGTCTTGAAGGCCTTGAGGTCCGTCGCCGCTGCCGGCGCCGACGGAGCGGCGGCACTCGCTGTGGACGTCGTGTCGGCGGCAGTCGCGGTCTCGGCGCGCGCTGCGGCGGCCTTCTGGGCGGCCTGGGCACGCTGTTGGCGCTTGGCTTCCTTCTCGGCTTCCTCGCGTGCCATGCGCGCCTGCTTAAACTCGAAGCGGTGACGGGCGCGCTCTGACTTGCGCGCCTCGTGCTGGGCGGTACGAATCTCGCCCTTGGCGAAGCGGTAATACTGCACCAGCGGAATCTGGCTGGGGCAGACATAGGAGCAGGCACCGCACTCGATGCAGTCCGCGAGGTTGTAGAGCTCGGCCTTGTCGAACTCGCGAGACTTGGAGAACCAGTAGAGCTGCTGCGGGAGCAGCTCCGCCGGACATGCCTGCTCGCACATGCCACAGCGGATGCAGGGTTGCTCGACAGCGGGGGCCGGCACCGCCTCAGGTGAGGAGGCCAGCAGACAATTGGTGGTCTTGATGATCGGCAGGGCGTCACTCTCGAGGGTGAAGCCCATCATCGGCCCACCCATCACCAGACGGGCGATGCCGCTCGCAGAAGGAGCGGCCAGGCGCAGCAGGTCACCGATGGCGGTGCCCAGGCGGGCCTCGACGTTGTGCGGGTGCTGCAGGGCCTCGCCAGTCAGGGTGACGACCCGCGAGATCATCGGCTCGCCGAAGCACACCGCACGCTGCACCGCGCGCACGGTGCCCGGATTGTGCACCACCACGCCGACATCGGCGGGCAGGCCGCGACTGGGCACTTCGCGATCCGTCAGCAGCTTGATCAGCTGCTTCTCGCCGCCGGAGGGGTACTTGGTCGGCACCACCACGACTTCCAGACGTGAATCCAGCGGCGGCAGGCGCTTGTCGGCACGCCGGGCGCGAATCGCCTGCTCCAGCGCGATGACGGCCTCGGGCTTGTTGTCCTCGATACCGATCAGGATGCACTCGGGGCCGATCAGGCTGGCGAGAATCTCGAGCCCTTCGATCAGCGCTTCCGGGTGGGTGCGCATGGTCAGGTCATCGGCGGTGATGTAAGGCTCGCACTCCGCCGCGTTGAGGATCAGGGTGTCGATGGCGTGGCGCTCACGCACGCGCGCCTTCACCGCCGAGGGGAAGCCCGCGCCGCCCTGGCCGACCACGCCGGCATCCTGCAGGCGCTGGATCAGGTCCTGGGCTTCCTGCTGGCGCCAGTCGCGCCAGGCCTCAAGGCGCGCCCATTCATCGATCTCGCCGTCACGCTCGATCACGATGCACAGATCTTCCAGGCCCGAGACGTGAGGGATCTGACGCGGCTCGATGGCGGTGACCACGCCGGTGATGCTGGCATGCACCGGCGCGGAGATCATGCCCTGGGCGCGAGCGATCAGCTCACCGGTCTTCACGCGCTGGCCGATCTCCACCAGCGGCTGGGCGGGCGCGCCGATATGCTGACTGAGCGGCAGTACCACCTCATGGGGCAGCGGGGCGGCCACCAGCGGGGCGCGATTGGAGAGCGCCTTGTGCTCCGGCGGATGGATACCGCCGTGGAAGTCGAACACGCGCGGCGCGCCCTGACCCTTCTGCGTGTGTTCCGCCTCCGCCGTGGCAGCGGAACGTGAGGAAGTCACCATGGATTTGAGTAACGACAGAACCATCAGGCGACATTCCTTGCAGATGTGGCAGTAGAATCGGCGGCATCGGTCACGATCAGATTGCCGCTGAAGCGGGCATTGTCGCGGGTCGGGCCCGCCGGTTGCGGCCAGTGCCAGCTGCGCACGTCAGTGGCGACCGGCACCATGTCGATGCAGTCCACCGGGCAGGGCTCGACGCACAGGTCGCAGCCGGTGCATTCGTCGGCGATCACGGTATGCATGTGCTTGGCGGCGCCCAGGATGGCGTCCACCGGACAGGCCTGGATGCACTTGGTGCAGCCGATGCATTCGTCTTCGCGAATCACCGCCACCTTGGGGGTGTTGTCGGCATCGCCATCCAGCGGCGTGGCCTCGCGCCCCAGCAGGTCGGCCAGCGAGGCGATGGTGCTCTCGCCACCCGGTGGGCACTTGTTGATCTCGTCCCCCTCGGCGATGGCCTGGGCATAGGGCTTGCAGCCCGGATAGCCGCACTGGCCGCACTGGGTCTGCGGCAGCAGCTGGTCGATCTGCTCGACGATGGGGTCGCCCTCGACCTTGAAGGCCACGGCGGCAAAGCCGAGCAGACCGCCGAAGACGACGGCCATGGCCACCAGTGCGACGATGGCGGAGATCAGCGTATGGTCGTTGAAGAATTCGAGCATGTCAGATCTGCACCAGTCCGGAGAAGCCGAGGAAGGCCAGCGACATCAGGCTGGCGGTGATCATCGCGATGGCCGGACCCTGGAAGGGACGCGGCACATCGGCGACGGCCAGACGCTCGCGCATGGCGGCGAACAGTACCAGTACCAGCGAGAAGCCGACGGCCGCGCCGAAGCCGTAGAGTGTGGCTTCCATGAAGCTGGAATTGCGGTTCAGGGTCAGCAGCGCCACGCCGAGTACCGCGCAGTTGGTGGTGATCAGCGGCAGGAAGATGCCCAGCACCTGATAGAGCAGCGGGCTGGTCTTCTTGACCACCATCTCGGTGAACTGCACCACCACCGCGATCACCATGATGAAGGCGATGGTGCGCAGGTACTCGAGGCCCAGCGGCGCGAGGATGAAGTGATAGGTCAGGTAGGCGCACATCGACGACAACGTGAGCACGAAGGTGGTGGCCAGCGACATGCCCATCGCGGACTCCAGCTTGTTGGAGACACCCATGAAGGGGCACAGGCCGAGGAACTGCACCAGTACGAAATTGTTGACCAGGATGGTGCTGATCAGGATAAGAAGGTATTCACTCATCAGGGGCGTCGCTCGGTCAGGGTGTTTCGAAGGCGCTTCCGTGCTCGCGGCATGCATGAACCGGCACTCGCAGGCGATCAGGGCTGTTGCTGCCGCAAGCTGTCAGGAAGCTGCAGGGCAGGGGATCGTCGAGCGCGGCGGTATTATACGCAAGATGCTGCTGGCCGACAGCCTGTAGCGTGGCAAGCGAGGCGTAGTGTTGCCAGCATGAGACGACCATTGTTTCGCGTTTTGCTTGGTTCTTGAAGTAATAAAGAAGAATTCCTTTATTACTTTTATTGATTATGGCGTGATCAGAGACTTTCACGTCATCCGGGGTGGCACAAGGAGCGGGATATGCGCAGGACAGAAACACGCGGCCGTCGGCTGTTATGGGTCATCATCCTGGTGGTGGCGATGGCGGGCATCTCGCAGCTGACGGGCAATGGCAACTTCTCGCTCTCCCAGCTGTGGAATGACTTCCAGTCGCCGCAGGCCGAGGCGACCCAGGGGGAAGGCGTTTCCTCGGCAGACGAAAGCCGACTCAGGCGCGCCATCAGTGCCCAGCAGAGTGATGTGCAGGTGCGGGGCGTGGGTGAGGTAACGCGTCTGCTCAGGGATGATCTCAAGGGCAGCCGTCATCAGAAGTTCCTGATCCGGGTCGCGGGTGGTACCACCATTCTGGTGGCGCACAATATCGATCTCGCGCCACGCATCGACAGTCTTCAGGTCGGTGATCGCATCGGCTTCTATGGCGAATATGAGTGGACCGACAAGGGCGGCGTGATCCACTGGACGCATCATGATCCCGGTGGCCGCCATGTGGATGGCTGGCTGGAGCATGCCGGTCGCCGTTACGAGTAGCCGTCCCGCCGACCGGATGTGACGCATGAACGACAACGCCCCGCCAGAGAGTCTCTGGCGGGGCGTTGTGCTGAAGAGGCTTCAGTGCAGCATCACTGCATCAAGTGACGCGCTGACCCGGCTTGGCACCGGTGTGTGGCTCCAGCAGGTAGATGCCTTCGTCGTCACCGGCGGCCAGCACCATGCCCTCGGACACGCCGAAGCGCATCTTGCGCGGCGCCAGGTTGGCGACCATGACGGTCAGGCGGCCTTCCAGTGCTTCCGGCGCGTAGGCGGACTTGATGCCGGAGAACACGGTGCGCGTCTCGCCACCGATATCCAGCGTCAGCTTGAGCAGCTTGGCCGCCTTCTCGACGTGCTCCGCCTTGACGATCTTCGCCACGCGCAGGTCGGTCTTCATGAAGGTATCGAAGTCGATCTCGTCGGCGATCGGGTCGGCGTCGAGCGGGCTCGGCGCGGCCGCGGCTTCTGCCTTGGCGGTGCCGTCCTTGATCTTCTGCTCCTCGACCAGCACTTCGCGCGAGGCTTCGAGCATCTTGTCGATGCGCTCCGGCTCGACACGGGTCAGCAGCGGCTTGAACTTGTTGATCGCATGATCGGTCAGCACGCTTTCACGGCTGGCCCAGTCGAGGCTCTCGAGGTTCAGGAAGTCGCGTGCCTTGTCGGTCAGCTCCGGAACCACCGGCGCCAGATAGACCATCAGCTGGCGGAATAGGTTGATGCCCACGGAGCAGACGTCGAGCACTTCCTGCTCGCGGCCGTCTTCCTTGGCCATCGCCCACGGTGCCTTGTCGGCGATGTAGGTGTTGGCTTCATCGGCCAGCTCCATCACCTTGCGCATGGCGCGCGCGAATTCACGGGCCTCGAAGTCCGCCGCGATGCCTTCGCCAGCGGCGATGAAGCGCTCGACCAGCTCCGGCTCGGCGCAGGTCGCGGACAGCTTGCCGTCGCCGAACTTCTTGACGAACCCGGCGCAGCGGCTGGCGATGTTGACCACCTTGCCGACCAGGTCGGAATTCACGCGGGCAGTGAAGTCGTCGAGGTTGAGGTCGAGGTCATCGACGCCGGAGGTCAGCTTGGCGGCGAAGTAATAGCGCAGGTATTCCGGGTTGAGGAACTGCGCGTAGGTGTCGGCCTTGATGAAGGTGCCGCGCGACTTGGACATCTTGGCGCCATTGACGGTCACGAAACCGTGGCAGTTGACGCCGGTCGGGGTGCGCATGCCGGCACCTTCCAGCATCGCCGGCCAGAACAGGGCGTGGAAGTAGACGATGTCCTTGCCGATGAAGTGATAGACCTCGGCGTCGGAGTCGGCCTTCCAGTAGCTGTCGAAGTCGATGCCCTGCTTCTCGCACAGGTTCTGGAAGCTGGCGAGGTAGCCGATCGGCGCGTCCAGCCACACGTAGAAGTACTTGCCCGGCGCGTCGGGAATCTCGAAGCCGAAGTAGGGCGCATCGCGGGAGATGTCCCACTCGGCCAGACCCGCCTCGAACCATTCCTGCAGCTTGTTGGAAATCTGGCTCTGCACGCGGCCGCTCTTGGTCCACTCCTGCAGGAACTCGGCGAAGTTCGGCAGCTTGAAGAAGTAGTGGGTGGACGTGCGCATTTCCGGCGTGGCGCCGGAAATGGCCGAGACCGGATCGATCAGCTCGGCCGGCGTGTAGGCCGCGCCGCAGGCTTCACAGTTGTCGCCGTACTGGTCTTCGGTCTTGCACTTCGGGCAGGTGCCCTTGATGAAGCGGTCGGCGAGGAACAGGCCCTTGACCGGATCGAACATCTGCTCGATATCGCGCGTGGCGATATGGCCGGCATCGCGCAGCGCCAGATAGATGCGCTCGCTGTGGGCGCGGTTCTCCGGTGAGTGGGTGGAGTGATAGTTGTCAAAGCCGACGCCGAACTTGGCGAAGTCGGCCTGGTGCTCGTCACTCACACGCTGGATCAGCTGCTCGGCGGTGACACCTTCCTGCTCGGCACGCAGCATGATAGCGGTGCCGTGGGCGTCATCGGCGCACACGTAATGGCATTCGTGGCCACGGCTTTTCTGGAAGCGTACCCAGATGTCGGTCTGGATGTACTCAAGCAGGTGACCCAGGTGGATCGACCCATTGGCATAGGGCAGGGCACTGGTAACCAGAATCTTGCGCGCTGACATGAGGCCTCGTCTTGACGGTAAAGGGCGCCTGCTGCGCAGTGCGCAGCCACTCGCCGGGATGACTCGTGATAAGGGGCGAACGCATCGCCCCGTCGGGATGGGCGCTACTATATCGCGAAGGTGCGGGCGGCGCGAAGGGCGCGTCGCGTCACCGGCAACGCTGGCGTGCGCAACTGCGAGGTTGCAACCCGTGCCGCTGCCCTCATGAAGGATTCAAGGACACTACATTTTCCGTTCCTGGAGGTCAGCATGCCAGCACAGCTATCCGTCGCCGGTCAGATCAATCGTCTCATCCGCCAGGTGATGATGCCCGGCAGCAACGCCCGTCCCAACGAGGAGCCCGGCCCGGAACTCGCCATGGCCGTGCTGATGTTCGAGGTGGTACGCGCCGATGACCATCTTGATGTGCGCGAACGTGAAGCCCTGGCGCGCCAGCTGGCCGAGCGCTTCTCGCTGGGGGATGAGGAACTTGCCAGCCTGCTGACCCAGGCCGAGCAGGATGCCGAGCAGGCCACGGACCACTATCGCTTCGTCAAGCAACTCAACGAGCACATGAGCCTTGAGGAGCGCAGCGAGCTGATCGGCATGCTCTGGGAGCTGGCCTACGCCGATGGCGAGCTGGACCCGCAGGAAGAGCATCGCATCCGCCGTCTTGCCGGCCTGCTGCATGTCAGCCACAGCGAGTTCATCCGCACCAAGCTGGCGGCACAGCCGGACACCTGATCCGTCAGGCGTCTCGGTATGGACGTCCCTGCCTGGGCGCCCCTCTCCAGACACCGCTATTCAGGCATCCCTAAACACGACGCCCCCGTTGCCAATGGCAGCGGGGGCGTCGTGTTTGGGGCTTCTGGTCGCAGTGTCGTCTGTCATTAATCTGACATCTTTATGTCATCCTTTCGTCATGAATTGTCCTGTAGCCGGGCCATTGATATGGACGGCTCTGCTTGCGTCGTCAATAGTGAAGCGCATGCTCCAGTTGGCACCTTGGGTGCCGCCATGTGAGCAGATCGCGATTCATTTCTGACCAACAAGCGCTCCGTTCGAACACAGACGTACAGACTTGCACGAGTATCGTATGTGCCCGGGTAACACGGATGCCAACAACGATAAGGGAACACGGAAGATGACCATGATGATGTCTCATCAGAACCGGCAAGGACGATGGTGTCGAAAAGGGTGGGCCGTCGTTGCGCTGACGGGAAGCATGAGCTGGATGCCGCTGGCCAATGCGGCAGAGATCAAGAATGTCATTCTGATGATTGGCGATGGCATGGGGCCCCAGCAGGTTGGCATGCTGGAGACATACGCCAATCGTGCGCCGGATTCGATATATCAGGGGCGTTCGACGGCACTCTACCAGCTGGCGAAGGAAGGCGTGGTGGGCGCTTCATTGACTCACCCTGAAGATGCCGTGGTAGTGGATTCGGCCTGTTCAGCGACTCAGCTCTCGACGGGTATCTTCACCGGGGGCGAGGTGATCGGCATAGATTCAGAGGGTAATCGGGTTGAAACCGTCCTCGAGCTTGCCAAACGAGTCGGCAAGGCCACCGGATTGGTGTCCGATACGCGCCTGACCCACGCGACTCCGGCGGCCTTCGCCGCCCACCAGCCGCATCGTTCACTGGAAAATGCCATTGCCGAAGACATGCTCATGACCGGGCCGGATGTCATGCTGTCGGGAGGGTTGCGTCACTTCGTGCCACAGTCCGTCAGTGAGCCGGGGGAAAGCGCGGGCAGTGTCGAGACGCTGATGCAAGGTGCCTGGTCGCCAACCTCCAAGCGCAAGGATGAACGAAATCTGCTCCAGGAAGCTGCAGATCAAGGCTATGGGCTAGCCTTTACGCGTGATCAGATGGCCGCACTCAATGGCACCAAGGTATTGGGGCTATTCGCCAACTCGGGTATGGCGGATGGTATCAGCTATCGAGATAGCCATGATGACCCACAGCGTCAGCAGCCGACCCTGCATGAGATGACCCAGAAAGCACTGTCAATGCTGGAACAGGATGATGATGGTTTCTTTTTGATGGTCGAGGGTGGCCAGATCGACTGGGCCGCGCATTCCAATGATGCGGGCACCATGCTCAATGAACTGATCAAGTTCGATGAGGCCGTGCAAGGTGTCTATGACTGGGCGCGAGAGCGAGACGATACAATCATCCTGGTAACGGCCGACCATGAGACGGGGGCATTCGGCTTCAGTTATTCCAGCGCCAATTTACCGGCAGCGCAGAAGAAATCAGGCCCTGCATTCGCAGATCAGGATTACGCACCCAATTTCAATTTTGGTGACTTCTCGATTCTGGACAGTCTCTATGAGCAGAAGCAGACCTATTACGAGCTGCTCAGTGATTTCGAGGCACTACCGCAAGATGAGCGCACACCGGCGCGCTTGATGGCGGCTGTCAATGGCAATAGTGACTTCCAGATTACCGAAGCCCAGGCAGCTGAAGTACTGGCCAACAAGCCCAACCCCTATCATGTGGATGGACATAGTTACCTCGGGGTCAGCGAGGTGCCGGCAGTTCACGACTTCGACGCCTTCTTCCCCTATAACGATCGCGGCAACCTGCTGGCGCGGGCATTGGCGACACAGCAAAACACCGTCTGGGGGACTGGTACGCACACCCATACGCCAGTCAACGTCTTTGCATGGGGGCCAGCCAACGACATCTTGCCGGTCTCGTCCATCCTGCACCATTCCGAGATAGGGCAGTATCTGAAGACAGTGGTAGCGAAGTAGTCGGACTCGGCCCATTACTGAAGATTGAGTGATGATATGACCCAGAAGGCCCCTGATGAGTGAATCATCAGGGGCCTTCTGGTTTGTCTGTTTCCTGTACGGTCTTTCCGTCACGGTCTTGTACGCGACATGGCGCTGACGTGCGGCATGTCAGGCAACTTGCTGGTGATGGTTCTACCCGTCATGCCCTGGTGAAAGGGTGAGTCAGTTGCGATAGAACAGGTGCTGACCGATGCGCGCGGTGCGCACGAAGCGCTTGGCCCAGTAGGGCGTGGCGTAGCGGGCGTGGAAGTAGAGGGCGCCGTCGGTGACGTCTTCCAGCTGATGGTTGAGTGCCTGACGGGCCACGTCGCGTGCCTCGGCGTAGGCGGCGGGTTCGCGAATGCGGTCGGAGCGACCGTCACACCACCAGGAGAACTGGCAGCTGCCGCTTTCGCCACCCTGCTTGACCACGCCGCACAGGCTATCGGGGAAGCGCGGGTCGGCTGCGCGGTTGATCACCACATTGACGATGCCCTGCATGCCGCTTCTGCCTTCGCCCTTGGCTTCCCAGTAGGCGGCACGCGCCAGGCAGGTCAGCGGGTCATCCACCGGACGCTGGCCGTTGGGGTCGATCGCCTTGGCGCCGGCCTTGCTGAGCAGCAGGTTCTCGGGCACATCACTTTCGCCTTGCACCAGCAGGCTTTCCAGCCGTTCGGCCTTGACGGCTGCCTTGGCCGCGGTGGTCGGTGCGGCAGGCGCGTCCGAGGCGTGCGGCGCGGAGCAGCCCGCGGCCAGCGTCAGGCCGAAGATCAGTACCAGATGGCGAAGCGTGCGTGCACTGCTGATGGCGTAGCGCCGAGTGTGAGTCAGTGGGCGGCGCGATGTGAGGGGTAAACGCATGCAAGATACCTGTGAACGTGGCCTGGGAAGCGCAGCAAGGCGGGATGGCGCGCAGGGTCAATCCGGGTCGACCGCACACCTTCGGTTGGCGAGTCACTGACGGAGACTGAAGCGTTGGCCACCGGCTTCCTCGGTAGCGACAGTCGACGCGCAAGCGCATCAGTTTGCCTGACCCTGACCTTGTATGGCCCAGAGTGAGCTTCAACGCAACTCTGACGCTTTGCCGCGCAAAGGGTTCCGCAAGTGTCACCACGCGGTTGCGTAGCGATGGCGATGGCGCGGGCAGCGCATCGCGCCTGTCAGTGCATGATCAGGCGTGCCAGAGGCAGCCAGATCGCTTGCGCCAGAGGGACGGATGACCAGGCGTAGTGGACCAGATGAGCTGGCGGAGAGCGTCGAAGGACCTGGTAAGGCGCATCAAATGATCTGCTCAAGCGCGCCGCGCCGATTTCTGGCCACGCAGCCTAGCATCTTCAGCGCGTCTCGTCCGTGCCATCCTCGGCGCATGCCGTTATCATGGCGGGCTAGCCTTGATGACCCTGTCAGGCTGTCCCACTTCTTTTTATCTGCGCTTCTGCGTGCTGCTGCTCTGCCTGTTGCCTGCGTCGCTGCCTCGAGAGTCCCCATGACCGAACCCGTCCGTCTTTCCAAGTTTCTGGCCCATCAGCAGGGCATCTCGCGCCGTGAGGCCGAGCATCTCATCGCCAAGGGGGTGGTACGTGTCGCGGGCGAGATCGTGGAAGCGCCTTTCTTCAAGGTCACCGATGAAGAAGTCACCGTCGATGAAGGCGCCAGCATGGAACCCATCGAGCCGCTGACCCTGGTCTGGTATCAGCCGCCGGGCACGCCGCTGCCGGACCCGCTGACCCTGCGTGACGGCGCGCCGCGCAGTGCGCTCGACAACAGCGGTGCCGACTGGCTCAAGGTGCATTTCCTGTCCCAGCAGCCGCTGGCCGAGCTCGGCGAAGATGAATCCGGTCTCGCGGTGTGGTCACAGAACCGTGGCGTGATCCGCAAGCTGGGTGATGACCTCGACCAGCTGGAGCAGGAATACGTCGTCGAGGTGGAAGGGACACTGGATGACGAAGGCCTCAAGCGTATCGGCTTCGCGCTGTGCGCCGACATCCGTGGGCGCAAGCCCAAGGTCAGCATCAGCTGGCAGAGCGACACCCGCCTGCGCATCGCCATGAAGCGGGTGCCGGTGGGCGGTATCCGCGGCGCGGTCGAGGAGCAGGGCCTCAAGGTGATCGAGGTGCGTCGTCTGCGTCTGGGCGCGATTCTGCTCGGTCGCATGGCGCCGGGCGAGTGGCGCTTCCTGCCGGTCGACGTGCGCTTCTGAGACGTGCGCTTCTGATTTGCTCCCAGGGCCATGGCTTCCTGAGGCATGGCTTCCATGGACATGCTTCATCGGCTTGGCCCGTATCGCGGTGGCAGGCATACTGTGCCCATCGTGTTCCACGGCTTTTTTCGCTGACAGTTCAGACGCCTGCGCGCCACATTCATCGCGCCGCGCAGGCCGTCACAGGAGTTTCAAGGTATGGAAGGTATCAAGCACATTGTCGCGGTCGCTTCCGGCAAGGGTGGCGTCGGCAAGTCCACCGTCACCGCCAATCTGGCGCTGGCATTGGCGGCGGAAGGTCTCAAGGTCGGCCTGCTGGACGCCGACATCTATGGTCCGAGTCAGGCGCAGATGTTCGGCGTGCCGACCGGCCAGCGTCCGGAAATGGCCGGTGAGCAGGTCTTCAGCCCCATCGAAGCGCATGGCATCAAGACCATGTCGATGGCCTATCTGGTCGACGTGAAGGACCCGATGGTCTGGCGTGGCCCGATGGTCGCGGGTGCCTTCCAGCAGCTGCTCAACCAGACTGCCTGGGGAGAGCTGGACGTGCTGTTGATCGACATGCCGCCGGGCACCGGTGACATCCAGCTGACCCTGTCACAGAAGGTGCCGGTCTCCGGGGCTGTCATCGTCACCACGCCGCAGGACATCGCGCTGCTGGATGCCCAGAAGGGCATCGAGATGTTCCGCAAGGTCAAGGTGCCGGTGCTGGGCGTGGTCGAGAACATGAGCACGCATACCTGCAGCCAGTGTGGCCACAGTGAAGCGGTCTTCGGTGCCGGTGGCGGTGAGCGCATCGCCGAGGAATACCAGACTCGTCTGCTGGGTCAGCTGCCGCTGACCCTGAGCATTCGCGAGAATGCCGATGGTGGTCGTCCCAGCGTGATCGCGGAGCCGCAAGGGGAGGTGGCCAAGTGTTTCCTCTCCATCGCGCGTCAGGTCATCGAGACCCTGGACACTGCCGAGGCGGACGAAGGCCCGAGCATCAGCTTCAGCTGAGCCTGAGCCGACACGCCGCCGTCGCCTCGTCGCGAGGTTTCCAGCGGCGCAGCGGGCCGGTATTATGCTGGCCCGCGTTTCATGGCGCTCACGCGTCTCTCCCCCATCAGTCAGTCAGGTACGCTCGATGAGCATCAAATCCGACAAGTGGATCCGTCGCATGGCTGAAAGCCACGACATGATCGAACCCTTTGAGCCCGATCAGGTGCGCTTTCACGATGAGCGCCGTGTGATTTCCTACGGCACCTCCAGCTACGGCTACGACGTGCGCTGCTCGGATGAGTTCAAGGTCTTCACCAACATCCATTCGGCGACGGTGGACCCCAAGCACTTCGACGAGAAGAGCTTCGTGGACGTGAAAGGCGATTCCTGCGTGATTCCGCCCAACTCCTTCGCGCTGGCGCGTACCATCGAGTACTTCCGCATTCCGCGTAACGTGCTGACCATCTGCCTGGGCAAGTCCACCTACGCGCGCTGCGGCATCATCGTCAACGTGACGCCGCTGGAGCCGGAGTGGGAAGGGCACGTCACCCTCGAGTTCTCCAACACCACCAACCTGCCGGCGCGCATCTACGCCAACGAAGGCGTGGCGCAGATGCTGTTCCTCGAGTCCGACGAAGTCTGCGAGACCAGCTACAAGGATCGCGGTGGCAAGTATCAGGGCCAGCGTGGCGTGACACTGCCGCGTACCTGAGGCACCGGCACTGTTTCCGCTGCCAGCCGCACCTGTGATTGCCGAAAGCGCCTCCCCCGGGAGGCGCTTTTTCTTTGCGCGAACGCAGGCGAGATCCGTCGCGGATGTGCTGGCTGGTTGCTGCTTGCGAGCCGAAGCATTAGTCGGAAGTTGAACGAAACAATCGATTCAATCACTTGTTTTATTGCCTATGCTTGTCTGCAGGCCACCCCAGAGTGGCTGCAGGACGGATACCTTCCACAAGCAAGGGGCACGCCATGCCATCGCGTTCACATCGCGCTGTATTCCCTCCGGCCAGCGCCAGCGGTCTGGTCCGACGTTTCACTCTGAGCAGTCTCGCGCTCGCCATCAGCACCACGCTGCTGGCGACTCCCGCGCAGGCCTATTCCAATCTCTATCTCTTCGGCGACAGCCTGAGCGATTCCGGCCAGTTCCCCGATACCACCCTGGGTGGCCTCAATAGTCTGCGTTTCACCAACCGCAGCGGCCCGGATTACGAGAACTCGGCCTATGGCAGCGTCTCGACCCAGTTGCTGGCCACGGAACTGGGGCTGGCGGCAGAGCCTTCCACCTCGGTGATCTATCAGCTGGCCGGCTTCAGTGACGGCACCAACTACGCGGTGGGCGGCTATACCACGGCGCAGATTCTGGCCTCGGTGACAGATGAAGACGGCTCCGAGGTGGTCATCCCGCCGGGCAGTACCGGCGCGGGCACGGTGCTCAGGGTCGAGGACGGCTATCTGGTCAGCACCGGCGGCAGTGCCGACCCGGACGCCCTCTATTACGTCAACGGCGGTGGCAACGACTTCCTGCAGGGCGTGATCACCTCGCCGGCCACGGCGGTCGCCTCCGCCGGCAATCTGGCCTCCGCGGTGGAAGCGCTGGCAGCGGCGGGCGCCACCACCATCATGGTCTCCAATCTGCCGGATGTCGGCAGCACCCCGGCCGGCCAGTCGGCGGGCGCGGCGCAGGCGGCGGGGACCTCCGCGCTGGTAGACGTCTTCAATGATGCGCTGGGCGCGCGGCTGGCGGCGCTGGATGGCGAGGTCAACATCATCCGCCTGGATACCGTCGGCATTCTCGAGGAGGTGCTGGCCTCGCCGGCCGAGTTCGGCTTCGCCAGCGACGTGCCGCTGACCCAGGTGTGTTTCTCGGACAGCTGCAACGTCACGCCCTACGGGCTGGGCGGCGCCGCGGAAGATCCCGACAAGCTGCTGTTCAATGATGGCGTGCACCCGACCACCGCCGGCCAGGAGATTCTGGCCGACTACGCCTATGCGATGCTCGCCGCGCCCTCGGTGCTGGGGCTGGCGCCGCAGCTGGGCACGGGCGCGCTCAATGCCAGTCAGCGCAGCCTCGGCGATGAATTGCGCCCCGGCGCGCAGGACAGGCGATCCGGGGAGGGCGTGCGCGTGTTCGCCATCGGCTCGGCCAGTGGTGGCAGCGGTGATGGCGAGACTTCCACCGGCCAGCAGGGCTTTGACAGCGAGCAGCGCGGAGCGGGTGTCGGCGTGATGTTGCCGCTGGACAACGCACTCGGCCAGGCCTGGGGCGGCGTTGCGGTCAGTCAGCGCACTGCGGACTTCGATGTCGATGATGGCAGTGAGCTGGAGCTGGAAGGCCAGGTGTTCAGCCTGTTTGCGCGTCAGCAGCTGGGCAGATTTGGCGTCCAGGCGGTGGCCAGCTACGGCGACTTCGATTACGACCTCGACCGCCATGTCGCACTGGGCCAGTCATCGCGCACCCTGTCCGGTGAGACCGGTGGCGATGGCTTCAGCGCCGAGGCACGACTCGATTATCGCCTCACCGCCGCCGATTCGCTGTGGTACAACGCGCCCTTCGTGGCCTACCGCCATACCGAGTCCGACATCGATGGCTATACCGAAACTGGCTCCGCCGCCAACGCCCTGAGCGTCTCGGATCAGACGCTGCGCGATCGCCGTGTCGAGGCCGGCTTCATGGTCGACCGCGCCATCGCGGAGGGCTTCGGCCTCTACGGTGAGCTGGCCTACGGCAAGCGTCTGGATGATGACGCCGACAGCGCCGAGGTGCGTCTGGCGAGCCTGCCGACCAATGCCTACCGCGCCGAGGAGTTGGATCGCGGCAGCGACAACTACCTGCGTGTCGATGGCGGCTGGCGCATGCAGCTGGGCCGCAATGCCATGCTGCATCTGGGCGCTGGCATCGAGACCTGGGATGAGGTGACGGCGCGCGGGGAGGTGGGGGTGAGTTACACCTTCTGAAAGCGAAAGCCATCGAGAGAGAAGTGAAGCTTGAAAACAGAAGACCCCGCGACATCTGCATGTCGCGGGGTCTTCTGTTTTCAGCTCGCTGTCAGCGCGCCATCAACTTGCTATCAGCTCAGTCGGCCTTGCCAGCAGACTGATCAGTCTTCTTCGCCTTCCGGCAGCTCATCGCTGAGCTCTTCTTCCACATCGGCGTGGGAGAGGCGCAGACCGCCCACCGGCAGGTTGTGGCCGTCGAGCTTGGCCACTTCACCGTCGAGCTTCAGGCGGCCTTCGAGGAACCAGCGCACCGCGATCGGGTAGATCAGGTGCTCACGCGTGTGCACGCGCTCCTTGAGGCTGGCTTCGTCATCGCCTTCCAGCACGTTGGCGACGGCCTGGATCGCGACCGGGCCACCGTCGAGCTCCTCGGTGACGAAGTGCACGCTGGCGCCGTGTTCCTTCTCGCCGGCTTCCAATACCTTGCGATGGGTATCAAGTCCCGGCCAGGCCGGCAGCAGCGACGGGTGAATGTTCATCAGACGCCCGAAGAAGTACTGCACGAACAGCGGCGACAGGATACGCATGAAGCCGGCCAGCACGATGAGGTCCGGTTCATGACGCTCGATCACCTTGATCAGCGCGGCGTCATAATGCTCGCGGGACTCATACTCCTCATGCGGCAGCGCCACGGCATCGACGCCGGCGTCACGTGCACGCACCAGGCCGTAGGCATCGGCCTTGTTGGAGATGACCGCGACCACGTCGCCACCCAGCTCGTCGTGTTCCTGTGCTTCCAGCAGCGCCTGCAGATTGCTGCCGCTGCCGGAAATCAGTACCACGACGCGCGGGCGAACCGGCGCATCGTCCGCCTCGAAACCGTTGCCGAAGCCGCCGAGAGTGTCACCGTTGGAGGCGTTGGTATTCGGTTCGATCATGCGGACAGATTCTCCAGCTGGACCTGCTCTTCCATGCCGTTGCGGGCGCGGATGCTGCCGAGGGTGAAGACGGTCTCGCCCTGGGCTTCCAGGTGAGCGCGCGCGGCGGTGGCGTCGGATTCAGCGACGACCACGACCATGCCGACACCGCAGTTCAGCACGCGGTGCATCTCGTGTTCTTCGACGTTGCCCTGCTGCTGCAGCCAGTCGAAGACGGCCGGACGCTTCCAGCTGGCGACGTCGATCTCGGCGGTGCAGTCTTCCGGCAGCACGCGCGGGATGTTCTCGAGCAGGCCGCCACCGGTGATGTGGGACATGGCGTGCACGGACAGGCCGCTTTCCTTGAGCAGCGACAGCAGCGGTTTGACGTAGATGCGCGTCGGCGCCATCAGGGCGTCAGCCAGCGGCTGGCCGTCGATTTCCTGCTCCAGCAGGGAGGCATCGGCGACTTCGAGAATCTTGCGGATCAGCGAGTAGCCGTTGGAGTGCGGGCCGGAGGAGGCCAGACCCAGAATCACGTCGCCTGCGCCGACCTTCTTGCCGTCGAGGATCTCGGACTTCTCGACCACACCGACGCAGAAGCCGGCCAGGTCGTAGTCGCTGCCTTCGTACATGCCCGGCATTTCAGCGGTTTCGCCGCCGACCAACGCGCAGCCGGACTGCAGGCAGCCTTCGCCGATACCGGTGACGACGTCAGCGGCGATGTCGATGTCGAGCTTGCCGGTGGCGTAGTAATCGAGGAACTGCAGCGGCTCGGCGCCAGCGACCACCAGATCATTGACGCACATGGCGACCAGATCGATGCCGATGGTGTCGTGACGGTTGAGGTCCATGGCCAGGCGCAGCTTGGTGCCCACGCCATCGGTGCCGGTGACCAGCACGGGCTGGCGATAGCCTGCCGGCAGTTCGCACAGGGCGCCGAAGCCACCCAGACCACCCATCACTTCCGGGCGGTGAGTGCGCTTGGCGACACCCTTGATGCGTTCGACGAGGGCGTTGCCTGCATCGATATCGACACCTGCATCCTTGTAGCTCAAGGAAGTCTTGCTGGGCGAGGAGTCCTGGGGGCGTTGCGTCATGTGAGGTTCCTGTCGGTGCGGCCTGGGCGGTGAGACACGATCGATCGCGGGAAAAGAAAGGCGGCCATTGTAGCATTGCGCTTCGCGGCTGACACTGTGCCGATTCACAAAACCGCATCAAAATGTGAAAAGGCCGCCACGCCAGTCATGGCAGGCCTTGTCGCACCTTGGGTGGCGCCGGGGGAGGCAATGTCAGACGCGTGAGCGGCGCGTGTCTTGTGGGTGACTCGGCGACAGGCAACAATGGGTGATGCGTGCGCCGTCGGCAGTCAGCCGTCACGAGTGCCCCACGGCTTGTCTCAAGGAGTGAAGATGCAGCGTAAATGGTGGTTGCTGGCCGCAGGCGTGGCCTTCCTCGGCCTGTTGGTGATGCTCGAACCGATTCTGATGCCGTTCTTCATCGGCATGATTCTCGCCTATCTGGGCGACCCGCTGGCCGACTGGCTGGAAGACAAGGGCCTGTCGCGCCATCTGGCGGTCACGCTGGTGTTCAGCGTGCTCTCGGTGGTGCTGTTGATCGCGCTGCTGGTGCTGGTGCCGCTCCTCGGGCGTCAGCTGGCGCAGTTGATCAGCTTCATGCCGGTAGTCTTCAACTGGATACGCGAGACGGTGCTGCCGGAAATCCAGTCATTCACCGGGCTGGATTTCAGCGCCGACTTCGATCAGGTCCGCTCGCTGTTGCTGGGCAACTGGAAAGAGACCGGCACCTTCGCCGCCGCACTTCTGGGCACCGTCTCCAAGTCCGGGCTGGCGATGGCAATCTGGCTGGGCAATCTGGCGCTGATTCCCGTCGTCACCTTCTATCTGCTGCTCGACTGGGACCGCATGAAGGAGAAGCTGCAGGGCCTGCTGCCGCGCCATATGGAGCCCACCGCCACGCGTCTGGCGCATGACTGTGATGAGGTGCTGGGCGCCTTCCTGCGCGGGCAGTTGCTGGTGATGCTGAGTCTGGGCATCGTCTACGCCATTGGCCTGGCAATCATCGGGCTCAAGTTCGCGCTGTTGATCGGCCTGGTGGCGGGGCTTGCCAGTATCGTGCCGTATCTGGGCGTCATCGTCGGTATCCTGATCGCGGCCACGGTGGCCTTCTTCCAGTTCGGCGAGTGGTGGGCACTGCTGGCGGTCGGCGGGGTCTTCGCGCTCGGTCAGCTGCTGGAAGGTGTGGTGTTGCAGCCGCTGCTGCTGGGCGACAAGATCGGCCTGCATCCGGTCGCGGTCATCTTCGCGGTGATGGCGGGCGGCCAGCTGTTCGGCTTTACCGGCATTCTATTGGCCCTGCCGGTGGCGGCCGTGATCATGGTGCTCTTGCGTTATCTGCATGATCGCTATAAAAACAGTACTTTATATGACCAACAGCGTGATTCTCGCCCCGCGGTGGCTGCCGATCAGCCAGCACCGCCGGCGGCAGAGGATACCCAGTGATCGAGAGACGAGATCACGGCAACAACAATCAGCATGATGGATGGCAATGACTCAGGGACAGATGGCACTCGGCGTCGGGGTACGTGACGCCGCGACCTTCGACAACTACCACTTCACCTCGACCTCGCTGGCGGAGGCCCTCAAGGGGCAGCTTGCCGACGGCGGGGAGCCCTTCGTCTATCTGTGGGGCGGCGAGCAGAGTGGACGTAGCCACCTGTTGCAGGCGGCCTGTCATCTGGCGGGCGAGCAGGGCAAGCGTGCCTTCTATCTGCCGCTCAATGAGCTGGGTCACTTCCCGCCGCACATGCTCGAAGGGCTGGATGAGATGGACCTGGTCGCCATCGATGACCTGGATGTGGTGATCGGTCGTCAGCGCTGGGAAGAGGCGCTGTTCCACCTCTACAACCGCCTGCGCGATGGTGGGCGGCATCTGCTGGTCAGCGCCAGCTGCGCACCGCGTCTGCTGCCCGTCATCCTGCCGGATCTCGCCTCGCGGCTCTCCTGGGGCGTCACCTTCCACCTCTCGGGGCTGGATGACGCCCAGCGCCTCGAAGCGCTCAAATTGCGTGCACGTGACCACGGCCTTGCACTGCCCGACGAAGTCGCCCGCTACATCCTGCATCGCGGGCCGCGCAGCCTGCCGGGACTGTTCGCGGCGATGAGTGAACTCGACAACGCCTCGCTCTCCGCCCAGCGCAAGCTGACCATTCCCTTCGTCAAGCAGACGCTCGGCTGGTAGGGCAGCGCCTGCGCGGGCCCGCTGGCCCAAACTTGCCTTCATCACAACCGCGGCACCGATATTGCAGTCTCTTTCCATCATCTCTGTCTGAGGACACGCGGCATGAACAGGTTAGACAAGCATCGGGAGCGCATGCACAAGCAAGCCAACTCGATCGGCAACTTCCTGGTCGAAGGCTTTCACTATCTCGGCCTGTTCGCCATCGGCGGCGCGATTGCGATCGCCTCGGTATCGGCCTTCTTCGAGATGTTCGCCAAGGGCTCAGCCAGCGTCGATGACATCCTGCTGCTGTTCATCTATCTCGAGCTCGGCGCGATGGTCGGTATCTACTTCAAGACCAACCACCTGCCGATCCGCTTTCTGCTCTACATCGCCATCACCGCGCTGACGCGCTACCTCATTGGCGATGTCTCCCACCACAAGGCCCCCGATATCGGCCTGCTCTACCTCTGCGGCGGCATCTTCTTCCTCGCCCTCTCGGTACTCGCCGTGCGCTTCGCCTCCTACAAATACCCCTCCAGCCGCGCCATGGACCCGATGGGCGGTACGGTAGGGGACGAGGACTCGACGCGATAACCCCGTGTTTCAGTAGCACCGGAAGACCAAAAAGGCCGCGATCAATCGCGGCCTTTTTTCATTCTCCACTCAGCGTCAGACACAACCTGCGGCTGCCGCCGTGGTCGCGGTGTTCGCCAAGCCAGATGCCTTGCCAGGTGCCGAGGGCGAGGCGATTGACGCCGCGACGGGCTTCGACGGGTAGCGTGAGCTGAGTGCCAAGCAGGCTGGCGAGCACGTGGGCGGGCATGTCGTCATCGCCTTCCAGTGTGTGGCGGAAGTAGGGCAGGTTGCCGGGCACCAGACGGCGCAGGAAGGCGTCCATGTCGTGACGCACGTCGGGATCGGCGTTCTCGTTGAGGGTCAGCGAGGCGGAGGTGTGCAGCAGCTGCACATGCAGCAGGCCGACACTGACCTGCGGCATTTCGGCCAGTGCCTGCTCCACCTCGTCACTGATGAGGTGAAAACCGCGCTTGTGAGCGGAGAGTGTGAGAGTGTCGCGTTACATCATTAGTATTCATTTACTCTTGTTGACTAGATATTTTCAATATATTGTGTATGTTTGATATGATAATTTGTATAAAATTTAGTTTCAAGCTGGGCACAAGGTTTCAGCATGTAGTTTTAAATGTTTTCTTGTTAGTTTTGCGTTTTATATTCTACAGGAGCACGTTTTGTGTTTTGATTTTCCTGTATTTACTTGTCATGTGATTGAGTATGGAGGCTGCCTTGATTGAAAAGATAGGGCATATTAAAAATCCGCTTACAGTTATTTCAATGTTTGCAGCCATATCAGAGATTAGCGGCGCATCCGTGTTACCGTTTATTACTCCAGAAAACCAAAGTATTTATATTTGGTTTCTTATGCTATTTCCTGTTTTTTTGGTTGGCTTGTTTTTTTGGACACTGAATAAAAATGGCAAGGTTTTATATGCGCCATCTGATTATAAAGATGAAAGTAATTATTTTAGGTCTTTTGAACAAGTAACTCTCGGAGAGCAGGAAATTAGACTTCGTGAAACAGCTGAAGAAATTTATAATATAGAGCAGGCCGAGCAGGCCGAGCAGGCCGAGCAGGCCGAGCAGGCCGAGCAGGCCGAGCAGGCCGAGCAGGCCGAGCAGACCGAGCAGACCGAGCAGACCGAGCAGACCGAGCAGACCGAGCAGACCGAGCAGGCCGAGCAGACCGAGCAGGCAAAGCAGGCAAAGCAGGCAAAGCAGGCAAAGCAGGCAAAGCAGGCAAAGCAATATTTACAAACAAGTGCTACAGCTACAAAAATCAAAGAAGTTAATAGTTACAAAGAAAATGCATATAACAATTCTATTGACGGCGTTCTCAATAATCCTGAGCGAAACATCTTCGCTAGTAACGTTCTTAACAAAAAAGGATCAAGCTATTTTCACTCTGAGAGTGGGCTGAAAAAACTAAAATCTCAATGTGCATCGGGCGAAGATATAAATTTTTTTAATCATCTTATGAGTGCTGGTGATATTTCTTTTATAAAGAAAAAAGTGGTCGCTCAGCTGTCTAAAAAGCTAAGTGTTGATTTTAAGTACAGTGTTAAGTATTCATTTTCTCCAAATGATGCTATTTACTTAGATGCAGTTGGTTCTAATGGTAATACAATACATATTGTCGAGGTTGTTATTCAAAGTTTTGTTAAAATTAGGCCCGGTATATTAGAAAGCAAGCTGGACAATTTGACTAGGTTAGCGGAAATGATGAAGCAGAATGATGAGGGTAATGTAATTATACATATGGTTGTCGTTATGGGGGATACTGTGTATAAGAATGGAAAAATATTTAAGTATTTCAATGACTTAACTAGCTCTTATGAGGTTAATATCAAATCATATTTTCATAAGATTAGTGATTTTGTTCTATGATTTTTATTTTTCCAAAAAAGGCCAGCCCCTGAGGGCTGGCCTTTTTGCTGCGTGCCGCGCTGATTCATGTCACCGCGAGGGTGAGAGCCAACATTGCAAAGCTTGAATCAGCCGGCAGTGGTGGCGGCTTCGCTGACGGTGCGGCGGGCGGCCTTGGCGGTGACGCGTTCCGGCTCTGACTTGCCGATTTCACGGGCGAGCCAGTCGGCGAGCATGCGCACACGGGTTGGGATCGGGCCACGCGGCAGCAGCATGCCGATCTCGACCGGCGGGATCTCGCTGCATTCCAGACGCTTGAAGGACTGGCCGTTGCGCTCGCTGAGGGTGTTGACCCAGTCAGTCGGCAGCACGGCGCGAATCAGGCCATCGGCCACGTAGTCGGTGAGGACTTCGAGGTCATCTGACTGGATGTGATTCGGGCGCGGGTCTTCCGGGTGACGCGAGAGGGAGGTGCCGGACACCAACGGTTCCAGCTCGCCCCACGGCAGTTCTTCCGGGTTCTCGACGTGAGAGGCCGCGTAGGCCGCCTGATGCCAGTGGGTCAGCGGGCGGAAGACGTGGGTGCTGCCGGCCAGATGCGGGAAGCCGATCACCAGGTGCGGCTGGTTCTCGAGAATCTCGCGACCGTTGTGCCACAGCTTCAGCTTGATATCGACGCCTTCGTGCTCCGACAGGAAGCTGGTCAGCGCGTGACCCAGGAAGTGACGACCCAGCGACGGCGTGGCGTGGATACGGATGGTACCGGTGAGGTCTGACTGGCGGTCTTCGATGGCGCGGTGCGCTTCATCATCGAGATTGGCCATCGAGCGTGCGTAACGGTAAAGGGTCTCGCCGGCTTCTGACAGGCGAATGCCACGATGACCACGCTCGACCAGGCGAGTGCCGAAACGGCCCTCAAGGGCGTCGAGGCGACGGCTGACGGTGGACTTGGGCAGGCGCAGACGTTCTGCTGCGCGGGACAGGCTGCCGAGGTCTGCGACCATCAGGAAGGTGTTGTAGGCGTCGATATCGCTCATCGAATAGGTCCGGTTGTTCAGAGGGTTGGGGTGTGCCGTCAGGGAAACACCCACCTTGTACGGGCCAAACGGGCCCGTTGCAGCGCCAGTCGCTGCACAACGGATTGCCTGTCGATGACCGTGCCCCTCAGGCCGCAGGGGGATGCCCCCGGGCAAAGACGCGCTCATCGATCAACAACCGTCACTGCCAGCCGAGCACCTCAGCGCGCGGCGACAGGTCTTGCATCTGCTGCAGATATCCTCAGGGCCGAGGCCATGACAGGGCACTGCCTTGGCGTGACAGCAAGCGCCCTTAATCTGAGCACGCTAACTATATCACTCTGCTCGTAGTGTTGCATCTAAAGTCGCATGCATTGCGCAAATCCGATCTCCGCAGGACGAAACTCTGCCGTGAAGCGAGAAATTTGCGTGGGCCAGGCACTTGTCGAGGCATGTCGGCTAAGACGTCAGTGGCTGGCGATGGTTCCGTATCTGATGACAGACAGGTGATAAAAAAGTGAAATTGGTGGCTGCACGGGTGAAAAAGTGTGCAAATCGGGCCGTTTTTGGCAGTTGAGGCACAATCTGGCGCTGTGAGTGATGAGAAATGACGCGGCCTGATTGCAGAAGTTGCAGAGCGGCGTTGCAGGAAGTGTTGATGACGCAAATGTGCAAACGCGTGCATTATCTCGTTCGCAAAGAGAATCATTATTATTATTAATCTTGGGAACCCTCCGCTCATGACCGATCGCCTCTCTCCGTGCGTGGCAGCCAGCGCTTCCCGCGGCACTGCTTTCACTCCGCGTCCGCTGGTGGCAGCCATTGCGCTGCTGTGTGCCAGTACTGCCAATGCAGAGACGCTGCAGATGGACACGCTGCAGATCGAGGACGATCGCCTCAACGCGACCGCGGTCATCGATAGCGAAGAGATCGCACTGCATCAGGCGCATGATCTCAAGGATGTGTTCCGTGATACGCCGTCCGTCACCGTCGGCGGCACCACCGCCTCATCCGAGATGATCTACGTGCGCGGCCTGGAAGACACCAACCTCAACATCAGCGTCGATGGTGCCAGCCAGAACGGCTACCTGTTCCACCACAGCTCCAGCTTCAACATCGAGCCGGAACTGCTCAAGCGCGCCGAAGTCCAGGCCGGACCGGGCGCCGCCGACAATGGCCCCAACGCCCTGGGCGGCAGCATCAAGTTCGTCACCAAGGATGCCCAGGACCTGCTCGAGCCGGGTGAGACCTTCGGCGGCATGGTCAAGGGCAGCACCGAGTCCGCGGCAGATGCCGTCAAGGGCACGCTGTCCGTCTACGGTGAAGTCGCGCCGAACGCGGGTCTGCTGTTCTCGACCAGCGCACGCAACAGCGATGACTACCGCACCGGCGGCGGTGATGAAGAGGAAGGTACCGGCGGCCATCAGCGCAGCTACTTCGGCAAGTTCAGCCTGCTCGACCAGGGCGCGCACAGCCTGCGCATCAGTGCCGAGCACAACGAGGACAGCGGCATCTACTGCACGCGTCCCAACATGGAATGTCAGCCGTTCAACAACGTGAAGGTCGACACCGAGCTGAGCCGCGACACCTACACCGCCAACTATGACTACAAGCCGGGCTCGCGTCTGGTGGACGTGCACACCAACGTCTTCCACACCAAGACCGAGCTGGATCGCACCACTGTCTCCACCGGCGCTGAGCTGAACGCCGATGTCGAGAGCTACGGCGGTGACCTGAACAACACCTTCCGTTTCGGCCCCGAGGACATGAACAACCGTCTGACGCTGGGTAGCGATTACGTCTACGACGAATCCAGCACCGGCAGCTTCGACGAGAAGGCCCGCAACCTCGCGCTCTACGCCCAGCACCGCATGACGCTCGGCACGGTGGACCTGTCCTTCGGCGCGCGTGTCGATGACTACAAGACCGAATACGCCAATGGCGAGACGCTGGATGACACCGATGTCAGCCCGAACGCGAGCCTCAACTGGCGTGTCGGCGGCGGTGTCGAGCTGTTCACCGGCTACTCCACGGCAGTGCGCGGCAACAAGGGCCGTGAAGCCATCCTGGCCGACGATGGCGTCGGTGTCGGCGAGACGCTGACCGTCGAGCCGGGTCTCGAGGCCGAGACCTCGCGCAGCACCGAAGTCGGCGCGCGCTGGAAGGGCAATGACCTCCTCACCCAGCGTGACCGCGCTGGCCTGGAAGTCACCTACTTCGATACCCACTTCGACAACTACATCACCGATGAGACCGTCGGCAGCGAAACCACCATCTACAACATGGAAGGCATCGTCACCAGCAAGGGTGTCGAGGCGCGTGCCACCTACGGCATCGGCGGCTGGGACATGACGCTGGGCTACCTGACCATGGACCTGGAAGACAACCAGGGCGAGACCGTGGTCGACGACATGGGCCTGGGCAACCAGACCGGTGATCGCTGGAGCCTGGACAACCGCTACACCTTCGTTGACCCGCAGATGACGATCGGCTGGACCGTGACCGCCTACGAGCGCCTCACCGACCTGCCGGATGATCAGAGCGAGCGCGCCGGTTACGCCACGCACGATGTCTACGCCAGCTGGGTGCCGCGTGACATGCAGGACCTGACCCTGACGGCCGGTATCTACAACCTGTTCGACAAGGAATATACCGACCAGAACACCTACTTCCTGGAACCCAACAGCGCACGCGGCATCACGACGGGCGCCATCACCAGCCCGGGGCGTGACGTGCGTCTGTCAGTGGCGTATCGCTTCTGATCAGAAGGCTCTGAACCCGCAAGTTCGCACCTGACAGGGTGTCATCGCCAGCGATCGTGATCCAGGCTCGCAACGCAGGATGCTTCACTGGCAAGACCCTCGCAGCGCCATCGTGTTCTTCACGGTGGCGCTGTTTCGTTTGCGGGGTGCTCAGAAGGGGGCTGCCAGTTCCTGTTGCCTGCTGCCTGCGTCCCGCAGGCGCGCTGTGCTACCGATTCATCGCACCAGGCCCGCCTGCTGCCTGCGTCTCGCAGGCGCGCTGTGCTAGCGATTCATCAGACCAGGCCCGCCTGCTGACTGCTGCCTGCGTCTCGCAGGCGCGCTGTGCTACCATCGCGACCAAATGTCGGAGAGCGTCTGCGCGACTCTTCGCACTGCACTCACGTTCCCGCCACTGGCGGGTGATCGTTCGAATAAGGAAGGATGCATGGCGCTTCTGAAGATTTTTGTCGGCACGATGTATGGCGGTTCACTGGATGTGGCCGAGCAGGTTCAGCCGTTGTTCGAGCAGGCCGGCTACACGGTCGAGGTGCTCGACCAGCCGACACTGGCTGACCTGACTGACGCGCGCCCTGATCTGGCGCTGTTCGTCATCTCCACTACCGGCAGTGGCGATGTGCCGGGCAATCTGACCGGCTTCCTCAATGCGCTGTCTGCCGAGTCCCCGGCGCTGGATTGGCTGCGTTATGGGCTGATCGCCCTGGGCGACAGCTCCTACGGCGAGACCTACTGTGGCGCGGGGCGTCATCTGGATGAGCGTCTGGCCGACCTGGGCGCCACGCGTCACGGCGAGCGCCTCGAGATCGACGCCATGGAAACCTTCATGGCCGACGACGCGGCGCTGCCGTGGGTCGAGAGCTGGATTCCGACCCTGCCGGCCACGGCCTGATCCTGCGGCGGTGGGCTGGCCCGCCGCCTGCTTCTTCTGTTGTCCGTTCTTTCATCGAGACTGCTTCACATGCCGAAACTGAATCCTGATCATCCGCGTGCCCGCAACCTGACGCCGCAGCGCGTCTCCGTGCTGGCGGGTCTGGCGGTGGTAATGGTCGCCAATATTCCGCGTTTCCTGATGAGTGGCGAGAATACGCGTCTGATGCTGATCGTCGGCTTTGCCGTCGCCGTCAGCGCGCTGGGCATCTATATCTATCGCCAGCTGTCAGACACCGCCAAGGCCAAGGTGCCGACGATGATGCGTCGTCTGCTGGTCTGGCTGGTGGTGGGACTGGCGGCGATGGCAGCGTTCAACTTTGCCGCGCCGATGCTCAACCGCCCTCAGGAAGGTGCGCTTGAGGTGCTGGTTGATGGCCTGACGCTGGGTCTGCTGGCGCATGTGATCAGCATGTGGATGCAGCGCCGCCGTGGTGAGGAAGGCTGAGCCTCGATTCTTGCGACTCATGAGATGCTGTCAGCAAGATCTTCCCGATAAACAAGAACGCCCCGATCAGCGATGATCGGGGCGTTCTTGTGATGGCGCTCATGTGATGGCGTTCTTGTGATGACTTGTGAGGTGACGACACGCCTCAGCGTGCCATCACCGGGCCACTTACTTGCACAGGGTGTAGCAGGGCACGTAATCGCTCCCCGGCAGCTTCATGCGGCCCTGGGCGACGAAGGAGGTGAGCAGGGCGTCGAGACGCTCCATCAGCTCGGCTTCGGCGGTCAGGCGGAAGGGGCCGTCGCGCTCGATCTCCTCGATGCCTTCCTTCTTGACGTTGCCGGCGACGATGCCCGAGAAGGCACGACGCAGGTTGGCCGCCAGTTCGTGCACCGGCTGGTTGCGGTGCAGCGCCAGGCCCGACATGTTGGCGTGGGTCGGCGCGAAGGGCTGCTGGAAGTGCGGGGCGATATGCAGGCGCCAGTTGTAGTAGAAGGCATCCTGATGCTGGCGACGGAATTCCGCCACCTCGTCGATGCCACCGCGCATGGTGCGTGCCACCTCGACCGGATTGTCGATGATGATGGTGTAGCGCGAGCGCGCTTCCTCGCCCAGGGTGTAGGCGATGAACTCGTCGATCTGCTTGAAGTACTCGGCGCTGGACGCCGGGCCGGTGAAGATGACCGGGAACGGCAGCTCGCTGTTTTCCGGGTGCAGCAGAATGCCGAGCAGATAGAGAATCTCTTCGGCGGTGCCCACGCCGCCCGGGAAGACGATGATGCCATGTGCGGTGCGCACGAAGGCTTCAAGGCGCTTCTCGATGTCCGGCATGATGATCAGTTCATTGACGATCGGGTTGGGCGATTCGGCGGCGATGATGCCCGGCTCCGAGATGCCCAGATAGCGACCCTCCGTGCGACGCTGCTTGGCGTGCGCGACGTTGGCGCCCTTCATCGGGCCCTTCATGGCGCCCGGGCCACACCCGGTGCAGATATCGAGGTCACGCAGGCCGAGGTGGTAACCCACGTCCTTGGTGTACTCGTATTCCTCGCGGTTGATGGAGTGCCCGCCCCAGCAGGTGACCAGACTCGGCTCACGCGAGGACTTCAGCGCCCCGGCGTTGCGCAGGATATGGAACACCGCGTTGGTGGTGCCTTCGGTGGTCGTGAGATCGAAACGCGGGGTGTTCTGGATCTCGTTGGCCACATAGACGATGTCACGCAACACGCTGGAGAGATGCTCGCGAATGCCGCGGATCATCTTGCCGTCGACGAAGGCATCGCCGGGCGCATTGTCGAGCTTGAGGCGAATGCCGCGGTCCTGCTGCAGCACCTCGATCTCGAAATTCTTGTGTGCGTTGAGCACCGCGACGCTGTCATCGGTCTGGCTGCCGCAGTTGAGCACGGCCAGCGCACAGCGGCGCAGGATGTCGTGCAAGCCGTTGGAGGAGGTATCGCGCAGGCGATTGACCTCATCCTGGGAGAGCACTTCCAGGCTGCCTTCCGGCGAGATGATGGTCGAGACCAGCATGGAGCTGGCATCACGTGAATAGGTCGTCGCTTCGCTGGTGACAGAATTCATGACTGTCTTCCTTGTGTCAGGCGCCCACGGTGGTCTGGGCGCGTTTCCGGGCTTCTGCCCAGAGTTCAGCAATGCGCTCGCGGTCGTCCACGCTCATGCTGTCCTGGGCAAAGGCGTGCTGCATCCACTCTTCAAAGGTGGCGTCAAAGTCTTCCGCGACCACATCCTCGGGATCGTAATCGGCGTTTTCCAGCACCAGTTCCACCTGAGGAATCATGTACCCCAGCGGGAACAGGTCATTTTCGGCACAGTCGCTTTCCATGGCGAGCAGCGCCTTGTGAATGGCTTCGCCGCGTGCAGCCAGAGCATCAGACATCTAAAGCATCTCGTGTTTCGGGCCAGTCCGAAGATTGGCCAGGACAGGGGTAAAGCGCCGGGCCCTGGTGCGTCGCCGTGGCGTTGAACACGACAGACGCAGCCAAGGTGGCAGCTGGCATTGTCCATGATGCTAACACGCGAGAGTGGCGGGGCGCAGCGCTGCGCATGGCGGCCAGCTCTGGTAGAATCATGTGCTTTGCGGGTCGGTGGCACCTGTGCAGACATGGCAGTTGCGTCATGCAGGTCGTCGCCGGCAACACGATGCGCCGAGTCGCGTCCCCCGTTCGTGAGTGGTCAGTGCCTTCATGTTCAACGCCCAGTATTTTCGTACCTTCATCACACTGGTGGAGACCGGCAGCTTTACCCATACCGCGCGCAAGCTGGAGATGACCCAGCCCGGCGTCAGCCAGCATATTCGCAAGCTGGAGCAGTATCTGGGCCGCTCGCTGCTCAATCGCCAGGGACGCAAGTTCTCGCTGACCGCAGCGGGGCGTCGCTGCTATGACTACTCCATCAAGCTGTTCGCCGAGCACACCCAGTTCATGCACTCGCTGGATGATGACTCCCCGGACAGCGGCGAATGTCGCGTGGCCAGCCCCTCAAGCGTCGGGCTGATGTTCTATCCGTTCACGCTGGGCTATCAGCAGCAGCATCCGGGGCTGACGGTCAGCTACAGCTTCGCCTTCAATTCCGAGATCGTGCAGGACGTGCTGGCGGGTCGCTTCGACCTGGGCATCGTCACCGAGCCGGTCAAGCATCCGGACCTGAATTTCGAGCTGTGGCATCAGGAACCGCTGTGCCTGGTGGTGCCCGCCGATTTCGCCGGCAACAGCCTCAACGAGCTGATGGCGCTGGGCTTCATGAATTACGCCGATGGCGTCAACAATGCCAGTGCCTTGTTGCGTGAGAACTTCGCCGGTGAATTCCGTTCCATGAGCCACTTCCCGCAGCAGGGCTTCACCAACGACATCGGCATGGTGCTGGACGCCGTGGCGCGTGGTCTGGGCTTCACCGTCGTCTCGCGCACGGTGCTTGAGACCTCGCCGTGGCAGCGTCAGGTGCGCGAGATGCCGCTGACTGAAGCCGTCTACGAAAACCTCTACATCGTCACGCGTGACAATGCCGAGGTGCCGCGCCGCTACGAGCAGCTGCTGGGTGAATTCCGTCTGCAGCGTCGCAACACGCTCTACGGCTACGCTGATGCGCCGGAAAGTTTCGACAACATGGACTTCGACAGCATGGTGTAACGCCTCGCGTCATCATCTGCGCCTCCCGAAAGCCCGCTCTTCATGAGCGGGCTTTTTCGTGTCTCGCCGTCGCCATCTGCGCCGCGTGTGGCGTCGCCCTTTGTGCACCACCTGGTTCCAGCCGCTGCCGCCGCCTTGCGACAAAGGCCTGATGCGGGGGCGGCGTACTGCGTGGGATGCTGAAAGCCAGCGCCTGGTGATTACAGACCTAGTTATTACAGGTCTGGCTATTTCAGGCTTGGCTATGCTTGGCTCAGTCAGCGTCTTGCCAGCGCCTTGTTTGCTCATTCCGTGGTGTCTTGCCCATCAGGAGGTTCTGCCGTCGTGTCTTCATCCGGTTCTCGCTCCAGTGTCACGCCTCATGCCCAGGCGGTCTCCGCAGCCTCCACAGCTTCCGAGGCATCAGCCGCGCCTGCCGCATCAGCTGCATCAAGCGAGGTCTTCTCGTTGCTGGCGCGCATGGAGGTCGGCGAGCTCACCCCGGAGCAGCACGCCGAGGTCGCACGTCGCTGTCGTTGGCCTGGCTGGCAGTCGCGCCAGATGAGCGCCAGTCAGGCCGCCGAATTGATTCTCGATGGCATGACGGTGGGCATGAGTGGCTTCACGCGGGCGGGGGAGGCCAAGGCTCTGCCGCTGGCGCTGGTCGAGAAGGCGCGCCGCGAGCCGTTCTCCATCACGCTGATGACCGGCGCCTCGCTGGGCAATGACCTCGACGGCCAGATGGCGGATGCCCACATGCTGGCGCGGCGCATGCCGTTTCAGGTCGACCCGGTGCTGCGCCGCGCCATCAATGCCGGCGAAGTGATGTTCATGGACCAGCACCTGTCAGAGACGGTGGAGCTGTTGCGCAATCACCAGCTGAGCGACATGAATGTCGCGGTGATCGAGGCCAGCGCCATCACCGCCGATGGCGGCATCGTGCCGACCACCTCGGTGGGCAACTCGGCCAGCTATGCGATTCTCGCCGACAAGGTGATCATCGAGCTCAATCTCGAGTCGCCGGCGGCGCTTGAAGGGCTGCACGACATCTACATCCCGCAGATGCGCCCCAGCCGGCAGCCGATTCCGGTGGTCGCGCCGGATTCGCGCATCGGCACGCCGTATATCCCGATGGATCCCGCCAGAATCGCCGCCATCGTGCTGACGCGCGGCAGTGACAGTCCCTCGACCTGCACACCGCCGGATGACGGCACCCAGCGCATGGCGGGCCATCTGGTCGAACTGCTCAAGCAGGAAGTCGCGCTGGGGCGTCTGACACCGGCACTGCTGCCGCTGCAGGCGGGCATCGGCAGCATGGCCAACGCGGTGATGAGTGGCTTGAAGGAAGGGCCCTTCGAGCACATGACCATGTACTCGGAGGTGCTGCAGGATTCCACCTTCGATCTGCTGGATGCCGGCAAGCTCGATTTCGCCTCCGGCTCCTCCATCACGGTCACCGAGGAGCGTGGCCGCACGCTGTGGAAGGACCTCGAGCGCTATCGTGACCGCCTGATCCTGCGCCCGCAGGAACTGTCCAATCATCCGGGCATCGTGCGGCGCCTTGGGGTGATCGCGGTCAATACGGCGCTGGAATTCGACATCTACGGCAACGTCAATTCCACCCACGTCTGCGGTACGCGGATGATGAATGGCATCGGCGGTTCCGGCGATTTCGCGCGCAATGCCCAGCTGTCGGTGTTCATCACCAAGTCACTGGCCAAGGGCGGTGATATCTCGAGCGTGGTGCCGTTCGCAAGCCACGTGGACCACACCGAGCACGATGTCGATATCCTGGTCACCGAGCATGGGCTGGCGGATCTGCGCGGCCTGGCACCGCGCGAGCGGGCGGTGCAGGTGATCGAGAACTGCTCGGACCCGAGCTATCGCCCTGCGCTGCGCGCCTACTTCGAGGAGGCGTGCCAGCGTGGCGGCCATACGCCACATTGTCTGGAGCAGGCGCTGAGCTGGCATCGCGAGGTAGAGGTGAAAGGGCATATGCGCACCATGCGCACGGCACCTGAGCCAAGTCTTGAAGAGGCGGCCCCGTCGCTGCCGGGTGCCACTGCCTGATCGCACGCCAGGCAGGGCGCTCTCAGGCAGGGTGTTTGGGAGAAACAACCAGGACGAGCGCTGGCAGGCGGCCTACTGATCGAGGCCGTTTTCCAGGCGCTCGTCTTCGCATTCGGGGCTACCCATCTCGTAATCGCGGCACAGCTGCGGGCGCCGGTCGTAGATGGTGCACATCAGCGTCTCGCGGTCGACGGCGGCACACCAGCCATCGTCGAGGCGGCGCATGACTTCGCCGCCCCATTCATCCTCGTCGATCAGGTAGTCCGGCACGCCGGTATCGGTGAGCAGGATGACCTCAAGCCGGCAGCAGCAGGCCTGGCAGTTGCTGCAGGCGATCTCGTGATTGGCGGGTGTCGCAGCGCCGGCAGTGGCCGGCGAGACGTCGGTAATCGGAATATTCATCGGGTCAGGGTCAGCCACAGTGAGTCAGGCGCCAACATCGGCACGCTTCAGCCGGCAGTGAAACACACTCACGCACGGATTACTTGTAGACCTTGTCGATGCCTTCCCAGTAAGTCTCGGGATCACGATCGCGCGTCATGTCATACAACTGATAGCGGCGGTTGAGGCGTGCGCCACCATCACGGGTCAGCGGTGCCCAGGCAAAGCCGGTGCTGCCCTTGCTGGAGGTGGTGAAGAAGGCATCCAGCGGGATGCTGACGTAGAGCCCCTTGTCGAAGCTACCCTCGCCGTAGTCATCGCCGGCATCGGTCAGAGTCGCCCAGGCGCCGATGCTGACCCCGTTGGAGAAGCTGCGCGACAGGTCCAGCGTCGCGCCGACATCACCGGCCAGATAGCGCCCCACCGAGCCCTTGACCAGCACATCGTACCAGCCGGACTGCCAGTAGGCGGTGGCGTGACCGGTGGTGACCGAGTAGTCACGCAGGCCGAACTGCTGGTCGAACTCGCGCTGGCGGACGCGGTTGATGTCCAGCCCCAGTGCCAGCGAGCTGTTCATCGGGCGATAGAGCAGCTCGGCACCGACCCCGGCATACATCATCTCGAGAATGCCGCCGTAGGCCTGGGCGTACCAGTCGCGCCCGAACTGGTGGGTGCGGTTGTACTGCAGGCTGGTGATGCCCAGGTCGGTTTCCTTGATGTATTCCCCGACGTAGGTACGTACGCGCGGCAGCTCGGAATCGGCGATGTACTCGTAGCTGTCGAAGTTGTCGGCGAGCTGATAGGTCGCCACGCCGGTGAACCAGCCATTGCGGTCGGTACGCCACAGGGCGTCCAGCTGCAGGTTGAGCTGATAGAGGTAGCCATCGGGGCCGCCGAAGTTCTGCTTGAGGCTCGGCGAGAAGCCCCAGCTGAAGCCGAACGGCTCGCGCGCCAGCTTGACGCCATCCCCTGACGCCTGGCGTGCCGCATCATCGGCGCTATTGGGCGAGGTGGCACGGGGCGAGGCGGCATGGGCGGTGATGGAGTGCTCGTATTCGGCGCCGAAGCGACGGTCATTGGCGGCGGCCACGAAGGGCTGGCGCGGATGCTCATCTTCGCGCAGCGCCAGACCATTGCTGCTCAGGCGATAGCGGAAGGTGGTGATCTCGGCGGGCAGGCGGTTGTGCAGCACGCGGTTGGCACGGCCTTCGGCCTGCAGGTCATCGCGGAAGCGCGTCGCCTCGGCCTCGACGATCAGGGTGTCGCCCTCGACCCGCAGCTGTGACACCTCAAGTCCGCTCTGGGCACGCAGGGTATCGGCCAGCGCGTCCCAGTCGACGTCGGCAAGGCGCGGAAGATCTTCTGCCTGCGGGCCGTCAGTCGCGCCCGGCTCGAGCGGGGAGTCCGCGGGTGCGCCGCCGAACGAGTCGAGTGTCAGCAGACGGCCTTGTTGTTCAGTGGAGGGCTCTTTATGCGCCGAGGGCTCCTTACCCGCTGACGGCTCTTCATACGCTGATGGCTCTATATGGGCTGAGGGCACTGCCGCCACGCCTGCCGGTTGGGTAGCGCTGGCAGTGTAGGCGGAGGGCGCCGTGCCCGAGGAGGCGTTCGCATTGAGCGAGCGCACGCGGAAGGCCTCGGGTGTCTGGTCGTTGCGATATCGGCTGTGGGTGCTGGGGGCGACCGCTTCCGGCGTGCCGTCGTCCTTGGCCTGGGCGAGCCCGGCAAGGTTGGTCGACAGCGACAGCCCCAGCATGGCGGTGTTGCCTCGCTCCCAGCCGCCATGCAGCGACAGGTTGTCATTGACCTTGACGGTCGCGCCCAGATTGACCGGCGAGTCCTGCTCGATCTCCACCGTCAGTGGCTCGTCGGAGTAGTCGTTGCCTTCGTATTCCAGCATCAGGGTCAGCGGGTCCCAGGGCGTCTGGTATTCGATGCCGCCGAAGACGGCCGGGCTGCCGCTGAACATGCTGCCGAGCTGGAAGTCGCCGCCGTCATCGCTGGTCGAGTCGCTGCGCGTCTCGAGGCTGCTTCTCACCACTGCCAGCGGATTGCTGAAGTCGCCGCGCGTGCCCAGATAGCCCCAGCCGAGGCCCAGACTGAAGTCGAGGTCGCCGTAGCGCTTGCTGGCGACCAGATACTCTGAGCTGAACAGGCCCGTACCGCCGAGATCTCGCAGGCCCACCGCGACTTCGGGCTGATAGCGGCCTTCCTGCAGGAGGCGGAACTTGGTGTCGAAGGATTTATCCAGGTAGTCGCGGTCCGGGGCGGCCGCGCCATAGCTGACGGTTTCCACCGAGACATAGCGAAAGCCCAGTTCCATCCAGTCGAAGGGCGCCGCGTTGACGCTGAAGCGCTTGTAGGGCTGGGTGCGGCTGTAGGTGAAGCTCAATTCGCCCTGGGGCGCAAAACGCGCCGTGGGCGTCTGCATCAGGCCCACGCCACCGAAGTCACTCTGGGATTCGCCGGTCGCCGCATGGGCGATCTGCGCGCCCAGCAATCCGCCCGCCATGCCGAGTGCCAGCCAGCCATTGCGTGCCAGGGCAGGGCGCTGCTCGGGGCTTGAGTGCGTAACGTGATTGGCAGGGCGAAAAGGACTCGACATGGGCGTCTCGCATGCACGCAAGCCAGCGGCTCACGTACGTGAATAAGGGATTGGGTTCGCGGTCAGGTGCAGTGCGTGCGCCGGGGCAGCCTCGCCGGCTAGCGCGAGGGCGTCGGCAGCTTCGCGGCGTCCAGCTGCCAGCTCTGGCAGGTATGGCCCGGCAGGCGGCTGGCAAGCCAGGCCGGTAGCGCCTCGTTCACCCACCGCTGCGCGGTATCGATGCCCGGCGTGCTGATCACCACGCTGGCGCCGGGGGCGACGGGCAGGTCGGCGTCGCCGCTGGTCAGACGATTCCAGCTCGCCACCGGGCGGGTCAGCACCTGGCCCTGCGGTGTCACCAGGCTGACCTCGACGGCTGGCCCGATACCGCCGGCAGCGGCGCGCTCGTCGATCAGCGCGTCCAGACTGAGATTGGGCGTCCACTTGCGCTCGTGAACGCCGGTGGCGTCCAGAATCACCACGCTGCGCGGCGCCTGACAGGCACCGACCACCATGCCCGGGGCGATGCGAATCGCCTGCGGGCCGTCGCGCATGTCGCGACGCGGGTCGAGTTGACCGGGCAGGCGCGCCACCACGGCGTCAGTGTCCGGCGCGCGGCCCTGCTCGACATAGGCCTGCCAGGCCTGCAACGCCTCGGTGTAACGCGCCTGAGGGCTTTCGTCCTTCGCGCCGAAGGCGTAGCGCGCCGCGATCAGTTCGAGCTCGGCGCTGACGCGGTTGGCCCGCGCGGCCATCTGCTGGCGAATCAGCGGCGTGCTGACGAAGCTGTAGCGCCAATCCAGCGCTTTGGATGTCGCCAGGCCATCCCATTGCGCCTGCAGCACCTGACTGGCCAGCGGCGTGCTCGCGGCGCTGAACGGCAGCGGGGTGTCAGCAGCGCTCGCCAGGGGCGCGGCCAGCAGTGCGCTCAGCCCGAGGGGCAGCAGGAGGGCGGCGCTGTTCAGGCGGGCCAGCGATGGCAGACGGGCCAGCGATGGGAAGACGGGGATCACCATGCCTTGGCGACCTCCCAACCGAACCGCGGACCATCGGGCCAGGCCGTCATGTCGGCCGCCCAGACGCGATTCTCGTCGCGCCACAGGTCATTGCGCGTGGTGCTGCCGTCATCCCAGCTCAGAATCTCGCGGCAGTGCTGCAGCGGCAGTTCTGCCAGCGGCAGCGAATAGGGGGCGGCGGTCTCGCATTCGAGTCGCGCCGTGGCCTCGTGTACCTGCATCACGGCGACGTCGTCCTGGCGCTGGCTGCCGGTGGAGGCGGCATCCTGACGCTCCAGCCGACGCGGGTAGGGGGACAGCGCACTGACACTGACCTGATAGGTCGTGCCACTGGCCATCAACCAGGCCGGACGCGCCAGAGCGCGCCCGGTAGTACTTTGCTCACGCCTGTCTGCCACATCACGCGCAAAGCCTGAAGTGGCGGACAGGACGCCATCGCGCAATTCGAGGATGCCGCGGTCGCGACTCTCGAAACGCGCGATGCGCCCATCGCCTTCCAGCGTCGCCAGAACCACCAGCGCGGTGCTGTTGGCATGCTTCAGCTTGAGAGAGGCATAGGGCAGCTCGCTGGCACGTGTGGCGTCAAACTCGTCCTTGCCCATCACGTCACCGAGCGAACTCGAGACGATCTGGGCACAGCCGCCAAGCGACACCAGACACGCGAGGGTGCCGAATGCCGCCAACGACCTGCTGCGCAGAGCACGGGAGACCACCGAGGTGGCCGCCGTGCCCCGCGCAGGGCTTGAGAACGTGAAGCGTTGCGTCGCACGTGCCGTCTTCATCAGCGAGTCCCGGTTGAACCAGTGGTGCCGGTTGTCCCGGTGGTACCGGTCGTGCCGGTGCCGCCGCCGACGGTGCCGGTGGCCGCACCTGCAGCGACGCTGCCGCTGCTGGCGCTCGGCGTCACGCTGCCGGTGGCATTCTGGCTGGCAGTGCCGGTGCCGGCTGCGCTACCTGTCGGCACAGTGCCGGTAGTGCCAGTCGTGCCGGTAGTCCCGGTGGTGCCGGTGGTACCAGTCGTGCCGGTAGTGCCGGTAGTCCCAGTGGTGCCGGTAGTCCCAGTAGTCCCAGTCGTGCCGGTGGTACCAGTCGTGCCGGTGGTACCAGTCGTGCCGGTAGTCCCAGTCGTACCAGTGGTGCCAGTCGCACCCTGAGGCGCTTCTTCTTCCGCGATGGCATTGCCAGCGAGAAGCAGGGCACCTGTCAGGCCGATGATGGCTCCGAGATGTGTCTTGCGCATGGATAACTCTCCTTGATGAGCATTGTCGGCGGTCAGCCGACCAGGAAGGGATGTCAGACCACGACGTGATGACTCAAGGACTGAGGCATCGGCGTCGAGGCTGCCAGCAGATGCTGGCGATCATCCAACCTGCTGCTGAAGATATCGATAGAGGAGAAGAGCGCCGTCCCTGACACCATCCCTGGCATCCTCCGTGGCGCGACCTCGTCCTGAGGTGTTCCTGTCATGACCGTATTCCCTGGTCATGCGCTTGCCGAAATTCATCGTTGCGCCTTGCTGTCTGCGCCTGACAGTCCTGTCAGGTGTCAGCCGCTGAGCGGTTGATGCAGGAAGTCCTTCTCTGCACAGACACAAAGCCGATGAGTCGTGGCAAAGCGAGGCTCATGTTAACGAGAATATGTGAACTGTCTAGCGTGAAGCCTTGCGTATTATTCGCGTTGATCGCTTGAGGATTATTTATGTAAAAAAGAGTAATTGGGGTGTGGATGATTGGCGACGTGGCTGTCGATGTTCCACCGGGCGCTACGCCAGACGGGGTCCGCGTGGCGACTGGAATCCTGCGCTTGAGTGTGTCGCATTGCCGACGAAATGGGGCTTGGGGTGTCTGTCATCGGCAACGCGTCTTTCGTGGAAGTGGCGACATCGAGCGTACTTGCGGCGCTACAAACCAATGTTTTTATTGGATTTTTGTAACAGAGCGCTGATTGGCGGGAGGCGTGTATCAGGTAAAATGCACGGCAGACAGGGTTTGGTCACCTTGGCTAAAACGCCACGAATGGCGTGATCCAATGCATGGCGATGCCACGGCATTGGTATTACTGATTCAGCGGCAGATCCTCTGGCAGCTCCATGGGTCGTGGGCTGTGGTCGAAAGAGGTGTGCCGCATTTCGGTAAAAAAACTACAGAAAGTTTGCTCTGCAATGGCGCTGAAGATATTGCCCAGATGACAGCAAGAGTGGCATGAAGGCCGCCATGCAGAGAGTGGTGTCAGAGCCGCAAGTGGAAAGCGCATTGAATGCACCTGCCGTCTGAGTATCGTCGGTTGCGGTTCAGGGTCGTATTCCGAACATCTTGAACGATGCGCCTACATTCTGACTGGGGATGACGGCGGGATATGACAAGCCATGTGCATGATTCATATGGCGGAAATATCGCTGTAAGCGTTGCGGATCACACTGGCGCAGCGTGAATGAGATCGCAGCAGCCAGTCGAAAAACGCCAGTCGCAAGACGCAAGACGCCGAGACCGCCAGGTTCCGGTACCTAAATGCACGAGGGCCCACCCTCGGCAGCCGCGTGACAGCCAGGCAAGGCCGGCGACACGCATGACGCAGCAGGAACTGAAGACGTTATCGAATCCATCCCGGCGGCCATGTGCGGCGGGGGAAGGCGCGATGATCATGGCACTGGGGTGCCGGGTCATCGGGCCTGTCGACTCAACGGACTTCAGATGAAAAATGCACTGATAGCACGACTTCTGGGCGCCAGCTTGAGCATCGGCGCCCTCACCGGGCTCGCCGGGTGCGTCTTCGCCCCCGGTGGCAACATCGACTACGACACCAGCGCTGCGCCGGTGGACGACATCGTCGATGTGGAACCGATCACCTTTGGCCTGATCAAGGCCCAGGCGCGCGCAGACGCCGAATCACGCCAGTCCAGTGGCGATGACAAGCAGCGTCGTGAGCTTGAAAAGGTGCTGGCCCAGGAGCTCAACAGCAGCACGCGCGCCAGTCTGGCACCGGACTATCAGTACCGTGTCGGCCCCGGCGACATCCTGACCATCATCGTCTATGACCATCCCGAGCTGACCTTGCCGACGGGTTCCGAGCGCAGTGCGCAGGAAGCCGGCAACGTCGTGCACGCCGATGGCACGCTGTTCTATCCCTATGTCGGTCGCGTCAAGGTCAGTGGCATGACGCTGGACCAGATTCGCCGTGATCTCGGCGAGAAGCTGCAGCCCTACCTGAATGCGCCGCAGATCGACGTCAAGGTCGCCGCCTTCCGCAGCCAGAAGGTGCGGATTACCGGCGAGGTCCAGTCTCCCGGCGTGCAACCGATCAGCGATGTGCCGCTGAGCCTGCTGGACGCCATCGCGGCGGCGGGCGGTCTGTCCGAAGACGCCGATTGGCACAACGTGGTGCTCAAGCGCAATGGCGAAGAGACCACCATCTCCCTCTATGAGCTGCTGGCCGAGCGCAATGGTGCCAACGATGAGGCGGGCAATGATCGCCTGCTCAAGGATGGCGACACCCTCTACGTGCCGGACGTTGGTACCCAGAAGGTGTTCGTGATGGGCGAGGTGGACAAGTCCATCAGCCTGCCGCTGGGCAGAAGCCCGATCTCGCTGACCGATGCCATCGCGCGTGCCGGCGGCATCAAGGAAAACTCCGCCGATGCGTCGGGCATCTTCGTCATCCGTCGTGATCGTGAAGACCCCGAGAAGCTGGCCACCGTCTATCAGCTGGATGCGCGCAATTCCACGGCGCTGATTCTGGGCGCGGACTTCGGCCTCAAGCCGCAGGACGTCGTCTATGTCACCGCCGCACCGGTCTCGCGCTGGAACCGTGTGATCACCCAGCTGCTGCCGACGGTGAGTTCCATCTACTACAGCACCGAAATCCAGGACAACCTCGATACCCTCGGCCAGTAAGGCGAGGGGTCGTCAAGGCGTCCCTGCCCGGCACCGCCGTGGTCGGGCAGGACACCAGGAGAGTGACCCAACGATGTCGAACCGCAATTCCCACACCACGCGTCAGGCCTCGGCCAGCGAGTCGTCAAGCGTGCCCGCGCGCACCAGTCTTGATCTCGGCCGCATGCTGGGCCAGCTGTATGACAGCCGTCTGACGCTGGCGCTGATCACCGGCACCTTCACCGTGCTGGCGGTGCTCTACGCGCTGCTGGCCACTCCGATCTACAAGGCCGATGCGCTGGTGCAGGTCGAGGATGGCGGCGGCAACATGAACCCGCTGCGTGATGTCTCCAGCCTGCTGCGTGGCGAGGCGCCGCCGTCCGAGTCCGAGATCCAGATCATCACCTCACGCCTGGTGCTGGGCGAGACGGTCAAGAAGGAGCAGCTGGATCTGGTGGTCAAGCCGTATCAGTACCCGCTGATCGGCACCTTCCTGCGCACCCACGAATTTGCGCGTCCGAGCTGGCTTGCCGGTTCGAGCATGGTCTGGGCAGGCGAGTCGATCGACGTGGCCAGCCTCGAAGTGCCGGCGGCCTGGGACAATGTGCCGCTGACGCTGGTATCGCTGGGAGAGGGCGGTGAGTACGAATTGCAGTACGACGGCGATGCGCTGGGCACCGGTGTGGTCGGCGAAGCCTCACGCTTCGATGGCCCGCTGGGCGAGGTGACGCTCCAGGTCAGTGCACTGGACGCGGCCAGGGGCGCTGAATTCACGCTGATGCATCAGTCGACCCTGGAAGCGACCAACGCGCTGCGTTCGCGCTTCGCGGTGGCCGAGATGGGCAAGGAAACCGGTGTACTGGGCCTGGCGCTGGTCGGCGAAGACCCGCTGCGTACCCAGCAGACCCTGCAGCGCATCACCGATACCTACCAGCAGCAGAACATCGAGCGTCAGTCCGCCGAAGCCGAGAAGTCGCTCGAGTTTCTCAAGAAGCAGGTGCCGACGGTGCGTGAGCGCCTCGAAGTGGCCGAGAACCGTCTCAATGCCTATCGCGGCAAGAGCGATAGCGTGAATCTGGATCTCGAGACCAAGTCGGTGCTCGAGCAGCTGGTCAATATCGACAATCAGATCAACGAGACCCAGCTGGAAGAAGCGGAGCTATCCGGCAAGTTCAACCCCAGTCACCCCAACTACGTGGCGCTGCGCAAGAAGCGTGCGGACCTGCAGCGCACCCGCAAGGAGCTGGAGAAGCAGGTCGGTGATCTGCCGGACACCCAGCAGGAAATCCTGCGTCTGGAGCGTGAAGTCGAGGTCAATCAGCAGATCTACGTGCAGCTGCTCAACAAGACCCAGGAAATGAACATCGCCCAGGCCAGCACCATCGGCAATATCCGCATTCTGGACGAGGCCGTCGCACAGCCGCATCCGATCAGCCCGCGCAAGGCGATGATCGTGGTGATCGCGACCCTGCTGGGCGGCATGCTCGGAGTGGTCTTCGTGCTGCTGCGCTCCATGCTGCATCGCGGTATCGAGACGCCGTCGGAGCTTTCCGACCTGGGCCTCAATGTCCACGCGACCCTGCCGCTCTCCGAAGAGCAGGCACGTCTCAACCGTCGTCTGGCGCGTGGCTTCAAGCGCTTCACCGGGCGCGGTGTCGCCGCAGCGGCCAATGACAACGTCGCGCCGGGACTGTTGGCGATCCGCAACCCGGCGGATCTCTCCATCGAGGGCCTGCGCGGTCTGCGCACCAGCCTGCACTTCGCGATGATGGAAGCCCCCGACAATCGCCTGATGATCTGTGGTCCGAGCCCGGGCATCGGCAAGAGCTTCGTGTCCGCCAACCTGGCCGCCGTCTGTGCCCAGGCCGGCAACCGGGTGCTGGTCATCGATGCCGACATGCGCCGTGGCCATGTCCACCAGAGCATGGCGGGTGTCCAGCACAGCGACGCCGCGCCGGGCCTGAGCGACTTCCTGCTCGGCAAGGCCGACCGCGACAGCATCGTGCGTGGCATCACTGATCCGAGTCTAGCGATGTCCGAAACCGCCGCTGCGGCGCTTGGCGAAGGGGTGGCCGCCAATGGCGCGCCGAGCAACCTGTGCTATGTGGCACGCGGCACCTCGCCCTCCAATCCGTCGGAGCTGCTGCTGCAGTCACGCTTCAGCGACCTGCTGACGTGGGCCAGCGCCAACTTCAACATGGTCATCGTCGATACGCCGCCGATTCTGGCCGTCACCGATGCCGCCATCGTCGGCAAGCAGTGCGGTGTCAGCGTGATGGTGACGCGCTTCATGCATAACTCGCCCAAGGAAATCGAAGCGGCGCTGGAGCGCTTCGCTTCCAGTGGCGTGCACGTCGATGGCGCGATTCTCAATGCGGTCGAGCGCAAGGCCACCACGACCTACAGCTACGGCTACAGCTATCACGATTATCAGTATCAGGGTGGCGCCAAGGGTTAGCGGCCACTTGCATTAGAGCCCGCGAACCCGATGTCTGAGACTGAGTGCCTCGTTGGCAGTGGGGATCGGCAGTCGAGGCGAGAGCCGAGGCAGTACGGGTGAAGCATCGGGTAGCACGCCGTCGAGCGACGGCACCAGCGGCTCCGAGCGTGATGAACGGAACCACAACACGAACGCAAGCCAAGGGGGTAACGGCATATGAATACCACGACGAACCATGCAAGCTCCGGGCTGGAAGGGCGTCAGCGCCACTCCCGCATGTACGAGCGACTGATGTTCAACTCGCTGTGTCAGGCCATCGTCGGTCTGATTCTGGCAGTGGGTGTCCCGCTGCTGCTGATCAATGGCCTGCGCCCGTGGGTCAGCGAGATGCGCATGCACAGTGTCATCGCCGCCAGCGGCGGCTTCCTGCTCGCATTGCAGGCGATTCGTCACATGTCGCGCTACCCCGGCGCCAAGGCGTTCGCCTACGTGCTGCCGGCCATCACCATCAGCTATCTGCTGGCGATGAGCGTGCTGATCGCGCTGGATCTGCGCTTCAGCCGCATCGTGCTCGGCAGCTCGTGGCTGGCGGCGATGCTGATCTGCTCCATCGGCTTCTGGGCCGAGCAGCGCACCCGCATCCGCAAGCTGGCCGTGGTGCCCTTCGGTGACTACCGCAGCCTGTTCACCACCCGTGGGGCACGCTGGAACCTGATGCGCGCGCCGGATCTCGGCGAAGAGCGCTACAACGGCGTGGTCGCCGATCTGGAAGCCGAGATGCCGGCAGAATGGCAGCGTTTCCTGGCCAACTGCGTGCTTCATCGCATCCCGGTCTATGACGCCAGCGAAGTCCGCGAGTCTCTGACCGGCCGTGTCGAGCTCGATCAGGTGCGTGAGAACAGCTTCGGTCAGCTGGCCCCCAACAGTGAATATGAGCTGTTCAAGCGTCTGTTCGACATGCTGGCCGTGCTCGCCGTGGCACCGTTCGTGCTGCCGATCTGCCTGGTGACCGCCGTTCTGATCCGCCTCGATTCACCGGGTGGCGTGTTCTTCGTCCAGGAACGTGTCGGCCAGGGTGGTCGTCCGTATCGCATGTTCAAGTTCCGCAGCATGTGCCACGACAGCGAGAAGACCGGCGCCCAGTTCGCCCAGGCCAATGACATGCGCGTGACCCGCATCGGTCGCGTGATCCGCAAGACCCGCATCGATGAGCTGCCGCAGTTCATCAACGTGCTCAAGGGCGAGATGAGCCTGATCGGCCCGCGTCCGGAGCAGGTCAAGTTCGTGAATGAATTCGCCGAACAGATTCCGTTCTACAACTACCGTCACGTGGTGCGTCCGGGCATCACCGGCTGGGCGCAGGTCACTCAGGGCTACGCCTCTGACGCCGACGAGACCCGCGAGAAGCTCGAGCACGACTTCTACTACATCAAGCGCTTCTCCGTGTGGCTCGACCTGCTGATCGTCGGCCGTACCATCAAGACCATGCTGACCGGCTTCGGGGCACGCTGAGCATGCTGACCGTCAGTGGCTATTACGTCGGCTTCATGGCCCTGCTGGTGGCAATCCTGCCGCTGGCCGCCAACGAGCGCACCCGCATGGTGGGTGCCTGGTTGGCCGGTGGGCTGTGTCTGGCGTTCATGGCACTGCGTTACGACGCAGGGTACGACTACTTCTCGTACCGCCAGATGGCCACCTGGCAGGTCGACCTGAGCTTTCTCGAGCCCGCACCTGCCGCCCTGGCACGCATGGCGCGGGCCTGGGGCGAGCCGCAGCTGTTCTTCATCATCACCGCCATCCTCTACGTGTCGTGCTTCGTCTCGGCACTGGTCATGAGCCGTCGCAATCTGGCCTGGTGCCTGCTGTTCTTCGTCTGCCTGCCGCTGATCTATCTCTCGGCCTTCGGCTTCGTCAAGCAGCACGTGGCGATCGCCCTGTTCATGGTGGCGATGGCCAGTCTGGAGCGTGACATGCGGCTGCCGGCGCTGGTGCTGATGCTCGTTGGCACCAGCTTCCACTACACCCTGGCGCTGTATCTGCCGTTGCTGGTGCTCTACCCGCTGCTGCGACGTGCCTATCCCTTCTGGGTCTATCTGGGGCTGCTGCCGCTGTGTTTCGTGGCAGGACCGCTGGCCAAGAGCGCACTCAGCGCGCTGGGGCTCTATGCCCACTACTTCGAGGATTTTTCCGGGGGCGGGCAGAAGCTCTATGTCATCTATCTGCTGATCTGCCTGGGGACGCTGGGACTCTGGAAGCATTTCCGCCTGTCACTGGACCCCTGGGCCTTCAATCTGATGTTCATCGGCGTGGCGCTCTACACCCTGTTCATCACCTATGGTGAGCACGTGGCCCGCGCCAGCTACTACTTCCTGCCGTTTGCCATCTTCGTCATCTGTGACGTCATCGAGCACTTCCGCGACAAGCTGCTGCCCAGTCTGATCAGCGGTGCGCTGATGATGGCGTTGTTCTTCATGTCGCTGAAGGTGGCGGCCGGCAATCAGGATCATGATTTCTTGAACAACTACCAATTCTATTTCTTGAGCGATGAAGCACTGGTGGTCGGCAATGGAGGTCAGTCATGAGCGAAGCGCTGATCTTCTCGCTGTTCAACCTGATGGCGCGTGGCCTGTCGTCCGCGGCGGGCCTGCTGCTGGCGCGAGCCGTGGCGCCTGAGGCCTTCGGGGAATATGCCCTGGCCCTCAACTATGCGGTGTTGCTGGGCGTGCTGGCGCGCATGGGCGGCAACGAGGTGCTGCTGGTCACCGAAGATGGTGCCAGTGGCGCGGCGCTGCGCCGCTGGATGGGCGTCGGCATCGGCCTCTACGCCTTGCTGGCCATCGCCTTCGCCGTGGGCATCGCACCGCTGCTGGGGCTGTCTGCCTTCATCTTCGCCTTCTGTGCCCTGCGTGCCGGGGCAGAGCAGGTCGGCCTGCAGATGGTCAATTCGCGCCTGCAGCGTCAGGAGCGCCTTGGGCGCGTCAATCTGATGACGGTGCTGATATCGCTGGCGGTGGCGATCGCGGTGGCCTGCGCGGCAGGTCCGGCGCTCTATCATCAGGGCGTCGCGCTGCTGACCGGCGCCGAATTCAGCGCCGAGCTGACCACCCCCGCCGGCATGTTCGGCCTGGCGCCGGTGCCGACCTTCGTGATGGTCAGCGCCATCGCGCTGGTCATCGTGATGGCGCTGGGCATGTGGCTGTCGCGTGATGCGCTAGCGGATGCCCGGGCCGAGGCCGACGCGGCGGCGGGCCATGAGGGCGCGGACCAAGAGGGCGCGGGCCAGCGTCGCCTGCCGAGCAAGGCGGATTTCGCGCGCGGTCGCGGCTTTCTCTACAACAATCTGATGTCGTTCGCCTACCTGCAGGCCTGGGTGATTCTGGCCGGGCTCGCCTTTGCGCCCGCTCAGGTGGCCAGTGTCTCGGTGGTGACCTCCATCGTGTTCGCACTCTATGTGTTTCCCACCAGCCTGTATCGCTACTACCTGCCCAAGCTGACCCACGGCGATGCGCGCCTCAAGGAGTACCTGGCCATCGCCAGTGGCTTCGCGCTGCCGGTGGCGGGAGGACTGGCGCTGATCGCGCCATGGCTGGCGGAACACTTCCTGAGCGGCGCTTACCCGCGCCTGACCCTGACGCTGCGCGCCTTCGCGCTGGTCTATCTGGTGCACGCCTTCGTCACCTGTGCCTTCACGCGTCTGGCCGCGCTGCGCCTCAACGGCAAGCGCCTGCTGTGCCAGAGCACCGGCGCCACGCTGGTGGTCGGCGGGGGCCTTGCGATCGCGGCGCTCAATCACTCGCTGGGCAACGCGTCCGGCGACACCGGCAGCCTTCTGGGCGTCGATCTCTACAGCCTCTTCCTGTGTGTGCCGGTCGCCGCCGAAGTGGTGATGCTGGCGATGGCGGTCCTCTTTCAGCCATCACTCTCCCGCGGTGGCAAGGCACACGAAGACAATGCTGCGGCGAGTGCCTGAGACTGACCGGGCTTCACGAGCGCAGCAGGAATCGGAAGGTCAGCATCTGTGCCTTCCGGTTGATGACATGACGGCGATGCCGGGCATGCAGACACAGCCCCAGGCATCGCGCGTTCGAATCGCGACATTACGGACAGAAGGACGAACAGCATGGCCAAGATATGCATGACGCACGGATGGCATGACGACAACAAGGGCGACTCCGCCATCCTGATAGGCACCATCGACTTTCTCGATCAGCTGATCGATGCCGAACAGGGCCGCAGCGATGTCTCCGGCGCCGGCGTGGCCAAGGCCGAAGGCCACCGCATCGACATCCTGCCCATCGATGATCAGGTGTTCGCCACCGAGCGCGGCCCGTTCCGCCATATTCGTCGCCGCTACCGTGAACGCGTCACCGTCGGCCAGCCGCTGATGCCGCCGATGCGTGACAAGCTGCGCTTCGTGACCTCGCTGCTTGGCCTGGGCGCCAAGATGATGTTCGGCAAGCAGGGCAAGAGTGGCAACGACATCATCGACGCCGCGGACCTGGTGGTCGTCAAGGGCGGTCATATCTTCCACAACGGCAGCTTCAAGAAGACGCTGTCCTCATGGCTGGCGCTGATCGGCTATCTGGCGCCGGTGATGCTGGCCCGCAAGGCCGGCAAGCGCGTCTTGCTGCTGGGGCACTCCTTCGGCCCGTTCAAGACCCCGGCCCAGGAGCGCTTCTTCCTGCGCACCCTGAGCGATTGCCTGGTGGTCTCGCGTGAGGAAATCACCCACGCCATGACCCAGAAGGCCGACCCGAAGCTGCCGCACGCGCTGCTGGGCACCGACATGGCCTTCGCCATGGCCCCGCGTGCCAGCGACGAGCATGCCGCGGTCAAGGCGCCGAATGGCGTGGCCTCGCCGTACGCCGTGATCACCCTGCGCGACTGGTGGGGGCTGGATCAGCAAGCCTTCGCCGAGCGTGTCGAGGTGCTGTCGCGCTCACTGCTGGAATCCCGCGAGCGTCTGGGTATCGAGCGCCTGCTGGTGGTACCGCACGTGCTGGGCCCGACCGATATCGAGAATGACCAGCGCATCTCCCAGCTGGTGTTCGATCATCTGCAGAAGGCCTTGGCAACGGCGGGCGGGGAAGACCTCGCCACGCGTATCGAGCTGGTGCAGGGCGATCCGAGCCCGGACGCGCTGGTCGATCTCTACCGCGATGCCCAGTTCCTGGTCGGCACCCGCTTCCACTCGGTCATCTTCGCGCTGATGTCCGGCACGCCGGTCTACGCCCTGTCCTACTGTGGCCCCAAGGCGCCGGGCATCATGCGTGACTTCGGTCTCGGCGACAGCGTGCAGGACATCGAGAACTTCGACCCGGCACGCATCGTGGCCGATATCGAACAGCTGGTCGCCGACAAGGCCTTCCCGGCGCTGGCCGAGAAGGTCATCGCCGAGAAGCTGGCGATCACCGCCGACATCACGCGTGACTTCCTGCGCCGTGCACCGGGACGTGCCGGCGTCTGGGGTCAGCGTGAATTGAAGCTCAATGACGCTGCCTTCCCGGCACCGGTGGCGCCCAAGCCAGCTGCTGCCGAGGCGGCCGCTGCCATGGCCGCGGATGCGCCTGCCGGCGACAACAGCGCGACTGCCGCTCACGACAGCGAGCCTGTCGTGCGAGGAGCCTGATATGGCACATGTCGCTCTGTTGATTCAGGACATCAGTGCCTGTGGTGGCGTCGAGAAGGTGATGCATGGTCTGGCGCGGGACCTGAGCGCCAGCCACCGGGTCACGCTGGTCTCGGTGCGCGAAGGCGAGCCCTACTGGGGGCGTCTGGAGGGTGTCGAATATCGTACCCTCGGGCTGCCGGCCACCGGCACGCGCCAGAACTTCCGCCATTGGGTGACGCATCTGCGTCGCCTGATGCTGGAGGAGCGGATCGAGGTGATGGTCAGCGGCTACTTCGCCTTCCATCTGGCGGCGCAGCTGGCGGCACGCGGTACCGGTGGCGTCGATGGCGAGGGGCGCCCGCGTCCGCGCACGCGCATCATCGCCCAGGAGCACAGCGCCTATCATCACGACCGCCGTGCCAAGCGCATCGTCAAGCAGTTGGCCTATCGCCACCTCGACGTGCTGCAGGTGCTCAATGAGGTCGATGCCGAATGCTGGCGTCGCCGCGGCCTCACGCCGACGGTGATTCCCAATTATCTGGATGACCAGCGGGCGGACGAGGCACGCAGCGGCTGCGAGCATCAGGTCGATGTGGTGATGGTCGGGCGTCTGGCGCCGATCAAGCGCCTCGATCTGGCGATTCGTGCCTTCGCGGATTCCGGCTACCGTCGCGGTCGCCTGGTGGTGGTCGGTGACGGCCCGGAGCGTGAACGCCTGCTGGCGCTGTGCAACGAGCTGGGCCTGCGCGTCTTCCAGGGCGCCAACGACAGCACGGTGCCTGCCGGTACTCAGGTGCTGTTCACCGGCGCGCTCAGGGACGTCTCCCACGAGCTGCGGCGTGCACGCCTGTTGCTGCTGACCTCGGAGCGCGAATGCCTGCCGATGAACGTGATCGAGGCCAAGCGTGAGGGGCTGCCGTGCCTGTCGCGCCCGGTGCGTTCCGGCCCGCTGGCGCTGATCGAGCATGGCCGTGACGGGATGCTCAGCGCGGAAGCGGATGGCAGTGAGGATGCCGCCATCATCGCGGAGTTTGCCCACGAGCTGGCGCGCCTCGAGTTCGATGACGAGCTTCTGCTGCGTCTCTCGAACGGTGCCTGGCAGAGCTTTGACCGCTACAGCGCGCACGCGGTGTTGCCGCAATATCAGCGTCTGATCTCGCGTCTCGCGCCGCCGACGCCCGGCGATGCGGCGACTACCGAGCAAGCGCGTCAGGACTCATCCGCAGACACGCGCCCAGACACACACTCGCGTCGCGTTCAGCGACAGCCGCTTGAGGAGAAGGCCCATGGCTGATGTCTCCGTCATCATGCCCAACTACGGCTATGACCGCCGCCTGCACGCCGCCGTCGACTCGGTACTGGCCCAGAGCGAGCCGGTACGCGAGATCCTGATCAGCGACGATGCCTCGCCGGACGGCGCCGCCAGTCGTCTGCGTGACGACTTCGCGGCGCTGGACACCGCTGGCGTCGAGATCCGCGTGCTGGAAACCGACACCAACGGCGGCCCGGGCCGGGCTCGCAACCGTGCCATCGCCGAGGCCAAGGGCCGCTACATCGCCTTTCTGGATGCCGACGATGCCTGGCTGCCCGAGAAGATCGAACGCCAGATCGCCTTCATGCAGGATACCGGTGCCGGGCTCTCCTACACCGGCTACGAGATGGTCGATGAGCAGGGCGAGCACGTCTCGTACTTCGCGCCGCCCGAGCGCCTGACGCGTGACGACATGCTGCGCTCCAACTCCATCGGCTGCCTGACCGCCATCTATGACGCCGGTCGTTATGGGCGCTTCTACATGCCGACGATCCGCAAGCGTCAGGACCTGGCGCTGTGGCTGATCATCATCGGTCAGCTGGGCCCGGCGCAGGGCATGCCGGAACCGCTGGCGCGCTATACGCGTCGCGAGAGCAGCGTGTCGTCCAACAAGTTCAAGGCCGCCGCCTATCAGTGGCGTCTGTATCGTGAGGTGCTGGGGATGGATGTGATCAGCGCCAGTCGCAACTTTGTCCATTACGCGGTGAACGGTTATGCAAAACATCGTTGAACAGGATGTCGCGGCGTCCGCGACACCTTCCACCGAGTCCACGGCGGCTTCCCGCCACGCCGATGCAAGCGCGCAGCCGACCCTCGATTCGCGCCCGCGCGTGCTGGTCGGGGCACGCCAGGTGGATGACAGCGCGCGTCGCCAGGTGCCGGAGCTGACCTTCCTGATCTCGACCCTGGATGACGGCCTCTACAGCGTGCCACGTCATGATGCGCTGCCCGGGGCGCGCTTTTTGATCGTGCATCAGCTGTCAGACCCTGCAAGCCGCGAGCAATATCGCGAGTACACGCTGGCCAATTTCGATAGCCGTTTCGAGTACCTGGCGATCGACGGGCGGGGGCTGTCGAAGAGTCGCAACACGGCGCTGGCCGCCTGTGCCACGCGCTACGCCTATGTGCTGGATGACGACATCGAGCTGCACCCCCAGGCTGTCGCGCTGGTGATGGAAGCCTTCACCTGCACCGAAGCGGCCGCGATCAGCTTCCCCCACGTCAAGGCCTTCCCGCTGCATGAGCGAGACCCGGATCGGCCCGCGCCGCCGGTGTCCTTCAAGACCCACAGCCTGATGTCACTGGCGCGCGTGCGCTCGGTCGACATGGCGCTGGATCTCTGCCAGTTCCATGCTCGCTTCGATGAGCAGTTCGGCCTGGGCACCGATCAGCCCTCCGGCGAGGAGTTCATCGTGCTGAGCGATGCGCGTCGTCAGGGCGCGCGTCTGATGCGTGCCAATCTGGGCATCGTCGCCCATGCGGGGGTCACCTCCGGCAGCGATTTCTACAGCACGCCGGCCAAGGCGCGCACCAAGGGGCGCATGTTTGCCCGCGCTACCGGCAGTCGTTTCTCGCCGTTGTCATTGGCCTTTTTCCTGCGCAAGGCGCCGGTCGCCATGAAGCATGGCCACCTGGCGACCTTCGCGAAGCATTACTTTCGCTGATGGCTGCCGCGCCGCTGATGGCTCTCATTGACTGACGGTTCTGATTTGATGACGACTCTAGCGCGAAGGCATGGCCATCCATGAGATGGCCATTGCCGCCCGGGTAGTCAATTGATCAAGCGGCATATCAGGGAAGTTGCGACAGGCAGGATCAGAAAGATAAGTCACAAGTTATATAGGGTCATGTTTTGGATCATATTGCGCCCGACAGGATGACTTTTCACGAAGTTGCTTTATAACAGAGCCACACTTCGGGCAGCGATGATTGCCCGTCACTGACTCAAGCGGCGCGTCTTTTCCCTGCGAGCTATCTGCAGTCTACCTGCAATCACCCTGCGAGCCTTCTGGCCCGTGGGTTGGGTAACCTCGCGCCGCAGTCACGAAATATCGCTGTTCAATGCGGGGGGATCCTCTTGCACAGGACACTGTCGGCATTTCTTTTTCGGCCAATGAAGGCGGGAAATTCCGCCTGCGAAGACATCTCTTGAGAGAGACCCGAGGGAAACCCGAGGGAGTCATGAGGGAACAGAACTTTACGGCGAAATGCCCTGAAGTCCACCTCGATTGCCGCTGAAAAGCCGTCAGATGTGCACAGGATTCAGCCGTCATTGCCTCGTTTCACTTTGAGTATCACGACACGATCTGGCGACAAGGCCAGCAAGGATGACATCAATGAAGATCACGATTTTTGGAAGCGGTTATGTCGGTCTGGTCACGGGTACCTGCCTGGCCGACGTCGGCCACGACGTAGTGTGCATGGATGTGGACGCCGCCAAGATCGAGGGTCTCAAGCAGGGCGAGATTCCCATCTATGAGCCGGGCCTGGAAGGCATGTTGCTGCGCAACGTGGAAGCCGGTCGCCTGAGCTTCACCACCGACGCGCGTGAAGCCGTCGAGCATGGCGTGCTGCAGTTCATCGCCGTGGGCACGCCGCCGGATGAAGACGGCAGCGCTGACCTCAAGTACGTGCTGTCCGTCGCCACCACCATCGGCGAGCACATGAATGACTACAAGGTCATCATCGACAAGTCCACCGTGCCGGTGGGCACGGCGGACCGCGTCAAGGCACGGGTCAACGACGTGCTCAAGGACCGTGGTGCAAGCGTCGATTTCGATGTCTGCTCCAACCCGGAATTCCTCAAGGAAGGCGCGGCGCTGGACGATTTCACGCGTGGCGCGCGCATCGTGGTCGGCACCGATTCCGAAGCGGTGCGTGAGCGCATGCGCGAATGCTACGCCCCCTACAACCGCAACCATGAAAAGCTGATGTTCATGGATGTGCGCGCCGCCGAGCTGACCAAGTACGCCGCCAACGCCATGCTGGCGACCAAGATCAGCTTCATGAACGAGATTTCCAACCTGGCCGAGCGCCTGGGTGCGGACATCGAGGAAGTGCGTCGCGGCATCGGCAGTGACCCGCGTATCGGTTACCACTTCATCTATCCGGGCTGTGGCTATGGCGGCTCCTGCTTCCCGAAGGATGTCCAGGCGCTGGCACGTACTGCCAGCCAGATCGGCTATGAAGCCGAGCTGCTGACCGCCGTGGAATCCGTCAACAAGCGCCAGAAGGTCACGCTGTTCGACAAGCTGTCGCGGGCCTTCGATGGCGACCTCAAGGGCAAGACCATTGCCGTCTGGGGGCTGGCCTTCAAGCCCAACACCGACGACATGCGCGATGCGCCGAGCCGCACGCTGATGGAAGCGCTGTGGGCGGCTGGCGCGACCGTGCAGGCCTATGACCCGGAAGCGATGAAGGAATGCCGCCGCATCTACGGCGAGCGCGATGAGCTGGTACTGGTCGCGGACCGTCAGCAGGCGGTCAAGGGCGCCGATGCGCTGGTGATCTGCACCGAGTGGAAGGAATTCCGCACCCTGGACGGCGAGTGGCTGAAGTCCCAGCTCGGCTTCCCGGTGGTGGTCGATGGCCGCAACCTGTTCGAGCCTTCTGCCATGAAGGCCGCTGGCCTGATGTACTACGCGGTCGGCCGCGGTGACACCCTGCTGCTGAATCAGGCTTGAGCTTGCGGCTTGGCATCCCAGCCCAGGCGTCAGTGCTCAAGCGGGCATTGAACGTCGCTGAAAGATTCAGCACGCGTACCTGATCTGCGTACGCACTCCCTGAAAGACATCCATTCAGTCGTGCCACGCTCTCCATGAGGGTGGCACGCAGTAGAGGAATTTCTCATGTGTGGCATCGTTGCCGGTCTGGCTCAGCGTGATATCAGCAAGATTCTGATCGAGGGGCTGCATCGCCTCGAATACCGCGGGTATGACTCCGCCGGCGTGGCGGTCATCGACCCTGCCGGAGAGCTGCGTCGTGCGCGTGCCGTGGGCAAGGTGCGTGCGCTGGAAGACGAGCTGCGTGAGGCGCCGCTGTCCGGCGCCATCGGCGTGGCGCACACCCGTTGGGCGACCCACGGGCGTCCTGCCCAGCACAATGCGCACCCGCATCTCTCCAGTGAGCGGGTTGCTGTCGTGCACAACGGCATCATCGAGAACCACGAAGCGCTACGCGGCGAGCTGGAAGGCGCCGGTTATGTCTTCACTTCCGAGACCGACACCGAGGTGGTCGCGCACCTGGTCGATCGCGAACTGTGCAGCGGCCTGGCACTGCCGGAGGCCGTCAATGCGGTCACCGCGCGTCTCGATGGCGCCTTCGCGCTGGCGGTGATGGAACAGCGCAACCCCGAGCTGCTGGTCGGTGCCCGTCAGGGCAGCCCGCTGGTGGTCGGCGTGGGGATCGATGAGCACTTCATCGCCTCCGATCCGCTGGCGCTGCTGCCGGTCACCGATCGCTTCATCTATCTCGATGAAGGTGACATGGTCGCCATCACGCCGGCGGGTATCCAGGTGCTGGAACGTACCGGCGACCGCGATGAGCTGACGCCGGTCACGCGTGAAGTGGTGCGTTACGAACACAGTGTCGAAGCCGCCGGCAAGGGCGAGTATCGCCACTTCATGATGAAGGAGATCATGGAGCAGCCGCGTGTACTGTCGCGCACGCTGGCGGAGCGACTGGACCCGAAGGGCGTGCGTCTGGAGGCCTTCGATGTCTCGCGCCATTCCTTCCTCGCCGCCAGCGCTGGCAGCGAGAAAGGCAGCGAGAGCGGCAAGCAGGTCGTGGATGTGGCGCGCCTGACACAGCTGTTCGCCGATGTGCGTCAGGTACAGATCATCGCCTGTGGCACCAGCTATCACGCCGGCATGGTGGCGCGTTACTGGCTGGAAGAGGTCGCGGGCATTCCGGCTCAGGTCGAGGTGGCCTCGGAATTCCGTTATCGCGAGCGGGTCGCGGCGCCGGGGACACTGTTCCTGACCCTGTCCCAGTCCGGCGAGACTGCCGATACGCTGGCGGCGCTGCGTGACATCCAGAAGCTCAATCGTGAAGGCCCGCAGGCCGGCCACTATCTGGCAAGCCTTGCCATCTGCAACGTAGCGGGCAGCTCGCTGGTGCGTGAATCCGACCTGTCACTGCTGACCCACGCCGGGCCGGAAATCGGTGTTGCCTCCACCAAGGCCTTCACCACCCAGCTGGTAGCGCTGATGCTGACCACCCTGGCGCTGCGTCAGGCCAAGGGCGAGGGTCAGACGGATGACCTGCTGAGCCGTCAGCTGCTGATGCGCCTCAAAGACCTGCCGCACGTGATCGAGCAATCCCTGGCGCTGGATGGGGAAATCGCGCAGCTGGCGGAGAAGTTCATGCATCGTCACCACACCCTGTTCCTCGGGCGTGGCAGCCAGTATCCCATCGCCATGGAAGGGGCGCTCAAGCTCAAGGAAATCTCCTACATCCACGCCGAAGCCTACGCGGCCGGTGAGCTCAAGCACGGCCCGCTGGCGTTGATCGACGAAGACATGCCGGTGGTGGCGGTCGCGCCGATGGATGACCTGATGGAGAAGCTGAAGTCCAACCTGCAGGAAGTTCGCGCCCGCGGCGGTCAGCTGTTCGTGTTCGCGGACCCGGAAGTCAGCCTCAAGGCCGGTGAGGGCGTTCACGTCGTCACCGTGCCGGGCGTGTGCCGCTTCCTCGCACCGATCGTCTACGCGGTGCCGCTGCAGCTGCTCTCCTATCACGTCGCCGTGCTCAAGGGCACCGACGTCGATCAGCCGCGCAACCTGGCCAAGAGTGTCACGGTGGAGTGATCGACTGCGCTTGAGGCCATGAAGCAAACAAAAGGGACTGCCCATGGGCAGTCCCTTTTTTGTTGCAGCGGTATGGAGGGCTCTATCGAGGGCTTTTGTCGATGAGTCAGCCTCGCGCAACGCCTGCGCGCTTCACGCGCGCCAGCAGACGCTGCCAGCAGCGAGTCACCAGTGACTGGCGATGCGTGTCAGCGTCTGGCTCAGACTCGCCATCAGTGTCTTCATCAGTCTCTGCATCAAGGGCTGGGCCGGAATGGCGAATGCAGAAGCGTTCCCCCGACGGTGCCATCATCCAGCGCGAGCTGCCCGCAGGAAGGCGCCCCGCCTGCACGTCTTCATCAAGCTTTCTGCCCGCGGCCTTGATGGCGTCAATCGTGCTCTCCGAGAGTTCGATGAAGCCTTCATCGTCTGCTGAATCAGCCGCGTCATGAGCTGGTGGAGTCTGAGTCATCAGATCAGGCCCTTGATGATCAGATTGACGCTCGAGACCAGCAGAATGGCATAGGCGACCTGGCGCAGACGATTGTCACTCAAGGGCGGCGGGAAGCGACGCGCCAGCTCGGTGAAGAGCATCACGACGAGGGCACCCGACAGACCCACGAGCAGCAGCTGGGGCAGGGTGTCGCCGATACGCCCCGGGGCCGCGATGCTGAGGCCCATGCGCACGATGCCGGTGACGATGAAGACACCGAACAGCGTGCAGCGAATGGCGATCAGGGTCATCGGCTGACGATAGAGCACGACCACCAGAGGCGGGCCATTGGCCGCGAACAATCCCCCCATCAGGCCTGACAGCACACCGGCGGTATGAAAGTGCCAGCGTGGCGATGTCGTGGCACGCGGGCCCGGTTGAGCCAGCAGGGCGAGACAGGCGATCAGGATGACGATGCCCAGCAACATGCCCAACAGGGGGGCTCTTTCGCTGCCCAGCCAGACCGCCAGGAAATAGCCCACCGGCAACATTGGCAGGCTGGTGACCAGCAGGCGGCGTGCCAGACGCGGATTGATCTCTCGCCAGTGCCCGCGCATGGCCATCCCGTTGTTGAACAGGCCCAGCAGAGTACACAGCAATGCGGCGCTCTCGATGGGCAGCACATCGAGGGTCGCCAGCAGACCCATCACGATCAAACCGAAGGCGAAACCGGTCAGGGTCTGGATATAGCTGGCGAGTGCCAGACTCATCATGATGGCGACAAGTTGCCAAGGCTCCATGAAGTCTCCGTGGGCAAGGGGGGATAGAACAGAAAGGGCAGGGCGGCACTGGCTTCAACATGCGCGAGGCCTGGCGCTGTCAGGCAAGGGAGCTTGAGAGCGGGCGCCGTGCGCGTGCGGGGAGGCCGACCAATGCCTGCCATCATAGCCTGCATCGCGCTCTGGCAGTATGACACTCGCGCAAAGTGCTCACGTTGATGTGCGTCATATAAGGCCGCGGGCATGACGGCTTTGGTCGCGTCGGCTCAATTGGCTCAGTGGGCGGGATGTATTTCAGTAGTCACTGATTCTCAGTATCTGGCATGAGTTGCCGGAGGATTGGCGCATAAACGCTCATGATTTCGGCTTTTGGCGACAGCGCAGCTTGTTTGGGCTGAGGGGGATTATTAGTCTGTGGTCAACGGCGGGGCAGGAAGTGTCGCCATTTGCTGCCACTTTCTGCCACTTTCTGCCACTACCTTTCTCACGAGCGGACATCCCTCCAGTGTCCACTCCTCAGGGTGACGTCGTTCACCTGTCATCTTCAGTGCAGGATCAGCTTCTGGCGGATGATCGGGACTCAAGCACTGAAATCCAAGAAATTGCGAATAAAAGTCAGTCGCAAGAACTGACCCACTCTTCAGTGCAGTGTGTGCTCTGCTTCGAGGGCGCTGGTCGGCTGTGCTGGTCAATGACAGTGAACAATAAAGAAGGCAGGGCATGAAACGCTATACAGGGAAGTCGCCTTACTTTTCCATCGTGACGCCAAATCACAATTCAGGGGATGGTCTTGCGCGCTGCATCAACAGCTTGCGTGACAACCAGGCATCCTATGAACACATCATCATTGATGATTGCTCGACGGATGATGGATTCCTGTGGGCTGAGCGACAGGCGCAGCAGCAAATGGAGCAGCAATCCTCAGTGTCCACGCCGCCCGGCGAGATGCCTGACATCCCCGGGCGGCTGGTTCTGCGCCGCAATCCTCACAACATGGGGCCGGGTGGCACGCGCAATCATGGTCTGAGCCTGGTCAGCGGCCGCTATGTGCTGTTCTGTGACGCTGATGATCATTTCGCGCCTGGCGCGCTGGATATTCTGCAGGCCCGCATCGAGGCGTTCGACTCGCCCGAGGCGGTGGTCTTCCGCTACTGCCTGCAAGGCCCCAAGGGCGATCACGACAGCCTGGCATTCTGCCAGCAGGCCGAGGAGCGCCCGCTGGCCCGGGCCTTTCGTGACTTCATGCATGACACCATCGTGTCGTCTCCCTGGGGCAAGGCGATCCGCGCCGACCTGGCCTGCTCGCTGAGCTTCCCTGATCTGCCCGTGTCGCAGGATGGCCTCTATAACCTGGATCTGTTCGGACGCGCAGAGCGCGTACTGTATCTGCCCGAGGTGCTGTATTACTTCGACAAGCGCAGTGACGGCTCTCTGACGCGCAAGCCGTTCAGCAACCAGGAGCTGGACAAGTTCCACCGCAGCTGGCGGGTCTTCGCGGAGCATTATCGTGAGCATTTCGCCGCGACGCATGGCATGGCCCTGCTGGAAATCCGCGGCCTGCGGTTTGTCGGCGTCAGCTTCATCATGCGCCAGGCGATCAACAAGACGGCGGATGATTCGCGGGTGCGCAAGGTCGTGCTCGATCAGGTGCGACAAGCGTCCTGGTCATCTCTGCGCCAGCTCTCGCTGAAGGAGCAGGCGCTGTTGATGAGCTATGCAGTGAGCCCGGCATTGTCCCGGCAACTTGTCCGCCGGAGCCAATACGCCTCATGAGCACTCATAAACATATCCTGTTCTATACCGGTGCCCAGTCACGCACCGGCGGCACTGAACGCGCCTGCGCCGATACCGCCAACATGCTGGCCGCCAGTGGCGATTATCAGGTCGAGATCCTCAGCGAATATGGCCCGGCGGAGAGTCCCTATCCGCTGCATGACGATATCGTGCACGAATCACTCTATCCCGAGCGCTCGCATCTGGGCGCCGTGCGTGGCCTGTGGTTGTTCCTGCGTCTGCTGTGGGTGGTGGTGCGCAAGCGCCCGGACGTGGTGGTGGTGGTCGAGAGCATCGGCTTCCTGCCCTTCCTGCTGCCGACGCTGCTCTGTCGCCGCACGCGCTACCTGTGCTGGGAGCACTTCAATGCCACCTCGGATCTCGGCGTTGCCCGCCGTGATACGGCGCGGCGTCTGGCGGCGCATCGCGCCGACCGCATCGTGGTGCTGTCGCATGAAGACCGCCACTACTGGGAGCGTCTGCATCCAGCCGCACGCGAGCGACTCAGCGTGGTGCCCAACCTCAATCCGCTGGAGCATGTCGTTGCCGAGCGTCAGGCGCTTCAGAGTCGTGAGAGCAGTGCTGAGCAGGTGGCGGACTTACGAGACGCCAAGTCGCCCAGGGTGGCGGTGGCCGTCGGCCGCCTCGAGCCGCAGAAGGGCTTCGATCTGCTGCTTGAGGCCTGGGCGGCGTTGCCTGAGGCGACCCGTGATGGCTGGGTCTTGCGCATCGTCGGCGAGGGCGCAGAGCGTGATGCCCTGGCGGCGCAGGCCGAGCGCCTGAAGATCACCCATCAGCTGCAGATGCCGGGCCAATGCCGGGATATCCGGCGCGAATACGCCGCGGCGGACCTGTTCGTGCTCTCGTCGCGCTTCGAGGGCTTTGGCCTGGTGCTGGTCGAGGCGCTGAGCTGTGGTGTGCCCTGTGTCAGCTTCGCGTGTCCGGCCGGGCCGGGCGAGATCATCAAGCATGGCGTCAATGGCTATCTGGTCGCGCAGGGTGATGTGGTAGCCATGACCCGTCAGCTTGATGAGGTGCTGGGGGATGAGGCGGTGCTCGACAGGTTGCGCGCCAATGTGGATTACGGTCTGGACCGCTTCTCGCGCAATACCGTCGAGGCCAGCTGGCGCACGATGCTTGAGGGCCTGGAAGCCCCGGCGCTGTTGAAGGTGATCTGATCGGCATGACGACCGCCTGGATGAGGGTGGTAGGCAAGACAGCCAGTGGACAGACAAGTGAGGGCAGCCGCCCTCACTTTTTTCATGAACGACAGCAGGAGGCTATCGCCGTGAGAATCATGCATGTCATCTCGACTCCCGCCTCTGGCGGCGCCGAGGTCTACGTCAAGGACCTGAGTCTGGCGATGGTGGCCGCTGGCCACAGTGTGCATATCACCTTTCTGGAAACCGCCGCGCAATGTGGCCGTGACCTCGAATACGAGCATCGCTTTCTGAGCCAGCTGAGTGCCGGCAATGTCAGCTACTCGTTTCTGGGCATCGAGACTCGCCGCCGCCCGTGGCGAGGCGCGACGAGGCTGCGCAGGGAAGTGACGCGCTTCGCGCCGGATGTGGTGCACTGCCACCTGTATTACGCACTGATGTTCGCCTTTGGGTTGCCGCGTCAGTTGCCGGTGATGATGACGGTGCACAGTATCGAACTGGGTGCGCCGGCCTGGATGTTCCGACTGTTTGATCGTCGCGTGACGGCCTACGTCGGTATCTGTCGCGCCTGCACCGACAAGCTGGCGCCGATTGCGGCGCGTCCGGTGGTGCAGATCGACAACGCCGTCTCCGGCGCGCGTCTCAAGGCCAGTGGCTGGCGCGAGGCGAATCAGCAGGCCCCGGTGCAGCTGGCGGCGATCGGACGTCTGACCGATGCCAAGCAATACCCCCTGATGCTGGAAAGCTGCGCCAGACTCAAGGCGCTGGGCCTGGCGTTCACGCTCAGGATCGCCGGTGAGGGGCCGCACAAGGCACAGCTGATGGCGCAGATCGAGGCGCTCGGGCTCGATGATGAGGTCAGCTTGCTGGGCAATATCTCGGATGTGGCGGGGCTGCTGGCCAGCGCCGATGCCTTCATCATGTCATCCGCCTGGGAAGGGCTGCCGATCTCGCTGCTGGAGGCGACGCTCAGTGGCCTGCCGGTGCTGGTCACCGATGTCGGCGGCTGTGCCGAGGTGGTGCATCGGGTCGGCAACGGCCTGGTGGTCGACCAGCACACGCCTGAGCGCTACGCCGAGGCGTTGGGGCGACTGGTGGGGGATGCTGAATTACGGCGTGCCTTCGCCCGCAACGCGCGCCGTTACGGGGCCAGTTATCATATCGATACTGCCCTGAGCGGGCATCTGGCGCTGTATGGCAGCCACCAACCGGCGCAGGACACCTCGGGGCTGGAGGTGACGCCCTGAGTGTCCGCAGCGGACACCCAAGTGACGGAAGGGCATGTTCAGGAAAGGCATGTTCAGGAAAGCCGGCCACGTTGCGTCGCTCATGATCGCCATTGGAAAGGCCAGGGAGTGTCGCTGACACTCACTGGCCTTTTCGTCTTTGGGGCGTGTCCAGGCGTGGTCGAGGTATCTGCGCGGTATCTGCTAAACGTTTGCGGGGCGTATCCAGGGATCTGCGGAGCGTATGTGGGGCCTGTGCAAAGTGCGGTTGGGATTTCTCATTCTGCAAAGATGAGTCAGATGATGAGTTGTTGCTAAATTAAAGTAGTTTGATTTCGCAATTCGCATTAGATGCGCTAAGGGTAATCTGTCGTCTGTCAGGTACCTGACTGCCAATGATGAGGATTAGGGGAAGCAGCTTAAAGTTATCACCGCCAGTACAATCGTCTCGACGACCCGACAAGTCCTTGCTGTTGAAGTCAATTGATTTATTATCAGCCCTGTTGAAGAGGGGACAGTAATGTCGCTTATTGGCGAATCAGACGTCGCCGGTAAAGCGCCGGGTTCTCTTCGCTGCGACGTGCGTTATGTGAAGGCCTATCGAGGTCGCCGAGCATGGCCGAGGCATGCAGGCAGCATGCGCAGGAGTCGAGCGACACAAGCGTGATACAAGCACGAGACAAGAGCAGGCCGGGCCTCGCAGATGGGCAGTCAGGCGGTTAGAGGTACCGCTCCAGCGTGCGACACCGGGTACGGCGAAATGCCTCATGAGAAGGCATCAAGTCCCGGGGTCGAGTCTGGGGTCGGGGTCATTGCCGCTGGGTAGTCAGTCAGACCCGAGCTTGCCACAGACGTACAGGATAGTGCGTCAGCTCAGGCAGAAAATGTCAGTAACACATTGTATTAAATGGATTTGATATATTGGACGTGATTGACGAAGCCGTCGGTGCCTTACGCGCCAGCGGCGTGTCCCTTGCCTTGCGGGGCATTGGGCGGTCGCCTCATTCGAGGTCGCGCTACCTGCCAGGTCGGGCAGATGGCGCAGGCGCTTCCGGGCGATCGAGCGTTGCACCTCAATCATCGCACCTCTCCATGGAATGCATGCGGGCATGAATTCTCATCCCGTTCTGACGCTGCCGTGCCAGCTGACTCGCCAACGAGATCGTCAGGTCTCGCCTGCTTGATGGGGCTGCATAAACCTTCCGTCGACAGTGGCTCCTGACAGGTTCAAGCAACGAGTCGCTTGAACGGAAATGTCAATAAAAGTGCAAGAAAGAAGTAATCAGTAATGTTGGCGCGATCAATCTTATAAGTATTGGTTAATCAAATGAGTCATGTTGTCTTGATTGATGAGAAAGTCGATCAATGCAATATGTTGCATGTGTTAGATGCCTGGTAGTGAATTACTAAAATACTAATAAACGTTCCATTTCGGAGTTCGGTCCTGGGCATGTGTCATGGACACATGCCTGACGTGTGTCCGGGGATATCGCAGGGCAGGCGTGACCACTCCATGACAGATGACATGTACGCCAACAGGGCGCCGCTATCGGCAGCAGGGGAGAACGCCAGTTCCTCGGGGCGGTAGCGTGCCGAAACAGCGCCTGGCGGTAGCGGTCAGGATCACAGGGGAAGAGACAGGATATGGATATACCGGTCAGAACGACGCTCCGGGCGTTCTCATTTGCCGCCGTGGTATTGGCGATGAGCGGGTGTGCCTTCGCGCCCGGTGGGCACATGGATTATGAAGCCGAGGTCGCGCCGCTGACCGACCAGGTGGAAGTCACGCCGATCACCCCCGGGCTGATCTCCAACTATCGCGCACGCCCCGCCCAGACCGCTCCCGCGCCGCCTGAGCTGGTCGATGACATCAAGCAGTACGTCTACCGCGTGGGCGGCGGCGACATTCTGGCCATCAACCTGAGCACGCCGCTGGACCTGGCTCAGGAAAGCGGTGTGCAGCGTCAGACGGTCGAGGCGCTGACCTACATCGTCCAGCCGGATGGCACGCTGTTCTACCCCTATGTCGGGCGTATCAACATTCGCGACATGACAGTGGATGAGGTGCGCGCCGCGCTGGTCGCGGGGCTGTCCCGTTACATCACCGAGCCGCAGGTCAATGTCTCGGTGGCGCAATTCCGCTCCAAACGCGTCTATCTGAGTGGCGCCGTGACCGAACCCGGCTTCGTGCCGGTCACGGATGTTCCGCTGACCCTGATCGATGCCATCAGTGCCAGCGGCGGGGTCACGGCACTGGCCAACACCCACAACATCACGCTGACGCGCGATGGCCAGCAGGAGCACCTGAGTCTCTATCAGCTGCTGCAGCAGGGCGACATGCGTCAGAACCGTCTGCTCAAGGATGGCGACGTGATCAATGTGCCGGTGGCGGAAGACCAGAACGTCTTCGTGCTTGGTCAGGTACTCAAGCCCGGCAACATGCCGGTGGGCAATGAACGTCTGAGCCTCACCGATGCGCTGTCGCGGGCCGGCGGGGTCGATGAGGACCGCGCCAATCCGTCAGGCGTCTTCGTGGTGCGTGAAAATTCGCCGGAGTCCGACAAGCTGGCCACGGTCTTCATTCTCGATATCTCGGATGCGACCTCGCTGATGCTGGGCGCGCGCTTCCCGCTGCAACCGCGTGATGTGGTCTACGTGACCGCCGCACCGGTCAGCCGCTGGAACCGTGTGCTGAGCCAGCTGCTGCCGTCCGTGACCAGTACCGGGGCCTTCGTCTCGGTCATCGATGACATCGAGGATTGAGGTCATGTCCCACTCCCGCATGGCAGGTCGCGTCGCGACCTGCCGTATCACCTGCCTGCCGGGCCTGAATCGTTTACTCAAGGCGGCGTCATGAATCAGTACACCTCTCCCATGCCATCCTCTTCTGCACAGCCTGGCAAGGACACCACGCGCCGACTCGATTTCAGCACCATTCTCGCCTTGCTCTGGCATCGACGCTGGTGGCTGATCGGCAGCACGCTGCTGTTCACCCTCTTGGGCATCTATCTCGTCGGTAGCCAGCAGCGCATCTACCTGGCCGATTCCCTGATCCAGATCGAGGACAAGGGCGGCAGCGCCAGCCTGCTGGGGCCGCTGGCCGGTCAGGCGACCGGCAGCGACGAGAGCAGCACCAGCGATGAGCTGGAAATTCTCACCTCACGACTGGTACTGGGCCAGGCCGTGGACCGCGAGCGCCTCAATATCGTGGTCTCTCCGATGCGTTACCCGGTCATCGGTGACTGGCTCTCCAACCGCCATCTGCGCCTGCCGGCGAGCCTGGGCGGGCAGGATTACGCCTGGGGCGATGACACCCTCAAGGTCACCACGCTCGAGCTCAGTGGCCCGTGGCAACAGCAGACGCTGACCCTCGAGGCTCTGGGCGATGAGCGCTACCGCCTGCTGGATGCCGAGGGTCAGGCGATCGTCGATGGCAAGGTAGGCGAGAACGCGCTGGCGGAGGGCATCAAGGTCTTCGTGCGCGAGTTGTCAGCTGAACCCGGCGCACGCTTCACGCTGACCAGCATCTCGGACCTGAGCGCCATCAACTCGCTCAAGTCGCGCTTCACCGCCGTGCGCAATGGCACCGACACCGGGGTGGTCACGCTGAGCCTGTCCGGCAGTGACCAGACCGCCATCGTCAACACCCTGGACACCATCACCAATGTCTTCCTGCAGCAGAACATCGAGCGGGAATCCGCCGAGGCGGACAATCAGCTCGGCTTTCTGGGCGACCAGATCCCGACGCTGCGTGGCCAGCTCGATGAGGCGGAATCGGCACTCAACGACTATCGCCGCCGTCGCGACTCGGTCGATCTGACCGCCGAGAGTCAGCAGGTGATGGAGAATCTCGTCGGGCTGGACAATCAGCTGACCGAGATCAAGCTGCGCCTGGCCGAGCTGTCCCGTGCCTACACCAGCGAGCACCCGGCCTATCGGGCGCTGGTGGCACGCCGTGATTCGCTCAATCAGGAGAAGGCGCGCGTGCAGAAGCAGGCCGAGCAACTGCCGGCCGCCCAGCGCGAGGCGCTCAATCTGAACCGCAATGTCACCGTCAGCCAGGAAATCTATGTCGCGCTGCTCAACAAGCGCGAGGAAGTGCGCCTCAAGAAGGCCGGCACCGTCGGCAACGTGCGCATCCTGGACCCGGCGGTGCTGCAGCCAGTGCCCATCTCGCCGAAGACGTCCCTGATGCTGGCCGTGTTCTGCATGATCGGTCTGATGCTGGGCACGCTGGCCGCGCTGCTGCGTCATGCGATGCGCAAGGGCATCGACACCGCCGAGCAGATCGAGGCGCTGGACCTGCCCGTCTACGCCACGGTGCCGCTGTCGCCGCAGCAGCACAACATGATGCGCCGCGTGCGACTCAAGGGCGAGAAGGGCGGCCGCGAGATCTATCAGGGGGTGCTGGCCACCTCCCAGCCGTCGGACATCAGTATCGAGGCCCTGCGCAGCCTGCGTACCAGCCTGCACTTCGCCCTGCTCGACAATCGCCGCAAGTCGGTGATGTTCACCGGGCCGAGTCCGGGCATCGGCAAGAGCTTCGTCAGCCTCAATCTGGCGGCGGTGAGCGCCGAGGCCGGTCAGCGCGTACTGCTGATCGATGCCGACATGCGCCGTGGTCACCTGCATCACGCCTTCCAGCGTACCTCCGAGCAGGGCGGTCTGTCGGATGTACTCAGCGGTGCCAGTCCGCTGGACAGCGTGCTGTATCACTCGCGCATCGACAATCTTGATTTCCTGGGCCGTGGCGTCGCGCCGCCCAACCCGTCGGAGCTGTTGATGCAGCCCAATTTCGCCGAGCTGCTGGAGCAACTCGGTGAGCGTTACGACCTGATCATCATCGACACGCCGCCGGTACTGGCCGTGACCGAAGCGCTGATCATCGGTCGTCACGTCGGCGCCAGTCTGATGGTGGCGCGCTTTGGCATGAACCAGGTGCGCGAACTCGAGCATGCACGCAAGAAGCTCGAGAACAATGGCATTCACGTCAAGGGCGCCATCCTGAATGCCATCGAACCGCAAGCTGGCGACAAGCATGGCTACGGTTATTACAACTACAGCTACGCCTGACATCGTCTCGCTTGGCAGCTCTCATGACGCTTGAATCACGGAGGAGGTAAGCACGATGAGCGGTATACCCTTGTCGATGGAGCACCAGCGGCGTTACTCGCATCACTACGAGCGCTTGCTGGCCAGCAAGCGATTGCAGCTGATCTTCGGGATGCTGGTGGTGGTCATCGCGCCGGCACTGTACCAGGCAGGGTTGAACCAGCTGATGCAGGGTGACACCCACTGGTGGCTGACCAGCGATGATCAGTGGCATGCCCTGCTGGGCACCGGCGTGGCGTACACCCTGTCGGTGACGGCGGTCAATCGCCTGTCCCGCCTGCCGGGCACGCGCTCCTACCTCTATGTCGTGCCGGCGATCGTCATCTCCTATCTGACCTTGATGATGGTGCTGGGCGTGCTGGGGCTGGAGTATTCGCGTCACCAGGTCGGCCTGTCCTTCCTGCTCGCGGTGAGCCTGTGCACGGCCTACTACTACATCGACACCCGACTGCGCCGGATGCGCTTCGCGGTGGTGCCCTACGGCAAGGCGCCGAGTCTGTGCACCCGCCCGGGCGTCGAGTGGCTGTCGTTGCGCGGGCCTGACCTGGTCGGCCTGCCGCGTATCGACGGCGTGGTGGCGGACCTGCGCGGTGAGCTGCCCAGCGAGTGGGAGAGCTTCCTGGCCGACTGCACCATCCACCGTATCCCGGTCTATCACGCCACCCATGCCCACGAGATGATCACCGGTCGCGTGCTGCTGGATCACCTCTACGCCAACGAGTTCGGCTCGCTGACGCCGCGGGAAGACTATGAGGTCATCAAGCGCTGGATGGACTTCACCGTCGCCGCGCTCATGCTGCCGCTGCTGGCGCCCATCATGTTGCTGACGGCGCTGGCGATTCGCCTCGACAGTCCCGGGCCGGTGATCTTCCGCCAGCCGCGCATGGGCTTTCACTGCCGCCCCTTCACCGTCTACAAGTTCCGCAGCATGTATGACGGCATGAAGGGCGCGGGCTTCACCCAGGAAGGCAGTGATCCGCGCATCACGCGAGTCGGGCGCTTCATCCGCAAGTGCCGTCTCGATGAGTTGCCCCAGCTGTTCAACGTGCTCAAGGGCGACATGAGCCTGATAGGCCCGCGCCCCGAGTCGATGAATCTGGCCGACTGGTATCGCAAGGACGTGCCGTTCTTCCACTACCGCCATGTCGTGCGCCCGGGCATCACCGGCTGGGCGCAGGTCGAGCAGGGCTACGCCGCTGAAGTGGAAGGCATGATCCGCAAGCTGGAATACGACTTCTTCTACATCAAGCACTTTTCCTTCTGGCTCGATCTGCTGGTGGTGATCCGCACCATCAAGATCGTGATCAGCGGCAACGGCTCGCGCTGAGCGGGCCTGCACTCTCTGTAGACGTCTGTAGACGAGTGTCTCCGCAGGCGAGTGTGCGGCACTTCTCTGAAACGTGTACCAAGTCGCTGCCAGAGGAAGCCGGCAGCGAACGCGCTGCACCGGCACTCGTCTGCTGTCAGAGCCAACCTTCATCTGATGTACGAAAGGAGTCGATATCATGATTACGGTGACGCGTCCCTACTTCCCGGAACGGGAGAATTTCGACCGCTATGTGGATTCCATCTTCGAGGGGCGCTGGTTGACCAACCACGGCCCGCTCGAGCAGGAGCTCACTCGGCGCCTGGAAACCTACCTGGGCGTCGAGAACCTGCTGCTGGTCAGCAATGGCACCCTGGCGCTGCAGATCGCCTATCGCGCGCTGGGCATCGCCCAGATGCCGGGCCAGTACGAATCGGCGGAGGTCATCACCACGCCCTTCACCTTCATCGCCACCGCCAGCAGCCTGAAGTGGGAGGGCATGCAGCCGGTATTCACGGATATTGACCCCGACACCCTGTGTCTGGACCCGGCACGCATCGAGTCGGCCATCACGCCACGCACCCGTGCCATCGTGCCGGTGCACGTGTTCGGCAATGCCTGTGATGTCGAGGCCATCGATGCGCTGGGCGAGGCGCATGATCTGAAGGTCATCTATGACGGTGCCCACGCCTTCGGCGTGACCTATCGCGGCAACAGCCTGCTGTCACATGGCGATGCCAGCACTCTGAGCTTCCACGCCACCAAGCTGTTCCACAGCATCGAAGGCGGCGCGATCATCTTCAAGCGCAAGGAAGACCTGGAACGCGCCCGCAAGTTGATCAACTTCGGCATCACCGGCCCGGAGTGCATCGAGGAACTGGGCATCAACGCCAAGATGAATGAGTTCCAGGCGGCGATGGGGCTGTGCGTGCTGGATGAGATCGAAGGCAATCTGGAGAGCCGGGCGCTGGTCTGGCATGCCTATGCCCAGGCGCTGCGCGGCAATGTCCAGCTGCAGACTCGCCAGACCGGCGCCAGCCTGAATTACGCCTACTTCCCGATCATTCTCGAAAGCGAAAGCATGCTGCTCGAGGTGATGCAGCGTCTGCAGCAGGAAGGCTATCTGGCACGACGTTACTTCTGCCCGTCGCTGGAATCGCTGTCCTTCCTCGGGCGGCCCGCCGCCGAATTGCAGGACGAGGATGTCATCACCCCGCAGATCGTGCATTCCACTGATATCGCCAGTCGTATCCTGTGTCTGCCGCTCTACTCGGGGCTTGAGGTCAGCGAGATCCTCGGGGCGGTGCGCATCATCGTCAATCGCCACGTCAAGGCCGCCTGATCATGAACATCGCGATCATGCAGCCCTATCTGTTCCCGCATATCGGCTATTTCCAGCTGATGCATGCCTGTGACGAGTTTCTCGTCTATGACGATGTCGCCTTCATTCCGCGTGGATATATCCATCGCAACAATGTGCTGCTGGGCGGCAAGGCGCATCGCTTCACGCTGTCGGTACCCAAGGCATCGCCCAACCGCTTGATCAGCGAACTCGTCTTCGGCCCGACACCGGACAGCCTGCTGACCACGCTGCATCACGCTTATGCCAAGGCGCCGTATTACGCACAGGTCATGCCGCTGCTGCAGGCGGTGTTCCAGCATGAAGATCGCCGCATCGGGGCGCTGTGCAAGTACAGCTTCGAGCGGGTGTGTGACTACTTGGGGCTGGAGTGTCGCTTTCTGCTCACCAGTGAGCTTGAGCACGATCGCAGTCTCAAGGCCCAGGACCGTCTGATCGAGATGTCACTGATGCGCGGGGCCGAGGGTTACATCAACAGCATCGGTGGCCGCAAGCTCTACCAGGCGGCGCCCTTTGCGGCCAATGGCATCACGCTGTCATTCCTCGCCAGCCAGCCGAGTGACTACTGCCAGACACCGCTTGATTCGCGTCGCTTGGGGCGTCAGGCGGAGTTCGTCGCCGGCCTGTCGATCATCGATATGCTGATGTGGTGCTCACCGGGCGAGGTGCGCGACAGACTCGCCGAGTACCAGCTGCTGCCGGAAGACCTGGAGCTGCTGCGCGCCGCGGGCAATGTTGCGGGTGACACGGCGCCTGTGCCGGGGCCGCTGGCGCGCGATGTCTCCCCCCACTCGCAACAGGGGGGCCACGCCTCGTGTCACTGAGCAACAAGACCGCCATCGGCATTCTGTGGAATTTCTCCGATCAGCTATTGCGGCGTGGCATGGCCAGTCTGGTCACGCTGCTGCTGGCGCGGCTGCTGGTGCCGGAAGATTTCGGGTTGCTGGCGATGGTGCTGGTCTTTCTGACCATCGCCTCGGCCATGATGGATTCGGGTCTTCAGCAAGCCATTCTGCGCATGCCGACCCTCGGGCCGCGTGATGCCAGCACCGCCTTCTTCAGCAATATCGCCTTCGGGGTGCTGGCCTACGGCCTGCTGTATGCAAGCGCCCCCCTGATCGCCGACTTCTATGCCGAGCCACGCCTGATCGTGCTGGTGCGTATCGGCGGCATCGTGGTGCTGATCAATTCCTTCGAGGTCATTCAGGGCGCGATGCTCAACCGTGCGCTGGATTTTCGTACGCGCATGAAGGCTGGCATTCCCGGCAGCGTGGTGTCGGGCGGGGTGGCAGTGCTGCTGGGCTGGCTGGGCTTCGGGGTCTGGGCACTGGTGGGGCAGATGTTGACGGCGGCGCTGGTCACTACCGCCCTGATGTGGTGGTGGGGAAGCTGGCGGCCGCGGCTGGAATTCGACGTGGTGTCGTTCAAGGCGATGTTCCGCTTCGGCTACAAGATGTTCCTGTCACGCATGCTGGATGTGCTGTTCGTCAATCTCTATGTGCTGCTGATCGCCAAGCTGTTCTCCGCTTCGGTGGCGGGGTTGTTCTTCTTCGCCGAGCGTCTCAAGGAGCTGGTGATCAATCAGCTGGTGACGGCGGTGCAGAACGTGACCTTCCCGGCGCTGGCGAGCATCCAGGAGGATCCGGTACGCCTCAAGAGTGCCTATCGTCAGATCCTGCAGGTCATGGTCTATCTGCTGTTCCCGGCGATGCTGTTGCTGGCGGCGCTGGCCGAGCCGCTGTTCCTGACGCTGTTGCCCGAGCGGTGGCTGGCGGCGGTGCCTTATCTGCAGCTGATGTGTATCGCAGCCGTCATGTATCCCCTGAGCACGCTCAATCTCAATGTGCTCAAGGTCAAGGGGCGCTCGGACCTGTTTCTCGGGCTCGAGATCGTCAAGAAGGTATTGATCTGTGCGGTGCTGGCGGTGACCTGGCGCCATGGCGTGATGGCGATCCTGATCGGGCAGATCGTGGTGGCGGTGGTGTCCTACATCCCCAATGCCTGGTTCTCGCGGGAGTTGATCAACTACAGCATCCGCGAGCAGCTGGCCGACTTCCTGCCGGCTCTGCTGCTGGCCACTGCGGTGGCGGGCACGACCTGGTGGGCCGTGCCTGCGCTGTTGGCCATCTGGCCGACGCCGGTGGTGCTGGTGGTATCAGGCCTGCTGGCTGGGGCGGCCTATCTGTTGCTGTCCTGCTGGCTGCGCTTCGCGGCCTGGCAGTACGGCGCCGGCTGGATCCAGGAGCGTCTTTCACAACGGAAAGTGGGGAATACTGCATGTTAGAACTGAGTTATGCCCGGGCGCTCGCGACGCCCCTCATGGATGGTACACCGCAGTCTGGCCCCTTGCCTGTGCCGCCGGCGCCCGCCGAGGAAGCCGCCATCATGGCCGAGTGGGAGGGTGATCTCAGCGCCCCGCGCGTCTCGGTGATGTGCTTCGCCTTCAATCATGGCGACTACATTCGCATGGCGCTGGATGGCTTTCTGATGCAGCGCACGCGTTTTCCGTTCGAGATCGTCGTGCATGACGATGTCTCGACGGATGGCACGCGGGAAATCATCGAGGAATATGCGGCCCGTTACCCGAACATCGTGCGGCCGATCCTGCAGGACGTGAACCAGTACTCGCAGCATATCTGGCCGATCACCTTCTGCATGCCGGTGATGCGTGGCGACATCATTGCCTATTGCGAGGGCGATGATTACTGGATCAAACCCGACAAGCTGGCCCGTCAGGTCGCCTTGTTCGACGCCAATCCCGAGGCGACGGTCTGCTTCCATCCGGCGCTGGAGTTCAATGAAGCCACCGGCGAGCATTCGCTCATCTGCCGCTATGCCGATAGCGTGAAGAAGATCTCTGCCGAGGCGGTGATCGGGCTGCGCGGCGCCTCCATTCCGTCACCGGCCTTCAGCTTCCGACGCGTCGATGCCACCGTCGACGCGATGATGGCGTCCTATCGCGGCGCCCCGATCATGGACTTCTTCCTGCAGTCCTACATGGCACTGCAAGGCGAGACTCTCTATTACGAAGATGCTGCCTGTGTCTATCGCCGCAATGCCAAGGGTTCCTGGACATCGCAGCAGCAGGAAAGCGAGGCCGAACAGCGCTATCAGCGCGACATGATCTCGGCCATCGACGTCTTTCATGCCAATACCCGGCATATGCCGCATTCCGACAGCCTGTATATCCCGCTCTATCACTACTTCAAGCAGTACGTGATGGCGCCCGCGAGCCCCATGCAGCGCCTGGCCAACTTCCGCCAGGGGGTCGCGCTGCTCTCGCACATGGACCGCAGTCGGCTGCTGCGCCTCGTGCGTCAGGATGTGATGACCAGGTTGATAGGCACTCGTCGCCGTCGTGTGACATCCGACAGCGCAGTGCAGAAGCGTAAAAGCGCCTGAATGCCCCCGGTTATCGGGGGATGAGGGCGAGAGAAGCGTTTGATGACAGGACGTCGTCAATGACATCAAAAAAGCGCTGCAACACACAAAAGCGCGAAGGATATCGGCCTTGGGCCGTCGTGAGTCGCAAGGGGACCGCAACATGAATTATCGCAGTTACGCCGACCTGAGTTCGGATATCGCCAGACAGTTGTCGCGCCTGCAGGCCGGGAATTTCGATCTGATCGTCGGAATCCCGCGCAGTGGAATGGTGCCGGCCTACATGATCAGCGCCATGCTCAATCGGGCCTGCACGGATCTCGACACCTTCATCGCCAACGGCTCGCCCGGCAAGGGAATGACGCGCAAGGTCCGGGGGGCGGCGCAGAGCGCCTGGGAAAATCAGCGTGTGCTGCTGGTCGACGACAGTTTCAACAGTGGAGCCTCGCTCAAGGCCTCCCTGGCGCGCATTCCGCAAGAATGCCCCTGTGACATCACCACCTGCGTCATCTATGCCAACCCGGCACCGGTGGTGGGGGTGGACATGTATCTGGTCGAACTGGAGCACCCGCGTGCCTTCCAGTGGAATCTGTTCCATCACCCGGCGCTGGCCGATAGCTGCCTGGATATCGATGGCGTGCTGTGCCTCGACCCGACGCCTGAGCAGAACGATGACGGCCCGCGCTATCGCGACTTCCTGACCAACGCGGCACCTCTGCATATCCCGACCTACCGGGTGCACTCACTGGTCACCAACCGGCTGGAAAAATATCGTCCCGAGACGACCGCCTGGCTGGCCCGGCACGGTGTCGAGTATGACAACCTGATCATGCTCGACCTGCCCAGCAAGGAAGAGCGGCTGCGTCAGAATCGCCATTCAAGTCACAAGGCGGATTACTACCGTGACTCCGGCTGTCGCCTGTTCATCGAAAGCGAGGTGGGGCAGGCCACCAACATCACGCGCATGACCGGCAGGCCCGTCTATTGCGTGGACGCCCACCAGATGATGACCCCCGAGTGGGCCTCGATGTCAGCGCAGAAGAAGGGCCAGGTGCTGGTGTGCACGTTCAAGCGCATGGCGCGCCGGGTCGTGACCTGGTTGCCGGCGCCGCTGGCCCGCCAGGCGCGCAGTGTCTATCAGCGCCTGGCCTGAATGCACCGAAGGAAGTGGGGCTGACGATGCCCGCCATGCGCAGATGGCATGGCGGGCATCGTGAATTGACTCGATCAAGCCTGGCTCAAGGCAAACACTGGCGAAGGAGTGGCAATGAAGACGCATCGGATGGCGCTTTTGGTCGTGGCACGGCAGATGACCCTCGAGACTCGCCAGATGCTGGCGTTGGCGGCGGGGCTGACGCGCCTGGGTCACGAGGTGGACCTCATCGTGTCCCAGGCCCATGAGGAGTTGATCGAAGGTCTGGCACATGGGGTGCGACTGGTAGAGCTGGGCGTGCACACTGAGTTGACAGGTGTTCTGGCCCTGACGCGCTATCTGGCGCGCCATCGTCCGTGTGTCCTGTTGTCCAGCGGTCTGGAAGCCAACCTCAATGCGCTCAAGGCGCGCCGTCTGGATCGTTGGCGCGTGCCGGTGATTGCGCACCATGCCGTGACACCGGCCAGTGAACTGGTGGCGGCGGGCAGCAAGGCGCGGGGCCTGAGGCGCCGGATGGCGCTCAAGTATCCGCATGCGGCACTGGTGCTGGTCGAAAGCGATGAAGCCGGCTGCCAGGCACGCCACGAGGGCGGGATCGAGGCAGCGCGCGTCGTGACGTTGCCGTTGGCCCCTGATGAGGAGACGGGCGCGCTGAGCGAGCATCAATTGATGCAGTGCCTGTCGTTGATGCTGTCGGCAGCTGAGGCCGAGGGCGCGTCACCCTTCTCGTCCCAAGGCTGGCAGGTCAGCAGTGGGGGTGCTGCGGCTGGCCTCGCGCAGTCCTCGCCGTCCCTCGATACCTCTGGCGTGGTGAGTCGGCAGGCCACCAGCGCTGATACCGGCGCGTCTGCGCCCCTCATGTCATCCGCCAGTCTGCAGGCCGAACTGGCCAACAGCGGCGCACGAGAATAAGTCTTTCCATGGAACACATTCTGCTCGACCTGCCCAACCTGCTCGTCTGTCTGGTACTGGTGATGGTGGGCTTTCTGCGTGGTTGGGTGACGCGCAATGTCTCGATCATCCTGAGTCTGAGCAGTGCGGTGCCGTACCTGTTGAACAATGTGCTGTTCGATGCCGAGTACATGCCGGACCAGTTCCGCTACTGGGAGCAGGTATTGGCCATGCGCAGCATGGACTGGGGAGCGATGGACCACTCCCTGACCGTCTCGGTCTCGTCGGGATTTCTGGCGCTGTTGCCGTTGCCGCTGGCGGAAACCATCACCAGCCTGGGCTTCTTCAACAAGTTCCTCTATATCGGCGCGCTGATGGTGCTGATTCGCCGCGGCATCATCTCCCACGCGGTACTGCTGTTCGTGCTGTGCTACCCGAGCCTGGTGCTCTACAGCTCACTGAGCCTGCGTGACACCCTGGTCACCGGCTTCATGCTCGGCAGCTTCCTGCTGGCCATCGAACGTCGGCCGATGTGGGCGCTGATCTTCCTGTTGCCGTTATGGATCATCAAGTTCCAGAACGCTCTGATCATGCTGATCTTCCTCGGCATCTACCTCCTCTACGACGTCAGCCGTCAGGGCCTGTCGACCAAGCGATTCTGCTGGTTGCTGGTCGGGCTGGCCGCCAGTGTGCTGGTCATCTATCCGCTGGCGGTGGACCAGATCAACTTCTTCCGCGCGGCCATGTATCTGGAGGATGGCGGCAAGATCGAGGATGTGGAGGTCATTCAGGGCTTCGGAGACTTCGTGGTGACGGGAATCCAGGGCGCGCTCTATTTCCTGATCAAGCCATTGCCCTGGGAAGCCGCCAATGCGCTGCAGTTGATCCAGTCGGGAGAGAACCTGCTGGTGGTCGCCTTCCTTGTCTGGCTGACCCTCAAGTGCTGGCAGGTCCAGCGTGAGAAGACGCTCTTCTGGCTGCTGTATCTGATCGGCGCCTTCACCATCTATGGACTGGTCGTCTTCAACTACGGCACCGCGGTGCGCTATCGCTTCCCGTTCCTGGTCATCTATGTGGTGTGCATGGCGCATGACACAGGGCTGGTGCGGCTGTGGCAGCAGCAACGCCGGCCTGCGTTGCTGGACTGAGCTGCTGGACTGAGCTGCTGGAACGAGTTGCTGGACTGGGTTGCTGGAGCGAGCTGCCGGCCCGAGCCACGACGCCTTTCCTTTCGCGCTGGTGTCGCTTCTCGATCGTTTCTCTTGTCGATGGCTCCCCTTATTCAAGGTTTCTCTCCCGGATGCTTCCGGTCGCGCGGGCTCATGCTCGCGCATGTTCTTCTTCGCATGACACGCAAGGAATGCCCCATGCCAACACGTGACGCACAGCCCTCCACGGTGGTGCTGGTCTCCAACTCGTCGTTCTTTCTCTACAACTTCCATCGCGGCGTCATCGAAGGGCTGCGTGACTCGGGCTATCGCGTGGTGTGCCTTGCGCCCACCGATGCGCATAGCGAGTACCTGGTGGACGAGCTCAGGGTCGAGCATCGTGCGCTGGGCATGGAAGGCAAGGGCACCTCGCTGATCGGTGAGGGCAAGAGTCTGCTGGCGCTGCTGGGGACATTGCTGAAACTCAAGCCACGCTATGTTCTCAACTTCACCATCAAGGCCAATGTCTATTCGGGACTGGCCTGTCGGCTGCTCAAGATTCCCTATACCAACAACGTCTCGGGGTTGGGCACCGCCTTCATACACGACAGCTGGCTGTTTCGTCGGGTACGGGCGCTGTATGGCTTCGCCAACCGTGGCGCGCGTTGCGTGTTCTTCGAGAACCGCGATGACCAACGCCTGTTCATGCGCCTCGGGCTGCAGAAGTCCACGCCGTCTGTCGTGCTGCCCGGCGCCGGTATCGACCCGCAACGCTTCGCCTTTGCGCCGCAGCCGCAGACGCCACCGCTGACCTTCGTGATGGTCGCACGCCTGATCGGCGACAAGGGGGTGCGGGAATACGTGACGGCGGCCGAGCGTCTGCATGAGCGTTATCCGCAGGCACGCTTCTGGTTGATCGGCCCGTCGGGAATCAGCAATCGCACCGCGATCAGCGATGAGGAAATCGCTGCCTGGCGCGAGCGCGGCATATTGCACTACCTGGGTGAACAGCGGGATGTACGCCCCTTCCTGGCCGAGGCCAATGTGCTGGTGCTGCCGTCATACCGGGAAGGCATGCCGCGCACGGTACTGGAAGCGGCTTCGATGGGGCGTCCGGCGATCGTCAGTGATGTGCCGGGCTGTCGCAGCTCGGTCAATCCCGGCGTCACGGGCTGGCTGTGCGAAGCGGCCAATGTCGAGTCTCTTGAGCAGCAGATGCAGGGCTGTCTGGACATGACGCATGCGGCGTTGATGGAGGCGGGGCAGGCGGCACGCGTGCGTATCGAACGTGAATTTGATCAGCAGATCGTGGTGCGTGCCTATCTGGGCTGTCTGCAGCACACACTGGATATCGAGTTGCGTAAGTCAGTACTCGCTACCGCCTGAGGCGGGACGCTAACATATTGACACCGTTGGATTTTCGTCAGGAAGATGAAGAAAATCGTTCTCGACAGTTGGGCAAATATCAGGAACTGCTGCTGGATTTAACGCGCATAATGGCCCCGCGAGTGAGAGTGACAGGCGCCTGCCTGGAGAGCTCAATCGGTCGGGACAGTGCTTCTTCTGGCAATGACACAGCGCGTGTCGCTGAACAGGCCGTCTCGCTGGAACGCGATCGATCGTTATCAAAGGGAAGGATGCCCGTGAACACCATCAACAGAGAGCAGAATGTCGTCATGAGTGGATATCGTTTCTGCGCCCAATGCGGGGGCGCCAGCGTACATCGCGTAAAACGCCATTGGTGGCAGCGACTGGCCGGCAAGGCGCCGCTCTATCACTGTGAAGACTGCGGCATCATCCATCGCGTCTCGACTGAAGCCATCACTGCCAGCCGGACGAGCCAGCAGGACGCTGAGTCGTCGCGCCCGATGGCTGGCCGCTGATCCTGTCTTCAGGTGCCAGCATTGAGCTATTGAGCTATTGAGCTGAGCCTGGCGCGCCGGCATTGGATTTATCTTTTCATCCCCCATGCCACGGCGCGCGTTATAGGTCCGCCTTGACTCAGTGCGAAGCGTGCCTCTCAAAAGGCGGGATCGGCAAGACGCGTTGAGCTGGCATCTCGCATGATGCCTGGCAGTGTTCGTTCAGCGCTCAGGCCGCTTGCCACTCTTGCTTTTCGAACTCGCTTTTCGAGCTCGGTTTCCGTACTAGCTCCCCGTGCCCGCTTACCGCGCACGCTCCTCTTGTCGTGTTGTCCTGCTGACGCGCTGTCCTGCTGGCGCGTTTTCTTTCTAAACGTGCTGTCTTGCTGACGTACCGTCTTTCCAAAAAATGCCTGAGGCATTTTTCTTCATGAAGCGGTCAAGACGTGGTGACCGCCGGTCGCCTTGCTATCAGCCGTTTTGCGCAACCGTTCCTGCGCTAGCATTCTGCATTAGCGTTCTGCACTAGATCGCACCGCTTCATGTCATACCCCCTATCTCCCGCCATCGACCCTCGTCGGTGGCGGGTTTTTTCTGCGCCGCAGTTGAGCATTTCGATCAAGCAAGGCGTTATCGCGCCTGCTGACGGGTGCCTCGCGGCGAGCATTTCCCTGTGGAGCGCATGAGCCAATGAAGATTCTGTTTGTCGTCGGTAATCTTTCCAGCGACGGAGGCACGGAACGTGTCACATGCGAAATCGCCAGCGGACTGGCGCGCTCGGGTCATGAGGTGATGATTGCGAGTCTGTTCGGGCCAGCGACCAGCTCGTTTGCCCTGGAGGACAGCATCACGACCTGTTGCCTGAATCTGAAGGAAGCCAGAGGCGGGGCCCGACGTTCGCTGGGCATCAGTTCGGCGCTGCTGACCAAGGTCCGCCATCAACAGGCCGATGTGGTGGTGCTGGTGGATTCGATCCTGTTCGCCTTCTGTGCGCCGTGGGCCCCGTTCCAGCGCGCCCGGATCATCTGCTGGGAGCATTTCAATCTCGCCACCGATCATGGTTCACGCCTGCGTTCGGTGGGGCGCTCGACCGCCGTGCGCCTGGCCGACGCCATCGTGGTGCTCACCGAGCGGGATGCCGAGGCCTGGCGAGCGCGCTATCGCATCCGCGACAAGGTCGGCGCGATCTGGAATCCGGTGCCGCACTTCCCCAAGCCCTGCGAAGAGGACGCAGCGTCGCGTACCGTGCTTGCCGTCGGGCGCCTGACGGAGCAGAAGGGCTTCGATGTGCTGTTGAACGCCTGGCACAAGGTCGTGTCGGTCCACCCTGACTGGCGGCTGCGCATCGTCGGCTGGGGTGAGGATGAAAATGACCTCAAGGCCCAGGCCTGGACATTGGGCCTGAGTGACAGCGTCGTCTTCGTGGGCCGCACCTCACAGGTGGAAAAGGAGTATCAGCGGGCAGCGCTGTACGTGATGAGCTCACGCTGGGAGGGACTGCCGATGACCCTGCTGGAAGCGCAATCCTTCGGCTTGCCGGTGGTCTCGACAGACTGTGAGACCGGGCCTGCCGAAATCCTGGCCGGCGGCAGCGGCGTGCTGGTGGATGTCGAGGACGATGAGGCGCTGGCGCGCGAGATCCGTGATCTGATCACGGATGAAGCCCGCCGCAGCGAGATGTCCCTGCTGGCGCGCGACAATGCCGCGCGCTTCGATGCGGACACCCTGTGCGGCGAGTGGCAGTTGTTGTTGGAGCGCCTGACCTCCGGGCGGCCCCGCATCGCGGATGCCTCGTGAATCCTCCCAGAGTGTCAAAATCGAGCCGCAGAGCAGGGCGTGATCCACTCTGGTGAGCCTTTGGCTAAACATTCGCTGACCAGACGCCCAGTCACGCCTGCCAGTGTCACCCCGATATGCTGATGGCCAAAGGCATGGATCACGCGTGGCTCATTGGGTGACGGGCCGATCACCGGCACGGAATCGGGCAGGGTGGGGCGAAAGCCCAGCCAGCGGCGGGCTACCGGGGCGTCAATGCCCAGGATCTTGCGCACCCGGCTTTCCAGATAGTCGAAACGGGCCGGGTTGGCCGGCCCCGCAAGCGAGCTCAGCTCCACGGTGCCGGCCACGCGCAGGCGCGCACCCTCGGCACTGTGCAGTGGCGTCATGTAGAAGGCGCTTTCCACCGGGCAGGTCGGGCGGTTGAGCGGCGAGTGATCGAGATCGAATTCGATGTGATAGCCACGCTCGGTATCCAGCGGAATCCGGTCGCCGATCGGGCGGGCCAGCTGTGCCGACCAGGCCCCGGCCGCCAGTACCACGCGGTCCGCCATGAGTCGCCGGCCATCGGCGTACTCCAGCAGCATGCCGGAGGCCCGACGGCTCAGGCGGGTGACCTCGGCGATGACGATTCGGCCCTCTTCGCGCAGTGGGGTGGCCAGGGTGTCGATGAACACCTGCGGGTCATCGAGGTGACAGGAGGAGGGGAACAGCACGCCGCCCGCGGTGTGGCCTTCCATGGCCGGTTCCAGCGCGATCAGCTCGTCCGCCGTCAGCACCTGCTGGTGGATGCCGAGCTGGTCGCGCAGTCGGATATCGCCCTGTGCGGCCTGCAGGTTCTCGGCCTTGCCGTAGGCATACAGACAGCCCTTGCGCTGAATCATCGCGGCGGCGGCGGGGGCATCGTCCAGCAGCGGCTGGTAGTCCGTGTAGGTATGGCTGAGCAGCTGGGCCAGCATCTCGCTGTTGGCGCGAAAGCGAGTGGCGTTGCACTGGACCATGAAGCGCATCAGCCAGGGCGAGAGTCTCGGCAGGCACTTCCAGTCGATGACGAAGGGGGAGTCAGGTGACAGTAGCAGCGAGGGCATGCTGCGCCAGATCTCGGGGCGAGCGATGGGCAGGCAGCCATAATCCGCCAGGGTACTGGCATTGCCGAAGGAGGTGCCGCTGGCGATGCCCTCGCGCTCGATCATCGTCACCTCGTGGCCGCTGCGCCGCAGCCACAGGGCGCAGGCGACACCGACGGCGCCCGCGCCGATCACGGCCACTTCCGTGTGTTCGCTATCACTCATTGATCGCTCACCTTGTGGTCATCTTGTTGTTATCGAGGTGTTCGCGCCGCAATGACGCACGCCCCGGGGGGGCCGGGGCGCAGCAGAGGACCTTTCGAGCATGCCTCGCGCGCGACAGCTCGGCAAGCGCGCTGTCACCGGGCGTGTCGTTCTCAAGCGTTCCGGGCGTGGCGCAATCCAGGCCCTCCAAGACACGCGTTTCAAGATCGGCTCGGCTCCTCGAAGGGCAGCGGGATGTCATCACCACGCCGGACGGCGAAGACATTCAGCGTCATCGCCACCAGGGCGTAATAGCCCAGCACCCCGACCAGCTCCACCACCACGGTTTCGCCGAACATCGCGACGGCCTCGCCGTACAGGCCATCATCGACGCGCCGCTCGGCGTAGAGCGCGCGGGTGATGCGATAGATCAGCCGCTCATCGTCTTGTTCAAACGCGGGTTCACGCTCCTCGCGCAGCGCCGTGATGATCTCGGGCGCGAGGCCGGCCTGCTCGGCGATCGGCGCGTGAATCTGCCATTCAGCCTGGGATTTCCACCACACCGCCGTGGTGAGAATCGCCAGCTCGCTGAGGCGCAGCTCAAGGCCGGTGGCGTAGCGGCAGAAGGCACCGAGGCGCTGGGCATGATTGGCAAGCTCGGGGCTGTGGATCCAGGCCAGGAAAGGGCCGTCCAGATTGCCGCGCGGGCCGCTGAGAATCTCGGCCAGTACCTCGCGCTGAGCCGTGCTCATGCTGGCGTCATCCAGTTCGGTCAGGCGCGATGTGATCGCCATGAAAGTCACTCCATTCAAATCCATTCAAAGATCGTGGGGTAGGCAATGTGCCTTCAGCTGAGCCGTCACAGGCTGGCAAGGGTGGTATCGATGGCACGCCCCAGCTTGGCGGTGATCTCGTCCAGATGCGACTCCTGCAGAATGAACGGCGGTGCCAGCAGGATGTGATCGCCCTGGCGGCCATCGAGGGTACCGCCCATCGGATAGCACATCAGGCCTTCGGCCATGGCGGCCTTCTTGAGTCGCGCATGTAGCTTGAGGGAGGCGTCGAAGGGCTTTTTGGAATCGCGATCCGCCACCAGCTCCAGTCCCTGGAAGAGGCCGCGACCGCGGATGTCGCCAACATGGGGGTGATGCGCGAAGCGCTCGTTCAGGCGCGCCTTGAGCCCCTCGCCGAGGACATTGACGCGTGTGAGCAGGTCGCGGGATTCGATGGTCTGCTGGACCGCCAGCGCTGCGGCACAGGCGGTGGCGTGGCCGATATAGGTATGGCCATGCTGGAAGAAGCCGGAGCCATTGGCGATGGCATCACGGATGCGCTGGCTGACCAGGGTCGCGCCGATCGGCTGGTAGCCGGCGCCCAGGCCCTTGGCGATGGTGATCAGATCCGCCGTGACACCTTCCTGTTCGGCGGCGAACAGACTGCTGGTGCGCCCCATGCCGCACATCACCTCGTCGAGAATCAGCAGCACGCCGTAGCGATCACAGACCTCGCGGATGCGTTTGAAGTAGCCCGGTACCGCGGTGACGGCGCCCAGGGTGGCACCGACCACCGGCTCGGCCACGAAGGCCATCACGTTCTCGGCGCCCAGACGCAGGATTTCCGCCTCAAGCTCGGCGGCGAGACGCACGCCCATCGCCTCGGGCGTCTCGTCGGGTTGCTGGTCTCGATAGGCGTAGCAGGGGCTGACGTGACTGACGTTGATCAACAGCGGCTCGAACTGCTGGCGGCGCCAGGCGTTGCCGCCAGTGGCCAGCGCGCCCAGCGTATTGCCGTGATAGCTCTGACGCCGCGCGATCAGATGCTTGCGTTGGGGCTGGCCGATCTCGACGAAATATTGGCGGGCCAGCTTGAGCGCTGCCTCGACCGCTTCCGAGCCACCGGAGACGAAGTAGACGGAGTCGAGCCCTGCGGGGGCGCGCTCGATGAGGAAGTCGGCCAGCTGCTCCATCGGCTCGCTGGTGAAGAACGAGGTATGCGCGTAGGCCAGTCGGCTGACCTGATCCTTGATGGCCTGAGCTACCGCTTCATCGCTGTGGCCCAGGCATGACACGGCAGCGCCACCGCTGGCATCCAGATAACGGCGACCCTCTCGGTCGACGATGTAGGGGCCATCGCCCTGCACGGCGGTGGGGTAGTCCTGATGGAGGTTGCGATGGAAGACGTGGCTCATGGGGGCTCCGTGGGGCGGGGGCGCGAAGGCGTAATGCAAATATGTAGTGCATTTGTCGTTTATGCAATTAATAATTGCAAGTTGTCGCTTGTGCCTTCGGACTCGACCAGCCAGAGATGCTACCGTTGCCGCCATCTGTCCTGTCCCTTGCCAAGGAGGTATCCCATGCCCCCATCCTCCCGAGCCCCCGGGCCCGCATCCCCTGACTCGCCGCCGGAGACCCTGGAGGGGTTGAAGCAGCTGCTGGCGGCGATCGATCGTCGTGAGGTGGAGATTCGTCTCGGCGCGAGTTCCCGGCGCGTGCTGGCGGTGCTGATCGAGTCCCCGCAACGCACGGCGGTGTCTTCCATCAGCCAGCTGGCGGAGCTGACCGGCGTGAACGCCTCGACCTTCTCGCGTCTGGCCCAGCGGCTGGGCTACGAGGGCTTCAGCAGGTTTCAGGATATCTTTCGCCAGGCGGTGACGGATGGCGAGCATTTCTACAGCCAGCAGGCCTCGCAGCTGCTGGCGCGAGACGCCGATAGCACCGCCATGGCGCAGCTGGCGCGGTTGGGGCGACAGGAAAGCGCCAATATTCTCGGCATGTTGGAGAGGGTGGACGCCGCGGCCTTCGAGGCCGCCACCACCTTGCTGGCAGAAGCCCCGCGCGTGCGCCTGCATGGCATGCGTCAGTTCAATTCTCTGGCACTGTTCATGGCCTATGGACTTGGCATGCTGCGTCCTGACGTGGCGCCGCTGGATGCCAGTCGTCAGGGCGTGGCGGATGCACTTGCCCAGCTGGCGGCCGGCGACGTGCTGGTGGTGGCCAGCTGCTTCCCCTACACCCCAAGCGTGGTGGCCTGCGCCGAGGTCGCGGTGAAACGCGGAGTCGTGGTGATCGCGTTGACCGATTCGGCCAGCTCCCCGCTGGAGCCGCTGGCGCGCTACAGCTTCCATGTGCCCAATCACAGCCTCTTCTACAGCAACAGCATGAGCGCCTTCATGTTTCTCGCCGAAGGCCTGCTCAGCGAGGTGGCCAGCAAGCTGGGAGAGGCAGGCGTGGCCTCGCTCAAGCAGCGCGAGGCGATCATCACGGAGCTGGGTGGCGCACGTCGCTGATCTGGCGCCGATGCACTTGTCCCATCTCATGCGACATGGCTGGGCGGGCGCACCAATTGGCAGCATCTGTCTGCTCGCCTCCGTTCGCGAATGACTGAAGGCGCGCCAATCTGGTGCGAGGGTGTCGCCGCGGTGATGTTCATTCTCGCCGTGCAGGCGTGTCAGTCATGAAGGTACGCCTTGCAGCGTGGGGTCTGCAGGCATGTGCAGGACCAAAGAGGGACCTGAAGAAATTGGCGTGATTCCTGCAAAACGACTGAGATGAAATGACATCTGTCAGTGCAAGGAATCACCCATGAGTCGCGAATACCGTTACACCCTGGGCAGTCAGGTCCATCGCTTCGCCAGTCTGGCCGAGCTGATGGCCAAGGCGACCCCCGCCCGCTCCGGAGATCGCCTTGCTGGCGTGATCGCGGAAACCGCCGAAGAGCGAGTGATCGCTCAGCTGTGTCTGGCCGAATTGCCCCTCAAGACCTTCCTGGACGACGTGCTGATTCCCTACGAACAGGACGACATCACCCGCCTGATCATCGATGAGCATGATCCGGTAGCCTTCCTGCCGATCGCCCATCTCACCGTCGGTGACTTCCGCAACTGGCTGCTGAGTGACCTCGCGACGCCGGCGGTGCTGGCGCAGGTGCGTGCCGGCATCACCCCGGAAATGGCCGCGGCGGTCAGCAAGCTGATGCGCAATCAGGACCTGATTCTGGTCGCGAAGAAGTGTGAGGTGGTCACGGCCTTTCGCAATACCATCGGCAAGAGCGGCCATCTCTCCACGCGCCTGCAGCCCAACCATCCCACCGATGATGTCACCGGCATCGCTGCCAGCATTCTCGATGGCCTGCTCTACGGCAACGGCGACGCCGTGATCGGCATCAATCCGGCCACCGACAACGTGGCCCAGAGCATCAAGCTGATGCGTCTGATGGATGAAGTGATCCAGAAATACGAAATCCCCACCCAGTCCTGCGTGCTCACCCACGTCACCAACACCATTGAATGCATCGAGCAGGGCGCCCCGGTGGATCTTGTCTTCCAGTCCATCGGCGGCACCCAGGCCACCAACGAGAGCTTCGGCGTCGAGCTTTCCGTGCTGGCGGAGGCCCAGCAGGCTGCGCTGTCGCTCAAGCGCGGCACGGTGGGCGACAACGTGATGTATTTCGAGACCGGCCAGGGCAGTGCGCTGTCCGCCGATGCCCATCACGGCCTGGACCAGCAGACCTGCGAGGCGCGCGCCTATGCGGTGGCGCGCAAGTACTCGCCGCTGCTGGTCAATACCGTGGTCGGCTTCATCGGCCCCGAGTATCTGTTCAATGGCAAGGAGATCATCCGCGCCGGCCTCGAGGACCACTTCTGCGGCAAGCTTCTGGGCCTGCCGATGGGCTGCGACATCTGCTACACCAATCATGCCGATGCCGATCAGAACGACATGGATACCCTGCTGACGCTGCTCGGGGTGGCGGGCTGCAACTTCATCATGGGCATCCCCGGCTCGGATGACATCATGCTCAATTATCAGACCACCTCCTTCCACGATGCTCTCTATGCACGGCGGGTGCTGGGCCTGGGCCCGGCGCCGGAATTCGCCGCCTGGCTCGAGGAGATGCAGATCTTCACCGATGTCGCCACCCAGGCACTGCCGCGCGAAATGCCCGACCGCTTCGCCAATTCACTGCGTCAGGTGACAGGAGGTGACGCATGAGACATGACCAGCCCTCTGCTGATGCGGTCTCGCGCAGCCTCGAACCCGATGCCATCGTCACGCCCAATCCCTGGCAGCGGCTTGGCCAGTTCACGGATGCGCGCATCGGCCTTGGCCGTGCCGGCATCAGTCTGCCGACCAATCGTTCGCTGGAATTCCAGCTGGCGCACGCCCGCGCCCAGGATGCCGTCCACCTGCCGCTGGAGATTCCTCGACTGATCGAGGACCTCAACCAGCTCACAGCGCTCGAGCATGCTCCGCAGATCCAGCATCTGCACAGCCGCGCCGTGGATCGCACCACCTATCTGCAACGCCCCGACTACGGGCGACGGCTCGATGAGGCCTCGTGTGAGCAGTTGTCCAGCCTCGCACCGGAGCCTGCGGATCTGGCCATCGTGATCGTCGATGGGCTGTCGTCTCTGGCGGTCCAGAACAACGCCGCGCCCTTCATCGCGGCATTGCTGGAAGCGCTTGCCGAGGATGGCCCGGATGCCTGGACGCTGACACCCATCAGCGTGGTGGAGCAGGGACGGGTCGCGATCGGCGATGAAGTCGGTGAACTGCTCAAGGCGCGGGCGGTGCTGGTGATGGTCGGCGAGCGCCCCGGTCTCAGTTCTCCGGACAGCCTCGGCCTCTATCTCACCTGGCAGCCGCGCGTCGGCCTCAGTGATGCCAGTCGCAACTGCATCTCCAACGTGCGCCCGGCAGGGCTTGACTTCGCCATGGCTGCCCAGCGTCTGCATTACCTGCTGCGCGAGGCACGCAAGCTCGGCCTCACCGGGGTGGGGCTCAAGGACAGAAGTGGTGACAACTCGCTGGAGAGCGGGGGCGGTATCCAGAACTTCCTGCTGTCCTGACGGGATGGCAGCGCATCAGCGGGAATCTCCCGATCCAACAATGACAATGCTTGACGGAAACAAGGCGGCACCATGACTCGCGACACGAACCACGACACGAATGAGCAGGACTATCTGGCCAGACGCCAGTTAAAGAAGGGCACGGCGGGTTGGATTCTGCTGGCGGGACTTGGGGTCTCCTATGTGATCTCCGGCGATTTCGCCGGCTGGAATTTCGGTATCGCGGAGGCGGGCTGGGGCGGCTTCGCGATCGCGGCGCTACTGATGGGCATCATGTATCTGGCGCTGGTGCTGTCGCTGGCGGAAATGTCAGCGGCGATACCGGCCGCCGGCGGCGGTTACAGCTTCGCGCGTCAGGCCATGGGCCCGGCTGGCGGCTATCTCACGGGCCTTGCGGTATTGATCGAATATGCGCTGGCACCCGCAGCCATCGTCATCTTCATCGGCAGCGCGGTGGAGTCGCTGCTGGGCATCAATGGCCCGATCATCTACGCCATCTTCTACCTGGTATTCATCGGCATCCACCTGGCGGGGGTCGGCGAGGCGCTCAAGGTGATGATGGTGATCAGCGGCCTGGCGGTGTTCGCGATCATCGCCACCGCCGTCGCGCTGATCGGTGACTTCGACAGCAGCCGCCTGTTCGACATCGCGCCGACGGATGCCTGGGGCGCCAGCGATTTCATGCCCAATGGCTGGTATGGCATCTGGGCCGCGCTGCCCTTCGGCATGTGGCTGTTCCTGGCCGTGGAAGGGGTGCCACTGGCGGCGGAGGAATCGCGCAACCCGGCCCGTGATGTCCCGCGTGGCATCATCGGCGCCATGCTGTTTCTGATGTTCACCGCTGTGCTCGTCGTCTTCCTGCTGGCCGGTGCCGCCGGTGCCGAGGCGATCGGCAGCAGTGCCGTGCCGCTGGTGGATGCGCTGAACGCGACCGGCAGCGAAGGGTTGGCGACGCTGGTCAACGTGCTGGCGCTGGCCGGGCTGGTGGCCTCGTTCTTCTCGATCATCTACGGCTACAGCCGTCTGGTGTTCGCGCTGTCACGGGCCGGCTATCTGCCCAAGACGCTGTCGCTGACCAGCAAGCGCAAGGCGCCGACCTGGGCGCTGGTGGTGCCGGGCATCTTCGGTTTCCTGGTCTCGCTGACCGGTGAAGGCGATCTGATCCTGGGCATGGCGGTGGTGGGGGCGACCGCCTCCTACGCACTGATGGCCGCCAGCCATATCCTGCTGCGCCTGCGCCAGCCGCAGATGGCGCGCCCCTATCGCACGCCGGGTGGCATCGTGACATCTTCCATCGCGCTGGTGCTGTCGCTGATCGCGCTGACCGGGGTCTATGCCTTTGACCCGCGCGCCTTCAACTACACTCTGGTGCTGTTCGTGGTGGGCATCGCCTACTACGCCATCTTCAGCCGCCATCAGCTGGTGGCGAAGACCGCCGAGGAAGAGTTCGCGCTGGTGGCCAATGCCGAGAGTGATCTCGCGGCCAGCTGATCCGCTCAATCAGTTCAATCAGCTCAATCAGTTCAGGTAGCAAAGACGACAACGCCCGCCATGGCTGACCATGGCGGGCGTTGTCGTGACTGGCGGGCTTGGATCCGCTCAATTCAGCTCAGATCAGCACAGTTCAGATCAGAAAGGATACTGCGCCAGGAATTGCTGGGCGGCTGCGGCGGGGTCTTCGGCACTGCACAGCGCCGAGACGACGGCGAGGCCGTCGGTGCCGCTGGTCATGACTTCGCCGGCATTGGCCAGCGAGATGCCGCCGATGGCGACCGTCGGCAGCGGGCTTGAGCGCACGAGCTGCGTGAGCCCCTCGATACCCAGCGGTGCGGCATGATCCGGCTTGGTCGGGGTGGCATGCACCGGGCCGAGGCCGAGGTAGTCGATGCGCTCGACATCGACGGCCTTGAGCTGCTCAAGCGTCTGGACCGACAGGCCGATCAAGGCGTCCTCGCCGAGACGGCGACGCGCCTCGACCGGGTCGCCATCGCTCTGACCGATGTGCAGGCCATCGGCGCCACTGGCCAGCGCGACCTCGATGCGGTCATTGATGATCAGCGGCACCTCGTACTCGTCCAGCAGCGCCTTGAGGCGGATGGCCTGAGCGATCATCTCTTCGTCGCTGGCGTGCTTGTCACGCAGCTGCACGACACTGACGCCGCCACGCACGGCGGCCATCACGGTGGCTTCCAGGCCGCGCTCTGCGCACAGCGCGGGGTCGGTGACCAGGTAAAGGGATAGATCAAGTGACATCGGTCAGCTCCAGACGAGAGGCTAGCGGGGTGGAATCGGCGTCGAGAGTATACAGGGCATCCATGAAGCGTGGCACGAAGCTGCCCGGGCCTTGCGCCGACTGGCCCGCCGCCTCACCGGCCTCGGCGTAGCAGGCCAGCGCGGCGGCGGTGGCGTGCAGGGTGTCGTCATGCCCGGCGAGGGAGGCGGCGAGGGAGGCGGCGAGAAAGGCGGCGACCACACTGCTCAGCGCGCAGCCCATGGCGGTGACGCGCCCCATCAGCGCATGGCCACCCTGAACCGTGATTTGCCGCTGGCCATCGGTGACGACATCGACACGGCCAGTCATCGCCACCACGCAGTTCTGCGTGCGCGCCAGCGCGACGGCGGCCCGGCTGGCGCGCTGCAGCGCATCCTCACCGTCATCGCCGCTGTCCACGCCACGACCCTGATTCATCTCACCGGCCAGCGCCAGCACTTCGGAGGCATTGGCGCGAATCACGCTGGGGCGATATTCCAAAAGCGTGCGGCACGCATACTGGCGCAGGCTGGAGGCGCCGATGCCGACCGGGTCCAGCACCCAGGGTTTGCCATCGCGGTGGGCGCACATCGCGGCCAGCTGCATGGCCTCGATCCAGCTGGGCGACAGGGTGCCGATATTGATCGACAGCGCCGCACAGATGGTGGAGATCTCCTGGATTTCCTGCTGTGCATGCGCCATCAGCGGCGAGGCACCGATGGCCAGCAGGGTATTGGCGGTCGGCGTCATCGCGACGTGATTGGTGATGTTGTGCACCAGCGGCGTGGTCTGGCGCAGCTGATTCAGCAGGCTGCCGGGAGAAAGGGATGACGATGGGGTCATGGGATCTCGTGACTGGAGAAAGGAAGCATCAGCGCTCGAGAGTAAAAGCTGGCGCTGAAAGGTCAAGTGGCAAGGTCCGGCGCTGACGGTGGCGTAACGCGCTAGCTCTCTGTCATCCATCAAGAGTCGCGCAAAGGATAATAAATAATATCGTGGTTCTATAAACCTTGACGACAAGTCCATAAGATACAGTCTCTTACGGTCTTTTGTGTACGAGTCATCAGTCAAGGGTCACGCAGTGATACGGATAGGTCAGCGCGGTAGCGTCAGCAATACGAGCAGCAGTCACCTGGATTTCGCTGGCAACAGCAGCATGAGCAACAGCAGCACGAGCAGCAACAGCAAGCCCGCGCGCGGCCGGCAGCCGTCTGGCGGTTCTCGGCTTGAGCGCATCGCCAGAAGGGTGGTGATGGCACTGACAGTGCCCGTGCTGCTGGGCGCTGCGGCCAGTAGTCAGGCGGATGCGGTGATCGCCAGCTGGAATCTGAAGCATGCCGGCTGGAACAACGGCAAGCATCTCGAGCAGGTCGCGGCGGTGGCGAGCCATATGGACCTGATCGGCCTGCAGGAGGTGATGAAGGAGGAGGTCGTCAGCGAGCTCGAGCAGCAGCTTGAGGCGCTGACCGGCGATGAGTGGGACAGCCTGGTCAGCCATGCGGTCGGGCGGAGCACCTATACCGAGCGTTACGCCTATCTGTATCGCGACAAGACGATCGCCTATCAGGGCGGGGCTACCGTTTATCTCGACCCCGAGGATGTGTTCTCGCGCGAGCCGCTGCTGGCCACCTTCGTCGACAAGGACAGCGGGCGGGCCTTCAGCGCCGCCAACGTGCATATCGTCTACGGCGACAGCAAGGCGGATCGCGCGCCGGAAATCCGTGCGCTGGCGGATATCTACGACCTGATGAAGGAAATCTCGCCCGGCACCCCGGCGATCATCATGGGCGACTTCAACATGGCGCCGGATGAGCCTGCCTGGGGAGATCTGCGGACCCTCGGCCTGCGCCCGCTGATCACCGAGGGCGCAACGACGCTCTCCAAGACCGATGGCCGCTATGCCTCGCTCTACGACAACATCTGGTATGTGCCGAGCGAATGGCCCAGCGCCAGCGGCGAGGTGTTCCGCTTCCCGGACTATCTGGGCATCAGTCATGAGGCGGCGCGTGCCGATGTCTCCGATCACGCCCCGATCTATCTGTCGGTGACCGGCGAGACACTGGCGTTACTGCCGCTGGACGGCGGCCAGCCGCAGGCGGCGGGCGCAGAGGTGGCCAGTCGTGCATCCAACGCCTCCAGTTCGGCGAGTCAGACCTGTATCGACCTCAATACCGCCAACGCCGATCAGCTGGATCGCCTGCCCAATATCGGGCCGGCACGCGCCGCCGATATCATCCGTCAGCGTCCGTGGAGTTCCAGCGGTCAACTGACCCGCATCAGCGGCATCGGCAAGGGCACGCTCAGCGAGATCGTCGCCAGTGGCATGCTGTGCAGCTGAGCTGTGTTTAGAGCGGGTCTGAGCCTGAAGAGACCGGTATCGGTCTCACTCGAAAATGACGAAGCCAGCCACCACGGGAATAGCGTGATGGCTGGCTTCGTTGCCTTGAGGCGGGCAGGCCGTCTTCCTGGTGCCGTCTGAGGTCAGCTCAGATACTTCTCGAACCAGGCAAGAGTTCTGTCCCAGGCGAGCTTGGCGGCCTGTTCGTCATAGCGCGGGGTGGAGTCGTTGTGGAAGCCGTGGTGGGTGTCCGGGTAGATGTAGGCCTCATAGACCTTGTCGTGCTCCTTCAGCGCGGCTTCATAGGCGGGCCAGCCGGCATTGACGCGCTCATCGTGCTCCGCATAGTGCAGCAACAGCGGGGCCTTGATGGCGGCAACTTCCTCGGCGCGCGGCTGGCGGCCATAGAAGGGCACGGCACAGGCAAGCTCCGGATAGGCCACGGCGGCGGCATTGGAGACGCCCCCGCCGTAGCAGAAGCCGGTGATGCCGATCTTGCCGGTGGTGCGGTCCTCGCTCATCAGGTAATCGATGGCGGCGAAGAAGTCGTTCATCAGCTTTTCAGGGTCTACCTGTGCCTGCAGCTCCTTGCCTCTGGAGTCATTGCCCGGATAGCCGCCCACCGAGCTCAGCCCATCCGGGGCCAGCGCGATATAGCCGGCCTTGGCCACGCGGCGCGCCACGTCCTCGATATAGGGGTTGAGGCCACGATTCTCGTGCACCACCACCACGCCCGGCAGCGGGCCGCTGGCCTTGGCGGGCTTCACCAGATAGGCGCGCACCTCGCCGTGGCCCTTGGGGGACGGGTAGGTGATGTATTCGGCGACGATGTCGGGGTCGGTGAACTCGACCTGGGAGGCCAACGCGTAGTCGGGGCTCAGACTTGCCAGAATCGAGGTGGCCGTCATGCCCGCAACGGCAAAGGTCGCCGCGCGATCCAGAAACTGGCGGCGAGTGATGTTGCCATGCACATATCCGTCGTACAGCTCCAGCAACTCGGGAGCAAAATCCTTTGCAGTGAGGCGGGCCATGTCAGACTCCTGGGCAAGAGAAGGGGCGAGCGAGTCTTGAACATAGCAACCCGCCATGACGCTACCAAGTTTTTGCCGCCCTGTTCACCGAGTCTGTCATTTCAGAGCCTGACACTTTACGAGCCTGTCATTTTCCGAGCCAGAGATTTACTGAGTCGGGTATTTGCCGAAGCGTGCGTGAGCCGGGGCGCGCATATCGCCAGTCGCGGCCGTGCGCATTGTGACTGCAGGCGTCAATCATTATCATCTGCGCATGATTCATGCTGATAGCCGAGCTGCCTGGCGGCTCCGGTGGGCCCTGATGCATGGAAGTTCACTTCCTCCTCCTAGTGGCAGACCTTGCTGGTGATTGAAAAAAGTCCGATGTCTCCCCCCGCGCACGCTCAGGCCTCAGCGCCTGAACCGTCGCCTACGCTCGCCCAGCAATACCGGCGCTTCGCCTGGAAACGTGTGGTGATTCTCGCCGCGCTGGGTCTGGCGCTGCTGTTGGCCATCCTTGGCGACATCATGACCGGCCCTGCCGATCTCGCGCTGTCTGATCTGCTGGGCGAACTCATCAATCCCGGCTCGCACGGGCCGATCAATGAAGCCATCGTCTGGCAGATTCGTTTGCCGACGGCGGTGATGGCGGCGCTGGTCGGTGCAGCTCTGGGGCTTGCGGGCGCCGAGATGCAGACCGTGCTCAACAACGCCCTGGCCAGCCCCTTCACACTGGGCGTGGGCGCCGCGGCGACGCTTGGTGCCTCGCTGGTCATCATCCTGGATGTGGCCTTGCCGGGGCTGCCGCCCAGCTACACCATCGCGCTGATGGCCTTCGTGTTCGCGGCGCTGTCGATTCTGGCCATCGATGCCGTGGCCTCGCTGTATGGCGCCAGTCGCGAGGTCATCGTGCTGTTCGGCATCGCGCTGGTCTTCGTGCTCAACGCCGTCAATGCGCTGGTGCAGTTCGTGGCCAGTCCCGATGCGCTGCAACAGCTGGTGTTCTGGACCATGGGCAGCCTGTCGGAAGCCTCATGGGAGCGAGTCGCGATCATCGCAAGCGTCTTGGTCGTCTGCCTGCCCTTCGCCATGCGGCGTGCCTGGGCGCTGACAGCGCTGCGTGCCGGGGAAGACCATGCGCGCAGCTTCGGCGTGCCGGTCACCCGTCTGCGCCGCACGGCGCTGCTACGCGTCAGCCTGCTGGCGGCAGTGGCAGTGGCCTTTGTCGGCACCATCGGCTTCATCGGTCTGGTCGGGCCGCACATGGCGCGTCTGGCGCTGGGGGAAGACCATCGCTTCTATCTGCCCGGCAGTGCGCTGGCGGGGGCGTTGGTACTGTCCCTGGCCGCGACGGCCAGTGAGTCGCTGGTACCCGGCCTGGTGCTGCCGGTGGGGATCGTGACCTCGTTGATCGGTATCCCCTGTTTCCTCGCCTTGCTGCTCGGACAGCGCAGGGGGCAGGGATGAGCCATCACGTCTTTGATTCGCAAGCATCCTTGAGGATCTCGCAGCTGACCACCGGCTATCAGCGGCGCATGATCTTCGATCAACTCGACCTGCCGCCGCTGCCGGCGGGCTCACTGGTCGGTGTGCTCGGGCCGAATGCGGTCGGCAAGTCGACCTTCCTCAAGGCGATTGCCGGCATGCGCCCGGCCAAGGGCGACATCCACCTCGGCGAGCTTGCGCTGTCGTCGCTGCACGGGGCGAACCGCATGCGCCATGTCGGCTACCTGCCGCAGACGCTGCCGCAGCCGACCAGTCTGGTCGCCTACGAAGCCGTGGCCAGCGCCTGTCGCGCGGCGCGTGCCGAGTTGAGCCGCGAGGCAACCGACTCGCTGGTCGAGCAGGTCTTCGCGCGCCTGTCGCTGCATTCGCTGGCCTTCCGGCGCATGGACACACTCTCCGGTGGCCAGCGTCAGATGGTCGGCCTCGCCCAGGCGCTGGTGCGCCAGCCGCAACTGCTGCTGCTGGATGAGCCGACCAGTGCGCTGGACCTGCGCTGGCAGCTGGCCTTGATCGAAGGCGTACGCGGTGTGGTGCAGGAGCAGCAGGCCATCTGCCTGATCGCGCTGCATGACATCAATCTGGCGCTGCGTTTCTGTGATCAGATCATCCTGTTCGCGCCCTCCGGCCTGCTGGCCACCGGGGCCCCGCGGGAGGTGATCACCGCCGAGCATCTGCGTGAGGCTTACGGTATCGAGGCGCGTATCGAGAGCTGCTCGCTGGGCCATCCGGTGGTGCTCACCGACCGCGTCGCCGACTCGGCCCACGCCGATATCGGCCATATCACGCGCGATGTCGGAGCCAGACGATGATGGCGAGGCGCACAAGATTGGCAGGCGCCTGCCTGCTGGCACTCGCCACTGTCTTCGCAGGCGCCTTCTCGAGCGCGCCGGGCAACCTTGCCCATGCCGCCGAGCCGGTCGCCAAGGGGCAGACCCAGGCCAGCTTTCCACGACAGGTCACGGATCTCGCCGGGCGCGAGGTGACGCTTGCGGCCTCACCGCAGCGCATCTTCCTCGCCCAGCCGCGCCAGCTGTATGCGCTTTTGACGCTGCTGGATGCGCCGCTTGAGCGTATCGTCGGCTGGGCCTATCCCTTGGCGGTGTTTGACCCGGCGATGACCGAGCGTCTCGAAGCGCGTTGGCCGCAACTTGCCACGCTGCCAGCGCTGAGTCGCGCCTCGACCCCGAGCCTGGAGGGCGAGGCCCTGCTGGCGCTGACGCCGGACCTGGTGCTGTTCGATCTCTCCCAGCGCTCGCGTATCGAAGGCTCGCCGTTGGCGGCGCTGCTGGACGAGGTCGGCACTCCCTACCTGTATGTCGAGTTCAATCACCATCCGCTGCAGGATGCTCCGGTCAGCGTGCGCCTGCTGGGTGACGTGCTCGGTGTCGAGGCGCGTGCCCGCGAGGTGGATGACACCATCGCGGCGCATCTGGCGCTGATTGACGAACGTCTGGCGACGATAGCCGAACGGCCGCGTGTGCTGATCAACATCGCACCGGGCGTGAAGGTGGATTGCTGTCGTACCAATCTGCACAACGGCGTGGCGGACCTGGTCACGCGGGCCGGCGGGCGCAATCTGGCCGCTGAACTGGCGCCGGTCAGCGGTGCCACCCTCAGCAAGGAGTGGGTGCTGGCACACCCGCCCGAGGCGATTCTCAATACCGGCGGCCAGTGGGCCAAGGGCGATGGCCTGCGTGCCGGCATCGGCATCTCGGGTGAGGATATCCAGCACGATCTGGCGCGCATGGTGCAGACACTGCCCGGCTGGCAGTCACTCGATGCCGTCAAGCAGGGCCGGGTGATGGCGCTGTGGCATGGCTTCCACCAGGGGCCCTATGCCATCGTCGCGCTGGAGGCCATCGCGCGCTGGCTGCACCCCGAGACCTTTGCCGACCTCGACCCCATGGCCACCTTTGCCTACCTGATGAATGACCCGACGCTGTCGCGCAGCACCGGCCACTTCTGGGGCCAGCTGGCGCTTGAGACGCCTGCCACGACCCGATGAGCTGATCGGGGCTGGTGCCTGCTGGTGCTCGGGGACGGAAGTCGTATTTTCTACTTGAGGCTTTCCTGAAACGATGGGGCGACGTTGTCATCGTCTGATAAAGATATCGGGCCAGCGACGGGAGGCCGCATGTCAGAGCAGGATGACCGCAAGCCCACAGCGACGGTCAGCCCGGTGCGCAGTGCGCAGCTGGTGGCGATCGTCCTGGCGCTGATCGAGCTGTTCCAGGGAGATTGGCAGGGCGCCCTGCTGCTGGGCGGGATAGGTTGGGTGATCGGGCTTTTCAAGCATCCGCGCTGATAGGCGGCGCGAGTGGTACGTCTTTTCCGTGACAGGAAATCAGGGGGTAATGTGGCCAAGACACGCATGGTGACCCAGTTCGGCATGGGCACCTCCATTCGCAGCCAGAACTACACCGAGGCGGCGGCACGTGGCATCCGCGATGCCCTGTGGCACAACTCGCTCAACGTGGCGGACGCCTTCGGCTTCCCCAAGGAGGCGATGCTGATCGAGGTCGAGGTCGGCGTGCAGCAGCCCGACAAGGTCGACAGTGACGCCCTGCTGGGCATCTTTCCCTACGGTCAGCCCAGTGTGCGCGTGGTCAAGGGCGGGCTGGACGTCGCCAAGCCGGATGGCAGCGGGGTCAGCGTGATCGCCAATGTCGCCATCATCGTGTCATTCGACATGGCGGCCACCGGCGCGGCGGCCGCCGGCGCGGCGTCCACTTCTTCCACGCCCGGGCAGTCGGCAGGAGGTCAGTCATGAGCGAGCAACGCATCATTCTCGAGATGGGCACCGGCAATGACCTCTACGGCATGGACTACACCAAGGCTGCCTGCCGTGCGGTGCATGACGCCCTGCATCATTCCTCCATCGTGATGTTCCAGTCACTCGGCATCGATCACCACCAGATGCGCGTCGAGGTCACCATCGCGGTCCAGGAGCCGGACGCCGTGGATACGGACGCGGTGGCGCGCGAGCTTCCCCGTGGGCGCGCCGAGGTGACGGTGGTGCAGGGCGGTCTCAATGTGCATGACGAGGCCAGTGGCCAGACGCATGTCATCGCCTCGGCCGCCATCGCCGCCATGCTCGATATCGACCACGACGCCTGGCAGCTGTGTCAGTCGTAGGCAATGCGCGAGCGCGCTGACTGAGGTCGTGTCGCCCAACGAAGAAAGCCCCCGTGCGTCAGTGACGCACGGGGGCTTTTAGGTACAGGCCAGGTGGCGCAGGCGCTGATTACAGCGAGCTGATGCGCAGCACCGGCTTGACGGTCAGGCCTGATTTCGAATCCGCGAAGGCCTGTTCGATGTCATCGAAGTCATACATCTGGATCAGCTTGTCGAAGGGGAAGCGGCCTTCCTTGTAGTAGCCGACCAGACGCGGGATGAAGACGCGCGGTACGGCGTCGCCTTCGATCACCCCGATCATCGACTTGCCTTCCGCCATCAGGTCGTGGTGCACGTCCAGGGTCACATCGTGGGTCAGGCCGACGATGGCAGAGGTGCCCAGCGGACGCAGTACCTGCAGGGAGCTGCGCACCAGCATCGGCACGCCGGTGGTCTCGAGGGAGAATTCGCTGCCGCCATCGTTGATGCGCTTGATCTCGCCGACCAGGTCCTCGGTCTTGCCGTTGACGCTGTGGGTCGCGCCCAGCTCATGGGCCAGTTCCAGACGGCTCTCGTGCAGGTCGACCGCGATGATGTTCTTGCAGCCGGCGATCTTGGCCGCCATCACGGCACTCAGGCCCACGGCGCCACAGCCGAACACGACGAGACTGTCACCGAAGCCCGGCTTGAGGCGATTGAGGATGGTGCCGGCGCCAGTCTGGATGCCGCAACCCAGCGGGCCCAGCAGGGCGAGATCGACATCGCTGTCGACCTTGACGGCATTGCGCTCGCTGACCACGGCGTGAGTGGCGAAGGACGACTGGCCGAAGAAGGTGGCCACGTCATGGCCGTCACAGCTCAGGCGCTTGCCGCCATCATCCATCACACCGCCGAAGTTGAGCTCACCGCCACGCTCGCAGACGGTCGGGTGTCCGGTCAGGCAGTGACTGCAATGGCCACAGTGTGCGAAGGACAGCACCACATGGTCGCCGACTTCCATGTCGCGGACATTGTCACCGATCTGCTCGACCACACCGGCCCCTTCATGGCCGAGCACGATCGGATAGGGGGCGATGCCCAGGTCGCGTGCGGCGGCATCGGTATGGCAGACCCCGGTGGCCACGACACGTACCAGAATCTCGTCACCCTTGGGGGACGCCAGTTCGACGTCCTTGAGGTCGAAGGGCTGGCCTTGGGTGGCGGTGACGGCGGCGCGAATTTTAATGGTGTTGATCCCGTTGATGATCGAGTGATGGCGTGATGGCGTTCTTCAGAGGCGTCCCGGGGCGGCGTGCCCTCCAGGACGCTTCTCTTGACTGTTTCAGGGCTGTCGCAAGTCGCTCAGGGCTGCTGGGTCGTGACATGGGCAATCACGGACATGCCGATGCGTACCTTGTCGAAGTCGGGCTGGTTCGGCTCGAACACGATCTTGACCGGCATGCGCTGGGTGATCTTGGTGAAGTTGCCGGTGGCGTTCTCGCTGGCCACGGCCGAGAAGGCGCTGCTGGAGGCCGGTGCGATGCTGTCGACATGGCCAGTGAAGGTCTTGCCCGGCAGGCTATCCAGCGTCATCTCGACCGGTTGGCCCGGCTCCATCTCGGCCATCTGGGTCTCGAGATAGTTGGCGACGACATAGGCTTCCTTGTGCGGCACGATGGCCAGCAGCGAATCACCCGGTTGCACGTAGGCGCCGACACGCAGTGAGCGCTGGGTGACGATGCCGTCCTTCGGCGCACGAATGACGGTATAGCCGGTGTTCAGCTCCGCCTGCTCGAGCGCTGCACGTGAGCGTTCGACCTCGGCCAGGGCTTCCACGCGCTGGGCTTCAAGGACGCCGATCTGCTTTTCCGCCGAGCGCTGAGCCGCCTGGGCCTGCACGAGATTGGCTTCCCAGATGCCCTGCTGTTCATCGGCCTTTTCCTTGTCCTGCTGGGAGGCGGCGTTGGTCATGCGCAGGCTGCGGTAACGCTTGGCATCATTGCGCGCATAACGCAGCGAGGCCTGGGTGGACTTCACCTCGGCGATGGACTGCTGGACGACGGCGTGCTGACGCTCGATGTTGGCATCCAGGTCACCGACCGCTGCCTGCTGGGCGGCGAGATCGGCCTGGGCGGAGTGCAGGGACGCCTGGTAATCGCGGTCATCCAGCGTGGCCAGGATCTGGCCTTCCTTGACCACTTCGTTGTCTTCCACCAGCACCTTGTCGATCTGGCCCGCGACGCGTGTGGTCACCATCACGCTATCGGCGCGCACATAGGCATTGTTGGTGGCTTCGCGGCCATCGTGGCCCTTCCAGTAGAGGCCCGCGTAGGTCGCGACCAGCAGGAGCGCCAGAACGCTCAACAGTAGGGTGGTACGTGTCTTGTTCATGTCGGTGTCGTATCTCGTCGTCTATGTCGAAGAAGGGGGAAGTGACTGAATCATGGCTGGCGGGCAGCCGCCGGCTTTGTCTGTGTCTATGCCCCGGAGGGTTGTGCTTGAGGGGGCTGAGCCTGAGGGGGCTGAGACTGAGTGCGCTGTGCTGGCTCTGGTTGAGGTGCCGGTGCCGGCGCCGGTTGGGGCGGATAGGCGCGGATCGGCAGCACCATGACAAGTATCAGCAGCGCCACCACGAAGGGGATGATGGCGAGGTAGGCATCCGCATAGCTCATCACGGAGGCCTGCTCGGAGATGCGCGTGGTGATATCGCTTGCCGCATCGACCTGGATGAGTCCGGCGGGCTGATTGCCCTGCAGGCCGAGTGCCTCGCCCAGGCGGGTGGTGTGCAGCGCTTCACGCGTGACGAGGAAACTTCCGTAGACCGTGGAGGCCACCACCGTGAACAGGGCGCGCAGCGAGTTGACCATCGCGGTGGCGAACGGCCCTTCCAGCGGGCTGAGCGCCCCGGTGGCATTCATCAGCAGCGGTACCACCACCATCGGCTGGCCCAGGGTGTTGAGCACCTCGATGAGATAGAAGTTGTCGCGATTCCAGTCGCTGGTGAGCTGCGAGCCCAGCAGGCAGCTGATCAGGATCAACACCAGGCCCGTGGCCATCACGTAGCGGCTGTCGACGCTCTTGCGGTTGATCAGTGTCGCCACCAGCGGTGCCAGCAGCAGCTGCGGCAGGGCCATGGTCAACATGACCGGGAACAGCTGCATGGGGCGATAGCCCTGCACTTCCCCCAGGAAGGCGGCAGGAATGGTGCCGGCGGCCAGGGTCAGGAACATGAAGGTACACAGGGTGATGATGCCGAAGGCAAAGTTGCGGCGTGCCAGCAGCTGCAGCTTGTAGAGCGGCATCGGGTGGAACCACTCATGGATCAGGAAGGTCACGAAGACCAGCCCGCCCGTGGTCAGCAGGGCGACGATCAACGGCGAGTTGCCCCAGTCGAGTCGCTCACCCTGGGTCATGCCGGCGACCAGCGCGCACAGAGCGGTGACGCCCAGCAGGGCACCGAGCCAGTCGAACTGCTTGCAGCGTTCCAGCTTGAGCGGGTCCTGCGGCAGGCCCCAGGAGACCAGCGCGGCGGCGAGAAGGCATACCGGCGCGGTTTCCCAGAACACCAGATTCCAGTCGCCCAGGTCGCCATAGAGAGCGGCCAGCGGTGCCGACAGATAAGGGCCGAAGGTGGCCGTCATCGCATAGGCCGACAGGCCATAGAGCTTGCTGTGCCACGGCAGGAAGCGCAGCGCCGACATCATCAGCAGCGGCAGGATGCTGCCGGAGGCCAGGCCCTGGGCCACGCGCAGCCCCGCCATCAACGGGAAGCTGTCGGCCAGGGGCACCAGCAGCGAGAACAGGGCCAGTGACAGGCAGGCACCGATCGCGAAGCGGCGCAGGCTGAAGGTGACGGCCAGCCAACCGGCGAGCAGCATCATCGAGACTTCCGCCGCGCTGTAGATGGTGGTCAGCCAGCTGCCCTCATCGTGGGAGAAGCCGAAGTGTCCGACCACATCCGTCAGGACGGTCTGCGTGACACGCTCTCCCACACCGGACATCAGTGATGCGAGCAGAATGCCCACAAGACCGAGTGCGAGTCGTAGATTGAAGGGTTGAGGAGCGGCCACTGTAGAGTTCCCGTTTTGAGGTGAAGCGCTAGACACCTTGGGTGTCTCGTTATGCGGTACACTGTACCACTTGGTGGTTTCGTTAGGCAAGTAGTTAGCTTGTTAAGGAGTTGTGTCTGTGTCCACAAGAGAAGGTAGTGGCGTGCAGGTCGTGGCCAGGGTGGCGGCGATTCTCAAGAGTCTGGAAGGTAGTGAGCAGGGCATGAGCCTGGGGGAGATCGCCGCCAGGAACGATCTGCCGCGCTCGACCGTCAAGCGGCTGGTCGATGCGCTGGCCCAGGAAGACCTGCTGGAAATCCACGGCCATGGTGGGATACGGCTCGGCTCTGCGCTGATGCGGCTGGCGCGCCATAGCCAGCTCGACATCACCACGCATGCCAAGTCGTTTCTGGAGGCGTTGAGCGGCTCCACCGAGGAAACGGTGGTGCTCTGCAGTCTGAGCGGCAACGAACTGCTGATACTGCACTCGGTGTTGTCGCCGCTGCCGCTGCGGGTATCACCGATGGCCGGCAACTTCCTGTCATTGCATGCGACAGCCAGCGGCAAGGTGCTGCTCTCGCATCTCGAGGATGAGCAGGTGGAGCGGTTGCTGGGGACGGATCTCATGGCTTACACGGACAACACCCTCGGGATGCCGGCACTGCTGACGCAACTGGCCGAGGTGCGTCGCACCGGTATCGGCCATGACGAGGATGAGCATATGCAGGGAGTCGGCGCGATCGGAATCGGCCTGGAAACCAGCCAGGGCCATTACTCCGTGTCCGTGGTCGGCCCCTCGTGGCGCATCAGCGAGCGCAGGGCGGAGATTCAGGCCGCGCTGCAGGCGACCCGTGATGAGATGCTCAAGGCCTTCCGTTCACTAAAGTGAGCGCGTCCCGCCAAGGAGGCAAGGCTGCCGTGTGCGGCAGCTGATCGAACGGCGAGGTGGTGGAGAGATCGCCGAGGAAGCGGAGAGGTTGGCGAGAAATCAGAAAGATCGACGACAAAGCTAGGAAAGAGCGAACAGGAAGGCAGGAACAGCAACGCCGCTCACCCGAATGGGCGAGCGGCGTTTATTTACTAGGCAGCACTCAGAGACAGAGCTGAGAAACTCAGTTTGGGAAGAGAGTTTATAAAGAGAGCCTAGAAAGAGAGTCTAGAAAGAGAGCTCAGAGGCCAGTGCTCGCTCAGGCCTCCCTGGCCGCGATCAGCTGATCCGCCAGGGTCATCAGCTCCGCGGCGATGAAGTCCGGGGTCGGCACATTCTCGGCGGGCAGCACGGCATTGTGTGGGCGCGTCAGCAGGGCGCCCTGCATGCCGGCAGCCTGGGCACCGATGGTGTCCCACACATGGCAGGCGATCATGCACATGTCGCCCAGTTCGACCTCGAGCTGCTCGGCGACATGCTGATAGGTGGCCGGCGCTGGCTTGAACTGCTTGACGCTGTCGACGCTGAAATGCTGCTCGAAGGCCATACTGATACCGGCCTTCTCCAGCGGCGTCGGGGAGGCGCCTGCGGGGGAATTGGTCAGCGTCACCAGGCGAAAACCGGCCTGCTTGAGGCGCTCAAGCGCCGGGGCGACATCGGGATGGGCCGTCATCTCGGCCATGCGCGACTTGAGCTCATCGATATCGTCATCCGCGAGTCTGACCTGATGGATGTCGGCGACCATTTTCAGGGCGCCCACGCCGAGCGCACCGAAGGGGGTGTAGCGTTGTGAGAGCGTCATGGTCTGCGAGTACAGCACCAGCTGTGCGAACCATTCGCGCAACACGCTTTCATCACCGAACACGCGTGAGAACAACGGCGAGAGAGTGGTGATGTCGAGCAGTGTCTCGTTGACGTCGAACACCAGTACGTCGGGAAAGGTCGTGTCAGACATGATGACTCCTGGGGTGATATTTCAGACATGCAGTGGGCGCGAAGCGAGGTAGCAGGCCGACGGGTAGCGTCTAGGGGGAAGTGCCAGCGGATCAGCGCCAAGGAATCAGCGCTGGCAAGCCTGCGTCACTTTCTTCATGACGCAAGACTACCCGTTGTTGATCGATTGCTCAAATCATGGTCGTTGGCAGTGTGATGACGCCGGTCAAAGGTCTGGAATGGCACCGGCAGTCTCAGCGCCAGACGGCGGTCGATATTTTCATGATCAAATGTTGTACAAAGATTGAATTTACGCCATATTGCGTCGCAGAAGGGCTGAAAAAACCAAGAAAACAGCAGGGGTAAGGGACAATGAGCAATATCGCTATCTGGATGGGGCTTGGCTTGGCCGTCACCTTTGTGCTGTTGGCGACTGGCGTCTTTGACAAGCTACTGACCCGTATCGAGCAGGATGATTCGGCGCGCAAGATGAAATGATCTGCTGGCGGTGACAGCCGAAGGGATTCACGTAAAACCCACCCTCCAGGGTGGGTTTTTTCATGCCCGTTTGGCGACAGAACCTGCAGGGCATGCGCGCTTTGCGGTTTCGCGAGTCTGAAGCCGGCATGCCATCGGTCAGCGAATGTAGTCTTGCGTATCGCTGTGTAATCATGGAGAAGTGATTTGCTATCGGGGTGTTCGTCGCGGTCATGGTGTCTTGCGAGTCGCGATGAGATCAACGTGCTGAACACGCCAGCAAGTTACCACTGGTTAACGTTTCGAGAAATGTCGCCCACAAGTGAGAGTTGTACAGATATCACATCATGGATAGTGTGAGTTCAGCGGGTTTTGCAGAGTATGAGGGATGTTCACACCCGTAATGATTACCTGAACGCGTGTGATCATTGCCGTGAATTCAATCAGTGTGGCTCCAGGGAATCGAATCATGGATGAGAAAGCCAACGCCGTTCTGTCCTGCCCGGTATGTAAATGCCTGAGCATGGATTACCAATATCATGAGCGCTCTGATGATTACCTGGTGCACTGTGGTGAGTGTGCCGAGTTCATCGGCACCTGGTCGTTGTTGCAACGTGAGCTTGCAGTGCAGAAGGCACGGATTGCCTTGCTCAGTCCGGAACTCGCCAGTCAGAGTCTTTACCGTCGTGTGCGCAGCATGCCCGTCATCCACTGAGGCGTGAGCGGGTGGGCTTTCGCTGGGCTCGCCCGACGAAGGTCATCGTGTGTTGCTCTCGAAATTCCTGTCGGGATGTCTCGAGCATGAATGTCAGATACAGCAAGGCCCCGCCATGGCGGGGCCTTGCTGTATCTGACGTCTGCGGCCGTGCTCAGTTCTGGTAGGCACCGGCGGCGTAGGTCATTTCATAGCTGTGGCTATAGACCTCGAGGATATTGCCGAACGGGTCTTCCATGTAGACCATGCGGAACGGCTTCTCACCCGGGAAGTACTCGCGTACCGGCATGCGCTGCTTGCCGCCGGCGGCGACGATGCGCTCGGCCAGTCCTTCGACGTCCGGGTCCTGGATGCAGAAGTGGAAGATGCCGGTCTTCCAGTACTCGAAGTTGTTTTCCGGCGTCTCGTGGTTCGGGAATTCGAAGATCTCGACGCCGATACGGTCGCCGGTGGACAGGTGGGCGATGCGGAAGCTGCCCCAGCCCGGACCGAAGACATCGCTGCACATCACGCCGATGGCGGAGTCATCTTCGGTGATGGTGGTCGGCTCCATCACCACGTACCAGCCCAGCACTTCGGTGTAGAACTTGACCGCGGCTTCCACATCACCGACGGACAGGCCGATGTGGGAGAAGGTGCGCGGATACGGTGTGTTCTTTTCGTTGCTCATGAGTCACCTCGATATGTGAGTCGTGAAGGAAATGGCTCGGTCACTGCCTGCGTGACGTTGGATGCCATCTTGGGCGTCATGAGCAATAATGAAAACTACGTGGCTGTTATGATAATGATAAGATTTGCTTATGGCGGTAGGGGTTCTCCGTCGCAGTCTTTGCTGATGCTACTCCTCTGACGCTGACTTCCTGATACTGCCCCCTGACTCTGCCCCCTGATTCTTCCAGCCCCAGGAGCTTGAATGCTGCAACCCCAATGGCTACGCACCTTTCGCACCCTGGTGAGTGTCGGCAACTTCACGCGCACCGCGGAGCGGCTCGATCTGACCCAGGCCGCTGTCAGTCAGCATGTGCGCCAGCTGGAAACCCGACTTGGCACGCTGTTGATTCGTCATCCGCGCAAGATCGAACTGACGCCGGCCGGCCATGCACTGCTGGATTTCGCGCGTGAGATGGAAACCGCCGAGCAGCGCCTGGCCCAGCGCCTGGCGGGCAATGAAGACAGTCATGGCGACATTCGGTTGATCACGCCGGGCAGCATTGGCCTGGCGATCTATCCGCGCTTGCTGGCGCTTCAGCAGGAGTCGCCGGGCCTCAATGTCCACCATCGCTTCGCGCCGACGCGCGAGGTGGTGGAGGCCGTGCTGGAGAATCGCTTCGAGCTGGGGATCGTCACGCTCAAGCCGGATGACCCGCGTCTGAGCGTGACGGAGTGGGCGCGTGAGCCCCTTGAGCTGGTGGTGCCGGCGGGGGTCGAGATCCATGACTGGGGGGATCTCGAGACACTGGGCTTCATCGATCACCCGGATGGTCAGGACATGGCCTCGCGCCTGTTGAGTCGGCGCTTTCCGGGCAATCCGGGCATCAGCTCATTGCCGCGCAGTGGCTCCACCAACCAGATCAGCCTGATTCTGGAGCCGGTCGCCCGTGGGTTGGGCTTCAGCGTCGTGCCGCGCCATGCCCGCGAGGCCTTCCCTGATCATCAGGCCATCCGGGTGGTGCCACCGCCTGAGGGCAGCACGGAGGTGGTCGATACCCTGTGGTTGCTCACGCGAGCGGAATGGCCGCTCTCGGCGCGCGCCAGACGGGTGTTGGAGTATCTGAAGGTGTCGCTGTAGCGCGCCGAGGCATTGACGCTCAGACCTCGGCGCTCAGACCTCGACACTCAGGCAGCGACTCCGGGCATCAGCGCACTGATCAGCTTATGGAGCAGTTCATGAAACAGTTCATGGAGCAGCTTACGGCTGGCTCAGCGCGTAGACCTGTGCCGTCAGGGTGCTGCCATCTTCCAGCGTGATCGTGGCCGGCTGGCGAAGGTATTCGCTGCCTTCGAAATCATCCAGCGCCTGCCAGTGATCGGCCAGGTTGTCGGAGGAGAAGACGTGACCGCGGATGGTGTCGCCCGCCTCATCCAGTCTCAGCCCCGGAAAGCCCATCTCAGCCCCCAGCCAGCCGCCTCCAGGCGCCCCTTGAGGGTGCCGGGTGTCCAGCTGCCGCCAATGTCGAGCATGACGTGTTCGTTGGGGCCGCCCGGGCCGAGGGTGCCGTAGATGAAAAGATGCTGCATGGGAGTCTCTGTCGTTCGTCGGGGGAGAAGCCTGTCTCGGCGGCGCGCGCCGCACGGAGCGAGGGCTTGCGGCAACTCATGGCTGCCTTGAGGTAGGCCCCGGAATCTCGAGGCCGGAAAATTCGCGTGTCAGCCAGCGGGTGATCGGTTGGATCACGGCGCTGTTGGGATGGCGGACACTCATGCGATAGCCGTGGCGGTCCCGCGAGATATGCGGCGTCAGGGCGATCAGCGAGCCGTTGTCGAGCAGGTCCTGGATGACGTGGCTCCAGCCCAGCGCGACGCCCTGATGATTGACGGCGGCATTGAGCGTCAGCGGGAAGTTGTTGTAGGGGAAGGCCTTGTCGAGGCGCGGCACCGGCAGTCCCGCATGGCGACACCAGGTGGCCCAGTCCAGCCAGCGGGTGTCGCGCATGTCCAGATGCAGCAGGGTGATGCGCGACAGCGCCTCGGCGTCCAGTCCCTTCTCGAGCCCATGACGCCGGGCGTAGTCCGGGGAACAGACCGGGAAGGCGCGCTCCGCGACCACCAGCGTATCGCGATGATCGCCCGTCAGCGGCGGGCCGAAGCGGATCGCGATATCGGCCTGCTGCATCTGCGGGTCTTCATCGCGATCGATCGGCAACAGCGTGAAATGACAGTCGGGGAAATCCTGCTCCAGCCGCTCCAGGCGCGGACGCAGCCAGACATGCGCGAAACCGGCGCCCGCGGCGATGGTGATACGCGGGGTCGGCTTGTGCACCTTGCGACGTGCTTCCGTGACGGCGCTGCATACCTTGCCAAGTCCGCCTGCCAGTTCGGCATGGAAGGTCTCGCCGTAGTGGTTGAGGATCAGACGGCCGCCCTGGCGATCGAACAGCGGATGGCCCAGGTGCTCCTCCAGCGCGCGGATGCGCTGGGAGATGGTGGGCTGGGTGGTATCCAGCTCACTGGCGGCGGCCGTCATCGACCCCAGGCGGACCGTCACGTCAAAGGCGACCAGCCCGCGCAGGGAGGGCAGGTCATCCAGAAGGCTTGCGCTTTCCAGCGGCGCTGGGGAGCTTGTCTTTCGGGCCGGCACGAGAGTCCTCACTGTGATGCGCTGTCGCGGCGCTCCTGTCGTACTGTTTTGGCCTGGGTGATGGCCTGGGTGATGGCCTGGCTGATGGCTCGGGAGATTGCCTGGATGAGGCATGAGAAGGCATCAGCCAAGGATCACCGGATACAAACAGGAGTGCCGCCTTGTATAGGCGGCACTTATACGCGACGCAGCGAATGACATCAACGCTCAGCCCGGCGGATCAGGCCATGAGGTCGCAACGGATCCTGACCAGCGTCGCATCGGACCCTGATCGATGGCGTTGCTGGTCCTGATTGACGCGCCGCTGAGATCAGTCGGTGTCGCGCTCGGCAATTCGCGCATGCCAGGCGGCAATGCTCTCTTCGGGATACTCGGCGTGATGAGCATCACGTGCTTCGTGCGCGACTTCCACCCAGTTGGCCTTGCTGTCGAGCATGATGTGGACATGTTCCGGCGGCACGGGCAGCGGGGTGTCGATCGCCCCCGCCTGAGGGTGGATCAGCTCCGGCCAGCGGGCATCGTAGAGCCACAGCGCACTGCCGCAGCGCTTGCAGAAGTGGCGTTCCGCCGGACTTTCGACCCCGTCGGTCACCGCGTGATAGATGGAGAGATTGTCCCGGCCTTCCACCTTCAGGGTGTTGGCATCGCCCGCCAGATTGATCGCGTAGCCACCGCTGCCCGCCGTCTTGCGACAGATCGAGCAATAACAGCGCTGATACGGATAGGGGTGCGGCGATTCGAGCTGGAATGTGACAGCCTTGCAGTGGCAGGAACCTTCAAGCTGCATGAGGAATCTCCCTTGTGATGCATGAATGAGGACGCTGGCGCTGACTGGCCATGCATCGCCCGAAGGGCAATGTTACTCCATCCGGGCGCAAGGCGGCGGGCCGCCATCCATCACTAGCCACGATCAATCCATCACTAGCCACGATCCATCCATCTCTTGCCACGAGCCAGCAATCGCTATCCGTGCCGCGCGCGAGTCTCACTGCGGCAGGGCGTAGACATAGGCCTCGAGTTCACGATTGTCATCGAGTATTACGGTGGTGACGGTGCGCTGATAGATGGGGCCCTCGAAGTCATCGAGGGCATCCCAATGCTCGGGCAATTGCGCCGAGGAGAACACGTGGCCGCGTATCACCTGGCCCGTGTTGTCGACGACCAGCCCCGGGAAGTTGTGCTCATCGCCGTGATCGGTGTTTTCCAGTCGGCCGCGTAGATAGGCCGAGCTCCATTCGCCATCGATATTGGCGATGACGTGTTCGTTGAGGCCGCCGGGGCCCAGTGGACCGTAGATGAAGAGATGTTCCATGCGTCTGCCTGTCGGGTTGGGGAAGGGGGATGATCCGCGAGGGAAAGACGGCCGTACCGGCACCGTCTTCATTGACGCTGACGTTAGCCAATGATGATGAAGGTTGAGTGGCGAGGTTCAACCCCTTGTTGACGTGAAGCACTCAACGCAACGCCCACAAACCAGATTGCCCCCACTGGGCGGGCCAGTGAGGGCAATGGTCAAGCGGGGGAGCGGAGCAGGTCAGGCGCGTTTCACGCCCCCGCCTTCACATGCTCAGACGCGGCTGTCGAAACCGCCGGCCGGCTCTTCGCCGATCACGTCCGGATCGAAGGGCTTGCGCGCGAAGACGCGACGCAGTGCCGGCTCGAAGTGCTCCAGCGGCGGAGTCGGGTAGTCGGGATCGAAGGCCGCCTGATCATAACGCTCGCAGAAATCCACGCACTTCTGATACCAGGGGTGGTCCTTGTAGATCTCGCGCTCGTTGCGGTCCTCGCCGTAGAAGTGACCGTAGTAGAACTTCTGGAACAGGCCATGGTGATGGATGATCCAGGTCACTTCGGCACGCACGTACGGGCGAATGATGGCGGCGGCCAGCTGCGAGTGATTGTAGGGCGCCAGCTCATCGCCGAGATCATGCAGCAGGGTGGCGACGACCAGGTCGTCATCGGCACCATCGGCCTCGGCGCGCGCCGCTGACTGAAGGGAATGCTCCAGACGGCTGACCTTGTAGCCGCTCAGGCCATCATCGAGCTTGCGCAGGGCAAGCTTGAGACGCTCCACCAGCCCTTCATTGAACTGGTCTTCAAGACGCTCGAGCAACGCATAGTCTTCTGCGGTGCCATCCTTCATCTGGGTGAATGAAACCTGATCCATTACGCCATTTCCTCACGGTTTTCTTGTTGTGCCTGCTGCTGACGCTGACGCATCAGGGTCGTGGCGAAGCGCTCACGCGGGCCGTCGCTGTCCATGTAGCAGCCCTGCAGGTGGCGGTGCCCCTCATTGGTGTCGAACGCCGTACGGCCATGCAGCACGCGGGTGTTGTCGAACATCATCAGCTCTCCGGATTCGAGTTGGAAGCGAATCTCGTTGGCCGGGTCCTGGAACAGCTGCCCCAGACGCTGGCGGGCCTGATGGTAGCGGCGAGTGTTTTCCAGCGACATGTGCGGCAGGTGATCGAGGCGCGGGCTGTAGTTGACGCCGATGGGCTCACCATCGGAATTCTCGCGAATCACGCAGCGACGGGTGGTCAGCTCGGTGCCGGCGTCCAGGAAGCGGAAGCCGACCGGCGTGGTGCGCAGCAGTTCATAGCCTTCCGGCATCTCGGCCTTGAGCTGCTTGAGCGCATTGAGGCTGTCGACCAGCGTGGACAGGCCGCCGGTGGTCTCGTTGACCAGGCAATGCAGCATCTGGATGCCCGGCACCGGATCACGATACGGGTTATCGGTGTGCGGCCCGAGCGCCACGCTGCGGTAGGCCAGGTCATTGCCCGTCGGACGCGAATACACCTCGAAGTAGCTGCCGAAGTTGGTGTCCTTCACGTAGCCGAAGTGACCGGCCACTTCCAGAATGCGTTCCGGGTCGGTCGGCACGTTCTGCACGATGATGTAGCCAAAGCGCAGATAGGCCTTCAATGCCTTCTGGAAGTCCTCATTGTTGCCCATCTTCTCCCAGTCGACGCGCTGCGCTTGCTGATCGATGCTCGCATCCCAGCTCTCGGGCTTGGGGAACGGTGTGATGCCCTGCAGTTCATGCGCCAGCATGGTGAGGTCATACACCTCGCAATGCCCGTCACTGAAAGTGAATTCCACGTGCGTCTCATCGACCGGGCGCGCCGCGGTCAACTCGAGGTTGACGTCGATGGCATGCGAATCGAACAGACGCTGGGTGGTCACCTCATCGAGCTGCTCCGGGTCCTGGGTGCGCTCGCGCAGCCACAGCGGGCTGACCGGCTCCAGGCCTTCGGCGGTGATCAGGTTCAGTGACAGCGGCGACTCGCTCAGGGTCAGCGGCAGCGCGTCGGACAGGGCATTGGTCAGGGACATGCAGGCATCTCTCCATTAGCACGGTTGTATATCGTGGCCATTATGGGAGTGAGGCATGGGGCCTAAGTAGGGGGTGAGTGTTATCGGAGGGTATGCATTTTTCTTATGGAGGGCTGGTGGTGAGGGAGGTTCGCGTCTGCTACCCGACCGCCATTCCGCGTGCCCAGGGCCCGCCCATATATGCTAAATAGATGATTTATAAATTGTTTTGTCTTTTTTGTTACCATCGTCGCGGACGAGGCGGATAGCGGTGGCGAATTGGCCCCAAACCTGCAGAGCGAATCGGTGATACCTGGCGTCAGTGAGTCAGTCGTGCTCTCGGGCTCGCGTGGCGCAAGGAGGATCACTGTTCTTGATAACTGGCATTTTGCATGCTCATCCAAATCGATAAATAACTGCTATCTCGCTTTGCTAAGCTAAGCAGGTTTCCGCTTCGGCATCTCAGCGACTTCGCTTGATGATATACCTGCCCTGACACCTGTGACGCCGGCTCAAGCCTGCCGTGCCGAACAGGACACAATAAAAGCAAGGAGATCCCGCTTGGAACTGATCCAGTATGCTCTGGACAATATGGAGCTCTTGACCACACGCACGCTTGAGCACATCTCGCTGGTCGGGGTGGCAGTGGGAATCGCCACCCTGACGGGCGTGCCCATCGGCATCGCGATCACCAAGAACGAGCGAGCCGCCAAGGCCGTGCTGTATATCGCCTCGATCATCGTGACGATCCCCTCCATCGCGCTGTTCGGCATCATGATTCCGATCCTGTCGTTGATCGGGCAGGGCATCGGTTATCTGCCGGCGGTGATCGCCGTACTGCTGTATTCGCAGCTGCCGATCATCCGCAACACCTATACCGCGATCAACAATGTCGACCCGGCGCTGCGCGAAGCCGCCAGAGGGGTGGGCATGAGCCAGAATCAGCGTCTGTGGATGGTGGAGATTCCGTTGGCCGTGCCGATCATCATGGCCGGTGTGCGCACCGCCGTGGTGCTGAATATCGGGGTGATGGCGATTGCGGCCTATATCGGTGCCGGGGGGCTTGGGACCTTCATCAGTCGAGGGATTTCCCAGTCTGATCCTCGGCAATTGATTGTCGGGGCGGTGGCGGTCAGCGTGCTGGCCATCCTCGTCGACTATGCATTGTTGGCGCTGCAGAAGCGCCTGACGCCCAAGGGCATGGACCGCACCACAGCGGCCGCCGCCTGACGCGTCATTCGCGCGCCATTCTGCTAACACGACAAGGAACGCTTCATGATTGAACTCGACAACCTGACTAAAGTCTTCGATACCCCGAAGGGCGCCGTGACGGCCGCTGACAATATCAGCATGAAGGTCCCGAGCGGTGAGATCTGCATCCTGCTCGGCCCCTCCGGCTGCGGCAAGACCACCAGCCTCAAGATGATCAACCGCATCATTCGCCCGACCTCGGGGCGAGTGCTGATCAACGGGGAAGACACCACCAATCTCGATACCCAGGAGCTGCGCCGCAACATCGGCTACGTGATCCAGCAGATCGGCCTGTTCCCGAACATGACCATCGAGGAGAACATCACCGTGGTGCCCCGACTGCTGGGCTGGGACAAGACGCGCTATCGTGAACGTGCCCGTGAGCTGATGCGCATGATCGCGCTCGAGCCCGATGCCTTCCTCAAGCGCTATCCGAGCGAGTTGTCCGGTGGCCAGCAGCAGCGCATCGGCGTTGCGCGTGCCCTGGCGGCGGACCCGCCCGTGATGCTGATGGATGAACCCTTCGGGGCCATCGATCCCATCAATCGCGCGGTGATCCAGGATGAGTTCCTCAAGATGCAGCAGGACCTCAAGAAGACCATCATGTTTGTCAGCCACGATATCGATGAGGCGATCAAGATGGGCGATCGCATCGCCATCTTCCGCGGCGGCAAGCTGGTGCAGTATTCACCGCCCGATGAGTTGCTGGCTGCGCCGAAGAACGAGTTCGTCGAATCCTTCCTGGGCGAGGACCGTGCACTGAAGCGCCTCAACCTGGTCAAGGTGCGCGACCTGGCCAGTGAAGACATCGGCATGGTCACGCCGGATGACACCCTGGCCACGGCGCTCGAGCGCATCGAGGCCTACGGCTATCAGAACAGCATCGTGATGGTGAACGACAAGCGTCAGCCGGTCGGCATCATCAGTGCCGCCATCGCTCGCACCTCCAAGGGCCATTGCCGTGATCACTTCCAGAGTGTGCCCGTCGTGGTCAGCCTGGAGGATGACCTGCGCAAGGTGGCCTCGCTGATGTTCGCCAATGACATGACCTGGATGCCGTGCGTCGATGACGAGGGGCGTATCGTCGGCCAGATCACCCAGCGCGCCATCACCCACCATCTGGGCTCTCGTTATCGGGCGCATTCAGGAGGTGTCGCTGGCGGGGCGCCAGGTCCGGCGGGTGAGATGTCCGCGACCACGGTGCATAAGGAGTAAGCCCATGCCGACAATGAAATTGACGGGCTTGCTACGGCTGGTGGCCGTAATTGCGATCTTCATTGCCGGGGTCTGGAGCCAGTCGAGTGGCGTGATCGAAGAGTTCCTCTTCTATATCCCCGACATCCAGTTTCTGACGGTACAGCACCTCTGGTTGACGGCGCTGTCCGGCGGGCTGGCCATCCTGGTCGCGGTCCCGCTGGGCATCATCCTGTCGCGACCGAGCATGACGCGCTACGCCGAATCCGCCATGCAGGTGCTCAACGTGGGCACCACCATCCCGACGCTGGCGGTGCTGGCCCTGTCGATGAGCTTTCTGGGCATCGGCACCGTGCCGGCGGTCTTCGGGCTGTTCGTCGCGACCCTGCTGCCCATCACCCGCAATACCTACACGGGGCTCAAGGGCGTGTCACCGGCCTTGAAGGAAGCGGCAGCCGGGATCGGCATGTCGCCTCTCCAGCGTCTGGTGCGGGTCGAGTTGCCCAATGCGCTGTATGTGATGTTCGCCGGGATTCGCACCGCACTGGCGATCAATGTCGGCACGGTACCGCTGGCCTTCCTGATCGGCGCCGGTGGACTGGGGGAGCTGATCTTTACCGGGATCGACCTCTATGACCCCATCATGATGCTGTCCGGCGCCATTCCCACGGCGCTGCTGGCGATCGGGGTGGATGTGCTGGTGGCCTTCGTGGCCTTCCTCGTGGTGCCGCGAGGCGTCAACCCGGCGCGAGCATGAACGAAGACCCACGCGCCGACCCGCTCGGCGCGTGGTGACAGACTGCACGACCTGAACAACAACAACCGGCTGGACTGAAATTTCACAGGATAGGAGAACACCATGAAGACCTTGACGACTCTGCTGACCGGCGCGGCACTGGCCGCTTCACTTTCCACGGCGCAGGCTGAAGAGATTGTGGTGGGTGGCAAGAACTTCACCGAACAACAGATTCTCGCCAGCATGACGGGGCAGTACCTGGAAGGCCTGGGGTATGAGGTGGAAGAGCGCTCCGGCATGGGCTCCGCCGTTCTGCGTCAGGCGCAGGAAAACGGCCAGATCGATCTCTATTGGGAGTACACCGGCACCTCACTGATCAACTACAACGATGTCAGTGAGCGCCTGAGCCCGGAAGACACCTATGCCCGCGTCAAGGAGCTGGACGCCGAGAAGGGCCTGGTGTGGCTGGAGCCGTCAGCGGCCAACAATACCTACGCACTGGCGATGCGTGAGGCGGATGCCCAGGAGCGCGGTATCGCTTCACTGTCCGACCTCGCGCAGGCGGTCAACGACGACAAGGGTCTGTCCTTCGCGCTGAACGCCGAATTCTACGCGCGTGATGACGGCTGGCGCCCGCTGCAGAAAGCCTATGACTTCCGTGTCGGGCGCGCCGACGTCAAGCGCATGGATTCCGGTCTCGTCTACCAGGCCCTGCGTGATGGTCAGGTCGATGTCGGCTTGGTGTTCGCCACCGATGGCCGCATTCCGGCCTTCGATTTTACGGTGCTTGAGGACGACAAGGGCTATTTCCCGGCCTATGCCCTGACGCCGGTGGTGCGTGAGGAGTCGCTCAAGGCCAATCCGGAACTCGAGTCGCAGATGAATGCGCTGTCCGCCGAGCTCAATGACGACACCATGGCGAGCCTGAATGCGCAGGTCGATGTCGAGAAGAAGACCATCGAGCAGGTCGCCGAGGACTTCCTGAAGGAACATGGCCTCATGTGACCTTCAGGTACGTCTGATCCTTTGATAGCGAGGCTCAGGGGCTACGCTAGCACGACAAGGCCGCCTGCGGGCGGCCTTGTCGTCTCTGGCGGCCTTGTCTGCCTCGCCCACATCTGCCGCCATCCCGTTGGTCATTTTCGTGTCTGCCAAATTGGAGAAGTCCCATGTCTGCTCCGGATTGTCTGTCTCACGCTATACCCACCCCTCATGCTTTGCCCACCTCTCATGCACCTGCCGAGGATCGCCTGGCGCCTGCGCCGTTGTCCCTGATCCATGATTATGACGAGACCCGTCTCAGCACAGAGCAGCTGCACCAGGCCAAGCGCTGCCTGCTGGATCTGCTGGGCGTCGCGGCAGGTGCGACGCGGACTCCCCTGGCCGCCAAGGCGGCGCGCTACGTCACGCGCCAGCACGGCGGCGACTTGCCGCTGTTGTTCGCCAGCGGTACGGCCTCTTCCAGCGGTGTCGCCCTGCAGGGTGGCTGGTTGATCGATGCGCTGGATGCCCACGATGGCCAGGTGCTGACCAAGGGGCATGCGGGGGTGGCCTTGTTGCCCGGCCTGCTGGCACTCCCGGAAACCCGACAACTCAGCGGGCATGCGTTTCTGGCGCTGCTGGCCTATGGCTACGAGGTCGCCACGCGCGCGGGCATCGCCTTGCATGCCCAGAGTCCCGATTACCATACGTCGGGGGCCTGGAATGCGCTGGGCGTGGCCGCAGTGACTGCGCGTCTGCGCGGCTTTGATCGTGAGACGTTGCACCACGCGCTGGGCATCGCCGAGTTCTATGGGCCGCGCAGCCAGATGATGCGCTGCATCGATCACCCCACCATGCTCAAGGATGGCTCCGGCTGGGGGGCGATGACCGGCATCTCGGCGGCGTTGCTGGCGGAAGATGGCTTCACCGGAGCACCGGCATTGACGGTCACGGCGCCGGAGGTCGCCGCGCTGTGGCAGGACCTCGGCCAGCGTCACTATCTGTTCGAGCAGTACTTCAAGGCCTATCCGGTGTGTCGCTGGGCGCAGCCGGCAGTCGAGGCGGTACTGTCATTGGCGGACGCCGCTCGTGAGCCTGACGACATCACGCGTATCGAGATCATCACCTTCCATGAGGGCAAGCGGCTGCATGTCACGCACCCCGCCACCACGGAGCAGGCGCAGTACAGTCTGCCGTGGTCGGTCGCCTGTGCCCTGGGGCGGGGCAGCGTGGATGTGGAAGGCGTCTGCGATGCCCTTGACGATGCCGGACTCAAGGCGCTGGCGAGCAAGGTGATGATCGAGGAGGATGCCGCATTCAATGCCCGCTTCCCTGCCGAGCGGTGGGCCCGTGCGCGAATCGTCCTGACAAATGGTGCTGTGCTGGAAAGCGCAGACCATGAGGCGCTGGGCAATCCGGACAAGCCGCTGACGGACGCTCAGGTGTTGGCCAAATATCAGGCCCTGGCGGAGCCGGTGCTGGGAGATCGCGCAGCCAGGTTGCGTGATGTCGTGATGGATCTGGAGTCACGGCCTGTCTCCGAGCTGCTGGCGCTGCTGGGCGCACCGGCTTGAATATGGCGGCCGCGGCTGACATTCTGCGCGGCGCTTGATTCTCATTGGCCTGCTATCTGACCTTGGCCCTGGCCTTTTGCTTGGTTTTCTACCTGACCTTCACCCTGACCCTGGCTTCTGCTGTTCGTTGCCTTCTCTTTTCATTACCGAGACATGCCCATGCACCATCAAGATCACCTGCACGTTGGCGCGGCCCAGATCAACGCCACCCTCGGCGATATTGAGGCCAACCTGGAACGTCATCTCGACATCATCCATCAGGCGCGGGATGACGATCTGGATCTGCTGGTCTTCCCGGAGCTGTCTTTGACGGGCTATGGCATGGGCAGTCGGGTCATTGATCTGGCCTTTCCGCCGCATGACCCGCGCTTGCTGATGCTCGCGCGTGCCGCGGGCGACATGCAGCTGGTGGTGGGCTTTGTCGAGGAGGCCAGTCCGGGGGAGTACTACAACGCCCTGGCGATTCTGCAGCACGGCGCGCTGCAGACCGTGCATCGCAAGCTGAATCTGCCGACCTACGGCGGGCTGGAGGAGGGCAAGCTGTTCACCCACGGCAGCGATCTGACCCAGAACGATGTGCGCGAAGGCTGGTCAGCCACCTCGCTGATCTGCGCGGACCTGTGGAATCCAGGCCTGGTGCACGCCGCCATGCTCGCGCGTCCCACCGTGCTGTGCGCGCCGATCAATTCCGCCTCGGGCATCGTCAGCGATGATTTCTCCAATGAGCAGAACTGGGCGATCAATCTCCAGTTCTACGCCATGACCTACGGCACGCCGGTCATCATGGCCAATCGCTTCGGGCCCGAGGGTGGCAGTCACTTCTGGGGCGGATCACGAATTCTTGGCCCGCGCGGAGAAACGCTGGCCCAGGCGGAAGACCGCGAGATGCTGATACATGCCGAGCTGTCGCGCACCGCGATCGCCAAGGCCCGCTTCGAGCTGCCGACACACCGCGACGCCGACACGCCGCTGGTACGTGACCTGATGCTGGGCTATCGCTGAGCGATTGGTGTAGAGCAACAGGCGCTGAGCGGCAGGCACTGAGAAAGCCCAGCAGCAAGACAGATAAGCATGTCGGACAACAAGACGCCCGCGCCAGAGTTCTGGCGCGGGCGTCTTGTTTGCGGTCTTGTTTACGTTTTCGGCAATGCGGCTCAGGACGGGAAGCTGAATTGAGCGGCTTCCTGAGCACTGCGCTGCGGCCAGCGCTGGGACACGCTCTTGCGTCGGGTATAGAAGCGCACGGCGTCGGGGCCATAGGCGTGCAGGTCACCGAACAGCGAGTCCTTCCAGCCGCCGAAGCTGTGGAAGGCCACCGGTACCGGCAAGGGCACGTTGATGCCGACCATGCCGACCTCGATCTGGTCGGCGAAGCGGCGTCCGGCCTCGCCATCGCGGGTGAACAGGCAGGTGCCGTTGCCGTACTGGTGGTCATTGATCAGCGCGATGGCATCCTCGAAGCTTGCCACGCGCACCACACAGAGTACCGGACCGAAGATCTCGTCACGGTAGATGCTCATGTCCGGCGTGACGCGATCGAACAGCGTTGCGCCCAGGAAGAAACCGGGTGAGCTCTCGACCAGCGGGTGAGTGCGACCATCCACGACCAGTTGAGCGCCAGCGCTGGCGCCTGCCGCGATATAGCCGGCGACCTTGTCGCGCTGCGAGGCATTGATCAGCGCGCCCATGTCGTGCCCGGGTTCGGTGCCCGGGCCGATGCTCATGGCGCGTGCCTGAGGCGCGAGACGTTCGATCAGGGCATCCGCGGTGTCATCCCCCACGCAGACGGCCACCGAGATGGCCATGCAGCGCTCGCCTGCGCTGCCGAAGGCGGCCCCGATCAAGGTGCTGGCGGCATTGTCGAGATCGGCGTCCGGCAATACCACGGCGTGATTCTTGGCGCCTCCCAGCGCCTGGATCCGCTTGCCCTGACGGGTCCCCCCTTCGTAGAGGCTCCGCGCCACGGGCGTTGAGCCGACGAAGCTCATCGCCTTGACCTCCGGAGCCGCGATCAGCGCCTCGACGGCTTCGCGATCACCATGCACCACGCTGAAGAGCCCTGCGGGCAGTCCGGCTTCTTGCAGCAGGTGGGCCATCTTGTTGGCCGCCGACGGACTCTGCTCCGACGGTTTGAGGATGAAGGCATTGCCGCAGGCCAGCGCCATGGGGAACATCCAGAGCGGCACCATGGCCGGGAAGTTGAACGGCGTGACACCGGCCACAATGCCCAGCGGTTGATGGTTTGACCAGGTGTCGATGCTCGGCCCGGCATTGTGGGAATACTCGCCCTTGAGCAGCTCCGGCACGCCGCAGGCATATTCGACATTCTCGATGCCGCGCTTGAGTTCGCCCATGGCGTCGTCGAGCACCTTGCCGTGCTCTTCACTGATCAGGGCGCAGATTTCCTGAGCATCCCGTTCCAGCAATGTCTTGAAGCGATACATGACCTGAGCGCGCTTGGCGGGCGGCATGGCGCGCCAGGCGGGCAGGGCATCCCTGGCGGTTTCTATCGCGCGTTGCACGATGGCGGCATCGGCCAGTGGCAGACGGCGCACGGCTTGCGCGGTAGCCGGATTGAGCACATCCAGGGTGCGTTCGCCAGTCACGGCGTCACCGCCAATCAGGTGAGTCAGGGTATCCATCGGTCAGTTTTCAGCCTTGTGTTCAGTCGCAGAGAATGGGGCAGAGAAAGTCGCTGTCTTGTGCTGTCTTGAGCTGAGGCTGCTGTGAGCCTGGATTGACCAGTGCTCAGAATTGACGCCCCAGCAGTGCCTCATCGAAGGGATAGCGTGAGATCTTCTCGATGCCGGTCTCGGTGATCAGCACCTCTTCCTCCAGCTTGACGCCATCGGCCGCACCGACTTCGCCGATATAGCTTTCCACCGACACCACCATGCCGGGTTCCAGCACGCCATCCTTGGAGAAGCGATCAAAGTCCATGTGGTGTGCGACCAGTGGCGTTTCGCCATGCATGCCGACGCCGTGGATGATCGAGGGGTAACGGCGGTCGAGGAAACGCTCGGGGATCTTCCAGGCGCTCTCGGCGATCTCGCGGTAGCTGATGCCGGGCTTGAGGATCGACATGTTGTGGTGCACCTGCTCGTGCGCCATCTGATACAGACTCTGCTGATAGGCGGTCGGTCGGCCCGGCCCGACATGGAAGGTGCGTGAGAAGTCGGAGTAGTAGCCGTGGCAGCCGATGGTGTCGGTATCCAGCGCGACCAGCTCGCCGGGGCGTATCACGCGGTCGCTGGCCTCGTTGAACCACGGATTGGTGCGCGGCCCGGACGACAGCAGGCGGGTCTCGATGAACTCACCGCCCTGGCGGATGACATCGCCATACATGATGGCGAACAGCTCATTCTCGGTGACGCCGGGCTTGATGGCGGCTTCCACGGCGGCAACTGCGGCTTCGCTTCCGGCCATCGACTGGGCCAGGCAGGCAATTTCCTCAGGCGTCTTGAGGCGACGGCAATGCAGGGTGTCCTGCATGCAGTCAAAGACCTCAAGTCCCTGCGCTTCCAGCGAGCGCGCCAGATTCAGGGTGCAGCGGTCCAGCCCGACCTTGCGATTGCCGCCACCATGCTCCTCGATCAGCTGGGCAATCTCGATGCCGAACGGGTCGCTCGAGAGGTTGTCGCGCTGGTTGACGGCGGACCACACCACCTTGGACGTGCGCGCCTCATCGATGGTTTCAAGCCAGGTCGAGACGTGGGCGCTGCCGGGATATTCGAACAGGATCACCGGCCCCTCGAGGGGCACGTAGATGTATCGGGTGGAGTTGCGCAGGAAGTAGCCGAACATGTTGCGCGAGCCGGTGGCATAGCGCTGGTTGTTGGGATCAAACAGCACCACGGCGGCGTAGCCCTGCTCTGCCATCATGGCGCGCAGGCGAGCCAGACGACCGCCGCGCAGCTGCACCGGGTCAAAGGCCGTGGGAATGCTGTCGCCATTGGCCATTGGCGCGGACGGCACGATAGGGAAGCTTGCGGGTTCACTGTCGGTCAGGCGTTCAAAGTCGACGATACTCATGGTTGGTCTCGGCTCACGGTCTGGTGAAAAGGTCAGGAAAGGCGCTGGAAAAAGGACTAGCACAGGCGCTGGTACAAGAGCTGGTAGAGGACAGGACGCGCCGGGCTCGGGCATGTCAGTCCGCCAGGTTGTCGCTGCGCTGCATGCCTTCCTTGAGCAGGCGCTCGTGGATAGGCGCCATGCGGCCGAAGATTCGCTGGGCGCGCTCAGGGCGACCGATGAAGCCGGGCTCCTTGGCGTAAGCGAAGATCACGGTATGGCGTTCTCGCGCACCGCGAACCGGGGTGACGCGATGCAGGGAGTAGCGACCGAAGAAGATCTGCAGGTCGCCCGGCTTCAGGTCGATGGCGGTCAGGCGCGAGCGGTCTCCGTCGAGCACCTTCTCGACGCCCTCGAAGTTCTCGCCCTCGGGGCTGCGGATACCGGCGGCGTATTCGAAGCGGCCACCCGCATCGGACTTGCGGGTCATCATGGTGACGATGAATTCGTTGGTGTCGTAGTGCCAGGGATGCTGGCAGCCATCGCGCAGCACGTTGACGACCAGATCCGCGAGCGGGTCGGCATATTGGTGAATGTCGTCCATGCCGACGACGCTGGCGATGAAGTGCTGGAAATCGGGATGCGAGTAGACCTGGCGAATCAGGGTGTCCGAGCCGATGCGATCGCCCGCCACGAAACCGTTGGTGCGATCATCGAAGCGATTGCGCGGATGCGATGCAGGCAGTGAGTCATCACCGTCGCTGTTGTAGGGGTTGGTGACAGTCTGGTTATAGTGCGCCAGCGGTGAAAGACGCTCCGTTTCCTGCTCCAGTCGGGCCAGCGCCTCCTGCGGCACGAAGCCCTCCAGCACGACGCAGCCATCCTGCGCGAGCTGTTCGCGACATTGGCGCATCAGTTCGCGACCCCGCGCTTCTGACAGTCGATGGATGGGATAGTGTTCAAGATCTATCAGCCCATCGAGAGAGGTATCACTGTCCTGCTGCTGGATTGCGTTCATGCCCGGCCTCCTGTTCCCTGATCGCTAAATAACGTAGGAATAGGTTAGAGGGCGTGTTTTGATAATAGAAATGAATGGTCAAGATCAAATGCATTGCGAGGGCTCATAGATCATGGATACCGACCTGCTTCGTGCCTTTGTCACGGTGGCCGAATGTGAAGGGTTCAGTGCCGCCGGCAAGGTGCTGCATCGCACCCAGTCTGCCGTCAGCCTGCAGATCAAGCGGCTGGAGGATCAGATGGGCGGGGCGCTGCTGTCCCGCACCAGCCGTCGGGTAGAACTCACGGCATCGGGAGGGCGGTTGCTGCCCTATGCGCGGCACATTCTCAAGCTGCAGGACGAGGCGCGGCAGGTGCTCGGGGTCGATCGCAAGAATGAGCTCATCCGGCTGGGCACGTCGGAGGAACAGGCCAGTACCTACCTGCCCGAATTGCTGTCACGCTTCGCCGCGGATCACCCCGAAGTGCGCCTGGAGGTGACCTGCAAGATCAGCGCCTCGCTGGTGCATGATTTTCAGGAAGGCTTGCTGGACGCCGTGCTGGTGGTGCGTCACGGGCCGACCCAGACCGGGCGGCTGTTGGGGCGCGAGCGCATGGTGTGGGTGGTCGCCGAGGACCAATCGCTTGCAGACTGGGAGGTACTGCCGCTCGCGCTCAATCCGGAAGGCTGCATCTTCCGCGCGCATGCCTTCGCCGCCTTGGGCCGGGACGACCGACAGTGGGACGTGCGTTACTCGAGCCAGTCACCGACGGGCATCAATCTGCCGGTGAAGGCCGGGCTGGCACTGACCGTCAAGACCCCGCGCAGCGTCCCCTCCGGCTGTCGAATCGTCGGCGATGACGAAGGCTTGCCACCGCTTGGCCATGTGGAAATCGAGCTTCATCGCTCGCCGGGCCATGTCAGCGATGCGCTGAGTGACTTCTGCGATCATCTGGAAGCCATCGTCACCGGCAAGGGCAAGCTTGAGGAAGTCGGGGCGCTGGAGGCGAGCGCTGAGGTTGGCACTGAGGTCAGCCCTGAGGTTGGCGCCGATTCAGATGTCGCGACAGCGCGTGAGGCAGCGACCGCTGATTGAGCAGTCAGCTTGTGCCGATGACTCACTTTTCGAGTATCTTGCCGGCGGAAAATACCGACTCTCGGGGAAGATTGGCCTATCGTAATGAGAGACGATACGGGCATATGAACTACATGCCAACGTGAGTCGTATACGCGAAAATGAAAACGAAACGGGCACCCTGATCAGGGTGCCCGTATCGTTTTCATGCCAGTAGCATTGTCGTTGAAAGACGCTTGATGGAGTCGCGAATATCAGGTGCGTCCTGCCAGTGGTGCTGAGGGAGATTGCGCACCCGATACCGGTTGCTGTGAGGTGTCATCGACCGGCTCATTCATCATGTGTCCCCCCGGGATATTGGCCAGGTTGAGGGTGGCATCGACCTGGCTGAGGAACAGCAGGTGGCGCTGATATTCATTCAGCACGTCATGGATCACCTGATTGCGTGTGAAGCCATTGAGGTCCTGACCGATGCCGCCTTCGGCGAGATGCACATCCAGGCGCAGGTAGTAGTCATCGTCCGCAGGCAGGAAGCTGGGAGTCCGCATGCGGCATGGACGCACCTGATACAGGAAGCTGGGGGCACCGGGGAAATCGACCTGCAGCGTCGGGCAGCCACCTTCTATTTCTTCACTGTCGCGCTCCGTGACCGAGGCCTGATGGCCATGAGCCTGCAGCTCGCTGGCCAGCTGCTGCAATGCCGGGCGTACCGAATGCTTGAGCAGGCTGGCAGCGCCATGTCGTGTCGAGCCATCCAATGTCCGTGATAGCCGCTCACGCCAGTCACTGTCTTCACCGCTGACGATGGACACCATCTGGCGCGCTTCGGCCTTGTCGCTTTCGATGCTGAGCGCGCGGTACATGCTGATCATCACCAGGAAAATGACCGCAGAGAATGGCAGAGCCGTGATCACGGCAACGCTTTGCAGTGTCTGCAGGCCACCGGCCATCAATAGCGCAATGGTGATCACACCGATGACAACGGACCAGAAGATGCGCAGCCGGATGGGGGCATCGTGGTTCACGTCACGCAGCACATAGGTGAAATTGGAGAGTACCAGGGCGCCGGAATCGGCAGAGGTCACGAAGAACACGATGCTCAGAAGTGTCAGAAGGCTGGCGGTAAAGCCCACGCCGGGCAGTTGTTCCAGGAAGGTATAGATGCTGGTCTGCGGCGTATTGAGTGCCTGCTCGCCCAGTTCCACGACACCGGACTGCACCAGCTCGATGGCCGAGTTACCGAAGACACTCATCATGATCATGATGAAGGACAGCGGGATGAACAGAGCGCCGGCGACGAACTGGCGAATGGTGCGTCCTCGCGAGATACGCGCCAGGAACAGGCCGACGAACGGTGCCCAGGAAATCCAGAAGCCCCAGAAGAAGATGGTCCAGCTGTTGAACCAGGGCTGCTTGTCGGGGGCATAGGCGTAGGTTTCAAAACTCAGGCCGAGATAGGCGCTGGCATAGTCGCCGACATTGGTCACCAGTGCATTGAGCAGGTGCAGCGTGGGGCCCTGGAGCATCACGAACAGTACCAGTCCTCCGACCAGCAGCAGGTTCAGTTCCGATAGCCTGCGGATGCCTTTCTCTACGCCGGAGATCACCGAAAGCGTGCCCAGTACGATCACCATGATGATGATCAGAAGCTGCGAGACCAGCCCTTCACCGACACCGAACAGATAGTTCAGACCGTAGTTCATCTGCATCACGCCAATTCCGAGGGCGGTGGCGATGCCGAAGACGGTGGCCAGAACGGCGGTGATGTCCACCGCGTTGCCGATGGGGCCATAGATGCGCTTGCCGAGCAGCGGGAAGAGTGTTGAGCGGATGGCCAGCGGCAGTCGATGGCGATAGCTGAAATAGGCCAGTGCCATGCCCATCACCACGAAGACGCCCCAGCCGGAAATGCCCCAGTGCATGAAGGTCTGCACGATGGCACGGCGCTGCATCTCTTCGCTGGTCCCGGGACCGCCTGGCGGTGTCAGGAAGTGTGAGAGTGGTTCGGAGACCACGAAGAACAGAATGGCGCCACCGATACCTGCCGCGAACAGCATGGCCGACCAGGAAAGCGTCGAGAACTCTGGCCGTGAGTGGTCTGGCCCCAGTCGAATGCGGCCGAAGCGGGACAAGCCGATACCGACCACGAACACGACATAGAGTGTGACGGCCAGCATGTAGTACCAGCCGAAAGTGTTGCCGATCCAGTCCAGGCAATGCTTGAAGAAGGCGGTGGCCTGTTCCGTGAAGCCCATGGCGTAGACCACGAGCAGTACGATGGCGATCAGAGAGTAGCGAAAGACCGCATGATTCAGGTGGCTACCCGAGTCTGTCTGGGGCGCATCATGCGCGACATGATGCGCTGCATCCTTTGGTGTCATGCTCAAGCTCCCGAAGAAAATGAACGAGGTGAGTGAGTTGCCAGCAGCGTGGTTTGGCCATCAGCAGGCAGGGGCTTCGGGGAAGCGTGAACGGCGCTCAAGGTCATCGAGATCAATGGTATTGCGCATGTACTGAGTGCTGGCATCGAATTGTGGGTCGTGATCCCAGGCGGTGGTCTTGCCCCTGGACAGGGCACGTGACACCAGACGCCGACGGCGCTGGCTGGCCAGGACCGCTTCATGGAGTTGCGGCATGTCCCAGCGCTCGGCGACCTCCGCGCGCAGCTCTGCCATGAGCTCGGCAGTCAGGGGGGAGTCGGCGAGATTTTCCACTTCCAGCGGGTCATGAGACAGGTCGTAGAGCTGGTCAGGGTCGGCGGGAGAGTGGATGAACTTGTAGGAGCCGCGACGGATCATGATCAGCGGAGCCACCGCGCCTTCGCCCATGTACTCACCGATGACCTCGTCATGGCCTTCCTTGCCTTCAAGGTGTGGCACGAGGCTGCGGCCATCCAGCGGTGCGGCGTAATCGGGCGGTGTGCCGTGGCCGGCCAGCTCGGCGAAGGTCGGCAGCAGATCCATGGTCGAGACACAGGCGCTGACCCGCGCGGGGCTGAAGTGGCTGGGGGCATGCACGATCATCGGCACACGGGCGGAATTCTCGAACCAGCTCATCTTGTACCAGAGGCCACGTTCTCCCAGCATGTCGCCGTGATCGCCCGAGAACACGATGATGGTGTTGTCATCCAGCCCCGTCTCTTCCAGCGTCGCCAGAATGGTGCCGATCTGATCGTCCACGTAGCTGATGGCGCCGTAGTAGGCATGCCGGGCATTGCGGATCTGCGCTTCGTTCACCGTACCTTCCTGCATCTGATAGACGTAACGCAGGCGTTCGGAATGCGGGTCACATGGCGCGGACTGGTAGGTCAGCGTCGGCATGTCGATATCTTCATGCCGGTAGCGGTCCCAGTATTGCTGAGGGATGGCGTAAGGATCGTGCGGGTGCGTCAGCGAGACAGTCAGGCAGAAAGGCCGTTCGTCGGCGCTGCGTGCCTGATCGTAGAGATAGCGACGGGCGCGGAAGGCGACTTCATCATCGAAGTCCAGCTGGTTGGTGCGCACGGCAGGCCCGGCCTGAATGACCGATGACATGTTGTGATAGTAGGTCGGGCGCTTGTCGAAGTTTTCCCAGTCCACGAACCAGCCATAGTCGGCCGGATAGATATCGGTGGTCAGGCGTTGCTCGAACCCGTGCAGTTGGTCTGGGCCGCAGAAATGCATCTTGCCGGAGAGAGCAGTCTTGTAGCCGGCATCACGCAGGTAATGAGCGAAGGTCGGAATGTCGGCTGCCAGGTCGGCTGCATTGTCGAAGCCGCCGATGCGGGAGGGCAGCTGGCCGGTCATCAGCGTGAAGCGTGACGGAGCACAGAGGGGGCTGTTGCAGTAGGCCGCATCGAAGACGACACCCTGGCTTGCCAGGCGCGAAAGATGCGGTGTCTTGACCAGCGGATGACCGTAGAAGGGCAGGCAGGAAGCAGTCATCTGGTCTGCCATGAGAAACAGGATATTGGGCTGTCGAGTCATCTTGAGGCCTCTGGCTTATTATTGGATGTGGGACATGTCGCATCGGGGGGGGCAATGCACCGAGCGAGTCTCACTGGTGGCCAATGACCTGTAAACTGGCTGTTTTTTAATTCGAGGTATTAGCAGAGTTTATGGCAAACATCGGCCGGCATGTGTCACCCAATCTATTGCGTGTATTTGAGGTGGCGGCTCGTCATCTGGCGTTCACGCGTGCCGCTCAGGAATTGCGCTCCACCCAGTCCGCCGTGAGTCAGCAGATCAAGGCGCTTGAATCCTCGTTGGGCGTCGCGCTCTTTCGGCGGGTGCATCGCGGGGTGCGTCTGACAGAGGCCGGTGAGGAGCTGTTCAAGGGTGTGACGGAAGGCTTCGATGTCATCGAGCAGAGCATCAATCATATTCAGCACCCGCAGACCTGTGGCCCGCTCAATCTGCTGACGGACTTTGCCTTCGCCAGTGCCTGGTTGATGCCGCACCTTACGGAATTCCGGCGCCTGAATCCGAGCATTGATGTGCGTTTCATGACCAATCAGGGCGTGTTGGATCACTCAATGCAGGAGATGGATGTCGCCATCCTGTTTCGAGGGGCTGATGACCCCCAGCCACGGCTGTTGCGCGAACGCGTCTTTCCTGTCTGCAGTCCGGCATTCCTGGAGCGGCACGGCCCGATCGAGAGCCTCGAGCAACTCAGCCATTTGCCCCTGCTCACCTTGACGGCGGAACAGGGCCAGGCCTGGATGGATTGGCCGACCTATCTCGCCGCGCAGGGCATTCATGGGGATGGCGGGCAACGCGAACTGACACTGAACAATTACCCATTGCTCTTGCAGGCCGCCGCCGCAGGACAGGGGGTCGCACTTGGCTGGCAGGGCCTGTGTGAAGAAGCGTTGGCATCGGGCGTCCTGATCGCGCTGGAGGAATTTGGGCTGAGTACCGATTGCGGGTACGCATTGATCGACGTAAATCCCGATGAGCACTCTGCGTCCAAACAGGCACTGATGGACTGGATCAAGGTGAGTTTTACAACGCCGGTAGCAGAGGTCTCATGAGAAGTGACGTGGCCCGTGTCGGTATTGATGATTGCTCCAAAGCAGCATGGCCCTCTCGGTAAGGCTACAAGCATTTTTGAAACCCGATCATTCGGCCTCGGCGACGGCGATAATGGATGTGTGGGTTACTATGCCCAAGCCTTAAACTCTCCGCCACGCAGCGTGATAGGCTGGTGCTCGGGGCCCCCCCCCCGACAGCAACGCCGGCTGGCCATGTCATTGATCCAGCTGCTTGCAGGTCAGCTCACTGTCGAGGGCAACCACAATGATGTCGCTTGTTACAGCCACCAGCGATTTGTCATCGCTAAGCAAAACCTAATCATGAATGCTATAGCCCAACATGCTGTCGCCCTTGGCTCGACAGAAGTCGCTGGCGCTGGGGTGAGGGATCAGGTGTTCGGTGGGGCCCAGGACGTGATCAAGTGCCGCATCCGCGTGGGTGGAAACCCGTCCCGAACCTCCCCAGCCATCAACGGCAGGGTATAGCGAGAATCGCTAGGCGACTGCCCCAGCATTTCGACTCCGCAAGGGGTAGCGTCATCATGTTGGAAGGGCAACGTCTCTCTCTCGAGTGCTGTGCAGGCAGACAGTGTCAGAGGGGCGAAGGAGCGAGGCAATAGCGCTCCTGACAGAAAGAAAGGGCAACACACGGCTTTCCCTATCCAAGGGAAGCGCTGACACGGAGGAGCGGGCACTACAGACGACGATCTGGAGTGAAATCGACCTCTTCGGCACCCTGGGCCAGCGCCAGAAAAGCGGGGTGCTCTGGATTAACGAGGTAGTTCGTTTCTCGGGGCGCGACCACACTCGGAACCGCCAGAACTAGGCTCGACTGTCCCTCAAGCCAGTCGTCACCGATCTCGGCTGTGGAGGGTGGCGCCGGCTCAGCTCGCCAATCTGCTGGCAGAACGTCCTCCGGGAGCTGCATTAGTACCTCCTCCCGGAATGTCACCTCCAGGAGCGCATACTCCTTCAGCAGTTGATTGTCTTCCAGGTGAACCATCACCTCGAGCATGGCCAATGACTCTGTGCTCGCGAGGTACACACAGGCCTTACCTTTGCTGTTCCAGCGCCCGCCGTACAGCCGAGCCCCTTCCCCATCAAAGGCTGTCTTTAGCCACTTCCGCTTAACGAGCCGATAACCGCGCACCACAGTCATGCAAAGACGCCATGCTCAAGCCGGCCGATCAGATCTAGAACGGCTTCGGCGCCAGCAGTGGTAGCCACCATCTCGACCGGTCGACGGCCCCCCAGCCCACGCACGGGGCTGAGCAACCATTCTTTCGCCTTCGCCTTGTCGCCTTCGAACAGGTCCACCGCGCTCTTGTACACCTCAGCGAAACGGTAAAGCCGATCGCCCTCGGCAGGTTTGAAGTAGCCAGTATCGGCACGACGCTTCAGGGTTGCCGGAGGAATGACCACATACCGTGCCAACTCCTTGCTCTCAAGCCCGGAGGCCTCGGTGAGCTTGGTATAGACTTTGTACGAGATGCCGGCACTCAGCGCTTCATGCAGCTTGGCTCCACGCGAGGGAAGACCCAGAACCCTCCAGAAGTCGTCCTTCCGAGCGGCTGGTTTTGGGCGATACTCTTTGATAGCGGCTTGCATAGCTCTCTCCCGTGACTTCATCTGATACCTATTCAGGGTATCAGATGATTCATTTGACAGCATCTCGTATCGTTTGTCGGCTTCCTGAGGTAGTACTGGCCGTAGGCCAAAACCTGAACAGGCATCAGGCAGAAGAACACGAACGCCGCCACCAGCCTCGCCAACGCGATATCGACAAGGGTGCCCGAGCGGATATCAATCTTGTTGTTGGTCATCACCCTGTCATTGCTTCCTGAAGTTTGACGCTATCAATCACAGGCTAGCGGGTTTACGGAGAAGGGGTTGGGCGAGGCTCGGGTGTCCATGGTATACGCGCCCCCAGAATGTCCGCGCGCTGGATGATCTCGGGCACGAAGGCTTCCTGACGATGCGCCATGATATGCACGCCGCTGACGCCCTCGATCTCACGCAGCTGCTGGATCATCTCGATGCAGATATCACGGCCCTCCGCCTTCTGATCCCGGGCTCCCTTCAAGCGCTTGAGCACGTCATCCGGGATATGCACGCCGGGAACATGGCGTCGCATCCACTCAGCGGTGCGTGCCGAGGCCAGCGGGCCGACGCCGGGCAGGATGAAGCATTTCTCCAGCAGTCCCAGATCACGGGCACGATGCATGAAGTCCTGAAAGCGCGGCAGGTCGAAGCAGTACTGTGTCTGGATGAACTGGGCGCCGGCGGCAATCTTCTTGGCCAGACGATGAGGGCGAAATGCGAAAGGCGGGGCAAAGGGATTGGCGGCAGCACCCAGAAATACCTTGGGGGCAGAGGTCAGTGACCGGCCGCTTGCGAAGGCGTGCTTGTCACGCAGTCCGGCGACGATTTCCAGCAGCGACAGGGAGTCGAGATCGAACACCGGCTTGGCCTCGGGGTGATCCCCGACCTGCACGCCATCCCCGGTCAGACACAGCAGGTTGCGGATGCCCAGCGCCGTAGCCCCCAGTACATCGCCCTGAATGGCGATGCGGTTTCTGTCACGACACGAGATCTGCATCACCGTCTCATGGCCTTCACGGGCCAGCAGGGCACACATCGCCACGCTCGACATATGACAGTTGGCACCTGAGCCATCGGTGGCGTTCATGGCATCCACATGGCCGGCAAACAACTGCGCGCGCGCATGCACCTCCTGTGGGTCGGCCGAGTCGGGCGGCGCCAGCTCGGCGGTGACGGCAAACTGACCGCTGCGAAGCACTCGCTCCAGGTGACCGATGTTGCCGTCGCGCTCGGCAGGTGGCAGTTGGGGGCTGTCGGGGATGGTGAGTATGGAGGTCATTTCAGGCTCTCTCGACGCTCAGCGGCTTGCCGGGCCACGCGCAGCCAGGATGAGGTGCCCTGCAGGCGATGGTCCACCGGCAACTGCACGATCTGGATCGCGTCGCTGTCCTTCATCCGCTGGCTGCCTTCCCAGGCTTCCACCCACACGCAGCGCGTGTCCGGTTCGACTTCACAGTTGCCATTCTGCATGACACCGCCGCAGGGGCCGTTGCGCAGGTGCTTGGGGCAGTTCATTGAGCAGGACATGCCGGTCGAACTCAGAATGCACTGGCCACACATCTGGCAATCAAACAGCAAGCCCTTGCAGGCTTGCTCCAGTCTGGCGACGGGCTTCTCGGCGCGTGCGTAACCGATGGACTTCCACAGCGGCTGTAGTTTGATGATCACCGGCTCGACAGCCTGATAGGTGAGCTCCAGCAGTCGCGCGTGACGTGCGGCCCACAGACGAATCGAATACAAGGATGTCTCCTGTCAAAACCTGGCGGGGGTAACGCCCTGAGCGTTTCAAAGCGTTATCTTCGCATGGCCGCCACCCGAGTCGACATCCCATGAGCGACAGCGTCACGATTGAAAGGCACAGGCCAAGGCTCAGGCGACGGGGCAGGAAGGGCTCATCGCTCGGCGCCGAGGCTTTCAATGATGAAGCTCTCCATGGCCTGTGCCGCTGGCGACAAGCTGGCGCCTTTGCGGCGAATCAGGCCCACTTCGCGACTGACCCGTGGTTCAGCGAGCTCAATGAACCGCAGGCGTTCATATTCCTGCGGAAACGCCAGGCGTGGCAGCGTCGTGATCCCCATCCCGGCGACCAGCGTGGCTGTCAGCGAAATCATGTTGGAGATATACAAGGCGTGCATCTCAAGCAGTGACTCGGCCGCTGTGCCCTGCAACAGCCGCGAGGTGCCATTGCCGATCAGGGATTCGGTCTCCAGTGCTTGCCATGTCAGGGTCTGTCGCTCGGCAAAGGGGTGATCGTCACGGCATACCACGCCGACTTCGTCATGAAACAACGGATGAAAGCGCAGTTCTTCCTCTACTCCCCACAAGCTGGTGATGCCGATATCGACCTGACCGCTGATGACTTGCTCGCGCACGAAATCGGCGTTGCCATCATGAAGGCCGACCTTGATCCCGGGATAACGACTGACGAACTCGGAGAGGAGTTTCGGCATCAGCCGGCTGGCCACTGAGGGCACCACTGCCATGTCCAGTTGGCCTGCCTCCTTGGCGGCGCGCGCCTGTAGCTCGCGACTCAGACGATCATGCTGATTGATCAGCTCCCGAAAGCGCGGCACGCAGTAGCTGCCATAGGGCGTCAGAGTCGCCTTGGCTCCCTTTTCAAACAGTGCTTCCCCCAGACGGTTTTCCAGCTCGCGGATGGCCATCGACAGGGCGGGCTGCGTGCGATGCAGATAACGAGAGGCAGCATGGAAGCCACCGTGATCTACCACTGCCAAGACATAGCGCAGCGGCGTGATCTTCAGCTCTGCGACCATTGCGTCGATCCTCTTCATGATGGTAAGGGAAATTTATCATAGGGTATTTATTATTGATTATCTTTATCTCTCTGGTCCTCCTAGTCTGTTGTCACCGCGTTCAAGGAGGTTTACATGTCACACCACACCACTACCGCCACTCACGCCGCTGCTCACGATCTCTACATCGATGGTCAGTGGGTCGCAGGTCAGGGCAGCATCGCCAATCTCAATCCGTCCGATACCCGTGATGTCATCGGCCATTATGCGCAGGCCAGTGTCGGTCAAGTTGCCGATGCCATCCAGGCGGCCAAACGCGGCCAGATACAATGGGCCACGTCAGGTCTTGAGCAACGTTATTCCGTGTTGATGGCCATCGGTGATGAGCTAATTGCCCGCAAGGCGGAACTGGGTGAGTTGCTGGCGCGTGAAGAGGGCAAGACCCTGGCGGAGGGAGTGGGTGAGGTGCATCGCTCCGGGCAGTTTTTCCATTACTACGGCGCTGAAGTGCTGCGCCAGATTGATGAACGCGCAGACTCTGTGCGCCCTGGTGTTGAGATCGAGGTCCGCCGGGAGCCCGTCGGTGTCGTGGGTGTGATCAGCCCCTGGAATTTCCCGATGGCGACTGCGGTCTGGAAGATTGCGCCTGCGCTGGCCTTCGGCAACTCGGTCGTCTTCAAACCGGCCAATCTGGTCCCTGCGAGCGCATGGGCGCTGACCGAAATCATCCATCGCCAGTCACTCCCGGCAGGCACTTTCAATCTGGTGATGGGCCCGGGCAGCAGCATCGGGGATGCGCTGATCTCCAGTCCTGACATTCATGCCCTGTCCTTCACTGGCTCTCTGGAAGTGGGCCGTCGAGTGGCGGCAGCCACTGCTGCCAATCTGGTGAAATGCCAGTTGGAGATGGGCTCCAAGAACGCCCTGATCATCGCCGATGATGCTGACATGGAGCTGGCCGTCGAGGCAGCCTTCAATGGTGCCTACTCAGGCACTGGCCAGAAGTGCACGGCATCTTCGCGGCTGATCGTGATGGAATCGGTCCATGACGAGTTCGTGGAAAAGCTAGCTGCGCGACTGTCTCAGGTACGTGTCGGTCATGCATTGGAAGAGGGCGTGCACATGGGGCCGGCTGTCGATGCCAGACAGCTCGAGTCCAACCTGTCCTGGGTGCAACGCGCGCAGGAAGAGGGGGCAACGCTGGTCTGTGGCGGCGAGCGTGTGGAATGCGCGACCGACGGCTATTTCATGAGCCCGGCGCTGCTGGTGGGTACCAGCAACGACATGGCTATCAATCGCGAGGAGATCTTCGGTCCCATCGCCTGTGTCATCAAGGTGAGCGACGCAGAAGAGGCCATCAATGTGCTCAATGACACGCACTTCGGGCTCACGGCGGGCATCATCACCAACTCCCTGAAACTGGCCAGCAGCTTCAAGGCGCGTGCCGAGACCGGCTGTGTGATGGTCAATCTGCCGACTGCGGGGACCGATTACCACGTGCCCTTCGGCGGACGTAAGGCTTCAAGCTTCGGGCCTCGTGAGCAGGGGCGATACGCGCGCGAGTTCTACACCATCGTGAAGACCTGCTACATCAAGGCGTGAGGAGGCCCCATGTCAAAGACAATGCTGACGATCGATGGCCTGCAGTATTCCAACTGGTCACGCGAGATATTTGAACAGATGCGTGAAGGCGGGCTGGACGCCGTGCACGCCACCCTCGTGTACCACGAGACGACGCGAGAGACCTTGTCGCGTCTAGGCGAGTGGAATCGCCGTTTCGAGGCCTGGCCTGATCTGATCATGCCCGTGCATGTGCCGCAGGACATCGCGGTTGCGCAGGCCAGTGGGCGTGTCGGCATCATCCTGGGGGCGCAGAACTGCTCCCCCATCGAGGACGATATCGACATGGTCGAGGTGATGCGTGACCTCGGGTTGATGATCATGCAGCTGACCTACAACAACCAGAGTCTGCTGGCCTGCGGGTGTTATGAGGCGGAAGACAGCGGGATCACACGCTTCGGACGCCAGGTGATCCGTGAGATGAATCGCGTCGGCATGGTCATCGACATGTCGCACAGCGCAGAGCGGTCCACGCTCGAGACGATCGAGATATCCGAGCGCCCCGTGATCATTTCCCACGCCAACCCGGAAAGCTTCCATCCGGCAAAGCGCAACAAGTCCGACAAGGTGCTCAAGGCCATCGCGGAGAGTGATGGGCTGTTGGGGTTCTCGGCGTATCCCTTCCACCTGCGCAATGGCTCCGACTGTACCCTGACCGAATACTGCGAAATGATCGCCAGAACCGCAGACCTGATGGGCATCGAGCACCTGGGGATCGGCACCGACCTGTGCCAGAACCAGCCGGTGTCCATTCTGGAGTGGATGCGCAATGGTCGCTGGTCCAAGGACATGGATTACGGTGAAGGCAGTGCCAGCAACGCTGACTGGCCGCGTCCGCTGTCCTGGCTGCGAGACAGTCGTGACTTCCCCAATCTGATTGCCGGTTTGCGCAAGGTCGGCATGTCCGAGGACGAAGTGGCCGGCGTCATGGGCATGAACTGGGTCGCGCTCCTCGAGCGCGCCGCGACCCGTCAGGAGACCGCGCCTGCCTGATCGCCGTAACGCTATGCCATGGCACCTGTGCCGAGCCAGGAATCCTCAGGGTATCGCTCGGCAACCAACAACCATAATAAATGCCTGCCAATGACGAGAGCTCGTCAGAGGAATGCCACATGACTTCATCTCGCAAGACCACGACGTCTGCCACGTCGGATGCGTTACCACAAGGTCAGTACCGCTTTGGTGACCCTGTCGTTCTGACCTGCAGCATCGGCTTCATACTGCTGTTCGTCGGCCTGTCCCTGTTTGATCTTGAAGGGGTCGCGCAAGCCATCAGTGCCGGCTTTGCCTGGACCGCCAGAACACTGGGCAGCTACTTCCAGATGCTGTTGCTGCTCACCTTCTTCATTGCCCTGGGGCTGACCGCTACCCCTGCAGCCAGTGCCCGTATCGGTGGCACGCGAACGCCTGAGCTATCCACCTTCAAGTGGGTATCGATCATCATGTGCACCTTGCTGGCGGGAGGCGGGGTCTTCTTCGCTGCCGGCGAACCGGTCTACCACTTCCTGGTGACGCCGCCTGCCTTTGATACCGAACCGGGTACTGCGAACGCCATCGCGCCTGCACTGGCGCAATCCTTCATGCACTGGGGTTTTCTCGCCTGGGCCATCCTGGGCAGCCTGACCGCCATCGTGCTGGCGCATGCCCATTACGACAAGGGTCAGCCCCTGCAGCCGAGAACGCTGCTGTATCCCGTGTTCGGCGAGAAGATCATGAAGGGCAAGCTGGGCGGCGTGGTGGATGCCATGTGCGTCATCGCCGTGGTGGCAGGAACGGTGGGCCCCATCGGTTTTCTGGCCACCCAGGTCAGTTTTGGCCTGCATGAGCTCTTTGGCGTGACCAATGACTATTCGACGCAGCTGAGCGTGCTGGTAGTGCTCGGGGTGATCTATGTGACCTCGGCCGTGACCGGCATCGACAAGGGCATCCAGATCATGTCGCGCTTCAACGTCTTCCTGGCGCTGGGCGTGGCAGCGGTAATCTTTGTCTTCGGGCCGACCCTGTTCATGGTCAATGCCTTCACCCAGGGCTTTGGCGAGTATCTGAGCTCGTTCTTCACCATGTCGACCATGACGGCACAGAGCGCTCCAGACTGGTGGATGCAGTGGTGGACCGTGTTCTTCTTTGCCTGGTTCCTCGGCTATGGCCCGCTGATGGCGATCTTCGTGGCGCGCATCTCCAAGGGCAGAACCATCCGTCAGATGATCCTGACCGTTGCCGTACTGGCGCCACTGGCCACCGCTGTCTGGTTCACCCTGCTGGGCGGGGCGGGCATCTTCTATCAGTTCACCGGCGTGATCGACCTCACCGAAGCACTCAACAACTTCCAGTTCGATGTCGCGACCCTCACCGTGGCGCAGGCATTGCCCGGCGGGACCGCAATGGCAGCTGCCATCCTGACGCTGACCACCATCTTCGTCGCCACCACCGGTGACTCGATGAGCTACGCGATCGCTGTCGTCAGTGCCGGACACGATGACCCCAGCCCGCTGGTGCGTGCCTTCTGGGGCATCAGCATGGCGTTGATGGCTGCGATACTCCTCTATATGGGGGCCGGTCAGATCAGTGCGCTTCAGCAGTTCATCGTCATCACGGCCATCCCTGTCTCGCTGGTGCTGCTGCCCTCCTTGTGGACAGGACCTCAATCAGCCTTCGCGATGGCACGTGCGCAGGGAATCACCAGCCAGCGGTCAGCCATGCCGGCCCCGGAAGACGCAGGAGAGCGTTGATATGTCTCGCAATCACCAGGGCGCGCGCCTCTCATCCACCGAGCAACGTCTGCGACTGCGGGCACCGGACGATGTGATGCAGCTGGAGCGTCTCGGCAGCCTGCATGCCAGTCGCCTGAGTTTCGTGAGAAGTCTGGTGCGCCAGATGGCACATGAAAAATGGAAGATCACCACGACCCGATTTGAACTGGGTGCCCTTGGTCACGGGGTGGCGATCTACTGCCTGCAGACGCCCAGCAAGCGCTATCACGGCGTCATATTTTCTCAGGCGCTTGAGGATTCCGCACGTTCTGACCGCGTCATCGCCGAGGCCTGGGATGTCACCTTCGGCGTAGTGGAGGGGGATGTGGATGATGCGCTTCTCGAGCAGATGGCGGCCAATGTGCCGTTGCAGGAAGCCGGGCGCCAGCATCCCAGACTGCTGGTCCTTTCGCGTGCCAATCGCAGCTTGCGTAACTTCGCAAGCTTCCTGGAGGCGCTGAGTGCAGGCCAGCAACCTGATCCTGAGTGGCTGACCCGGGTCGGCTATCTGTATCGAACTACGGCCGTCTATGGCAATGGCAAGTTCGGCATCGCGGACTATGACCGTCTCAAGGACAACGCGGATTTCCATCGGCCATTTTCTGCCCAGATGCTGGGCGTCTATCTGCTGCGTCACTTCTCGATCCAGCAGATAGAGCACATGGCCCGTGCCCAGGCACCCGAGACCGCCGCACCTCTGGCAACCTCATTGAAGCGCTATCTGGGCATCGGCAACTCCACCGGCCTCGGGATGGCGCCGTTCCTGATCAATCATCCGCAGTTGGTACAGCGCTGGGTGGAAAGCCGAGAACTGGCGCTTGCCGAGGTAACGGCACAGGCACCGGGAGAGCAGGAGCGTTCACGTCTGCTGGCACTCCTGAAGCGCGCCGAGACTCATCTGCGCCAGACGGTCACGGACGATCACGAGCAGACCCAGCGCAACCAGGCCACGGTGGCGTCGTTGCCTGAGCTGATGACCTGGCTCGAGCTCGTGCCGCTGTCGCCGGAGCTCTGGCAGGAGCTGATCGACTGGAGTCACCAGCAGCATGGGCTCGAGGCTCAGGAGCTGGTGAACACCCTGCTATTGGAACTGTACCCGAGCATCGTCGACCGCTATGAGGACCTGATGGCGGTGGAGGAAAGCCTGGAACTGACCCCTGACATGCCGCTGGTTCACCTCAAGCAGGTGATCGAAACGCACTACGACTGGGCGTTGCGCGTCGATTTTTCACTCGCCGAGAATCGCCACTGGTTCTGGTATCGCTCGGTCGAGAAGGAGGAGCCCCGTCTGGGAGTCCGCGACAGGGAGGCAGGTGCCGACAAGGAAATGAAGCTGGCGATTGCCCCGCGTGTCGCTGATACCCATGCGGCGATCAATCAGTACCTGGAAGATCACCCTCGTGCCTTGGTGGTGGAATTCCTGATCCAGTGCCCGCGTCACAAGGATATCGTTCGCCGCATTCAGAGCATGGCCAGCACGAGTTTCGGCGAGATACGCGCCAATCTGTGGGCGCGCGACATGAAGCCCATGCACCTGTTGCGGACCAAGTTGTCGTTCTTCGGTGCCAGTCGTTTCGATCCGAAGTCTGATCGTTGGGTGCGTATCACGCTCTTCCAGGGGGCTCCGCTGGTGGAGGAACTCAACGCCGAGCCGCAGGATCCTGTCGCATTTGATGATTGGAGCTTCCCGCTGGCTCCGCAGATTGCGCGCACGGTGCTGCCAGAGATGACCGCCGACCCTCGGCAGGGCAATACCACGACAGTGGGAGGAATGTCATGAAGGTCTCCTACAACGAGCTTCACGGACTGTGTCGCAAGGCCTTTCAGGCGATGGGCTTTGAAGACGGTGACGCCGGTGACGCCGCCGACATGGTGGCCTGGATGCAGCTCTATGAGCTGGAAGGGCTGGCGGCGCTCAATCGCGGACTGCGTTTCTTGCTGGAGGATACCGATGAGCGTCCGCCGGAGATCGTCTATGCCGATGGCGACCTTGCGGTACTCGACAGCCACGGTCACAGCGTATTGAAGAGCTCATCGCTGGCGCTGGAACTCGGCTTCGCCAAGGCACGTGCGCGTGGCCTCGCCGTCATCAAGATCCAGCATTGCCACAATCGGCAGCTGATCATGGGTTATCTGGCGCGCCTCGCGGGGCGCGGCATGAATGTCACCGCCTTCTGGCGCAACGCCCAGGATGTGGAAGAGGCGGTCGGCTGCCCCATGATCGAGCAGGTCGTGGGCTTCAGAGCCAACAGCTCGGTCCCCGAGATACGGGTCTATGCCGTGCGTGAAGTGCCAGAAGAAAATGAGCCCAATGATGGCATCACGCTGGTGATGGCCAACCATGTCGACCTGCTGCCATCCCTTCGCTCCGACTATGACGTCGACCTGCTGGCCTGTCATGAAGAGTCGAAGCTGCTCGCCTGTCGCCAACGAGCCATGCAGGAAGGCATCGAGGTGGATGACGAACTCTGGTCACGCCTGAAAGCACTCTCGACACGCCTGCTGGTCGAGGCAACGGAAGATTCTCGCAGTGGTGCCGGCGCCGGTTCCACCGACAACGACTGACCTCTCGCCTCTCAATACGTCCCATCATTCCATGATCCGCCGCTCTTGCGCCGGCGGGTCATGGAGTGCGGCATCGAAAGATTCTCGAGGAATACCCATGGTTCATCCCGTCAAGACCGATCTTTTTGCTTCTCGTGCACCCCTGTCATGGGCGAGTGTCGGCAATGGCATCCTGTTCACTGCCCAGATTCCGATCGATGCCGCCGGCAATGTCGTGGAGGGCGGGATTGCTGCCCAGACCCGCCAGACGCTGGATAATCTGATTCATACCCTGGAATGCGCCGGTGGTGACGCCTCCTCGCTGACTCAGGTGCTGATCTATGTGACTGATCGCGAGCACCTGGCGACAGTGAATAGCCTCTATGCAGAATATGTGCGTGAGCCCTATCCCAATCGGGCTGCCATCATCGTCTCCGGGTTTGCACGCGAAGAGATGCTGGTCGAGATGGTCGCCTATGCCGCACTGGAGGTTGATGTCTAAAGCCACCGGGATGCGGGTGAGGGAGTGTCCCGTCACGTTTGCGCCCTGCATTGACTGGTCATTGAGGTCCATCGGTTCACCAAGCCCCCAGGCCAACAAGAAAGACGCCGAAGCATTCGCTGCTCCGGCGTCTTTTTGTGTCTACGTCATGTCTTCTTTCACTGCTGTCAGGGCGTAAGGCCCGCGGCCTGCATGAAGCGTCGCAGTGCCAGAGAGACGAGTCCCAGCGCGCTGACGCTGCCTCCCCAGATCACCACCAGCCAGCCGATCTTGCTGAGCCAGCTTGCCGAGTGCGCGGGCGTCCCGGATGGCTCGCCGTCGAGTCTGGCGGTGGGGGCATGCAGTGGCGCTGAATGTGACTCGCGTGTCGGGGATGTCATGTCAGCACCTCTCAATGGTAGCCATCGGTATGACGGACCTTGCCCTTGAACACGAAGTAGCTCCACGCCGTATACACCAGGATGATCGGCAGGATGAAGAGCGTGCCGACGAGGGCAAAGCCCTGGCTTTGGGGCGGAGAGGCCGCTTCCCAGATCGTCACATGACCGGGAATGATGTCAGGCCACATGCTGATGCCGAAACCGCTGTAGCCCAGGAAGATCAAGGCCAGCACCAGCAGGAAGGGCTGGGCATGATATTCAAGGGCGACGGCGCGGATCAGCGCATAACCGGCCAGCACTACCAGCACTGGCACCGGCAGGAACCAGAACAGCTGCGGCAGCGTGAACCAGCGCTCGGCGATGGCGGGGTGCGCCAGCGGAGTCCACAGACTGACGGCCGCGATCATGATCAATACCCACAGCGTCAGCGGGCGCGTCAGGGCAAACATGCGCGCCTGGAGAATGCCTTCGGTCTTCATGATCAGCCAGGTGCTGCCGAGCAATGCATAGGTGAACAGCAGCGCCACACCGCAGAACAGCGGGAAGGGTGACAGCCAGTCCAGCGAACCGCCGCTGAAGTGAACCCCATCGAAGGCGATGCCCTGGATGTAGCCTCCCAGTGCGACGCCTTGACTGAAGGTGGCCAGCACCGAGCCGCCCACGAAGGCCTTGTCCCACCAGTGGCGGCTCGCGTCCGAGGCCTTGAAGCGAAATTCGAAGGCGACACCGCGGAAGATGAGGCCGATCAACATGGCGACTAGAGGAATGCTCATGGCTTCCAGCAAGACGGCGTAGGCCAGCGGAAAGGCCGCGAACAGCCCCGCGCCGCCCAGTACCAGCCATGTCTCATTGCCATCCCACACGGGGGCCACGGTATTCATCATCACATCGCGGTCCACCTTTTCCTCCACCCACGGGAAGAGAATGCCGATGCCCAGATCAAAGCCGTCCATGATCACGTACATCATCAGGCCGAACAGGATGATGCCCGCCCAGATGACAGAAAGGTCGATACCCATAGCGTTCATCGCTCCGGTCAGTGAGTGGTGCCGTCGAGAGATTCCTCGATGGCCGACAGTGGGCGGGAAGGTGTGCGTGGCTTGCCGGGGCCGCCGCTGGGGGCGTGGCTGTCATCACCCGCAGGCCCTTTCTTGATCAGCTTGAAGATGTAGTTGATCCCCGTGCCGAAGACGATGAAGTAGACCGTGACAAAGGCCGTCAGGCTGATGCTGAGGTGAACGGCGCTGTGGGCAGAGACGGCATCTTCCGTTCTCATCAAGCCGTAGATCACCCACGGCTGGCGGCCGACTTCGGTGGTGAACCAGCCCGCGAGTATCGCGATCAGACCGGCCGGCCCCATGGCGACGGCCAGCCTCAGCCAGCGCCGCGAGGTGAAGAGCCTGCCCTTGCGGGCCAGATAGACACCGGAGAGGCCGAGCAGAATCATCGCAAGACCCAGGCCGACCATCAGACGGAAGCTCCAGAACACGACGGTCGAATTGGGGCGGTCCGCGGCGGGGAAGTCCTTGAGCGCCGGTACCTGCTTGTCGATGTCATGCATCAACAGCAGGCTGCCGAGAGCCGGAATCTCGAGCGCGAAGCGCGTCTCTTCGCGTTGCATGTCGGGCACACCGAACAGGATCAACGGCGTCGGTTCCCCATGGCTGTTGTCCCAATGCCCTTCGATGGCCGCGATCTTGGCCGGTTGGTGCTTGAGCGTATTCAGGCCATGCATGTCGCCGACGAAGGCCTGCAGCGGGGCGGTCACCATCAACATCAGCACCGCCATGACCAGCATCTTGCGCACTTCCGGGGTGTCGCGTTTCTTGAGTAGCAGCCAGGCGGCGGAGGCAGCGACGAACAGCGAGGTGCTCAGGAAGGAGGCCAGTGCCATGTGGGCCAGGCGATAGGGGAAGGAGGGGTTGAAGACGATCGCGAACCAGTCGACCGGCACGACGATGCCATCGATGACCTCGTGCCCCTGAGGGGTCTGCATCCAGCTGTTGGACGACAGGATCCAGAACATCGAGACCAGGGTGCCGAGCGCCACCATGCAGGTCGAGAAGAAGTGCAGGCCGCGGCCGACGCGATTCCAGCCAAACAGCATCACGCCGAGGAAGCCGGCTTCAAGGAAGAAGGCGGTCAGCACTTCATAGGTCAGCAGTGGCCCGGTCACGCTGCCGGCAAAGGCCGAGAAACCGCTCCAATGCGTGCCGAACTGGTAGGCCATGACCAGTCCTGACACCACACCCATCGCGAAGTTGACCGCGAATATCTTCGACCAGAAATGATAGAGGTTGCGGTAGACCTGTGTGCCTGTCTTCAACCACATGCCTTCCAGCACCGCCAGGTAGCTGGCGAGGCCAATGGTGATGGCCGGGAAGATGATGTGAAACGAGATGGTGAAGGCGAACTGTATCCTGGCCAGGTCGATGGCCTCGGTGCCGAACATGGCAATGTCTCCTGAGTAGGCGGCAAGGGGGACGGCCCTGCCTGAATCTTCGCCGCTACTCTAGGGAGCCACCGGAAGCCATAACAGGCTCAGTTGTGCGAGAAAAAACCATATCAGTTGCGGGCTGAATCTTGGTTAGTCGTTAAATGCCCGTGAGCCAGTCATCCGGCCAGCCAGGTGGTATGGCGAGAATCCAGCAAGGCGAGCCAGACGGGCGGGCGCACTCTGATTGATGCCAGCACCCCTGTCAGTGTCAGGTGCTTGTTGTATCGTCCTTGGCGGCAGGCCCCGCCATGGCGGGGCCTGCCGCTTCCTTAAGGGGCGCGCGTGCGGCATCCGGGTATGCAATCAAGGTACGCAACAAGGTGCGACATCCAGACGTGGCAAGCGGCTGGCGCGCGAGTGACATGCGCCGCAAAAGGCTTTTTTCGCCCCCAGCGGATAACGCGTGAAGACTGTGTGGCAAGGCGGCCACAAGGACTGCGGCATTTGCGCGCACTCGTGCACACTCGTGCGCGCACATACTCAAGTCGCTCTTCGTAACTCGTATCTCGCACCTCGCATATCGTCTGAGCGGTCCGCGTTTCAGGCTGCCTTGAGCAGTTCACCCAATGTCTGCATGGCGCGCTCTGACGCCGCATCCCACGGGTGGCCGTAGCTCAAGCGAATGCAATGCTTGAAGCCCTGGGTGGCCGAGAAGATGGGCCCCGGTGCCAGGCTGATGCCGTGGGCCAGCGCCTGCTGAAACAGGGCCAGCGAATCGATGTGCTCGGGAAGCTCGCACCACAGGAAATAGCCCCCATGGGGATGGGTGACGCGGGTGTCTGCGGGGAAGTAGCGATCAATGGCTGCCAGCATGGCCGTCTGCTGGGTCTCGAGCGCCAGGCGTAGCTTGCGCAGGTGGCGGTCGTAGCCGCCGTGCTGAAGATAGTCGGCCAGGGCCACCTGGGCAGGCAGCGATGGCGAGATGGTCGTCATCAACTTGAGGCGCGAAATCTCCCGGGTATGCCGCCCCGCGGATATCCAGCCCACCCGATAGCCCGGCGCCAGGCACTTGGAGAACGACCCGCAGTGCATCACCAGACCCTCGACATCCAGCGCCTTGACGGGTTGCGGGGGCGACACCTCGGCACGTTGATCGAAATACAGTTCCGCGTAGACATCATCCTCCAGCATCGGCAGCTGATGACGGCAGAGCAGCGCATACAGTTGGGCCTTGCGCGCATCGCTCAAGCTGGCCCCCAGCGGATTCTGCAGATGGCTCATGAACCAGCAGGCCTTGATGGGCAGCGTCTCCAGACGATTCTCGAGCACTTCGAGATCAATCCCGTCGCGCGGGTGTACCGGAATTTCCACCGCGCGCAGCTTGAGCCGCTCAAGCACCTGAAGCGTGGCATAGAAGGCCGGCGCCTCGATGGCGACAAGATCCCCTGGCTGGGTGACACATTGCAGACCGAGATTGAGCGCCTCCATGGCGCCATTGGTGATCACCAGCTCCTCCGTCGGCAGCTGCATGCCGTTGACCATGTAGCGCTGAGCGATCTGTCGGCACAGGTCAGGATGGCCAGTGGTCATGTCGGAGATCACGGCATGCGATGACAGCTGGCGCAGACCACGCGTCATGCTGGTCGCAAGCCGCGCGAGCGGGAAGAGCTCCGGGCTCGGGAAGGCAGAGCCGAAGGGGACGGTATCGTTGTCGCGCAGTGAGCCCAGCACCGAGAACACCAGCTCACTGACGGCGACATCGGAAGGGGCTTGCTGCTGCAGGGCGACATGCGGCTCATCGAGTATCCGCGAGGCATTGTCACGCACGAAATACCCCGAGCGCGGCCGCGCACTGATCAATCCCTGATTCTCCAGCAGGTAATACGCCTGAAAGACGGTAGAGGGGCTGATGCCATGCGCCTTGCTGGCCTGGCGCACCGACGGCACGCGCTCACCCGGCGCGAGAATGCCGGTACGAATCAGGTTGGAGATCTCGGCGGCAAAGCGTTCATAACGCTTCATGGGGGATTTCCTGACGGGGCGGAAGAGTGAAAGGGACAGAGCAAGTAGAGAGGGCAAGGATACCGCAGTGTCGATAGACAGTGATGTATGGGGCGTCGTAGTGGATGCACCAATGTCATTAGCTTCCCTCGCTTTCGTTCGGCCTGATGGGAGGCTCTATCGGGGCGAGTGCCACGTCCTGCACCACGCACAGAGCCACGCCCAGCGCTCTTCTCACCTGTCTGGTGCAAGGCAAGGCGATGGTCGGTGATGGGTGCGTCATCCTGGTGCAGCGCTGCGCTTGAGCCATGTCGCTGTGCTTCGCTCGCTCTCATCATGTCTCCAGCGTCTCTTCATCCTTTCTCGGTCTTTCCACTGTTTTTGCCCAGTCTTTCTCCCTGCCTTTCTCCCCGTTTCTCTCCCTGTCTCTCTTCTATCTCACCGCTGTCGCTTTCTTGTCTGGCCGTTGGCCGGCGGCGTCAGTGTGCGGCTGGCACATCGATTGCACTACCTCAGTCGGGATAACAAGTACAACAAGACACGAGGGAATGTCGTGAACAAGAAAATCGCTGCCGCAATGCTATCCGCCTGTGTCGGTTTCTCGCTGGCCAATGTCGCCCAGGCAGAAGAGGGGCCGATCAAGGTCGGCATCCTGCATTCACTGTCCGGCACCATGGCGATCAGTGAGTCGACACTGAAAGACACCATGTTGATGCTGATCGAGAAGCAGAACGAGCAGGGCGGGCTGCTGGGACGCAAGCTAGAGCCTGTCGTGGTCGACCCGGCCTCCAACTGGCCGCTGTTCGCCGAGAAGGCGCGTGAGCTGCTGGCGCAGGACAAGGTCGACGTGATCTTCGGCAACTGGACGTCCGTCTCGCGCAAGTCGGTGCTGCCGGTGGTCGAGGAGCTCAACGGCCTGCTGTTCTATCCGGTGCAGTATGAGGGCGAGGAGTCCTCGGAGAACGTCTTCTACACCGGAGCGGCGCCCAATCAGCAGGCGATTCCGGCAGTGGATTATCTGATGAACGACGTGGGCGTGGAGCGCTGGGTGCTGGCGGGCACGGATTATGTCTATCCGCGTACCACCAACAAGATCCTGGCCGCCTACCTCAAGTCGAAGGGCGTGGCGGACGCGGATGTGATGGTCAATTACACCCCCTTCGGCCATTCCAACTGGCAGTCCATCGTCTCGGACATCAAGTCCTTCGGCAGTGCCGGCAAGAAGACCGCCGTGGTCTCTACCATCAATGGCGATGCCAACGTGCCGTTCTATCGTGAGCTGGCCAACCAAGGCATCAATGCCGAGGACATCCCGGTAGTGGCCTTCTCGGTGGGCGAGCAGGAGCTCTCGGGCATCGATACCGCGCCGCTGGTCGGTCACCTGGCCGCCTGGAACTACTTCATGAGCGTGGACAGCGACACCAACTACGACTTCATCGATGAGTGGATCGATTACACCGGCAAGGAAGATGCCGTCACCAATGACCCGATGGAAGCCCACTACATCGGCTTCAACATGTGGATGGAAGCCGCTCGCAAGGCCGGCAGCGTCGAGGTCGATGCGGTCAAGGACGCCATCATCGGTGTCTCGGTGCCCAACCTGACCGGCGGCTACGCCACCATGATGCCCAACCATCACATCACCAAGCCGGTATTGATCGGCGAGATCCAGGACAACGGTCAGTTCTCCGTCGTCTGGCAGACCCCGTCCACCGTGGCAGGCGATGCCTGGTCGGACTATCTGGAAGGTTCCAAGGACCTGATCAGTGACTGGCGCAAGCCGATGGAGTGCGGCAACTACAATGTCGTGACCCATTCCTGTGGGGCTCAACAGAGCGTTGCGACGCAATGATGCGTCGCACGTTCTGAGAGCGAGGCGGCGTGTAGGGGAGCCTGCATGCCGCCTCGTTGAGTGTCAGTCTCCGAGGCCGGATGCCCTCGGAGACTGATGACGCCTTTGTGCGTTCACCATGGATGGCCTTCTTGATGTCTATCTCCGTTGCAACGATATATCGCTGGTGCTGGCAGTGGATGCTGCTGGTCTGTCTGCTGTCATTCCCCCTGTTTACCGCTGCCCAGTCCGAGTCCGCGACTGGCCAGTCTGCGCGCCTGTCTGATGGCGCTGCCCAATCCCTGTTGACCCGGCTTGCCGAGGCACGCAACCCGGCCAAGCCGGCCGTGATCGATGAGATCGCCATGAGCGGCGATGCACGTGCACGTGGCTGGCTGGAAGCCTTTTCCGCCAGCAAGCTGGCACGCCTCAAGGACGCCGAGCGCTACTTGATCATCGACAACAATCGTGGCCGCGAATGGGCCGTCTCCGACGCCCTGTCGGGAGAATCGGCGGGCAAGGTCTCGCGCCGCGAATTGAAGACGCTGCGCAGCAACAACTCGCTGCGCGGGCATATCGATGGCGTGCTGTCGATGATCGACCTGTCTTCTCCGGATGCCGAGATCAGACACGCGGCGGCGCGCGGTCTGCGTGGCAATGTCGACGAGGCCATGGCCGAGCGGCTGCCGAGCCTGATCGAGCAGGAAGGCGATGACGCTATTCGCGCCACGCTCAAGGAAGCGCTCGCCATCCAGCAGCTGGAAGCCACTGGCGACCCCGCGGCGCTGGAGACGCTCTCCGGCAGCCTGAACGCCGCCGCGATCGCCGCCATCAATGGCGCCGCGGCGAGTGATGATCCGCAGCTTGCTCAGGCCGCCAAGGGGGCGCTGGCCGGTATCGAGCAGAAGCTTCAACTCAACAGCGGGCTCGAGACGCTCTACTTCGGCCTCTCGCTGGGCTCGGTACTGGTGCTGGCCGCCATCGGGCTTGCCATCACCTTCGGTGTCATGGGCGTGATCAACATGGCGCATGGCGAACTGATCATGCTGGGCGCCTACACCACCTGGGGCATGCAGCAGCTGTTGCCGGGGCAGCCGGGACTGGCGCTGCTGCTGTCGATTCCGGCGGGCTTTCTGGTCGCGGCGGCGGTGGGCGTCATCATCGAGCGCAGCGTCATCCAGCACCTCAAGGGGCGTCCGCTGGAGACCTTGCTGGCCACCTTCGGCATCAGCCTGATCCTGCAGCAGCTGGTGCGTACCACCATCTCGCCCTTGAATCGCATCGTAGTCACGCCGGAGTGGATGAGTGGCTCGCTGATGATCAACGAGGCGCTGTCATTGACGCTCAATCGTCTCTACATCATCGGCTTCGCGCTGTTCGTGTTCGCCGGCCTGATGCTGATCATGCGCCGCACCCGTCTCGGCCTCGAAGTACGCGCGGTGACCCAGAACCGGGCCATGGCGCGTTCGATGGGCATCAAGGCGACCCGTGTAGACATCATGACCTTCGCGCTGGGCTCCGGTGTGGCCGGCCTGGCCGGGGTCGCGCTCTCCCAGATCACCAACGTCGGGCCGAACCTGGGCCAGAACTACATCATCGATTCCTTCATGGTCGTGGTGTTCGGCGGGGTCGGCAATCTGTGGGGCACGCTGGTAGCCGGCATGTCGCTGGGGCTGCTCAATCAGTTCCTCGAGCCATGGGCGGGCGCGGTTCTCGCCAAGATCGTGGTGCTGGTCTTCATCATCCTGTTCATTCAAAAGCGCCCGCGGGGACTCTTCCCGCAGAAGGGCCGCGCCGCGGAGGGTTGATCCATGCCTGATTCACGTTTTTGGCTGGCGCGCCCCTTCACGGAGCGCTCCACCCAGATCTTCCTCGCGGTGCTGACGCTGTCGGTGCTCGCCATCACGCTGCTGCATGTGCTGCTGCCCGAGGGGCATCCGCTGCATGTCAGCACCTTCACCGTCACCCTGCTGGGCAAGTACCTGTGCTATGCGCTGCTGGCGGTCGCGGTGGATCTCGTCTGGGGCTACCTGGGCATTCTCAGCCTGGGCCACGGTGCCTTCTTCGCGCTGGGCGGTTACGCCATGGGCATGTACCTGATGCGCGAGATCGGTGACCGCGGCGTCTATGGCAATCCGGAGCTTCCGGACTTCATGGTCTTCCTCAACTGGCAGGAGCTGCCGTGGTTCTGGCAGGGCTTCGACATGCCGGCCTTCGCCTTCCTGATGGTGTTGTTGGCGCCGGGGCTGCTGGCGCTGGTGTTCGGCTTCCTGGCCTTCCGCTCCCGCGTCACCGGTGTCTATCTCTCGATCATCACCCAGGCGCTGACCTTCGCCTTGATGCTGGCGTTCTTCCGCAACGAGATGGGCTTCGGTGGCAACAACGGCCTGACCGACTTCAAGGACATTCTCGGCTTCGACCTGCGCACGGATGCGGTGCGCATCGCACTGTTCATCGCCAGTGGCGTGGCGCTGGGGCTCGGCTATCTGCTGTGTCGTGGCATCGTCGGCTCCAAGCTCGGGCGGCTGAGCATCGCCTGTCGCGACGCCGAGGCGCGCACGCGCTTTCTGGGTTACCGCGTCGAACGTGTGCAGCTGTTCATCTTCGTGGTCTCGGCGATGCTGGCCGGGGTAGCGGGGGCGCTGTACGTGCCGCAGGTCGGCATCATCAATCCCGGCGAGTTCTCGCCGCTGTTCTCCATCGAGGTGGTGGTGTGGGTGGCGCTCGGTGGCCGCGCGACGCTCTACGGCGCCGTGCTGGGCGCGCTGATCGTCAACTACGCCAAGACGGTGTTCACCGGCATCATGCCGGACGCCTGGCTGTTCGCCCTCGGCGGCCTGTTCGTGCTGGTCACCGTGCTGTTGCCCAAGGGCATCGCCGGCCTGTTCGCCCAGCGTGGCTGGGGCAGACGCTCGCAGTCGTCGGCGGCCAAGACCGAATCGGCATCCGGTTCCCGTCCCATCGAGGAGGCCACCGCATGAGCCTGTTGAAAGAGATGGCCACGCGTGACCGCGTGTTCGACTTCCTGACCCCGCGCATCTCGCCGGTGGACGTGACCCACGGGCCGATCCTCTATCTGGAGGATGTCAGTGTCAGCTTCGATGGCTTCAAGGCGATCAATGACCTCAACCTGACCATCGACGATGGCGAGCTGCGCTGCATCATCGGCCCCAACGGCGCGGGCAAGACCACGATGATGGACATCATCACCGGCAAGACGCGCCCCGACAGTGGCTCGGTGTGGTTCGGCAGCCGTCACGATCTGCTGCGCATGAGTGAGCCCGAGATCGCCACCCTGGGCATCGGGCGCAAGTTCCAGAAGCCCACCGTCTTCGAGGCGCTCAGCGTGTTCGAGAATCTTGAACTGGCCATGGCCACCGACAAGCGCATATTCCCGACGCTGGCCGCGCGCATGAGCGGCGAGACCCACGCCAGGATCGAGGAGGTGCTCGAGACGATTCACCTCAAGGAGTGGCATGCACGCGAGGCGGGCATCCTGTCCCACGGCCAGAAGCAGTGGCTGGAGGTTGGCATGCTGTTGATGCAGAAGCCGCGTCTGCTGCTGGTCGATGAGCCGGTGGCCGGCATGACCGAGCAGGAGATGGAGCGCACCGCGGAGCTGCTGACCAGTCTGGCGGGGCGCCAGTCGGTGGTGGTGGTCGAGCATGACATGGGCTTCGTGCGCTCCATCGCGCGCAAGGTCACGGTGTTGCATCAGGGCGCGGTATTGGCGGAAGGCAGCATGGATGCGGTATCGAGCGACCCGAAAGTCGTCGAGGTCTACCTGGGAGAGAGTGACGGATGACGCAAGCGCTGAACACCAAGGCACCGATGCCGAGCGGCGAGTCGCCGCTGCTGACCATCGACACGCTCAACCAGTTCTATGGGGAAAGCCACACGCTGTGGGACCTGACGCTGGAGATTCCCGTTGGGCAATGTACCTGCGTGATGGGCCGCAACGGCGTCGGCAAGACCACGCTGATGAAATGCATCATGGGTGAGGAGAGCGTCCGTGACGGCAAGCTTCTGTACCGCGCCGATGCCAGTGGCAGCGATTCCGGTCGCGATTCCAGTAGCAATGAGCCGCTTGATCTGACGCGGCGCAAGCTCGAGGAGCGCGCCCGCCTGGGTGTCGGCTACGTTCCCCAGGGGCGGCAGATCTTCCCGATGATGACGGTGGAAGAGAATCTGCGCACCGGGCTTGCCGTGCGTCGCGATGGCCTGCGCCAGATTCCCGAGCGCATCTATGAGCTGTTCCCCGTGCTCAAGGAGATGCGTCACCGGCGCGGGGGCGACCTCTCAGGCGGCCAGCAGCAACAGCTCGCCATCGGCCGCGCGCTGGTGATCGAACCGCGCCTGCTGATTCTCGATGAGCCCGGTGAGGGCATCCAGCCCAATATCGTCGCCCAGATCGGTGAGGTCATCCGCCGCCTGATCAAGGAAGACGGCCTGACGGTGCTGCTGGTCGAGCAGAAGCTGCCCTTCGCGCGCAAGTACGCCGATCGCTTCGTGATCATGGATCGCGGCCGGCGGGTGGCCGAAGGCGAGATCGCGGCGCTGTCCGATGGATTGATCAAGCAGCACCTGACCGTATGACGATCCGATGCGTGATTCCCGTTGATGGTGCGACGGATGCCGCGCGCATTGAGGCCAATGCCTCCGGCCATCGCTTCGATGACCAGCGCCAGTGGCAGGCCGCGCTGGCGCTGCGTTTCGAGGCGGATGCGCGCGACACCAGTGATAGCGGGCGCGCCATCACCCGCCTGACGCGTAGACGTCATCATGGCCCGCTGCGCGTGCAGCGCCCCTTCTACCCTGAGGGCCGCCACGGCTGCTGCCACGTCTATCTGCTGCACCCTCCGGGGGGGCTGGTCAGCGGCGATGCGCTGCAGATCGAGGCCGAGGTGGAGGAGGGCGCGCATGTGCTGTTGACCACACCGGCGGCGGCCAAGCTCTACAAGGCGGACCGCAACGGCGTGGCCTGGGGCCAGCATACGCATCTCAAGGTCGCCGATGGGGCCACCCTGGAATGGCTGCCTCAGGAAACGCTGGCCTTCAATGGCTCGCGCGGTGAGCAGACCACCACCCTCGAGCTTGCCGGCTCTGCGCGCTGTCTGGGCTGGGAAGTAATGGCACTGGGGCGCCCGGTCGGCGAGCTGCCCTTCGTCAGCGGGCATCTGGAACAACGCTTTCGCCTGACCCGTGACGGCAAGCCAGTGTGGATCGAGCGCCAGTCGCTGGACCCGTTGCATCCGCGCTTCACTGGGCGCTGGGGGCAGGGCGGTTGCAGTGTGCAGGCCACGCTGTGGGCGGTCGGGCTCGAGGATGAAGCGGCGGCCATCGAGGCGCTGCGTGAGGCGTTGCCGGCTTCCCCGCGCTGGGCGGTGACACGTCGCGAAGGCGTATTGCTGCTGCGCTATCTGGGCCATGAACGCAACGAGGCCTGGGGGCTGTGCCAGCAGGCGTGGCAGCTCCTGCGCCCTCTGATGACGGGGCTTGAGGCACAAGTGCCACGTATCTGGCTGACCTGATCTCGAGAGACCCCACTGAATGACAACCACAAGAGCCACGACATGGAACTGACGCCAAGAGACAAGGACAAGCTGTTGCTGTTCACCGCAGCGCTGCTGGCGGAACGCCGCAAGGCCAAGGGCCTCAAGCTCAACTATCCGGAATCCATCGCCTTGATCAGCGCCGAGATTCTGGAAGGCGCACGCGAAGGCTTGAGCGTGGCCGAGCTGATGGGGCGCGGCGCGGAGGTGCTGACCCGTGATGACGTGATGGAAGGCATCGCCGAGATGATTCCCGAGGTGCAGGTCGAGGCGACCTTCCCGGATGGCACCAAGCTGGTGACCGTTCACAACCCCATCGTGTGAGGTGAGCAATGATGATTCCCGGTGAATATCAGGTGGCGGATGGCGAGATCTCTCTCTGCGAGGACCGCCTGCGCACCACGCTCTCGGTCGGCAATCGCGGTGACCGACCGATCCAGATCGGCTCGCACTATCACTTTGCCGAGGCCAATCCGGCGTTGGTGTTCGATCGCGAGGCCGCCCTCGGACAGCGCCTGGACATCGCCGCCGGAACGGCGATTCGCTTCGAGCCCGGGCAGACGCGTGACGTCACGCTGATTCCCTTCGCCGGCAGTCGCCATATCTATGGCTTCCGTGGCGAGGTGATGGGACAGCTCAAGGATGACGGCAGTGTCGAGCGCTGAGCGAGCGACGCCCTTTAGCTCAATGTGTCAGGCAATGGCACTGACAGGCATTCAGCTCGGAGCTCGCTCAGCAACTGCAGCTCAGAGATAGAGACTCCGGGATCAAGAGGCAACCCATGAAGATAACGCGACAGGCCTATGCCGACATGTACGGCCCGACCACCGGTGACCGCGTGCGTCTGGGCGACACGGCACTGTGGATCGAGGTGGAGAAGGATTTCACCCATTACGGGGAAGAAGTGAAGTTCGGCGGTGGCAAGGTGATCCGCGACGGCATGGGCCAGAGCCAGCGCGCCGACGACAGCGTGATGGATACCGTGATCACCAATGCGCTGATTCTGGACTGGTGGGGCATCGTCAAGGCGGATGTCGGTCTCAAGGCCGGACGCATCGCGGCCATCGGCAAGGCGGGCAACCCCGACACCCAGCCCGATGTGGATATCGTGATCGGCCCGGGCACCGAGATCATCGCCGGTGAGGGCAAGATTCTCACCGCCGGTGGTGTCGACCCGCACATCCACTTCATCTGCCCCCAGCAGGTGGAGGAGGCGCTGATGAGCGGCATCACCACCATGCTCGGCGGCGGCACCGGGCCAGCCACCGGCACCAATGCCACCACCTGTACGCCGGGGCCGTGGCATATCGGCAAGATGCTCCAGGCGGTGGATAGCCTGCCGATGAACATCGGCTTTCTCGGCAAGGGCAATGCCTCGCTGCCACAGGGCCTTGAGCAGCAGATCGAGGCCGGCGTGATCGGCCTCAAGCTGCATGAGGACTGGGGCACGTCGCCGGCCTCCATCGACAACTGTCTGACCGTCGCCGATGCCTATGACGTGCAGGTGGCGATCCATACCGACACCCTGAACGAGTCGGGCTTCGTCGAGGACACCCTGGCGGCCTTCAAGGACCGCTGCATCCACACCTTCCACACCGAAGGCGCCGGTGGCGGCCATGCTCCGGACATCATCACCGCCTGCTCGCGACCCAACGTGCTGCCGTCCTCCACCAATCCGACGCGACCCTACACCGTCAATACGGTGGATGAGCACCTCGACATGCTGATGGTCTGCCACCACCTGGACCCGAGCATTCCCGAGGATGTCGCCTTCGCCGATTCGCGTATTCGTCGCGAGACCATCGCCGCCGAGGACATCCTGCATGACCTGGGTGTCATCTCGATGATGTCCTCGGATTCCCAGGCGATGGGCCGCGTGGGCGAGGTGATCTGTCGTACCTGGCAGACGGCGCACAAGATGCGCGAACAGCGCGGCCTGCTGGCAGAGGACAGCGAGCGCGGCACCGACAACTTCCGTGCGCGTCGCTATATCGCCAAGTACACCATCAACTCGGCCATCACCCACGGCATCGCCCACGAGGTCGGCTCCATCGAGGTTGGCAAGCTGGCGGACCTGGTGCTGTGGTCGCCGGCATTCTTCGGCGTCAAACCGGCCTGCATCCTCAAGGGCGGCATGATTGCTGCCGCACCCATGGGCGACCCGAATGCCTCGATTCCCACGCCGCAGCCGGTGCATTACCGGCCGATGTTCGGTGCCTTCGGCAAGGCGGCCAGCGCCACACGCCTGACCTTCGTCTCCCAGGCGGCGCTCAAGGCCGGTGTCGGGGAGGCGCTCGGGCTCGACAGCCCGCTGTCCGCCTGCCGCGACGTACGTCAGGTGCGCAAGTGCGACATGAAACTCAATGACGCCTGTCCGGAGCTCAAGGTTGACCCCGAGACCTACGAAGTCTTCGCCGATGGTGAGCTGCTGACCTGTGAGCCCGCCAGCGAGCTGCCGCTGGCCCAGCGCTATCACCTGTTCTGAAGGCCTGTTCTGAGGGCCTGTTTCAAGAGCCTGTTCTGACTCCCTATTCGAGATTGACGCCATGATGGAATTGATACATCGCCTGCCAGACGCCAGTGGATCAGGCGACCCAGCGAGCGCTCACACCGATGCCGAGCCCCTCGACACCCTGACCCTGCCGCTGGAGCTGCGCATCCGCGGTCGTCTGCGAGCCACCACGGACGGTGGGCGCGAGGTCGGCCTGTTTCTGGATCGCGGACCGGTACTGCGTGACGGCGATCGGCTGGCCTCGCGCGAGGGTGAGGTGATCCGCATCCGCGCCGCGGATGAGCCGGTAGTGACTGCCCACATCGCCGCCGGGCGACCGATGGCCGCGCTCTGTTATCACCTGGGCAATCGCCATGTGCAGCTCGCCATCGGCATGCAGACGCCTGACGCTGGCGCTAGTGAAAGAAAGGACGAAGGAAAGGGCGAAACACAGAGCGCAACCGGCTGGGTGCGCTTCCCGCCGGATCACGTGCTGGAAGAGCTGGCCGAGCGCCTGGGTGCAACCCTCACCCATCACGAGGCGCCCTTTGATCCTGAGCCGGGCGCCTATGCCCAGGCGGGACAGGGGCATGCTCATTCTCACGGCCATACACATGCTCACGACCATGAGCACAGCCACGGCCATTCTCACAACTACGCTCATGAGCACACGCATGAGCACTGATGCCATGGCGGGCCTGCCGGCGCAGGAGGATCTGGCGCTGCTGGGGCTGTTGCAGCTGGTGAGTCCGGCCTTGCCCATCGGCGCCTTTGCCTGGTCCCAGGGGCTGGAGAGTGCCTTCGAGCTTGGATGGGTCACTCAGGAGCAGGAGCTTGGCGAGTGGATCGACGGCGTGCTGGAAGACGGGCTTGGCCGTTGCGAGCTGCCACTGTTGGTGCGTCTGCAGCAGGCGTGGGCCGAGGGGGATGCAGCGGCGCTCGACGAGTGGGATGGCTGGCTCAAGGCGACGCGCGAAACCGCCGAACTCAGCGATGAGGACGCGCGTCTCGGGGCGGCGCTGCTGCGCCTGCTCAGAAGCCTCGCGCTTGAACCGCTAGCGGCGCTGATGCCCGAGACACCGGGCTACGTCACGGTGTTCGCCTGGGTGGCGCACCAGCGTGGGGTGCCACTGCGCCAGACCTTGATCGGCTTTGCCTGGGCCTGGCTGGAAAACCAGCTGGCGGTGGCCTGCAAGGCCATGCCGCTGGGGCATACCGCCGCGCAGCGCCTGACCGAGCAGCTGCGCCCCCGCGTGGTGGAGGTCGTCGCACAGGCGCTTGAGCGCCCGGATGCAGCGCTTGGCCCGATACTGCCGGGGCTGGCACTCGCCTCCGCCCAGCACGAAACCCAATATTCCCGTCTGTTCAGGAGTTGAGCGAACGCCGCCTGTCCTGAGGCGGCGGCGCCTGAACCGACCGACACGAACGCCTGATATCTCACGAGAAAGGAAGCTGTCATGAAGCATTGTCTACGCGTAGGAGTGGGTGGGCCGGTAGGCTCCGGCAAGACGGCGCTGTTGCGTCAGCTGTGTCTGGCCCTGCGCGATCACTACGACATCGGGGTGGTCACCAATGACATCTACACCCGCGAAGATGCCGATTTCCTGCTGCGCCATGAAGCACTGGAGGCGGACCGCATTCTCGGCGTCGAGACCGGCGGCTGTCCGCATACCGCGATCCGCGAAGACGCCTCGATGAATCTGGCGGCCATCGATGATCTCCAGGCCCGCCATCCGAACATGGAGCTGGTGCTGGTGGAATCCGGCGGTGACAACCTGTCCGCGACCTTCAGCCCCGAACTTTCCGATCTCACGCTCTATGTGATCGACGTCTCGGCAGGCGACAAGATTCCGCGCAAGGGCGGGCCGGGCATCACCAAGTCCGACCTTCTGATCATCAACAAGATCGACATCGCCGAGCAGGTGCATGCCTCGCTTGAGGTGATGGACCGCGACTCGCGCAAGATGCGTGGCGAGCGGCCCTTCGTGTTCGCCAACCTGTATGACGGCGTCGGCCTGGAAGAGATCATCGCCTTCATTCTGGATCGCGGCATGCTGCCGGAGCGCCGCCCGGAAAAGCTGGCGGCACAGGCCTGACGGCGCAGCGTTTTCTGCCGCTTGCCAGGAATCCATTGTCTCCCGGTAGTCGACACATGACGGATATCGGGTGAATTCATCATCATCTTGTTCAGGAATGACACATGAAGCGTTCTCACTCCGCACTGCTGGCCACCTCGCTGCTGCTGGTGGCGACCTCGGCCTCCGCACACCCCGGCCATGATGCCCACGGACTGATGGCCGGCCTGACGCATCCCTTCACCGGGCTGGATCACCTGCTGGCCATGCTGGCCATCGGGATCTGGAGCGCGCGCCAGTCACAGGTCTTGAGGTTTGGCACGCCGCTGCTGATGGTCATCGGCATGCTGGCAGGTGCCGGTATCGCAATGATCAGCGGTACCCAGGCGGTCCACGGCGTAATGGCAGAGCAGGGCATCCTGCTCTCGGTGCTGGTGTCCGGTGCTTTGGTGGCATTGCTGCTGCGTCTGCCGACTCTGGCTGGCGCCGTCATGGTGGCCGGCTTCATGGCCTTCCACGGCTTCGCCCATGCGCTGGAAATGCCGGCGGCTGGCAATGCCATGGGTTACATGGCGGGCTTCGTGGTCGCGACACTGGCTCTGGCGTTGCTGGGCCGTGCAGTGGGTCAGCGCCTGATGGGCGTGCCAACCATCGCGTCTCGTCTGGTGGGTGGGGCAGTGATGGCCTCTGCCGTGATGATGGCGGTCTGATCGTCACCTGACATTCTGCTCACGACGAGAAACGCCCCGCTGGCTTGCCAGCGGGGCGTTTTCTTTCTTTCTGATGCTGATGAGACAAGGAGGTGGGGCGGTTCATCAGAAAATGGCTGACGGAAGATTATGTTATAACGTATCAGTTGCCGCATCTGATGATCGAGAAACCAGCGGTCCCCCACGTCCAAGCACTCACCTGACCCTCGCCCTGACCCTGCGCCGGCAAGAATGCCTCCAGGCGAAAGCGACGTGGCCAAGACCCTATCCTATCGAGGTACCGCCTGATGACTTCCCCCCGAGTGTCTCCAACGCAATCCCCGTCTCAAGCCCTGTCGCGGCCCCTGCCACAATCCCTGCCAGTCACTGTGCTGTCCGGTTTTCTGGGCGTCGGCAAGACGACGTTGCTCAATCACATCCTGGCCAACCGCGAAGGGCGTCGGGTGGCGGTGATCGTCAATGACATGAGCGAGGTCAATATCGATGCCGCCATGGTGCGTGGCGCACCCGGCACAGGCAGCGAGGTGGCGCTCAATCGCGCCGAGGAGCAGCTGGTGGAGATGAGCAATGGCTGCATCTGCTGCACGCTGCGCGAGGACCTGCTCATCGAGGTCCGCCGGCTGGCCGAGGAGGGGCGCTTCGACTGCCTGGTGATCGAGTCCACCGGCATTTCCGAGCCACTGCCGGTGGCGGAAACCTTCACCTTCGAGGATGAGGATGGCCAGTGCCTCTCCGATGTCGCGCGCCTCGACACCATGGTCACCGTCGTGGATGGTGCCAACTTCCTTGCCCAGTATCGCGAGGCGCAGTCACTGGCCGAAGCCGGGGAAAGCCTCGGCGAGGACGATGAGCGCAATGTCGCCGACCTGCTGGTTGACCAGATCGAGTTCTGCGATGTGCTGTTGATCAGCAAGACGGACATGATCGAGGCAACCCAGCTGGATGAGCTGACGGCCGTGCTGCGCTCGCTCAACCCGGAGGCCGAGATTCTGCCCATGGCGCAGGGCGCCGTGCCGCTTTCCAAGGTGCTGGATACCGGTCGCTTCAGTTTCGATCGTGCACAGCAGGCACCGGGCTGGTTGAAGGAGATGCACGGCGAGCACGTACCGGAGACCGAGGAGTACGGCATTTCGAGCTTCTCCTACCATGCGCGTGTACCGTTTCATCCTGAGAAATTCCACCAGCTGCTCCACGGGGATTGGTTCGGTGGCAAGCTGCTGCGCTCCAAGGGCTTCTTCTGGCTGGCCACGCGCCCACAGTTCGCGGGGCAGTGGAACCAAGCCGGTGGCATCGCCCACTATGGGTTCGGCGGCATGTTCTGGAAGGCGGTACCGAAGGTCGAATGGCCCGAAGACCCCGAGTACCTGGGTCGATCCAGGAGAAATGGCAAGAGCCCTTCGGCGACATGCGCCAGGAGCTGGTGTTCATCGGTCAGAACCTGGAGGAAGACCGTATCCGCCAGGCGCTGGATGAGTGTCTGCTCGATGACGCCACGCTGCTGGCAGGCAAGGAAGCCTGGCGTATTCTGCCGGACCCGTTTCCCGCCTGGGAATGAGCGATAGCACCTGAGTCCTTGATCTACTGGCACTCACCAAACCACCCCACTGATCCGCGATCAGTGGGGTGTTCTGTTTCTACGTTCATTGCTTGATGCACCTGCTCTTCGTTCCTTGAAGAGATGACTTTCCCGTTCAAGGCAGACTGCCTATGCACGTGGGATTTTCCCTGTTGTGTCATCGAGTCAATTCATGACGGCTTGGCTGAGTGCTACGTCGCTTGAGCGATACCCAGAGGGGGAATGTCAGGGCAGAAGCGATGCAGAGAGTGCCAAGCCATTGAAGGGAGCCGAATGACTCGCCCATCCATAGAAAACCCAACACAGTTGCCGTCAGCGGGCTGAGCATTCCCAGCAGTGATGCGGAAAAGGCGGGCAGTCGCTGGACGCCGGCAAACCAGAGGCTATAGCCGAGCACGCCACCCGGCAGGATCAGGTAGCCATAGCCCAGCAGATGTTGCGGCTCGAGGGTGGTCGGAATACCTTCCGACCAGGCGGCCAAAGACAGCAACAACAGTCCACCGAAGATCAATTGCCAGCCCGTCAGGCTCAATTGACTGACGTCGGGCGGACGTTGCCAGCGCTTGCTGAGTACGATGCCGGCGGCCATCGAGACAGCACCGAGCAGTGCGACCCCGACCCCTGTCATGTCCAGTCCACCTTGGCCGGGATTGAGCAGCATCACCACTCCGACCATGCCCAGTCCACACTGCATTGCGGCTGTCATGTTGAAGTCTGTCTCTAGCCACCAGCGACTCAACAGTAGAACCCACACCGACTGACTTGCCAGCAGCAAGGCGGCCATGCTGCCGGGGATGCGGTATGCCGCGGCAAATAGGCAGGTAAAGAAGAGTCCGATATTGAGGGTGCCCAGCACCATGGCCTTCACCCACCACCCTCCCGACAAGGTCTGTCGAGTCCAGAGCAGAATCAGTATTCCCGCGGGAAGGGCGCGAATGGTGGCTGCGGTGAATGGCGTGTCGGCAGGGAGAAGGGTCTGTGTCACTAGGTAAGTACTCCCCCAAATGATCGGGGCTGTAGCGGTCATGGCGAGAACCTTCAGGTGTGAAGATGGCATGCTTGTCTCTCCTTTAAGTATCTTTTTAAAAAGATAAATGTAAGAGTACTCGCAAAACCGCCGACGTCAAAGTATCTTTTGGGAAAGATAACTGGGAGGTTTCATGATGACGGATGCCGTGGATCGCATTCTTGCGCAGTGGGAGGAGGCTCGCCCCGATCTGGATTGTCGGCCGATGGGCATATTCGGGCGTATCAGTCGTGCAGGTCGCGTGTTTGGCTCGAGGATGGAGCAGGTATTCGAGAAGGAGGGCCTGTCGACTGTCGAGTTCGACATCTTGGCGACGCTGCGACGTTCACAGGCGCCATTGACCCCGACTCAGCTGTATCAGACGTTGATGCTCTCTTCCGGTGCCATGAGCACGCGGATAGATCAGCTGGTGAAGCGAGGGTTGTTGCAGCGCCAGGCCAGTGATGAGGATCGGCGCAGCAATCGCGTCGCGCTGACGGAAGCAGGGCGTCATCTGATCGACACCACTTTGGAAGCGCATGTCGAGAATCAGCACCGGATGGCGAGTGCGCTGGACAGCGATGAGCAACATCAGCTTGCCTGTCTGCTGCGCAAGCTGATGACTGATGAACAACGCTAGCTATCGTGCAGCATCCATTGGGCCTCTGTGCGGGCATGCACCAGGTCACCCTCGAGCAGACGCTTCGCTGCCGATCTGAGAAACGAGGCGTGAGATGCGTGCCGCTGCAGTGCTCAGGGCAAACAGCAGTGTGGCGAGGCACACGATGGTGGGGCCGGTGGGCGTATCCAGCCAGTAAGCCGCCTGCAGTCCGCCGGTGGTGGAGACTCCGCCGATGATGGCGGCGGCGATCGCCATCAGTTCCGGGGTGTGACAGAAGCGGCGCGCCGTGGCCGCCGGGATGATCAGCAGTGCGGTGATCAACAGCGCACCGACCACCTTCAATGCAACCGCGACCACCACGGCCAGCGACAGTGTCAGCACCAGCTGCTCGCGTCGCGGGTTGATGCCGCTGGCACGCGCCAGGTCCTCATTCAGGGTGGCAGTGAGCAGCGCCGACCAGCGCCAGTAGATGAGGCCGATGACCAGCACGCCACCTGCGGCGATGATCAAAAGATCCGTCTTGCTGACCGCCAGAATATCGCCGAACAGATAGGCCATCAGGTCAATGCGCACGCCGGGCAGGAAGGAGACGGCCACCAGGCCGAAGGCGAGTGCGGAGTGCGCCATCACGCCAAGCAGGGTGTCCATGGCGTAGCCGCGTCCGCTGAGCAGCGTGACCAGGGTCGCCATGATCAGTGAGACGACGAGCACGCCGGCCAGAATCGAGGTGGACATCAAGAGCGACAGCGCCACGCCGAGGATCGCGGCATGGGCCGTGGCGTCGCCGAAATAGGCCATGCGTCGCCAGACGACGAAACAGCCCAGCGGCGCTGCCGCAAGCGCCACGAATATCCCGGCCAGGGCGGCGCGGAGCATGAAGTCATCCAGTATCAGTCCCTCCAACATCAGTGACATCCCTCTGCGTTCGGTGCAATGAGCTGGAGCGCTGGCTCCCGACTCTGCGTTGTCTGCTTGAGTACAGGCTTGGCTGCAGGCTCGGGTCTGGACGCGGGCCGACAGGTGGGCGCAGCGTCAGCGGGCGCGTGAGTGTGAGAGTCAGAGTGGTCGTGAGAGCGAGCAGGAGAGTGATCGTGAGAGTGAGCAGAAGAATGCTCATGGCGATAGAAGGCCAGGGCATCAGCGGTGTCGAGTCCGAACAGATCCTGATAGGCCGGTGAGGCCATGACGCGCTCTGGCGTGCCCTGGCAGCAGACGTGCCCATGCAGGCAGACGACGCGGTCCGAGGCGCGCATCACCACATGCAGCTCATGACTGACCATCAGCACTCCGCAGCCGAGGGTGTGACGGACGCGATCGATCTGACGATAGAAATCCGCGATGCCACGATGATCCAGGCCTTGGGTCGCCTCATCCAGCAGCAGGAGATCAGGCGAATCCAGCAGTGCACGGGCCAGCAGAATGCGCTGGAACTGACCACCGGAGAGACTGGCGATCTGCTGAACCTCGGCACCGGGAATGCCGGCCTGCAGGAGGGCATGCGCTACGGCATCCAGCGAGTGTAGATGTGGCAGGTTCAGGAAGCGTTCCACCGTCATCGGCAGCGTCGGGTCAAGGCTCAGACGTTGAGGGACATAGCCGATCTTGAGCCCCGGCTCTCGTTGTATCCGACCGTGCGATGGGGCAATGGACCCGATGATGCTGCGAAGCAGCGTGGACTTGCCGGACCCATTGGGGCCTACGAGAGTGACGATTTCACCGCGTTCCACCTGTAGCTCGATCTCCTCGAGAATGCGGTGCTTGCCGAGGGTGACGCAGAGGTTCTCGATCGATAACAGCGGCATGGGAAGCGGGCCCTTGAAGAATGACAACGTTGACGGTTCAGTGATCGTAAGTGTTATGTTATAACATATTTAGTCGAGACGGTAGCGTCTCCGAACTTCCTTCCGTGTCATCGCATCTTCTGGAGAACCGTCATGCGCAATCGGTTGCTGCCCTTACTCTTGCTGCCAGTATTGATGCTGCCCGCCGTGGCCATGGCGGAGGTGCCCTCCGTCGCGGTGGACATTCCGCCGGTGCATTCACTGGTCTCGCGCGTCATGGGGGAGCTGGGCAGTCCCGAGCTTGTCATCCAGTCAGGCGCTTCACCGCATGGTTATTCCATGCGCCCCTCCGAGGCCAGGGCACTGTCCGATGCGGATGTGGTGTTCTTCGTCAGTGATGATCTGACGCCCTGGCTTGCCAAGGCGCGTGCGTCGCTGGCCGCGGATGCCGACACCCTCGAGCTGATGGAAGTGCCCGGCACCCTTCATCTGCGCTATCGCGAAGGCGCCACCTTCGAAGCGCATCATCATGATGACGAGGCATCTTCCGAACATGATGAAGCGCATGGCGATCACGAAGAGCATCACGATGGTGATCATGAAGAGCACGGTGACCATGACGACCATCATGAGCATGCCCACGCTGGCATGAACCCGCATGGCTGGCTGGACCCGATGAATGCGCGTCTCTGGCTGGCTGCGATCGCGGAATCGCTGGCAGCGCAGGACCCGGAGCATGCTGCGACCTATCGCAGGAATGCCCAGGCGGGCCAGCGGGAGCTCGAGACGCTGACTGAGTCACTCTCAGCGCGTCTGGCGCAGGTGCAGGGCACTCGCTATATCGTCTTCCATGATGCCTATCAGTACTTCGAGCACCGCTTCGACGTGCCGGCGTCTGGTGCCATCTCGCTGGGCGACGCCTCCACCCCCAGCCCGGCCCGCGTCAAGGAGATCCAGGCGCGTGTGAAGCAGGACGACATCCAGTGCGTCTTCCGAGAGCCACAGTACAACCCGGCGTTGATCGAGAGCGTCTTCGAGGGAACCGGCGTCAAGACCTCCATCGTCTTCGAGCCGCTGGGTGTGGGACTGCCGCTGGGCGAGACGCTGTATCCGCAGCTGATCGAGCGCCTGGAACAGGGCATCCTGCGGTGTGCCGACGCCTGATCGCTCCGTGACAAATCGACGGGGGCGCTGTCGGCCCCCGTCTTTCCTCAAGAGCCTCATCCTCAAGGGAGAGCCACCGCATGCCCCACCCGACATCGCCACCGCTGAGTGAGCGTGACGCAGAGTTCTGCATCAATGTCGCGACGCGCACGCTGGAGCGCTGGGCGATTGCCGTCACTCGCGGGGAGAAGGAGACGCTTCTCTCGCTGTATGCAGAGGACGCGATTCTGGTGCCGACGGTCGCCGATGATGTGCGTGAGAATCGCCAGCAACGACAGGCCTACTTCGATGGCTTTCTCGCCAATGAAGCGCTGGCCTGCGAGTTGGGAGAGTACTCACCCCGAGTCAGTCGCAAGCTGGGTACCGTCGTGATTGGAGGGCACTACACCTTCGAATATCGCTTCGCTGACGAGACGGTCACGATTCCGGCCCGTTTTCTGTTCACCTTCGAGGAGATCCTCGGTGAGTGGAAGATCACCGGTCATCATTCCTCGCGACTGGCGGGATGATTCTGACCTGACGGCGAGCCGTCCGCGCTCTGTTCTTCACCTCTCCTGACACTCCCCCACACTTCGGCGGAACTCAGTGCCTGCCTCCCACCGGCGTGAGGAAGGCGGCACTGATGAGAGCCGCTCTGGATATCTGACGAATGACCGCACTACTCCCCGACGTTTCCCTGACCGAGCGCTCCCGTTCCCTGAGCCCCCTTGAGTGGGTGGGCATGCAGGGGATCGATCTGCCCGTGCTCATCGAGGAGGGCGTTTACCGCCGTGAATTGCATGCCTGCGTGGATGCCCAGGTCGACCTGCCGATGCCGCATACCAAGGGCATTCACATGTCGCGCCTTTACCGGCTGCTGGATGGGCTGGCGGAGGGCAAGCCACTGACCCCGGGCAATCTGCAGGAGGTGCTCGCAGCGATGGTGGCAAGCCATCACGACTGCGGCTCGCGCAATGCACGTGTCAGGCTGGAATTCGCGCTGCTGGTGAAGCGTCCGGCGCTAGTCACGCCTAAGCTCTCAGGCTGGAAGTCCTACCCCGTCACGCTGGAGGCCAGTCTGCACGAGGGCAGGTTCACGCTGCAGGCTAGTGTCACCGTGGGGTATTCCTCCACCTGTCCGTGCTCGGCGGCCCTGTCGCGCCAGCTGATCGAGCAGGCATTTCTGGCGGCTCATCGCAATGACACCACGCTGACGCCTGAGCAGGTCGCCGAGTGGCTCACCCATAACGCCACCCTTGCCACGCCTCACAGCCAGCGCAGCGAGGCGCAGGTCCAGGTCGAGCTGAAGCCCACAGCGCAGGATCTGGGGTTGATTGCGCTGATTAATGCCATCGAACAGGCCGTGGCCACGCCGGTCCAGACGGCCGTGAAACGCGCCGATGAGCAAGCCTTCGCGGCGCTCAATGGACAGAACCTGATGTTCGTCGAAGACGCCGCACGCAGGTTGATCAATGGCCTGGCGATCTCAGACGGCGAGGCACATGTCCACGTGCGGCATATCGAAAGTCTTCATCCCCACGACGCCGTGGCCTGGGGTCGCCGAGACTGAGTGATGCCCAGCCTCATTCGCCCGTTATGCCCTTTTTCGAGACGTTGACGTCTCTGGTCCGCATGCACGCCCTGCCGAGGAAATCGGCGGGGCTTTTGGTTTTGCCGGGCTGAAAAACCTCCAGACACCGCTGCTGACGATAGCAGACGGATGATGTCGGTATGTGGTTTGCCATCCAGTCCAGATGGGGTGGTGAGAGGAGGATTGTTGCGTATTTCGCTAGACAAAGGTCTATTTCTGCGGCGGTGTGATTGACCGATGCGGCAGTGGACGACTAAGTTTTGCTTCATCTGGTATGGTTTGCAGTCCACTTGAGGGAGTGGAATTTGAACGTGATGCACGTGAGTCAGTCTCGCCAACACAGACTCAGGTCCGGAGTGATCAAGCGGCAAGCCAGCCCCGATACGTCCATACCCCACAACAGAACAATCAAAGGGATTCGACAATGAAGCGAGCCATGCTTGCCGCCACGCTGTTAGCCGCCGCCTTGGGTACCACCACTGCGCATGCCGAGAAGATCGTGTTTGCCATCGGCGGTAGCCCCAACAGTCTGCAGGGCCTGACTGCACAACATTTCGCCGATAGTCTGCAGGCTCGACTCGGGGATGAGCATCAGGTCGAGTACTACCACAGTGGCCAGCTGGGCGATGAGCGCCAGCTGATCCAGAAGCTGCGCCTCGGCACGGTCGATCTGGCCGCGATTTCTTCGGTGATGTCATCCGTCTCGCCAAGCTTTGCCCTGTTTGACATGCCGTTCATGGTCAAGGATCGCGAGCATCTCAAGCGTATCGATGACGAGATCGTAATGACGGACCTGGCCGAGGATGCCAAGGCCAAGGGCCTCAAGCTGGTCTCCACCTGGGAGAACGGCTTCCGCCAGATCACCAACAATGAACATCCCGTGGTGGAACCGGAAGACCTGGACGGGCTGAAGCTGCGCACCCCGCAGAGCGAATGGCGTACCGGCATGTTCACGGCGTGGGGTGCCAATCCGACACCGATGGCCTTCTCGGAAGTCTTCGTGGCACTCCAGACCGGGGTGGTCGATGGCCAGGAGAACCCGCTGTCCAACATCGATGGCGCCAAGTTCCAGGAGGTCCAGAAGTACCTGTCACTCTCCAATCATGTCTATTCGCCCATCTGGCTGACCAGCAGTCAGGCCGGCTGGGGCAAGATGCCCGAGGACGTGAAGGCCGCGATTGCCGAGGTGTCCGCCGAGACCCAGAGCTGGGCCCTCGCCAAGGGGGCAGAACTGGATGACAAGCTGCTGGCGAGCCTCAAGGCGGGCGGCATGGCCGTCAATGAGGTGGATCGGGATGCCTTCGTCACCGCGAGTGCGCCGGTCTATCAGGCGTTCTCCGACAAGGTCGACGGTGGCCAGGCGATGGTTGACCGGGCCATGGCACTGGCCAAGGAGTAAGTCATGAGCTCGCATTCCCATGCGGCCAAGGCAGCCTTCCCCACCGAGAGTGGGGAAGGACTGACGGCCACGACTGACGTGACTCTGCTGGACAGAGTCAACCAGGTGGTGGAACGCTGCCTGGAAGTGTTCACCGTCGGGTTACTGCTCTCGCTGACGGTGATCGTGCTGGCGGCGGTGGCCTTGCGTACCTTCGGTGGCTCCTTGCCCTGGTATGACGAGGTCGCCTCGATCAATCTGGCTTGGCTCAGCTTCTATGGTGCTGGTCTGGCGGCTCTGAAGCGTTCCCACATGGGATTCCCTGGTCTGATCACCAAGGCGCCCATCGCACTGCGCAGTACGCTGTTCATTACCTCTGAGCTAATCGTGATCGGATTCTTTGCCGTGGTGGGCTGGTTCGGCTATCAGGTGCTGGACGTGCTTGACTGGGACTCCCTCATCGCCTTGCCGGCCATCGGTCTGGACGTCACCCAGTCGGTGATTCCGATCAGTGCGGCGCTCTTCATCCTGTGTGAACTGCTGAGTCTGCCTCACGCCTGGCGCAAGATGTGTGCAGGCGTCAACAGTGAAGAGGAAGAGATCGCGGAAGCCATCCGCCTCGCCGAGCAAGACCTCAAGGAGCACCGTTCATGACGCTACTGATCATTATCGCGGCGCTGTTCGCACTGGTGTTGATCAACGTGCCCATTGCGGTCGCCATCGGCACCGTCGGGGTCGTCGGAGTGGTGATCTTCATGGGCGTGGATGCGCTGGTGAACGTGCCACTGACGCTCTTCAATGGTGCTACCAAGTTCCCGCTGATCGCGATTCCGCTGTTCATTCTGGCCGGCGCGCTGATGAATACCTCGGGCATCTCCATGCGACTGATCAACCTCGTCACGGCCATGGTCGGGTTCGTGCGCGGTGGTCTGGCGATGGTCAATGTCGGGGTATCGCTGTTCTTCGCCGAGATTTCCGGCTCTGCGGTGGCCGATGTGGCCGCGACGGGTTCGGTGCTGATTCCCGAGATGAAGAAACGCAAGTACACGCCGCAGTTCTCGGCGGCGATCACGTCGTCTTCGGCGTCGCTTGCCATCATCATCCCGCCGTCGCTGTCGATGATTCTCTACGGGGCCATCGCGGACACGTCCATCGTCAAGCTGTTCGTCGCCGGCATCATCCCGGGGATTCTGGGTGGTCTGGGGCTGGCGATGCTCTGCTACTACTACGCCCGCAAGTACGACATGCCGCGCGAGGCTGCCTTCTCGCTGTCGACACTCGGCAAGGCGTTCCGCGAGGCCTTCTGGGCCCTGACGCTGCCGGTCATCATTCTGGGCGGCATCTTCGGTGGCTTCGTGACCGCCACCGAAGGCGCAGGCATCGCCGTGCTGGCGGCGCTGGTCATCGGTGGGCTGGTCTATCGTGAGCTGAACCTGCAGGTGCTGTATCGCGCGGTGATCGATGGCGTGATCCAGACCTCCGTCGTGATGCTGCTGGTTGCCACCTCCGCGGTGCTGGGGCTCTTCCTCACCGAGATGCAGCTGCCGCAACAGCTGGCCCAGGAGATCACCGCGATCACCACGGACCCGGTGGCAGTGCTGGCGTTGCTCAACATCCTGCTGCTCCTGCTCGGCATGTTCCTGCATGGTGCCGCTGCCATCATTCTGGTGGTACCGATCGTGATGCCATTGATCCAGCAGATCGGCATCGATCCCATCCACTTCGGCCTGATCCTGACCCTCAATCTGGCCATCGGTCAGCAGACGCCGCCCGTGGCCTCGGTACTGGCCACCTCATGCTCCATCGCCAAGACGGACATGTGGGAAACCACCAAGGTCAATCTGCCGATGATCTTCGTGCTCTTCCTGGTGCTGATGTTGGTCACCTACGTACCGGCGATTCCCATGAGTCTTGTCGAGCACTTCTATGGTTGATAGCTATGGTTGAGAGGGCAGTGGTGGAGACTGCCCGCCAGACATGCCAAGGCCGCCCTTTGAGGCGGCCTTGGCATGTCTGAAATAGATGAGTGAAATAGGCGAGTGAAATAGACGAGTGAAACGTGCGGGGAATGACCATCGACCAACCCAGGCTTCATCAGGTGGGGTATTTCACTGTTCTGATCCAGTAACAGGTACACCACCCACAGCCTTTCGAGGGCCGGCCACACGCTGCTCGGCGCGCAGCGTCCACATCACACCGCCGAGAATCAACAGCATGCCCAGCACTTCATTGGTCTGCGGCCATTGCCATGCCAGCAGATATCCGTAGAGCAACGCACAGCAGGTCTCGAAGACGATCATCTGTCCGCCTACCGACACCGGCAGGCGCTGGGCCGAGGAATTCCACAGGGCATTGGCGATCCAGGAGCCCCCGACCGACATGAACAGGGCTGCGGCAGCGAAGGCTATCCAGCGTTCAGACGAGAGCTCCAGCGGCAATATCCGCGGCTGCAAGACGGCGACCAGCACAAGAATCATCACTGCCACGACCCCGGTCGCGATGCCTTGCAGGGTGGACCATTCTCGCGCGGAGAAACGACCGGCCTTGAGCTGCTGGGCATTGCGCAGCGCGAACCATGCCCAGGACATCACGCCGAGCGAGCCACACAGCACGCCGATCAGGTCTCGCCACTCTCCCGCGCCCTGCAGGAAGCGAAGCAGAACAGGCACGTTCATGCAGACGATCCCCACCCCGATCAGCGTCAGGGACAGGCTCACGGACAGGTGGCTCGCCTGAATATGGCGTCTCCCGATCAACATCACCGCCACCGGCACCAGCCCGTTGAGCAATGCCGCGATGGCCACGCCGGCATATTGGACGGCCGCCGTCAGCAGGATGAAGTACGCCACATTGCCCGTCAGCGCCAACTCCAGCAGCAAGCGGGTATCGCGCGCAGTGAGGCGAGCGGACAGGCGGCGAGCATGGGGCAACGCGATCGCCGCGGCAAACAGTCCGTAGAGCCCGAAACGTGCGCAGCTGATGACCACTGGATGGATGTCGCCAAGCAGTGAGGGCAACACGATGACGCCTCCCCAGAGGGCGCCTGCCATGCCAGCATGGACTATTGCTTTCTTCATGATGAGTTGCCCTTGTCTTGATCAAGGGGCCACTCTAATGCGTTACTTCGTGATCAAGCAGCGACTTTGCCGCATCCAGCCATTCCATCAAGGAATGTGCGGCGCGAGAGCTGCCTGGAGCCATCCACGCGAGTGCAATGACGAACACAGACACAATTCCAAATACAGGGAGCCCCCATGGCAGGACGCTTTCGCCATCTTCCCTCACTTGAGGGACTCGCGGCCTTCGAGTCCGTGAGTCGCTTGGGAAGCTTCACCCGCGCCGCCGATGAGCTGTGCCTGACCCAGAGCGCCATCAGCAAGCAGATTCGCGCGCTGGAAGCGTCACTTGGCACGCCGCTGTTCGTGCGCAAGGCGCGCGGTGTCACGCTTTCCAAGGCGGGAATGCTCTACCAGCAGCACATTCTCCCGGCGCTGCAGGGGCTAGAGATGGCCGGGCAGCGCCTGCGCGCACTGCAGCATCCTGACACCGTCAGCGTGCTGGCAACGCATGCCGTCTCCCAGTACTGGCTGTTCCCTTGCCTTTTGAGCTTCAGCGCCGAGCACCCCGAGATCACCGTGCACATCCATGCCAGCAACGAGATGGATGCCAGCATGGTGCCGGACCATGATCTCGCGATCCTCTATGGTGACGGCGAATGGCCAGCGCTGGGGGCCACGCCGCTGATTCACGAAGATATCTATCCGGTGACGCGCCCGGATGTAATCAAGGAGCAGGAGCTTTCGCTGGAAGAGTTGACCCAGCGGCCGCTGATTCAGCTGGACTCCTCCTGGAACTGCATGGACTGGTCTCATTGGTTCGCCCACTTCGGTATTCGCTACCGTCCGCCCAAGTCTGACATCACCTTCAATCAGCTGACGCTGACCTACGCCGCCATCCAGCGAGGCGCCGGCATCGGACTGGCATGGGACTTCATGGCGGCGGAGGCCATCGCCAAGGGCGAGCTGGTACGTGTCACGGATCATCGCGCGATCACCGGCCTCGCGGAGCATCTCGTGTTTGATCTCGATCGACCGCTCTCGGCCTCCGCGCGATTGTTCCGGGATTGGCTGATCGCCAAGGCTGGGGAGGGTGGTGTGTCAGGGCAGAATGTCTGAGCAGGAAGGCTGAGCACCGTGTCTAGACATGAGTCCTGAACGTGAAAGAGCCACCCCGTGGGGTGGCTCTTCTGGCAAATGTGGACTGCACTACACCTTGTTCAATGGCGAGGTATCACTCCTCCCGCACCCCATCCACCAGTCGGCTGATGTCGGAGGGCGCGTCGTGCTTGAGCTCCGGCGGGAGCAGGGCATCCGGCAGGTCCTGATAGCAGACCGGGCGCAGGAAGCGGTGAATCGCGGCGGTGCCCACCGAGGTGGTGCGGCTGTCGGAGGTGGCGGGCCAGGGGCCGCCGTGCACCATGGCGTCACAGACTTCAACCCCTGTTGGCCAGCCATTGACGAGGATGCGGCCAGCACGACGCTCCAGCACTGGTAGCAAGTGGAAGGCCGCGGTGTGATCTGCTTCATCGAGATGCAGCGTGGCGGTCAGTTGGCCTTCGAGTGCACTGCAGACCTGCTTGAGCTGAGCGAGATCCTCGCATTCGACGATCAACGAGCTGGAGCCGAAGACTTCCGCCTGCATTGCCTCATTGGCAAGAAAGTCACTCGCCTGGGTGCTGAACAGCTGTGTCTGACACGGGCTGGCGATGGGGGAGTCGCTTTCACCGCTGGCCAGACAGGTGATGCCTGGCTGGTTGGACAGGCTCGCGACGCCTTGGGCATAGGCCTTGTGGATGCCGGGTGTCAGCATGGTCTGTACCGGGCTTGCCTGGATGGCAGGGATGGCCGCCTGCTTGAAGCGTTCCAGCGCTGCGCCTTTCACTGCCAGTACCAGCCCCGGGTTGGTGCAGAACTGCCCGGCGCCCATGTTGAGCGAGCCGACGAAGGCCTCACCCAGCAATTCGGCGCGGGCTTCCAAGGCAGCCGGCATCAGGATGACCGGATTGATGCTGCTCATCTCGGCGTAGACTGGAATCGGCTGCGGACGCGATTGGGCGAGCGTCAGCAGGGCGGTGCCACCACTGCGCGAGCCGGTAAAGCCGACCGCCTGTATCTCGGGATGCTTGACCAGTGCCTGACCGACCTCATTGCCTGGGCCGAACAGCAATGAGAAGACGCCTTCCGGCATCTGACAACGCCTGGCGGCGTGAGCGACGGCCTGACCGACCAGTTCCGAGGTGCCCGGGTGGGCCGAGTGTCCCTTGACCACGACCGGACAGCCTGCAGCGAGTGCTGAGGCGGTATCGCCGCCGGCCACCGAGAAGGCCAGTGGGAAGTTGCTGGCCCCGAAGACGGCGACCGGGCCAAGCGGGATCTGACGCTGGCGCAGATCGGCACGCGGCAGGGGAGTGCGCTCCGGTAGTGCAGGGTCGACGCGCACATCCTGCCACTCACCGCGACGCAGCACCTTGGCGAACAGCTTGAGCTGTCCGCAGGTGCGACCGCGTTCACCGTTCAGGCGTGCCTCAGGCAGCCCGGTCTCCTGCATTCCGCGCTGGGTCAGGGTCTCGCCGAGTGCCTCGATCTCCTCGGCGATGGTCTCGAGGAAGAGGGCTCTTTCTTCGGGCGTCGTGGCGCGATAGGCATCAAAGGCCTGGCCTGCCAGTCGGCAAGCGTCTTCCACATCCCCTGCATTCGCCCCCGGGTAGCCGGGCGCCAGGCGCTCTCCGGTGGCCGGATTGATGGCGTGGATCGCCTCGCCCTTGGCGGCAAAGCTTCGCTGTCCGATGAGCTGATGGCCGTTGAGTGTCATGGTGCCTCCTGTCTGGCATGTTGGGTGGGTCTGGCATCGTGGGTGATAGCGGCAATCGGCAGCCGATACCAGTGAATGGCGTTGTCGTGCAGAACCTGGTCGAACGCGATCTGGCGTTGGTCGTGAGACGCCGTCTGCGCGATGGCACCCGTCACCAGCGATAGCCAGTCGCCATAGCTGACCTTGAGTCCGGAGACCGGGAAGTTGCTGGCGAACAGGCAACGACGGGGGCCGAAGATGTCCAGTACCTCGCAGAGCAGCTCGTGATTGGCGCTGGCATCCCAGGCATGCCAGGGCGTGCCCAGCTCCGAGAGCTTGACGGCGACATTCGGGTTCTCAGAAAGCGCCCGCATGCCTGCTCGCCACTGGGCGAGGCCTTCCGGCGTGCGATCCCACGGCAGGCCGCTGTGATTGAGAATGACGCGCAAGCCGGGGTAGTCCTGAAGCGTCGTGGCCGCCTCTTCGAGGTGCCAGGCGGGCACGCGCAGGTCCCAGCTCAGGTCACGCGCCTGAAGCAGCGCCAGCCCCTCGCACCAGCGTGGGTCCTGCAGACTGCCGCTGGTTCCCGTCACCGACTGGCGGGTCTGAGGCGTGGCGGCGGTGACCGGCTTGGCACGCACGCCACGAAACAGCGCTGAGTCACAATGCGCGTCAAGCTGTGCGGCGCACGCCTCAGTGCCGAAAGCCGCCCAACCGACATGCGCACTTGGCAGGCCCTCGGTTACGTTCTGCTCGGTAATCCAGCGCGTCTCTTTCTCAGCCTGTGGGCGTGACGCTTCGGCTTCGCAATGCACGCTGCCGACCAGGCGATAGCCCGCAGGCACCAGACGCTTGAGATCCGCGACCTGAAAGGGCTGGCGGATCGCGGCGTAATCGCCGAGAAAGAAGTTCTCCACCGGCGAGTCCTCCAGCCAGGGATACGCCACTTGGCCATCCAGCGCCCAGAGATGATGGTGGGCATCGATCAGCGGCTGGCTTTGTGAAGGTTCGCGCTGTATTGGGTTATACGTCATGACTGGCTCGTGTCCTGGCAAGAAGTATCAAGTGCCCACTGACTCAGTGGTCACGCACCAGCAAGCAAGACACGTCCGGTTCGGCGCGCGTCGCGAAGCTTCGGCGTACCTGGCCGCTCTCCAGATCCAGCACCGCGATGCGATCCCCCTTGAGCGAGACGAAGGCCTGCTCGCCATCCGGATGGAAGCTCATCGCGATGGGAATCGCCTCAAGCTGGATGGTGCCCAGCGGTGCCATCGCCTCATCGAACAGCGATAGCGAGCTTTCGCCGTAGTTGGTGGTGATCAGGCGGCCCCTGGGGTCACGGTAGATGCGATTGGGGTCACGACCGGTGGTCGCCGAGGCGCGCACGGTCATCGATTCAGTATCCACCGCCACGATGCTGTCGTCATCGCGGTTGCTGATGAACAGGGTGCGGCCATCGGCGGACAGGCTGTTGCCTTCCGGCTTGCGGCCCGGAATCATCGCGATGGGCGCGAAGGTGGCATCGTGCGGCTTGAACTTGGTGATGGTGTTGCTGAGCAGGTTGATGCCGTAGGCCCAGTCGCCTACCTGGGTGAGCGCGAACAGGTGGGTCTTGTAGCCACCGGAGGACACGGCCAGGTCTGGTGTGGTCTGGGTCAGGGGCGTGTTGAACAGCAAGAGGGTGTTGTGGCCTTCGCTCATCGCATACAGACGATCTTGCTCATCGATGCCCAGCCCATGGATGCGGTAGTAGGGCCAGGTGCTGAGCGTGTTGACCAGCGTGAAGGTCTCGAGATCGACCACGAACACCGAGCAGCCGCCCTGATCGCCAATACAGTCGGCGCCGAGGATGCCGTAGTGGCCCACAAAGGCGTAGCGGCCGGTGGAATCCACCACGAACTCATGTGGGTAGTCCGGCAGGCGCAGGTGATTGAGCTCCTCGCCGCTGGTGGCATCGTAAAGGCTCAGCGTATGCGCGCATTTCTGGTTGAGCAGCAGAACATCTCGGGACATGACATTTCTCCAATCAGCGAGGGCCTGTTTGTTAGGGCCTGTATGTCGAGGGCTTATGCCCTCGCTGGAGTGACAGATAGGGAAAACGAAAAAGCGCTTGTGCGTTACTGAGTCACGGCGGCCGTGGTCTTCTGCGTGCCTTGCGGCTGGGCGTTGGTCGCGACATCGGCACCGGCCTGACTGGCGACCTGAATGGCATCGATCCAGTCACGGCCATTGGCGGCTATATAGCTGTCCCAGGTGGGTAGCACGACCTGCTGGAAGGCGGCGGTATCGACGTCGGTCTCGATCTTCATGCCCTTGGCGGCCAGTTCAGTGAGAATCTTCTGCTCGTTCTTCGCGTTCAGTTCGCGCTGATAATCACCCGCCTCGCGTGCTGCGCTCACCAGCACCTGCTGATACTCCGGTGACAGGCTCTCGAAGGTGTCGTCGTTCATCACCATCAACAGCGAGGTATAGGCCTGGTTGGTCAGCGACAGGTAGTCCTGCACTTCGTAGAAGCCTGCCGACCAGACGATGCTGATCGGGTGGTCCTGCGCATTGACCGTGCCGGTCTCCATCGCGGTATAGAGCTCACCCAGCGGCATCGGTACCGGGTTCGCGCCGAGCAGGGAGAAGGCCTCGATCAGAGACTTGTTGGAGTTGGTGCGCATCACCAGGCCATCGACATCCGCGGGTGTCTTGATCGGGTGCTTGGAGTTGGTCATCGCGCGGAAGCCGACCTCCCAGAAGGCCAGGCCCTTGAGGTTGTCCTGCTTGAGCAGTGCCAGGGCATCGTCGCCGACCTTGCCGTCCAGCACCTGATAGGCCGTCTTGTGGTCCGGGAAGATGTAGGGCAGATCGAAGGCGCCCAGCGCCGGCTGCAGGCCCGCGAAGTTGGGGTTGCCGGACAGCTCGATATCGATGGTGCCGCTGCGTACGCCGGCGATCATCTGCTGGTCACCGCCGAGCACGCCGTTGCCGAAGATGTTGACGGTGATCTCGCCATCCGTGCCTTCCTTGACCAGCTCGGCGAAGCGCTCGGCCGCCTGTTGCTGGGTATCGGTGGTCGGGGCCGCGTGGGCCAGCTTGAGCACGGTGGCTGCATGCGCGGCGCTCATTGGCGCAAGGAGAATCAGGCTGGCGAGGGAGGTCTTGAGCATGGGCGTCATGGAAAGGCTCTCTTGTCGTTGTTGTCGTGAGTGGCGCTGTTGTCGTGAATGGCTCGGTTGTCGTGAGTGGCGCTGGCGACCTGCAGAACTGCGGGTCAGTCGGTCATCCAGTACAGGGGAACGGTGATGATCTGCGGGAAGGCCACGAACAGCAGTAGGATCACCACATAGGCGAGGGCGAAGGGCGCGACGCCACTGACCGCCTTCTCGAACTTGAGGTTGCCGACGCTGGTGATCACGTTGAGCACGTTGCCGACCGGCGGGGTGATCAGGCCGATGGCGCAGTTGAGGACGAACATGATCCCGAAGTAGACGGGGTCGATACCGGCCAGCTTGACGATGGGCATCAGGATCGGCGTGAGCACCAGAATGGTCGGGGTCAGGTCCATCACCATGCCGACTACCAGCACGATGCCCATGATGGCGAGCATCAGGATGCGCGGATCATCGGCCAGCGGCTGCAGCAGACCGGCGACCATCAGCGGCAGCTGGGCGATGCTGATCAGCCAGGAGGCGACCATCGCGGCAGCCACCAGGAACATCACGATGGCGGTGCTGCGGGCGGCCTGGGCGAGCACGGCGTAGAGCTGGCTGAGGTCGAGTTCGCGGTAGACCACGGTGGCGACGAAGATGGCGTAGACCGCCGCGACCACACCGGCCTCGGTCGGGGTGAAGATGCCGCTCTTGATGCCGCCGATGATGATGGCCGGCAGCATGATGGCCCAGAAGCTGTCCTTGAGTGCCTTGAGGCGTTCACGCCCGCTGGCCTTCTTCGTGACCACCAGATCTTCCTTGCGGGTCATGAACAGCCACATCACCACCAGGGTCACGCCCATGATCAGCCCCGGCACGATGCCGGCGAGGAACAGCTTGCCGATGGAGATGCCACCGGCGACCCCGATGATGATCAGCGGAATGGAGGGCGGGATGATCGGCGCGATGATCCCGCCGGCGGCCATCAGGCCGGAGGAGCGGCCGAGCGGGTAGCCGGCCTTGCGCATCATCGGCAGCAGCATGCTGGCCAGCGCTGCGGTATCGGCGACGGCAGAACCGGACAGGCTGGCCATGACGATGGCGGCGAAGATGGCGACGAAGCCGAGCCCGCCCTTGCGGTGGCCCACCAGTGACATCGCCAGCGTGACGATGCGCTGGGAAAGCCCGCCGCGCGACATCACTTCGCCGGCGGTGAGGAAGAAGGGAATGGCCAGCAGGGTGTAGCTGTCGGCGCCATTGACCAGGTTCTGGGCCAGGATCTGCGAGTTGAACAGATCCAGATGCAGCATCAGCACGATGGCACTGACCAGCAGGGCGAAGGCGATGGGGAGGCTCAGGCCGATGGCGGCCAGCAGGGAGCCGAGGAAGAGCCCGATGGTCATGGCGTATCTCCTTGCGAATCAGAGGCGTGGCTCGGCGCGACGCGCGGCGTGACAGCATACAGTGCCAGCGGCGTCAGCAGACGCCAGAGCAGAATCAGTGACATCAGCACGCCCGCCATCAGGCCGGCGAGATAGAAGACGCCGACCGGAATGCCGCTGATGGGAGAGAGGTTGCTCCAGTTGAGCACCGTCTGGGCATAGCTGCCCTTGAGCAGCATCAGACAGCAGCCGAGCATCGCCAGGGTCACCAGCCGATCCAGCCCGGCGCGCATGGCCGCTGGCAGCTTGTCGGCGAAGGTATTGACGCTCAGGTGCTCCTGGCGGATCAGCGCCGTGACCGCGCCCATGAAGGTGACCCACACGAACAGGAAGCGGGACAGCTCGACACTGATCGAGATGCCGCTGTTGAAGCCGTAGCGCAGCACCACATTGACGAACACCAGTACGATCATCGCCACCAGCGCCAGCACCATCAGCAGGGTCAGGGTCTTCTCGAGTCCCTTGAACAGCGCCGTGATGCCGACGGCAATGCTCGAGGGGGCGGCCGTGTCCTGCGGAGCTGTCTTTTCCTGCGCGGCGCCAGCGGCCGCGCTGCCGCGTGTCGGTGGCTGGGACTGATGTCAGGGACAGATGACACAGGCTCTGATGACAGGCGCTGATGAAAGTGTTCAGCGCGCGTCGGCCAGGGCAGTCTGGAACTGCGTCACCACGTCTGCGTCAAGCGCCTGGGTGTGCTGCTCGATCACCGGTGCCAGGGCCTCACGCATGCGCTGGCGCTCACTGTCCGCGACCACGTTGACGGCCATCTTCTTCTCAAGGGCACTCAGCAGCTCCTCGTTCAGGGCGCGACTCTGTTCGCGCTGATAGAGCGTGGCTTCTCGGGCGGCCTCGCGGACCAGCTGGCGCTGCGCCTCATCGAGTGACTGCATGAAGCCTGACGAGGCGACCAGCACCAGGGCGTCATAGGCATGCGCGGTGCGCGAGAGGTACTTCTGGACCTCGAAGAAGCGCTTGGCGTCGATCACGGTGTAGGGATTTTCCTGGCCATCCACCGTGCGGGTCTCCATGGCCGTGAACAGCTCATTGACCGACATGGGCACGGCGTTGGCACCCAGCCCATTGAAGAGGTCGATGTAGAGCGCGTTCTGCATGGTGCGAATCTTGAGGCCTTCGATGTCCTCGAGCGTCTCGATGGGGCGGCGGCTGTTGGTCATGTGACGGAAGCCGTTTTCCCAGTACTCGAGTGCCACCAGCTGCTTGTCATCGAGGCTTGCGAGCAGGGCTCGGCCGGCCTCGCCATCCAGCACCGCGTCCGCATGTGCACTGTCATCGAACTGGAAGGGCAGGCTGACGATGTTGAAGTCAGGATTGAGACTGCTGAGGGTCGCGGTGGACGGTACGGTGAAATCCAGAGTCCCGGACTGCAGCATCGAGGTCATGTTGACGTCGTTGCCCAGGATGCCGTTGGAGAACACCTTGACGGTGATCTCGCCTTGCGATTTCTCCTCGACGAGCTCTGCGGATTTCTTGGCACCCAGTGTCTGTGGGTGGGAGTCCGGCAGACTGGTACCCATGCGTGCGGTGATCTCGGCGTGGGCGGCGGTGGTGAAACTCAGCATCAGGCCCAGCCCCAGGGCAGAGGCTGTCTTGATCAGGGCGTTGCCTGACAGGGAGTGGCGGGTAAGCATGGCGAATTCCTTGCAGTTTGTTGTTATGGGGACTGTGTTGTAGAGCTTGTTGTCATGGAGGCGGATAGTGTTGAGGGTCATGTGCTAACGACCGTGCGCTAGGCGCTGGTGTCTAGCGAGTAGCGGCGCACGGCGTTGTCGCAGAACAGCTTGAGGCGGTGTTCGGGGCTCAAGCTGCGGCTCAAGTCCTTGAAGGCTTGCCAGAGCGTATCGAGTGAGGCCACCAGCCCATCGACCGGGAAGTTGCTGGCGAACATCACGCGATGAACCCCGAAATGACGCAGGACAATCTCGAAGATCTCGCGGTTGTCTTCCAGTCGCCAGGGCTTGCCCGCGAGACCGAGGCCTGAGAACTTGATCATCACCTGCGGCCAGGCAGCGACTTTGTCGAGGGCCCGCGACCATTCACGTAGGGTGTCGGGATGACGATCACCGGGGACACCGGCGTGGTTGATCACTACCGGCATGTCCGGGTGGCGTTTCAGCAAGGGCAGCAGTTCCTCGAGGTGCCACCAGGGCACCTGCAGCTCGAAGATCAGGCCACGACGCGCGACTTCACTGACGCCATACTGATAGCGCGGGCAGCGTAGCGAGCCGGGCAAGGCGTGGGTGGCCAGTCTCGGATCGTGACGCTCCAGTGCGGCCGGCTTGTGACGGACGCCCTTGACCATACCTGACATGCAAAGCCTCTCGAGCTGCTCGCCGATGTCATCCTGATCCAGCCAGACCTGGCCGATCATGGCGTTGGGCCAGCCGCTTTCGCGGGCAGTCTCCTCGATCCAGCGCACTTCCTTAAGCGCATCGCCCCGCACCCATTCCGCCTCCATGTAGACACACCCCAGCAACCGATGCGCCTCGCCCGCCGCCTGGAGATGCTCGGCGGGGAGGTAAGGGCGACGGATCGCGGAGTAGTCGCCGTAGCGGAAGGGAATCATCGGCTCATCACACAGCCAGGGGTGGTAGTTCTGCGTCGGGTCCCAGACATGCATGTGGGCATCGATGATCGGCATATCTTCCTCCTGGCGGGTGGTCAGATAACGTGCGCGCTGCTCGTCCAGTTCCGCCAGAGACGCAGGTATTACCGGAAATTGGAGTGAGTCAGAGAGCATGGCGTGCCTCCTTGAATGGGCGAGTCAGGCGAGCGTGATCAGCGCGCGAGGGCGGTGTCGATGCGATCCAGCAGCTCGCTGCCGTGCTTAGCAGTGAACTCGGCGCGTACCGGCTCGGCGACCTTGGCACGCATGCTGGCGGTATCAGGCTCACGCACGACCTGCATGCCTTGCTCCTCGAGGAAGGCCAGATCGCCCTGCTCATTGTCATGATTGAGCTGACGCTGATAGCGGGCCGCTTCCTGAGCTTCTTCCTTGATCAGGGTCTGCAGTTCGGGCGCGAGGCTGTCGAACGTCTGCTTGTTCATGATCAAGGGGGCGGCGGTGTAGGCGTGTGCGGTGAGCGACAGGTGCTCCTGCACGGAATAGAGGTTGGCGGAGCGGATCAGGCTGACCGGATTCTCCTGGCCATCCACGGTGCGGGTTTCCAGCGCGGTATAGAGCTCTGCGAAGGGCATCGGGGTCGGATTGGCACCGAGAGCCTGGAAGGCGGCGATATGCGCCGGATTCGGGGTGGTGCGCAGGGTCAGGCCGCTGACGTCATCGGCGTTCTCGACCGCACGTCGCGAGTTGGTGAGGTTGCGAAAGCCGATTTCCCAGAAGGCCAGTCCTTCGATCTGTTGCGGCTGCATGGCGGTCAGCAGCTCCTGGCCGATATCGCCATCCAGCACCTGATAGGCCTGCTCACGGGTGTCGAACAGGAAGGGCAGGTCGAGCACATTGAGCTCGCCGACCAGCCCACTGAAGTAGGGGTTGCCTGAGAGCTCGATATCGATGGTGCCGCTGCGCACGCCCGAGATCATGGCTTGGTCATTGCCCAGCTGACCGTTGGGGAAGATCTTGATGGTCAGTTCACCGTCACTGCGTTCTGCCAGACGTTCGGCGAAGCGTTCGGCGGCCAGGTGTTGTGAGTCGGTAACTGGATGCGCATGGGCGAAGGTCAGCGAGGTGGCGGCGTGTGCGGGGCCTGCCAGCAGCAGACCGGCAAGAGCGGCGGTGATGAATGAGGCGGCGGTATGGCGGGTCGTGATGGTCATGGCGAAGCCCTTTTCTCGTTATTGTCGTGATGCTTCTGGTGCGTACAGGCGTTATTGACGCCGGTGCTGTTGCTGTTGCTGTTACTGGTGCTGACGGGGTCAGGGCCGGGTGGTGGCGAAACCCTCCAGGCCCTGATCCCTCCTCTATGGCTCGTGCTGATCAAGCGTGCTCACAGCACCGCCATGGCGGATGGCTGCTCAGCGTTGTTGGCATGGGTCTCGAACGCGACGGGATTGCGCAGTGCACGCCCGAAGGCGGGCAGTTCGATCTCGAAGCGATCGCCTTCCTGCACCTTGATCTGATCGGCGAAGCTCAGGGTGGCGGTGCCAAAGAAGTGCACATGCAGGTCACCGGGCGCGCGGAACTGGGCGTACTTGAAGTGGTGATGCTCCAGGTTGGCCAGGCTATGGGCCATGTTGGCCTCACCGGTCAGGAAGGGTTTCTCCCACAGGGTCTGACCGTCGCGGGTGATGCGGCTAGTGCCTTCCAGGTGCTGGGGCAGCTCGCCGATCAGCAGTTCAGGGCCGTAGCTGCAGGCGCGCAGCTTGGAGTGGGCCAGCCACAGGTAGTTGGCGCGCTCGGTGATGTGGTCGGAGAACTCGTTGCCTACCGCGTAGCCGATGCGATGCGGCTGACCGTTGGCATCGTTCACGTACAGGCCGACCAGTTCGGGCTCTTCGCCGGCATCCTCGGCGAAGGCCGGTACGCTGATCGCGGTTTCCGGCGCGACCACGATGCTGCCGTCACCCTTGTAGAACCATTCCGGCTGCGCGCCGACCTGGTCTGCGGCGGGCTTGCCGCCCTCGAGCCCCAGGCGGAACATGCGCATCGAGTCGGTGACATTGGCGTCATTCTCGCTCTGTGCCTGGGCGGCGGCATGCATGGCGTCGCGAGTATCGGCGCTGCCCAGATGGGTCAGGCCGGTGCCGGTGACGGTGCAGCGCGCGCGGTCGGGGTGGGTGACCGGCGGCAGCAGTTCGCGGCGATCGATCGCCTGCTTGTAGTCGACCAGGGTGTGCGAGTAGTGATGTTCGATCAGCGCGCTGAGCCCGATGCCCAGCTCGATGGCGCGAGAGGCCAGCTCATAGGTGCCGCCGGGAAAGTCGAGCAGGCGCAGCTGGTCGCGGCTTTCGACCACGGCGACCCGCGGGCCATTGGCGGTACGAAGTTGGACGAGTCTCATGATGGCTTCCTCACTCGATGATGTTGAACTGATCGAAGTAGTCGCTGTTCAGCTCGAGGCCCAGCCCCGGGGTCTCTTCGTCGAGGTCGATGAAGCCGTTCACCGGCTCCGGGTCACCCTTGAAGATGTAGTAGAAGAGCTCGTTGCCGATCTCGACATCGTGCACCGGGAAGTACTCGCTCATCGGTGAGGCCAGTGAGGCCATGGTCAGGTGGTAGTTGTGCATCTGGCCGGCGTGCGGGATGACCGGCACGCTGAAGGATTCGGCCAGCGCATTGATCTTGCGCGCCGCGGTGATGCCACCGACCCGGTTGGTGTCGTACTGGATGACGGAGACGGCACGCTTTTCCAGCAGCTGGCGGAAGCCGTAATGGGTGAATTCGTGCTCGCCACCGGAGATGGGAATGCTGGTCAGCTGATTGAGTTCAGCGTAACCATCGATGTCATCGGCGATCACCGGCTCTTCCAGCCAGCGCGGCTGGAAGCGCTCGAGCTTCGGCAACATGCGCTTGGCGTAGTCCAGGTTCCAGCCCATGTAGCATTCGAGCATCAGGTCGACATCCTCGCCGATGACTTCGCGCACGGCGGCGACGCTATCGAGGTTGGCACGCACGCCCTCGACGCCGTCACGCGGACCGTAGCCGAAGCGCATCTTCATGGCGGTGAAGCCTTGATCCAGATAGGACTGGGCCTCTTCCTGCATGCCCTTGAGGTCGGTGCGGTAGAGCTTGGAGGCGTAGCAGGGGATCTTGTCCTTGGTGCGCCCGCCCAGCAGCTTGAAGACCGGCTTGCCGACTGCCTTGCCCATGATGTCCCAGATGGCGATATCCACGCCGGAAATGGCGGCCATGCCGATGCCCTTGCGGCCCCAGGCGTGGGTGGAGCGGTACATGCGCTGCCACAGGTATTCGTAGTCGAAGGGGTCCTGACCGATGATCAGCGGCGTGAGGTACTGATCGATGATCGCCTTGGCGATGCGCGGCGCCAGCGCCACGTTGCCCAGCCCGACCAGGCCGTTGTCGGTCTCGATCTCCACTACCGTCCAGCCGTGGAAGCGGAAGGTGCCCATCGAGTCACCCTTGTCCCACAGCTCGTCCATGGCGTTGGAGCAGAAGTGGGCGGTCGGGGGCACGGTGTGGCCTTTCCATTCGAAGACGCGGGTTCTGACGTTGGTGATCTTCATCGAATTATCCTTGTTGTGGATGGCGTTGATTCAGGTTCATGAGCGAGAGGCGCAAGCGCATCAGGCAGAAGCGGTCTCGAGGCGCAGCGCACGCAGGTTGGTGCCCATGCGCTTGGCGATCGCGAAGGCATTGCGGGTCGGGTTGACGTCTGCCTTGCCCTGACCGGCGATATCGAAGGCGGTGCCGTGGGCCGGCGTGGTGATGGGAATCGGCAGGCCGCCCTGGACGGTGACGCCGGACTTGAAGCCCAGCAGCTTGATCGCGATCTGCCCCTGGTCGTGGTACATGGTCACGATGGCGTCGTACTCGCCATCGCGCGCCTTGAGGAAGATGGTGTCAGCCGGGAAGGGGCCTTCGACCGGGTAGCCCTGTTCATTGCAGCGCGTGACGGCCGGCGCGATGACGTCGATTTCCTCGCGGCCACAGGTGCCACCTTCGCCACCGTGGGGATTGAAGGCGGCCACGGCGATGCGCGGGCGCTCGAAGCCAGCCAGTTTCAGCGAGTCATGAATCAGCTGGCTGGCGGCGATGATGCGCTCCTGGGTGACGTACTCGGCGGCGTCCTTGAGCGGAATGTGCGAGGAGATGCGCGAGGTCCACAGCGTCCCCAGGGTGTTGAATTCGCAGAAATAGCCCTCGACTCCCAGTTTCTCGGCGAAGAAGTGCAGCTCGTCCTCATGCCCCAGACCGCCTTTCTTCATCGACAGCTTGTTGAGCGGCGCGAAGCAGATGGCGTCGACTTCCTCGTTCTGGGCCGCCTCCAGGCAGCGAGACAGCACCGCGAGGGTCGAGGCGCCACAGGCGGCGCTTTCCTCGGCCAGCGTCACATCCTGCTGCGCTACGCTTTCCACCAGCATCAATGACAGGCCTTCATGCTCGCGGGCCTCGGCGAAGCTTGCGACGCGCGGCAGCTGGGTGAAGAGGCCGGCCTGGCGCTGGCCCTGTTCCCACAGCCACTGATCGCCGACCAGCACGCTGTGGGTCTCGGCGAACTGCTCGGGTTCCGCGACCAGGCATGCGATCAGCTCCGGGCCGATACCGGCGGGGTCACCAAGGGTGAGGGCAATGACAGGGCGTGTTGCGGACATGTGAATTCCAGCCTTGTGAGAGTTGGCGTTTTGTTGGTTTCTTCAATCAATTCGCACTTTATGGTCTGCTGGTTGGTTTACCAGACCAGTTGAGATAAAAATTAGCCGAGGCCACGCTGATCGGTCAAGGTTTTCTCGAAAATTGCGACCATGGTCGGTTTGTGTGTGCGTGATATGCGGTTGTCGGTTATGCTGGTATGAAATCTATACCAGTGGAGGCTGCATGAAGCAGACGCCTTTCGCCTTCGAGAAAGCGCTGAAGAATCAGACCAAGAAGGAAATTCTCGCCGACAAGCTCATCGAGATGATCCTGACGGGGCTGCTGCGCGATGGAGACGAGCTGCCCAGCGAGCGTGAACTGGCGCAGTTGTTTGAAGTGAGTCGTGAGACGGTGCGCGGTGGGCTGGCGCTGTTGACGGGCTATGGCCTCTTGAATGTTTCGCACGGTAGCAAGTCACGGGTCTGTGCCAGTGAGGCCGTGATCGACAGCTTCCGCAATCATCCCGCGCGTCAGCAGGGCGATGAGCTCAACAACCTGGATATCGAGAGCGTCTTCGAGAGCCGGATCGTGGTGGAATCGGCCATCGCCCGCCGCGCCGCGCGACATATCGATGAGGTAGGGCTCAAGAAGCTCGACGCCTTGCTGGAGGCTCAGTCGCAGCACTTCGACTCGCCGGTGAACTTCCAGCTCTCGGACCAGAACTTCCATCACGTCATCGCCGAATACTCGCGCAACGAGATCCTGATCCGCTATGCCGATGAGCTTTATACCTACGCGCTCAACATTCGCCGCCAGGTTATGGCCGAACACGGCTCGATCAAGCGCAGCTATGAAGAGCATGTGCGTATCGTCGAGGCACTACGTGCCGGTGACCCGGATGCTGCTGAACGCGCCATGCTCTCGCATATCGACAGCGTCTATTACACCACGCGCGACAAGATGCCCCATTGAGAGGGGAGATGAATCACGAGCGGTATGAACCAAGAGGGCCATGAAACAGAGCGGGGCATGCTGAACGCGCTGCCTCAGTATTCTACGCCCGTCATCACCCAGACGATGCGGGTCTCGGTCTCGCCGGGGTTGCGAATCCAGTGGGGTTCTTCTCCGGTCAGCGAGAAGCTATCGCCCGGATTGAGCAGAAAGACCTGCTCGCCGAGGGTCAGCTCCAGCTGGCCACTTTCCACATAGCCCGCTTCCTCACCGCGCCGCTGACGCGGCGTCTCGCCGCCGCTGCCACCGGGCTGAAGACGGGTCATGATCAGGATGAGCTGACCGCTCAGGCGAGGGGAGAGCAATTCTTCCCGCGCGCCGATGGCACCGAGGTTCATGGCGCGGCGCTGATCCGCGCGCACGATGGTTTCCTGCTCGGCCGCCGAATCACTGCCGCCAGGCTGGAAGAACCAGCTGACGCGCACGTCGAGGGCGTCACTCAGCGTCTGCAATACCCCGATGGGCAGCGAAGAGACGCCGCGTTCCACCTGACTGAGATAGCCGACGGATTTGCCAACGCGTTCCGCCAGTTGGCTGAGGGTCAGCTGGCGGGACTTGCGCAGGTCGCGCAGCTGCCTGCCGATACGGCGGTCTTCCTGTTCTGCATTGCTGAGCGTGCTGCCGGTTGATGCCTGTGAGGAGCCTGTGTCCGTGGTCATCCGGTTTCCTCTTGGCTATGGGCGCTGGCGGTCAATGAGTGGCGTTTCATATGGATGAAAAGCATGCAGCGGTTTTCATCAGCAAGATTATCAGCATGTGGCGTCGAGAGATAAGCCTATGTCGTTATCAAATCGTCGTGTCGAGGCGGAGATTGATAGGGGGCTGGCGGGTATTGATAAGGGACTTGAGATAGAGACTCTTGAGATAGGAACCTCAGAGATAGGGCTTGAGACGCAAAAGGCCAGTCATCACGACTGGCCTTTTGCGTCTGAGCTGCGCGTGAAAATCACGCGGCTGGCGTAAAGGCCGGTCGCTGTTTGCGGAAGGCCTGTTTGCGGGTGATCTTGCCCTTCTCGATGGTGAAGAGATCCACGCTGTCGGCCTCGACACGCAGGCCATCGGGCTGGGTCGCCATGAAAGTGCATTCGGAGACGATGCGCTGATCGGCGAAGAAGAACTCGCCCTTGGCCCACTGCACATCGGGCATGGTCGTCCAGGTATTCACGAAGGCGTCGCGCACGGCGGCTTTACCGACGATACGCGTGCCGTGCGCCTCATCGCCGGACACGGTGTCGAAGACCACATCGTCGGCGAAGTACTCCATGACCTCATCGATGGCGTGGCGATTGAAGGCATCGAACATGGCGGTCATCTGTTCACGATTCATGGTGCGTCTCTCTGATGCTTGCATGCCGCAAGAGGCATGTCAGTGGGAGGTGCCGCGACGGAATTGGAGTGCGCCGCGGCGTGTCGGGAAGTGATGGCAGGAAGTGATAAGAGGCGATCAGTGGCGGAACTCGCGCGGCGCGTGACTCAGCTCACCTTGTCCAGCATCTGGAAATACTTGTAGAGCAGGTGCTGGCCCATGCGCCGGATCGGCCTGAGCGGATGGGCGGGTAGCGGCGAGTTGAAGATCGGCAGATGGACCTCCGGCAACGACTGCCCGGCGATCAGCGCGGCCAGCTGCTTGGAAGCATAAGCCGAGAACGACACGCCGTTGCCGCTGTAACCCTGGGAGTAGAAGATCTGCTGCTTGGGGTCTGGCTGCACGATGCGCGGCATCATGTCGTGGGAGATATCCATCCAGCCATGCGAGAACCACGGCGTCTCGATGCCGGCCAGCGCCGGGAACTTGCGCGCGATGGCCTCATGCACCACATCCAGATGTCGGGCGTTCTGCGCGTCCGCGCCACTGATGGCGCTGCGCGTCCCGATCTGCAGGCGCTTCTCGGGCAGCAGTCGGTAGTAGTGGCGCAGCTTGCGGGTGTCCGTGGCGAAGATGGTGGAATGCAGGCCGCAGGCCTCGATCTCATCGTCGGTCAGCGTGCGCGTCCACACCGAGTTGGCCATGATCGGCATGTTGCGATAGGCGGTCAGCGAGTGAAGATTGGGGCTGGTATAGCCCGCCGTGGCGATGCCCACCGCGCGCGCCTTGACCGTGCCGCCCGGTGTCTGCAGATAGTGGATACCGCTCTCGGTCGTCCAGTGCTGCACCGGACTGCTGGTGTGGATTCGGGCGCCGTGGCGGCGCGCGATACGCGCGTAGCTGTAGGCCAGCTTGAGCGGCTGTACCGCGATGCCTTCAGGCTCGAGCATCGCGCCGTGACTCTCCTGATCGCCCATGAAGTCACGATGCACTGACGCGCGGTCCAGCGTTCGGGTCCGGTAGCCGAGGATGTTGTTGCACAGACGTGATTCGGCCTCGAGATGCTGCATGGCCTGAGGGCTATGGGCGATCAGCAGATTGCCCAGTGGCTGAGGCTCGCAGTCCACCTCCGGGTCCTGGGTCAGGGACTTGAAGACCTCGAATCCCTCCAGGCTATTGGCGTGCAGCTGGCGCGCCATGTCGACGCCCCATTTCCTGACCCACTGGCTGCGGCTCAGGCGCCCCCAGGCTAGATGGCCCTGGCCGCCATTGCGGCTGGTGCAGCCCCAGCCGATCTGATTGGCCTCCAGCACCACTGCCTTGATGCCATGCTCACGCGCCAGGAACATCGCGGTGGCAAGGCCGGTGAAGCCGGCGCCGATCAGCACCACGTCGGCCTCCATGTCGTCAGTGACCGGGCCATCATCCTCGGGCGGCGGCCCTGCGTGGTAGCGCCAGTAGCTCGGCGCATAATCCACCCCTTCGCCCGGGGAGCTGTCCTTGAGAGGGTCGTAGTGAGGGTTGTAAGGCTGCTTGACAGTCATCGTGGGTCACCATCCGTCTTGTTGTTGGCGATCGTTGTCATTGGCGATCAATGGCGGTGTCGGTTCGTGAGCGTTGCGCTCGGGTGGCTTGCCTGCTCGAGTCGACGTGTGCCCGTCATGCCGCTCAGGTCGCGCCCGGGATGGGCTGGCTTCCCGACCCCGGGAGGGCGGGTGGCGTAGCCGTGGTACTTGGCGAGGTACTGGGCGTGCTAGCTGGCGTGGTGGGCGTCACAGTGCTGGGGGCTTCCGGCTCAGCGGCTTCGGCAGGCATAGGCTTTACCTGAGGGGCCGGCTGCATGGCCGTCGCGGGTTGTTCATGGGTCGCCTTGAGCATGCGATAGACCGAGAACATGTAAGCGATGCTGACGAGGAAGAAGGGCGCGCCGACCACGATCGCCAGGCTCTTGATGGCGTTGAAGCCACCGGCGAGCTGGAAGACGATGCCGGTGACGCCGATGATCACGCCCCACAGCAGGCGCATCAGGATCTTCGGATTCTCATTGCCATTGGAGACCTGCATGGCCGAGAAGAACGAGGCCGAATCCGAGGTGGTGACGGCGAAGACGATGATGTTGAACAGCACCGCGAGGCACAGCCACCAGCCGCCGGGCATGCTCTGCAGCAACAGGTAGATGCCGGATTCCGGATTGCCCTGCACGCTTTCCCACAGCGGCACGATCTGATTGACCTCGGCATAGCCGGCCGAACCGCCCCAGATGCTGAACCACACGATCGACAGCAGCATCGGCACCACCACTACGCCGAACACGAATTCGCGCAGGGTGCGGCCACGGGAAATGCGTGCGATGAAACCGCCGCAGAAGGGGATGTAGGAGATGTACCAGAGCCAGTAGAAGATCATCCACCAGCCCACCCACTCACGCTGTTCGAAGCTGCCCGCGTCGGTCCAGAACTGGTTGACGAATACCGAGCCGAAGTAGTCACCGAACTGCTGGGTGATCATGTTCAGCAGGTACTGCGCCGGGGCGTGGCCGAAGGCCAGCAGCGCCAGCAATATGGCGCCGGCCATGATCATGTTGAGCAGGCTGAGGTACTTGATGCCGCGCTCGATGCCGGTCGCCGCCGATGCCACGTAGGCGATGATGATCACCAGCATCACCATGGCCTGACCGAAGGCGCCGAACTCGAGTCCGAACAGCACCTTCAAGGCATAGCTGATGGAGGTGACGCCCAACCCGATCATGGTGGCATTGCCGCCGATGGTACCGATCACACCAAGCCCGTTGGCAAGCTTGCCCCACAGACTGCTGTTGCAGCGCTCCCCCAGTAGACCATATAGACCGGTGGCGACCGTCAGCGGCTGCCCGAGGCGATAGGCAGGAAAGGCGATGGCCCAGGCGGCAACGGCAAACAGTGCCCAGCCATTCATGCCCCAGTCCATCAGGGTATTGCGGATCGCGGTCGATACCCCGGCCTGCTGGCCGACTTGATTGAGGTCCTGCACATGCGAGGAGGTATAGAGGTGCGTCAATGGCTCGGCGACGCTGAAGAACACGAAGCCGATGCCCAGCCCGCAGCTGAAGATCATCGAGATCCACGCCACATAGCTGAACTCAGGGCGTGAATCATCCGGCCCCAGGCGAATGCCGCCGAAGGGGCTGAGCAACAGATAGAAGCTGAAGATCAGCGTCGCGGCGACCCCGAGCACGAAGCTCCAGCCGAAATTGAAGATCAGGAAGTCACGTATGCCGGACAACGCCGCACCGGTCTGCTCCGGCGCCGCCAGGGCATAGATCATGATCAGGGTGTAGATGCTGAGGACGGGCCAGAACAGCCCTTTATCGTAGTCGCCAAGCAGACCGGATGAGCGCGGAACGCTGTTGCTACCAGCGCGCTCAGCCGCTGCGGGATTGCGTGTTGCTGTCACTGGGGTGCCTCCAGGAAGGGGCCCTGATGCTCCACGCCAGATCTCGTCAGACACCTGACAAGCTGACAGGAATATCGAGAGCAGATTTTATTGTTGTCATGGGAGCGGGGCTGGGACATCGCCTTCATCGAACTGGCAAGGTCCCCATCCATCGTCAGTGAATGCGCTGCAGCTGATACAGCACTCGATGAATCTTCTCGCGTCACAAATGAAAATAGACGGCGAGTAAAATCGCGCAAGTGAAATTTTTCAGTATTTTTTCATTCATATGTAAATTGATTATCTTCCGGCATTAACTTCTTGAAATACAGAGGAAATAACGTCGATGCGCCGCCTGGCCCGATGGTGGCAGGCCAGCGTACAGAGGCGGGAGGGGGATAGAGAGCGGAGTAGGGATAAGAGTCGGGAGGTGAAAAAGGGGCAGTGCTCATGCCCTGGCGATTCTCACCCAGCACGCTGGGCCAGCTCGGGTATCGCTCGCTCGGGTATGAAACTCATACCTCAACACGCAACGCCGTGTGCCAGCGTGAGTTTCGGGGTTGGCCATTGTTTTCCGCGGCTTGGACCCAAGGTCTTGTTCACTGTTTATTCGAATGAGTGAATGCATTGCTCATCCTGACCCGAAAGTTCACCGGAAAAGGAAAGCACCTCCATGGCACTAACCACATCTTCGTCAGCGTCCGTCTCCGAGATCATCGTCGACTCACTGCTTGAGGCCGGCGCCAAGCGTTGTTACGGCATCGTGGGTGACACCATCAACCACTTCACCGACGCCATTCGGCGCTCCGAGATGGAGTGGGTGCATGTGCGGCATGAGGAGGTGGCCGGTTTCGCGGCAGGGGGCGAGTCCTTCATCAGTGGCGAGCTTTCCTGCTGTGCCGGTACCTGCGGGCCGGGCAGCACGCACTTTCTGAATGGTCTGATCGAATCACACCGCAATGGTGCGCCGGTGGTGTTCATTGCTTCGCAGATCGATACCAGCGAGATGGGCGTCGGCTTCCCGCAGGATGTGGATCAGAAGGCGCTCTATTCCCAGTACAGCGTGTTCTGCGAGTACCTGACCAATCCCGAGAATGCCCGCCGCATGGTCGCCATTGCGGCGCAGAAGGCACTGGCGGAAGGCGGGGTCGCGGTGCTGATCGTGCCGGGGGATCTGTTCACCCAGAAGCCCAAGGGCTCGCTGCCGTGGCGTGCCCATCGCTTCGCGCCGGTGATTCGCCCCGGCGAGCAGGAGCTGGCCGCCGTCGCCGAGGCGCTGAATGCGCCGGGCAAGGTCTCGATCTATGCCGGTATCGGCTGTCAGCACGCGCAGGAGGAAGTGCTTGCGCTGGCACGGCGACTCAAGGCGCCAATAGCCTGGACGTCGCGCGCTAAGGACTTCATCGAGCCCGACAATGAGCTCGAAGTCGGCATGACCGGCGTATTCGGGCTGCAGGGCGGCTACGAGGCCGTCGCGGAGTGTGACACCTTGCTGCTGCTCGGTTGCAGCTTCGCCTGGACCCAGTTCTATCCGGACAAGGCGACGGTGATTCAGGTCGATCTGGACCCCGGCAAGATCGGTATCCGCCACCCGGTGGATCTCGGGGTCGTCGGTAGCGTCAAGGACACCTGCGCGGCGCTGCTGACCCGCGTCGACCCTCGTGATGACAGCGCCTGGCTCGACAGCTGCCGCAAGAAGTATCTCGAGGCGCGTGACGATGCCGCCGTCACCTCCGATGATGAGCGTCTGATTCACCCGCAGGAGCTGACACTGGCGCTGGATCGCCACGCCAGCGAAGACGCCGTGTTCACCGCCGATGGCGGCAGCCCGATGGTGTGGTGCCTGCGTCATATTCGGGCCAACGGCAAGCGCCGCACGCTGCCGAGCCTGATGCACGGCACCATGGCCAATGCCTACCCTCAGGCCATCGGCATCCAGAAGGCCTACCCGCAGCGTCAGGTGATCGCCATGTGTGGCGATGGCGGGCTCTCGATGCTGATGGGGGACCTGCTGACCCTCAAGCAGGAGAAGATCCCGCTCAAGATCGTCATCTTCAACAACAGCACGCTGGGCTTTGTCGAGCTTGAGCAGAAGGTCGAGGGCATCCTGGATACCTACACCGAACTCGAGAACCCTGACTTCTCGCTGCTGGCGCAATCCATGGGGCTGTGGGGGCGTCGCGTCGAAGAGAAGCACGAGCTGGATGAGGCGGTGCAGAGCCTGCTGGCCCAGGACGGCCCCGGGGTGCTCGAGGTCAAGGTCAATCGTATGGAGCTGGTGATGCCGCCGCATGTGGAAGCCGGCCAGGTCGCCTCCACCGCGCTCTACTCCGCCAAGGCGGTGCTCAATGGCCGCATGGATGACGTGGTCGACCTGGTGCGTAATAACTTCACCGGTCGGTAAGTCATGCTGACAAGACATCACTTACGCAAGCTTGTGTAATAGCCAGACGACAAGGCCCCGATCCTGTGGATCGGGGCCTTGTTTTTGTTGCAGCAATTGTCTATTTGCGCAGATCAGCTCATCGCAGCATTACTTCCATACCTGAGATGAGAAGCCGCGCCAGTAGTCATCCATGTCGCGATAGCTGGTCATGTCATACAGGCTGAATTTGCGATTGAGGCGAGCGCCACCATCGCGGGTCAGCGGGTTCCAGGCCAGGCCGACAGTGTCGCGGCTGGAGTGCATGAAGAACGCATCCAGCGGCAGCACGATGTAGAGGCCCTTGTCGAAGCTACCCTCGCCGAAGTCGTCGCCGGCATCGGTGAAGGTGGCCCAGGCGCCCATGCGTGCGCCATTGGCGAAGCCGCGTGAGACATCCAGCGTCATGCCGACATCTTCTGCCAGGTAGCGGCCGAAGCTGGCTTTGGCCAGCACGTCTTCATAGCCGGTATCCCAGTAGATGCTGGCATGGCCAGTGGTGGTCGAGTAATCGCGCAGGCCGAACTGCTGATCGAATTCGCGCTGCTTGACCCAGTTCACATCGACCCCGTAGGCCAGTGGTGAGCCCAGCGGGCGATAGAGCGCCTCCGCGCCGACACCGGCATACATCATCTCCAGAATGCCGCCGTAGGCCATGCCGTACCAATCGCGCCCGAACTGGTGGGTGCGGGTGTACTGCAGGTTGTCGATCCCCACGTCGGTCTCCTCGATATAGCGACCGATATAGGAGCGAACCCTTGGCAGCTTGGAGTCCGCGATGTAATCGAACTTGTCGAAGTTGTCGAATAGGGTCAGCTGTGCCGAACCGGAGAGCCAGCCGTGGCGATCGGTACGCCAGGCAGCGGAGCCCCGCAGATAGGCCTGATACAGATAGCCATCCGGGCCGCCGATGTTCTGGTTGAGGCCAGGCGAGAAGCCGGCGCTCCAGCGATCATCAGGATTCTCGAGCAGCACCTTTTCCCCGCTGTAGCGGGCCGCACCCTGCGCCTCGTCCGAGTTCGGCTCGGTGGCCGCCAATGCATAGACGCTGTGGGTATAGCGCAGCTGCTGACGCGCATCGTGACCAGCGTTGACGATATCGGCGCGCTGGTGGACATCTTCGCGCGTGTCCAGGCCGCCAGAACGCAGGCGGTAATGGAAGCTCTCGAAATAGTCATCCAGTCGATTGTGCAGCACGCGGTTGGCACGCCCTTCGGCCTGAGCGGTGGAGCGGAAACGCGTACTCTCGCCACTGACGATCAGCGCCGTTCCCTCGCGCGCGAGGCTATCGACACGAATGCCTGATTGTGCCCGGATCTCGCGGGAGAGCTCTAGCCAGCTGACCTGGTTGCGCGTGGGGGACTCAGTATTCAGGCGCTCCGGCGGGCTATCCAGCTTGGCCTGCGAGAGCCCGGCGAGGTCCACCCCGAAGTTGACGCCGAACATCGCGGTATTGCCACGTTCCCAGCCGGCCTTGACGGTCAGATTGTCGGTCACGCTCAGGCGGGCGCCCAGGTTGATCGGGCTGTCTTGCTCTTGGTCGTTGTCCTGCGGCTCGCTCTGATAGTCATTGCCGTCAAGCTCTGCCATCAGCACTAGCGGGTCCCACGGTGTTTGCCATTCCACGCCGCCGAAGATACCGACATCACCCTTAAACAGGCTGTTGAGAGAGAACTCACCGCCCTGATCGCCGCCAGTCTCGCCACGGCCGGGGCGGTTGTTGTAGCTGTTGCGTATCCAGCCGAGCGGGTTGCTGATATCACCGCGTGAACCGAGATAGCCCCAGCCCAACCCCAGCGTGAAGTCGAAGTCATACCAGCGCTTGCTCGCGACCAGGTACTCACTGCCGAAAAGGCTGGTACCACCCATGTCGCGCAAGCCGACCGCGACTTCGGGCAGATAACGGCTCTCTTCCCACAGACGAACCTTGGCGTCGACCCCCTTATCTAGGTAGTTGCGGCCTTCATCGCTGGATGACAGATAGCGGCGGTTAGTAACTTCCGTGTAGCGGAAGCCGACCTCCAGCCAATCGAGCGGCTGCAGGCTGACGTTGTAGCGTCGGTAAGGTTCGACCTGGTTATAGGAGAAGTGAATGCTGCCCGGTTTCTGCATGCGCGCGGTCGGAGTCTGCATCAGGCCGACGCCACCGAAGTCCGATTGCCCATGCCCCAGACCGCTGAGACGTGTCTCGATCGGCTGCGGACCATCCAGCATGCCGGCGTAGGCTATTGGCGCCAGCAGCATGCCCGCGCTGAGCATGGCCAGTTGCCGGATGGCTCGCGTCAATGGAACGAGCAGGGCACGCGCCGGTGCCATGGAAGAGAAGTGCGAATGATCCATGCTGTCTGCAGCCATCCTTTGCTTAGCTGAGCATGGGGCGTCTTGCTGTGTCATTGTCGCGTCGCTCATGGAGTATCGCCCTGATGGAGCGAGCAATTCTGATGGCCACCTTGGGGCACAGCGGATGTCGGGGTTTGCGCCGTATCCGTGGCGGGAGAACCTGTCTCGATGCATGCGGGCACCACGTTCTTTGTGCCTTCACCACTGTTATTGTCATCACTGTCAGCATATTGCCTCGCCACCTGCAGATAGTCGCGCTGCTGCGACTCTGCCGTGATGGCGTCCACGCTGCGGCACTCCTTGCCCGGCCATTGCAGACTCAACCACTCGGCCAGGTTGCGATTGACCCAGGCGGCTGCGGCCGAGATACGCGGCATGTTGACCACGACACGGTCGCCCGGCGCCAGCGCATAGGGCTGGTCATTCCAGCCGCTAATACCGCGGACGATGATTCTACCGCCCAGCGTGATTACGCTGGCGTGTTCCGAATCTGCCTGTGCGCCCGGCAGGCCAGCTATGGCATCGTGCAGTGTCAGGCCGGGGCGCCAGTCCAGCTGACGCACGCCAACGGCACTCCAGAGCTGAATGCGCGTCTCGGTCTGGCATTGACCTATCCAGTCCCCCGTCGTGAGCGGGATATCCAGGCGCGGAAAACGCCACAGAGCGATGGGATCGATACGCCCGACTTGCCGTCCCTCGATTGGTGTGCGGCCGATGATGCGCATCCAGTGCTTAAGCCCTTCAGCAGACAGCCGGTCATCAAAGACGGCCTGCGAGCTCAACTGACGCAGCTCGAAGAACAGTCGGCGGCCCAGCTGACGTGTCCTGTCACGTGTCTGCTGAGTGGCCACGAATGCATGCGGCCACTCGATACCATTGGTATTCGTCAGTACGCCGAGCTGGCGCGATAGCGCCTCACTGATGGTCAGGGTCTGGGCGCTGGCCTCCTGTAATGGGCCGGCCGGTGCTTTCAGAGTCTCGCTGGCAAGCGTTGCGCCAGGTAGCAAGAGTGCACAGTAAGCAGAGGCGAACATCGCTGGGCCGATGAGGGCCTTCAGACGTTCATGCAGATAGCTTTTCATGACACCTCGACGGGCAAGGGACACAACACCTCGGCGGACAAGAGAAACACCGCCGACTCGTGTAGGCGGGGCGACATGATCAGGACGCTGAAAGAAAAACTCTTGGCACTTACCACCAGCCACGCGCGACCTCCCAGCTCCAATAATGAGAATTCGGCCAGGGTTGGACATACGCCGCCCAGATTATTGGTGCCATATTGGCATTAGTTGCGGGCGAAATCGCATATCGATTGACGCTATGCGAGCCGTCTTGCCAGAGGATGTTTTCCTCGCACTGGGCTACTTTCTGATCGCCCAATGGGAAGGCCTGTACGGAGGGAGCCTCACAATGCCAGCTTGCCTGGCCCTGCGCATAGCCCTCTATCCCATCAGCGCGCTGCCAGCGTGAGTAAATCGCGTAGCTGGGCGTGGATTTGTCCATGTTAAGCGCTGACATCAGCATGCTCAGTGATACGTCGCGTCGCATGTCCAGCAGGTCGGTATCGAAGCCGGCGGTACCGCTCAGCCAGCCGTTCTCCAGACGCACGAAGGCATGATCCGCGGTTTCAAAACGTGCCAACTCTATCGTGCTCGGAGGCTGTCTTGCCTCCGATTCAACAGGTGTGACGGAAGAGGACAGGGCTGCCAAAGGTATCAGCCCCGTGTGGTATTTCTGATAGGTCGCGTCCGTTGCGTCTATGTCTTTGCGAGTCGCTGTCTCCAAAGACGCCAGCACCACCATCCCGGTGTTGCCGTCATAGTTGAAGCGCAGCGTGGCATAGGGCAGGGCGCGCGCGCGCTCGGCATCGAATTGATCGCTGCTGAGTATTGCGCTGGCCGTCTGCCCCAACTGCCCCTGCTCAAGTGCGGAGCAGCCCCCAAGCATCAATGCGCCGGCCACAAGCAAAGGGACCGCCAGGCGGCCCCCCATCGTGATGGATGTCGGCTTCATGGTGATCAGTAGGTACCTGTGGTGCCAGTGGTGCCAGTCGTCCCGGTAGACCCTGTGGTGCCAGTCGTCCCGGTCGTACCCGTTGTTCCAGTGGTACCTGTGGTGCCCGTTGTACCGTCGCCATCACCCGGCTCTCCACCTTCATCCGGGTTACTGCCGTCATCGGGATCGGTCGTACCGGTGGTGCCAGTCGTGCCGTCGCCGTCTCCCGGATCAGTGCCATCACCCGGATCAGTGCCACCATCGCCGCCATCACCCGGATCAGTGCCGCCATCGCCGCCATCACCCGGATCAGTGCCACCGTCACCACCATCACCCGGATCAGTACCGCCGTCGCCACCAGTGCTACCACCACTGCTACCGTCGCCACCTGAGGCGACGGTAGCAGCGACACCGACCGCCGCCGCCAGGCCAGCGGCGACAGCTGCAATGGTGCCAGCGGCCATGCCACCAGCGGCGCCAGCGCCTGCTGCCGCACCGCCAGTACTGCTGCTTCCTGTGCTGGAAGATCCTGCGCTGGAAGGTGCCGAACCTGTCTGAGCCGGTGCTTCACTTTCGGCACGGGCTATCCCGGCAACCAAAGGGGATAAGGCCAGTCCCGCGATGACCAATGTTGTGGCAGTGCGTTTCATGTGCGTTCCCTTGTCTTCCTGTTAGGAAATTTTCACGCTCTCTGTGCTAACACAAGCGTAGGTATTGTTCGCCTATCGACTGTTTTGTTTCTGGAAACAATCAGGGGCTTGAAGCGTTGGCATGCACGGCGTTCTTTTGGCAGTGAAAAAATTTACTGCATGGATGTTGTGGAAATTAGCAGAGTTCAGGTTGTAGGTCGACTGACATCTAACCGTAAACAACCACCGAATATGATGATCGAATCATCATGCTTGGCGAGTATGCTCCTGCGATCGTGACAATAACCACAAAGAGCTCAAGTCAGGAGATTTGGGCAAGTCTGTCCAATAGTAACTTCTCGTGTGAACGATGGTTCCTACAGCTCACCATCATCATGTGAAAATCTATTCCAATACTGTTTAATCGCTTTTTGATGGGGGGAATGGTCATTTGGATATTAGATTATTAGTACTTTTTGTAACTATTTTTATCATTGTGATGTTTAAGTGTATCTACTTCGATCTTGGTCACGCTGTTTGTCTCTTTTTGGGTACATGATGGTTCATGACCTGTTGCCCTGTGATTCAGATTCTGGGGCTTGGTTGACTATAAAATTTTATAAAAATCAGTATTTTAGGTGGATATATTGCGGGTTTCAGGTTTTGGTTTGGCAGATGAATATGAATATAGGGTGGAACGAAAGTCCCAGAATGCATTATCATGCGTCTCTTATGAATACGTATGTGTTGCCTTTTGGAGACGGTGCAGGGGCGGTTATTGGCATGCGGCAAAGGATTGGTGACTACTGTATCTGTGTCTTGCTACCGACCCCCAAGAAAGATTTGCTAATTGCGTACACGTGGCTGGGGCCTTGGCCACACCGAAAAGGCGCTTAGCTAGAAGAGCTTCAGTGTTGGTAGAGCGATATGGATATATTTTGATTATTGACTATTTGGCTGAATTCAGTATCGCCATGGGGTAGCAGGTGCCTAGCACCAGAATTGGGCATTTCGATATTTTTTTAGGTTTCTTGCACCGTATTGTTTAGGTCTGGCTGCGCTGCCTTTAGCATATTCTGATATACCTTCACCTCGCTTGCGTGGTGATAGAGCGTAACTGTCCAATTTCTCACAAACACCGTACGCCGCAGTGGTGAACGGTACATAAATTGCTGGTACATGATTCTTGTTAGGACGTATTGATTCACATAAGGAAACAGGTGAATCCATCCTAAATAAGCAAAATTCCATCAAGATATCCATGTCAGGGCCTCAGGGATGCGCCGTCAACCACCCTGGGGCGGTAGCGTGCCCAAAATCAGGTCGCGCTGACGACAAGTTGATGGGGGCGGGGAGACACATCGCAGATCTTGCGCAATGCAGGTTAAAATCAGACAGCTCCCTGGCAGTCCTCGCGATTCACTCAGTGCATCCTCTCTCTACATTTTGTCCCTTCACCCTGACTAGCATGTCTGGATTCAGCTGCTGAAACCATTTTCGGTTGACGACTTTCTATTGACCACGTCGCGGCCTGGCCACGACGCCTTCTATCCTAGGGCAGCATGAGGCTGTCCATTCCATCTTGCAGTTTTCGGGGGTTTACATGATCAAGGTCACCATGTTTGGCAAGGGCTGTGCGATGTCGCCGCGCCCCCGCCTGGCAATGACCACCGCGCTGTTGATTGCCATGTTGTCTACCACGGCCTGCGCTTTCGCCCCCGGTGGCGATATGGACTATCAGACAGAAACGGCCCCGCTGGATGATGCATTTGAGATTAGGCCGATCACCTTCGGCATGGTAGATGCTCAGAATGACAGCCGTGGCCAGGGCCAGCGTGATAATAAACTGCTTGAGCAACAGCTGGCCGATTACGATTACCGCATCGGTCGCGGTGATGTGCTCAATATCATCGTATACGATCACCCCGAACTGACCATCCCTGCCGGCTCCGAACGCAGTGCCATCGAATCCGGCAATAGCGTTCACAGCGATGGCACCATCTTTTATCCCTACATCGGGCGCGTCAAAGCAGCGGGGCTGACGGTTAAGGAGCTGCGCGCCGTCATCGAGCGTCGCCTGTCTGGCTATATCGCTTCACCGCAGATCGATGTACAGGTGGCGGCATTCAAGTCGCAGAAGGTCTATGTCACTGGTCAGGTGCAAACACCGGGAGTTTTGCCGATCACCAACGTACCGCTGACCATCCTGGATGCCGTTAATCAGGCAGGCGGCCTGTCGCCGCTGGCCAACTGGCATAATGTGGTGCTGACGCGTCATGACAGTGATGAGCACTTCTCGCTTTATGACTTGCTACAAAACGGTGCACTGAGCAACAACCGTTTGCTGCGTGACGGCGATGTGTTGCACATCCCTGATGTCGGCAATCAGAAAGTCTATGTAATGGGGGAAGTGCAACTACCGGGTAGCCTAGCAATGGGCAATTCCCGTATTTCACTGACGGATGCTATTGCTCAGTCAGGTGGCATAGATGAAGGCCAGGCCGATGCCAAGGGTATCTTCGTGGTACGGCGTGCCGATACCAATACCGGCAAGCTGGCAACTATATATCAGCTGGATGCCCGCGATTCGGCAGCTTTAGTTATCGGTGCTGAATTCATGCTCCAGCCTTCTGATGTTGTCTACGTTACCGCCGCGCCGCTTAGTCGTTGGAACCGTGTCGTTAATCAGCTGCTACCAACATTGACGGCTGTCTACCAGGTCACACGTTCTGTAAGTGATTTTGATGATCTCCGTAATAATGATTGATTTAAAGCGCCTCATCAACTTGATTTATACCAATATTTTTCACTGGCTCCTGTCAGGGCCGAAGCACGCGAAGGTTTTTTCATGAGTCAGACGCCAAAAAATTTAGCTACAGGGGCAACCACGTCGGCCTCAGTCCAAGACAGCGATAATGGTGCAATTGATTTAGGGCGCTTGTTTGGTGTTCTGCTTGATCATAAGCACTGGATCATCGGTGTAACTGGGCTGTTTGGCATTATCGGTGTACTCTATGCATTACTTGCTTCACCTATTTATAAGGTAGACGCTCTGATACAGATTGATGATGCGCCTTCGACTAACCCCCTGGCAGATGTTAACTCATTGCTAGGTAAGGAGCCTCCATCTCAATCCGAAATTGAGATCATCCGTTCACGGATGGTGTTAGGTCGTGCGGTGGATCTACTTAATTTGGATATTACCGTTACACCTCAGCGTATTCCATTTCTGGGCGATTTTCTCGTTCGCAGCGGAGTAAAACGCCCAGACTATGCACAGGGTTGGGCAAGCACGTGGGCAGGGGAAAGTATTACCGTCAGTGAGATGCCAGTTGATGATGCTATGCTTGGTACTACTATCATTCTGCGAGTCCACGACAAAATGCATTACGAGCTCTTTTTGGAGGGTGAGTCGCTGGGCAATGGAATTGTAAATAAATTAAATAGCTTTGCTGGAGGGCTGCTTCATCTTCGTGTAACTTCTTTGAATGCTGCAAAAGGTGCTGAATTCGAGTTAACACATATCAGCCATATGCAGGCCATCGAAGATTTACGCGAATCATTTTTAGTATCAGAACAGGGTGAGGAAACCGGTATCCTATCATGGTCGATGACGGGTGAGCAGCCGCAAGTACTCCAGCGTACTTTGAATACAATCGCGGATATATATTATTCGCAGAATGTTCAGCGGCAGAGTGAAGAAGCACGCAATAGCCTCGAGTTTCTCGATAACCAGGTGCCCAAGATACGCGCTCAGTTGAATGAAGCTGAGACGCGTTTGAACGAGTTCAGAGCTTCACGTGACAGCGTAGATCTCTCGCTGGAAACACAATCTGTACTAGAGCGTATCGTCAACCTGGAAGCCCAAATTAATCAACTGGAGCTGACAGAGGCTGAAATCGCCAAGCGTTATACACCAAGTCATCCGACTTATGCAGCATTGCTGGAAAAAAAATCACAACTGCACCGTGAGATGAATAAGCTGAATGCACAGGTGAAAGACCTTCCGGAAACTCAGCAAGAAGTGTTGCGCCTTACACGTAGCGTCGAAGTGACTCAAGCTATCTATGTTCAATTGCTGAATAAAGTACAGGAAATGGAAATTGCTAAGGCTAGTACGGTGGGTAACGTCCGTATTTTAGACGATGCTGGGATTTTGCCACAGCCTGTCAAGCCAAAGAAAGCCATGATCATATTGATTACTACTTTGATCGGGGGCATGCTAGCCATAGGTGGAGTTTTGCTTCGTTCAGCCTTTCATCGTGGGGTAGAAGCTGCAGATCAAATCGAGGATTTGGGCCTGTCGGTATATTCCTCTGTTCCGCTCTCTGATGAACAAAACTTGCTTGTTAAGCATGTTCGAAGTGGTAGCAGTAAGTATTCCAAGAAAGTGAACGTGGGAATCCTAGCCGAACGAGCTCCAACCGATATAGCGATAGAAGCAATGCGGGGTCTACGTACCAGCCTGCACTTTGCGATGCTCGAGGCAACTAATAATTGCCTGATGATCACTGGTCCTAGCCCTGGGGTGGGGAAGAGCTTCCTGAGCACCAACCTCGGAGCCGTCTGCGCACAAGCAGGTCAGCGCGTACTAATCGTCGACGCAGATATGCGTAAAGGACATATTCACGAGTCCTTTGGCCATAAAAGTAAAAATGGACTGTCCGATCTCTTATCTAATAAACAAAAAACTGATAATGTTTTACGTGACACCACAATAAGCGGTCTTTCATATATATCGCGGGGTATAGCGCCACCAAACCCTTCCGAATTATTGATGAATTCCAACTTTACTCAGTTGCTTAAAGAATGGAGTCAACGGTTTGATCTTGTGATTATCGATACGCCACCGGTGCTGGCGGTGACTGATCCTACTATAGTGGGAAGACAGTGCGGTACTACCCTGATGGCCGTGCGTTTCGAATTAAATACTGCTAAAGAAATCACGGTGGCACGTCAGCGTCTACAATCTGCTGGTGTAGATGTAAAAGGATGTATTTTAAACGCTGTTGAGCGCAAAGCTGCTACTAGCTATGGGTATGGATATTATAATTACTCCTATAAATGATATATTTATACATTTAGTTAATATTACCTTAAGGTCTGAATTATAGTGATAAACCAGAGCGGATGCAGGCTCTGAGTGCAACGCCCTATTGAATTGAGGGTGGTGCTTCATTGTGCTTAGTCATCAGTTCATTCATCACCTCGATAGGGCATTTGAAGTCGAAGCGTTTTCGAGGCCGCATATTCAGCTCGAAGGCAATGGCATCCAGCTCTTCCTGACGGGTCAGTGACAGATCCGTTCCCTTAGGGGGGGACTGGCGAATCAGGCCATGGATATTCTCGTTGTTGCCTCTTTGCCAAGGGCTATGAGGATCACAAAAGTAGATGGCGACGCCAGTATTTTGCGTGATAGCGGCATGCCTGGCCATTTTTCGCCCTTGGTCATATGTCAGAGTTTTTCGTGCTGCCAACGGCATTCGGTTCAGGGCGGCACTGAAGCCCTCTACAGCAGAAGTCGCGGTCGCATCATGCATCTTTGCCAGTATCAAGTATCCGCTACTGAGCTCTACAAGAGTGCCCACCGCTGAGGCATTTCCTTTGCCCTTGATCAGGTCGCCTTCCCAATCCCCCGGCATCTCGCGTTTGTCCACCTCGGGCGGACGAAGGTGAATGCTGACCATGTCGGGGATCTGACCTCGACGATCCGTCTCACCACGGCGAGGCTTACGCGTACTTTTTCCGTGCCGCAGGCAATGGATGAGCTCTTTGCGCAGTTGCCTAGCCGGCAGTGCATAGATTGCGGTGTGAAGTGTCTCGCGACAGACGTAGGCGTCTTCAAGTTTAGGCAGGTTCATGTGTCGCAGCTTGCCGGCGATCTGCTCTGGAGACAAGTAGCGCCGAAGAAGGTACTCAACAAGCCTGAACCGCTCGCTATCGATGGTTAACTTTCGTTTGGGCCGGCAAAAGCGCCGACGCTTGAGTCGTGACGCTTGCGCGCGTTCAGCCCGGTAGTCGTCACCCAAGATACTATTTCGGCGAATTTCTCGGCTGATAGTGGAGGGGGAGCGACTCAGGCATCTAGCAATGTCTCGAAGGCTCAAGCCTTGAGAGAGGCAAACCTGGATAGTGGCACGATCGGTAACGCTGAGTTCTGAGTATGACATGAGCGCAATACCTTACAGGTAAGCTCAGGTGTCGCACTCAGAATCTGCGGCCAAGAGGAGATTATGTGGTTATTTTGAATCTGTGGCGAAGCTTTATTTAGTCATGTTTGGCTATTTTGATTAATGTTGTATCGCTGAAGTCGGTTGCTATTAGATGATTTACTCAATCCTATTTAGTTGATGGAGTGGTAATGTCGTTGTCTCAATATCTAGAGCGCTTCAAGAGCGAAATAATTACTGCTTTAGCAAAAACATTCATCGCCCGCGGTATTGCCGCGGTTGGCGGCTTAATGTTAGTTATTGTTTTAGGACGTTTGTATGGCACATCTGGCGTTGGCATATTCGCTTTAGCCCAAAGTATCTATATTGGGGCGGGCATTTTAGGCCGTTATGGTATGGATAATACCTTGGTACGGTATGTTGGCCAGAACCATAAATCTTCCGCTATTATGCATTACTTGCGGTGGGCTATGGGTACATGCGTAGTGCTTAGTATAATAGCAGCCATATTTATTTATCTTTTACGTCATCACTTTGCAGCTTGGTTCGGAGTACCTATACTGAGTGGAGTATTGCCAGGTTTTGCTATAGCCATACCTGCCTTTACTTTGTCTTTTGTACTTGGTGGATTTATGAAAGCAATTCGTAAGCCTGCTACGGCTTGCTTATTAGAGAATGGTAGTATCTCACTAGTAGCGAGTGGAATAATCGTAGGACTATATATTTATACTCCAGTGGATATTACTAATGCTGGATGGGCAATGGCAATTGCTGCTTGGTTGGTATTAGGGCAGGGTGTTTACCAAGCCCGGCGTTGGTTCTCTAAGCAGGAGCTACAAGTTGAGGCTAAAATCCCAGTTTCACGTCAAGAGTTTTCCTTAAGCTCTCAAGCATTTTTTATAATGAGCTTGGCACAATTCATGCAACAAGTGCTAGGTATATTAATTGCTGGCTGGTTGCTAAGCAGTGATGACTTGGGGATATTCCGTGCAGCAGAACGCACAGCGTTTTTAATTACGTTTATTTTGCTGGTGATCAATGCTGTATTCCCTCCACGTTTTGCAAGTCTTTACCGACAAAATGATCTAGATGGCCTAAACATACTAGCACGTAAGGGAGCTCTTTTAGGCTTGGCTCTAGCTGCCCCAATGCTTGTATTATGCTTAGTAGTACCTCACTGGGTGTTGGGAGTATTCGGGAAGGAATTTACTGAAGGTGCTAACTTGCTACGTATTATTGCATTAGCACAGCTTGTGAATGTAGCTACTGGCTCAGTTGGGTTTCTACTAAATATGACTGGACATGAAAAATTGATGCGAAATATTTCTTTAAGCTGTAATGCTTTAGGGCTTGCCATGTTTTTTATTCTTATTCCACTGCTTGGTTCTTTAGGAGCTGCGCTAGCGCTAGCAATAGTCTTAGTACTGCAAAACTTGATCGCACTGATTTTCGTGTGGCGCAAGTTAGGAATTTGGATGCTTCCGATTCCTAATATTCTTATATGGGTAGCCGTCGACCATTAGTAGTTAGATGTTTAGTTTTGCCTAATTGACTATAGTCCGAGCAAATAGTCCCTGCCGTTCGGCACGCTATTCCTCTATTGCGATAATAGGTATCTTGTGATGTATACCTCACGGAGAATATAGTGCTTGGATAGTCAGTAATAACGCTCGGGTGTCTATTCTAACCCCCCTCACTTGACCCATAACGCCCGCTCGTCAACATATCAGCGATACGGTCATTGAAGCGCTCCACCTTACTGTTTGTTTGGGGTCTAGCTGGTTTGGTTAGTCGAGGCTCAATACTACGGTTCTTACATTTCTGATCGAAAAGGTCCTGTCAGTTGGGTCGCCGTTCAAAACCCAGGGTGATGCGTCAGTAAATAATTTCCCATTGTCATTAAGCGCAATTTAAAGCTGATAAGGTTACTGTTACAGTGGGCGGATGCAGGCTCTGAGTGCAACACCCTATTGAATTGAGAGTGGTGCTTCATTGTGCTTTGTCATCAGTTCATTCATCACCTCGATAGGGCATTTGAAGTCGAAGCGTTTTCGAGGCCGCATATTCAGCTCGAAGGCAATGGCATCCAGCTCTTCCTGACGGGTCAGTGACAGATCCGTTCCCTTGGGGAGGTACTGGCGAATCAGGCCATTGATATTCTCGTTGCTGCCTCTTTGCCAAGGGCTATGAGGATCACAAAAGTAGATGGCGACGCCAGTATTTTGCGTGATAGCGGCATGCTTGGCCATTTCTCGCCCTTGGTCATATGTCAGAGTTTTTCGTGCTGCCAACGGCATTCGGTTCAGGACGGCACTGAAGCCCTCTACAGCAGAAGTCGCGGTCGCATCATGCATCTTTGCCAGTATCAAGTATCCGCTACTGAGCTCTATAAGGGTGCCAACCGCTGAGTCATTGCCTTTGATTAGATCGCCTTCCCAATGCGCAGGCATCTCGCGCTTGTCCACCTCGGGCGGGCGAAGGTGAATACTGACCATGTCGGGGATCTGACCTCGACGGTCCGTCTCACCACGCCGAGGCTTACGCGTACTTTTGCCTTGCCGCAGGCAATGGATGAGCTCTTTGCGCAGTTGCCCATCCGGCAGCGCATAGATGGCGGTGTAAATCGTCTCGCGACAGACGTAGGCATCTTCAAGCTTGGATAAATTCATGTGTGGAAGCTTGCCGGCGATCTGCTCAGGAGACAAGTAGCGGCGAAGAAGGTACTCGACAAGCCTGAACCGCTCACTACCGATGGAAAGCTTACGCTTGGGCCGGCAAAAGCGCCGACGCTTGCGCGCGTGCAGCTCGGTAGTCGTTGCTCGGCTCACTATTTCGGCGAATTTCGCGGCTGATAGTGGAGGGAGAACGACTCAGGCATCGAGCAATGGCTCGGAGGCTCAGGCCTTGAGAGAGACAAACCTGGATAGAGGCACGATCGGTAACGTTGAGTTCTGAGTATAACATGAGCGCAATACCTTACAGGGAAGCTCAGGTGTTGCACTCAGAATCTGCGGCTAAGTTGTATAACCATCATTTCGTTTGTTGGGAAAATAAGTTTTTATATTTAGGTAAATTCATGTTTTATTGGTTGACGATGTATCAAAATTTTTTAATAGTGTTATTGCCGGTRATATTTAAATGAAAAACTTTATAGTAAATCCCCACAACATCTCATTATCAAACAAGGGAAACAATGATATTAGATTGATTGCATTTTCTTTTATCATAAGCGTGGTTTATTTTACCCTAGAAGCTTATTTGTTTCCAACACAATTTCGTCCAGATGAGCAAAAAGCAAGAGATTTTTTTTCACTACTCATCGTAGGTCGAAGCTTTGATATCGAAGCCGAGCCTATTATTAGATTAGTTCTTTTCTCATTTAATATAATAATAGTGGCTTTTCTCTTTTGTTTAAAGCTAATAGATAAAAGAACAATGTTATTAGGTGCAAGTTGGCCATTAACAATATTTATGTTTTCAAAAATCTACTGGGAGTTTTATGTTTTTCCATTGTATTTGATAAAAATAAATACAACGCTTAGAGAAGAATATTTTGTCCTCGTTGCGATTGCGGTACTGTACGCGTTCACAAGTGAGGCAAATTTATTGGTCTTCCTTGCATTTCGTTGCGTTCTTTTCGCGCAGAAAATAGGACTAAAACTGATTGCACCTTTAGGGTTTATAGCATTAGGTGCAATTATAAGTCTTTCATTTGAAAGTGGACTGCATAAATATGTACCATTTATAGGAAGCGAATTGGAGAGGTTTGCTTGGACACGTGAAGTGGCAAACCCAGAGTATAGTGTTTTCGAAACAATAGCCGTATTTTTATCAAGCATGCATTTTTTCACATTGCATACTGGTCTATGGTGGATTGATCTAATATTCACTCTAACCATTATTTCAGTAGTCGTTCTTAAATCACCATTGTCGATTACAAAATTTACCGCACAGCCCGAAATATTAGCATTTATAAGTGTGTTGCTTACAATGACTGAGATCACACATGTTTTCCAGAATGCTAGATATTATCTTTTCTTTATACCTGTTATGGCATTAATGGTAAGTGAGAAGACAATTGGCATTTTGGCTTGGATTGGCTTGTTACATGTAATATTGAAATCTTTCGAGGCTCTTTAGTATTTAATTAATTAACGATTTGACTAAGAGTGAAATCGTTATTCCTAGTAGATGCGTGCTATTCGCAGGATATAGGTATTTATCTGAAGATTAGATTAATTCAATCTGCGAAGACGCTCAAGCGTTAATAAGTGTATAAAAAGAAGCTTCCTTTACGATTCTCGCCGTGCTTATTGATAACGAGTATCAATTACTAATTGTTTCACGGTGAGCGGGGAATCATTACTTGGGAACGCCATCTTACTGATCAGGAGTGTCAAAGCCATAGCGTCGAGCATCGATCGATCGAACCAGGCAGACGAACGGGATAGTGGAACGTTTCAATAGGTGTAACTGTGATGTGCTGGCGATTCGGGGCTGTGAATCATGTGAGGATTTGGAACAGATTCTCGAGCATTATTGCTGCCTGTACAACAACCACGCTCTTCAGTAAGCCTGGTATGACAAGGTAGCAATCGGTATGGTGAAGTATTGACAAGTCGAAAGCTCGAACTATTACACCTAGTTTGTAATTAATCAGATGGAACCTGACAATTTATGAGAGGATTTAGCTTTGGGTATCATTACTAGACATATCGTTGATAAATTACCATCAGGATTTTTACATGAGTTGAAGTATATACGTAGTAAATATGCTGGTCAGCAATACGATCCAGTAGAAGTTTTCTATATGCCTAGTAGCGATATGGCATACGTTGTTAATCCTAAAGTTGCTTGTTCTAGTATAAAAAGCGCGCTAATGGCTTCTAATGGCGTGCATGTTAATACAGCTTGCTATCATGACATACATGCACAAGCCAGAAAAATGGGCTATATCTATAAAAATAAAATCCCCTATGGAAAAGAGACATTTTCTGTTGTTAGAAATCCATTTGATCGAATACTATCATTATATATAAATAAATTCGTTGTTGTTCGTTCTAGTTCACATGATAATTTTGAATATAAAAACTACAAAGGAGGTGTTTTTTATCCAGAAATGAGTTTTGATGAATTTTTAGAAGTAATAGTTGATATACCTGATCTCATGTCTGAAAAACATTTTAAGGCTCAAAATAAAATTCTCTATAACGACGATATAAAAGTAGACCATGTCTTTAAAATTGAAGAAATTAAAATTTTTATTGATACTGTCAAACGTTGGTATCCAAATTTTAGTTTGCCACATGCTAATAAAGGTAAAAAAATAGAAAAAGAAAATTATTGGAATAAGAAGAATTTATTACTCATCGGTGATAGATATTCAGATGATTTAGAGTATTTTGGTTATCACGATGATCTTGATTTACTTTTGAAGAGATATACATAAATGGAACCAAAAAAGATTTTACTAAGAAGCTCTGGTGTGCTTGGATGGAAAACCCATAATAATAAGATAAAACGTGATTTAATGCATCAAAATGTAAACATTACTGAGACTCCTTATGAGCCAAAGCTACATCATAAGCTGTTAATAAAACCCTATGGAAGAAGTTTTAGTAACTTTAGAATTCCTCTAGTCTCACCAGCTAAAATGTCAAATTTTCTTTCGAAAGGTAGTAAAGATAGTGTAGAGTACGATGTTATTTATGCAGCTTCTCACATCGGATTGGGTGGCTATGAACATATGAAAGCGAGAAAAATAGTAACATGCGATGCGTGCATTCCTTCCGTTATTGATAGTTTTGGTGCAAAATATTTTAATGAAAACGATATTTCTTATGAGAAGCATTTACTGAGTTTGGCCGATAAAATTTTCTGTATGTCACACTGGACTTATAAAGGATTAGAGAAACATTATCCAGAGGTAATTAATTCGTGTGAAATTTTACCAAGTTATATTCCAGATCCCGTAATTGGAAATATATCGGAAAAGAAGAATGCTAAAATTGAATTAGGTTATAAAGAGCAAGATTTTATAGTTGCTTATATATCTAATTCTTACAAAAGAAAAGGAGGTGGTATAGTAAAAGATTTGATCTCGAAGCATAACGCTGTAGAGTGGATGGTTTTCGGCTCTAGTTCAAAGAATTTTGGGAATAATCATAATCTATTAAAAATGCCTTATATCGAAAACAGTGTATTGCTAAATAAATATTTGAAAGCAGCCGATTGCTTAGTATTACCATCTTTTGTAGATATGGCCCCACACGTTTTAGGTGAAGCTGTTTCTGCAGGCTGTGCATTAGTGACAACTAATGTTGGCGGGTTACCAGAAGTATGTATTAATAATTACAATGGCTATACTGTGAATGATTTGCAAAGTATGTCCGAAAAAATAAAATTTTTATCAGAAGATAGATCGCTCTTAGAGAATTTTCAAAATATGTCTTTGTTAATGGCAACGGAAGCAAACTTAAAGCAGGAAGAAGTTATTACACGTGAGATATTATCTTAATGTTTTTACCCACTTTAACTAACATTTACTATGGTAATATCAACCACGCTTATAATTATCAAAAAATTGAGCGGATCAAAAGTGGGCTCGGCTGCAGATTCTGAGTGAAACACTTGGGCTCACTGTAAGGTATTGTGCTCATGCCACACTCAGAACTCAGCATTACCGACCGTGCCACTATCCAGATTTGCCTCTCTTAAGACTTGAGCCTTCGACCCATTGCTCGATACCTAAGTCGTTACCCTTCCGCTATCAGCCGCGGAATTCTTCGAAATAGTGAGTTGGCAACGGCTACTAGGCTTAACGCCGGCAAGCTGCGTCACAACAAGCTACCCAAGCTTGAAAATGCCTACGTCTGTCTCGAGACGATTTATAATGCCATCTATGAGTGTCGTTTGGGCAACTGCGTAAAGAGCTCATCCATTGTCTGAGGCACGGAAAAAGTACGCGTAAGCTTCGCCGTGGCGAGACGAACCGGCGAGAGCAGATCCCCGACTTGGTTAGCATTCCCCTCCGTCCACCCGAGGTCTCAAAGCGCGAGATGCCGGGGCATTGGGAGGACGTCCTGATTAAAGGTTAAAGGCAAAGGCATGGCCTCAGAGGTTAGCATTCTTGTAGAGCTCAGCAGCAGATACTTGCATAATGCTACTGTGATTTCTGCCGTAGAAGGTTTCAGCGTCGCCCTAAACAGAATACCGTTGGCAGCACGAAAGACTTTGACGCATTAATAGGGGGGAGAAGTGACCAGGCATGCTGCAAGCACGCAAAATACTGGTGTCGCCATCTACTTCTGTGATCCTCATAGCCCTTGGCAAAGAGGCAGCAATGAAAATATCAATGGCCTGATTCGCTACTACCTGTAGGGTGCCGGATGATCGGATTTCACAACGAAGCTATCCTTTGTTAGCCTCTCGTGAGCTCATCAAGCAATTGATTCAGGAAAAGCTTCATGGACATCAAGCTGCATAAGCAAGCGACGACGACACCGAAAATTCGTGCCGACATCCAAGCAGCTCCTGTCGGCATGACCAACAAAGATCTCGCTTGTCAGTTTGGGGGGCTGCGTCTTAACCTTCTAGTGCTGGCATTATCGCGATAATGTCTAGTATTGTTCCTACACGCGCCGTAACCTACTGTCGACTCTGACCTCAGAACATGAATAGATGCTCATCGCCGCTCGTGAACTGTAAGGCTTGGAGCTCGATGATTTACTTGTCGTTGCTCGTGAATTCCTGAACACCTGAACACCTGAACACCTGACCTCCGAGCTGTCACACTTCGCGCTTCAATGCATGCTCAAACGACCTGATATGCCGACTCTCGCCAAGCTGGCGCGGCGAGACTCGAAAGACCTGAGAAGCCCACATATCGTCCTTTCAAATATTATTAGCCCGGATCTATTCACATTGATATCAAGTATTTACCGTAAATACCTTACGAGGATTAGATGTGTTATCTCTATGTCGCGGTTGATCGTGCCATTCGATGGATTTATGTGGTTACCAGACCACTTCAATTTGCAAAGGACGTCCGGGTGTTCATGCAGCGTGTAGAAGAGAAGGCGCTTTTTACAATTCGAACCGTGCTTATGAACAAGGTTAGATCTTTTATTGATCGCTTCATGGTAGGTGGAGAATGCTTGCCCGGTGGGTATCACCTTTTCGATCAGGAATGTCAATGTCGGAGGCATGGATTGAACTTCGACTGATCAATCTAGGCAAATCCCAAGTGAACGGAATGGTGGAGAGTTTCAATGGGAGTATCAGCGATGTGTTGGCGACTCGGCGCTATGACTCAAGTGAAAATTTAGAACAGATACTCGAGCATTATTGCTGTCTCTATAACTACCATCTTCCTCAGAAGGCATTTCACCATAAGGTGTCTATAGCAGTAATAAAGGAATGGTAGGTCGTGCGATCGTAGCTATTTACTCAAGCTGAAATCAAACAGAAGTCCCCCACAGATAGCAATCAATCTAAACTATACTTACATAAGCATTGAGGTAAAAATGCAAGACTTGTATCCTACTCACATTTTTTTAGGACCTGATAAGACAGGTTCATCATGGTTATTTAACACTCTACTTGCACATCCTGAAGCATTCGTACCACCTGCTAAAGATTTGTATTATTTTGATAAATATTACAGTAGGGGCGCGAAATGGTATACCGGTCATTTTTCTAGATCGTACGGTTATAAAGCTGTAGTTGACATTTCTCATGACTACTTAATGTCCAGCCAAGCTCCTAAGAGAATTAAGCAAGATTTACCCGAGGCTAAATGCTTTGTTTTTGCGCGAAACCCAGTCGAGAGGTCGATATCACACTATCAGTACTTGAGAAAAAGCGGTATTATTAACTGTGGATTTATTGACGCCATTAAAATCCGACCAGATATTATTAGTAATAGTCTTTATAGTCATCATCTTTCTAAGTATGAGCATGAGTTTGGTGAGAGTATCAAAGTATTAAATTTTGAGGATTTGAAATCAAACCCGGAAAAATTCGCGAGTGAAGTTTTTTCATATCTAGGGATTTCTTATATTGGCGATTCAATAGCTGGTAAGGAACGAGCTGCGAGTGAACCAAGAAGCTATTATCTTTCAAAAGCAATAAAGAACTCTGCTTTACTCGCACGTGATATAGGGCTTGAGAATTTAATTGGCCACATAAAGAATAGTGATTTGGTTAACAGTATTCTTTATAAGAAACTGCCTCGATCCTATGGCAAAAGTTTAAAAGACGAATACTCCGTGTACTTGCTAGATAACTATTTCGGAAATGAAATAGAAATTATGCAGGAAAAATATTATATTAATTTGGGTTCGTAATAATGACAGATAAGAAAATTGCTATTATTCATTATTGGTTTATTAGCTGGCGTGGTGGAGAAAAGGTAGTAGAGTCTCTACTTAAAATCTATCCGAATGCTGATGTTTATACACACATTTTGGCTGGTAAAGATTGTGTCAATGCTTTAAAAAACCATAATGTTCATCAGACTTTTGTCTCTAGATTACCTTGGGCAAAAAAGCATTATCAAAAATATTTACCCATTATGCCCTTGGCATTAGAGCAATTAGACCTTCGTAAGTATGATGTTGTAATATCTAGTGAGTCGGGCCCAGCTAAAGGCGTGTTGATTAACCCTAATGCTCTTCATATCTGCTATTGCCACTCTCCAATGCGTTATCTATGGGATATGTATCAAGACTATCGAGAAACAGCTGGGTGGTTCACTAAAAAGTTAATGCCATTGTTAACCCACTATTTAAGAATGTGGGATCAGAATTCAGCTAACCGAGTCGACTTCTTTATTGCTAATTCAGACTTCATTCGTCGCCGTATTAATAAGACTTATCGGCGTGATGCAGAAGTTATCTATCCACCCGTAGCGGTCGAAGATTTTACTTTCCAAGCCGAGAAAGATGACTACTACTTGATGCTAGGACAGTTGACCTACTATAAACGTGCTGATCTTGCCGTAGATGCTTTCGCTGAGCGCCCTGACAGACGGCTGGTTGTGATCGGAGAGGGGGAGCTTCTTGAAGAGCTCAAGAAACGCAACCTACCGAATGTTGAGTTGATGGGGCGTCAACCCTTCAGTGTAGTTAAAGAACACTTAGAGAATTCCAAAGCCCTCATCTTTCCGGGTGTAGAAGACTTTGGTATTGTTCCCGTGGAAGCTATGGCTTGTGGAACTCCGGTTATTGCCTTTGGAAGAGGGGGAGTATTAGAAACGGTTAAAGATGGTGTGACCGGAGTACATTTCTCAGAACAGACGACAGAAAGTCTGCTCCAAGCTATTAAAGACTTTGAGGAATGGGAACCCCGCATGGAGCGTGCCTTTCTTCGTGCCCATGCTGAAACCTTTAGTGATAAAGTGTTTAGCGCCAAAATGCAAGAATTTATTGAGCAGAGATGGAACGAAGATCATCTTCATTAATTTCCAGGAGGGTAGAAATGTCACTTATTCAGCCAGTATTGATGGCCGGCGGAAATGGCACTCGTCTTTGGCCATTATCACGTCAGCTTAGACCTAAGCAATTTTTGTCTCTCCATGATGATAATACTATGCTTCAGAATACCCTCACTCGCTTGGAGGGGCTGAAGCAACATCCTGCAATTGTCATCTGTAATGAGGAACATCGCTTCCTGGTTGCCGAGCAGTTGCGTCAAGTTAGCGCTAATAGTGCACGTATACTCTTGGAACCAATGGGGCGTAACACCGCTCCTGCTATTGCGTTAGCAGCATTGGCTGCAACGGATCAAGAGGAAGATCCTTTATTGTTGGTGTTGGCTGCCGACCACTTGATTCAAGATATTGATAAATTCCACAACAGCATCGCTCACGCTATTCCTCTTGCCGAAGAGGGGCATCTAGTAACTTTCGGTATAGTACCGTCTCATGCTGAAACAGGGTATGGTTATATCCAACAAGGACAAGAGATGGGTAAGGGGTTCAAAGTCAAGCGCTTCGTCGAAAAGCCAGATGGCGCTACCGCAGCAACGTATCTGGCCAGTGGTGAATACTTATGGAACAGTGGCATGTTCCTTTTCCGCGCGAGCCTCTACTTGGCTGAATTGGAAGAACATCAACCGAAGATGCTTAATGCTTGTCGTGCTGCTATGGCCGTTACTGCTGATGATCTTGACTTTACCCGGGTCAACGCCGAGGCTTTTGCCCAATCGCCGAATGAATCTATCGATTACGCGGTAATGGAGAAGACTGACAAAGCTGTAGTTGTGCCGTTGGACGCGCGGTGGAGCGATATTGGTTCCTGGTCCTCGCTATGGGATGTCAGTGACAAGTGCGGTGCCGGTAATAGCTACCATGGCGACGTATTACATGAGGATACTCACAATACTTTGGTTTGGTCTGAAAATCGTCTGGTAGCCACGGTAGGTGTCGAGGACTTGGTGATTGTTGAGACCAAGGATGCTGTATTGGTAGCTCATAAAGACAAGGCTCAAGATGTAAAGAAAATCGTTCAGCAGCTAAAAGAACAGGAACGTCCAGAGTTCAAGAATCACCGTGAGGTCTATCGGCCTTGGGGTATTTACGATTCGTTAGCTACTGGTAATCGCTACCAGGTCAAGTGCATTACCGTCAAGCCGGGAGCAAAGCTATCTGTCCAGATGCACCATCACCGTGCAGAACACTGGGTAGTAGTCTCCGGCACAGCTGAAGTTACTAATGGAGAAAAAACCTACTTGGTGACAGAGAACGAATCTACCTATATCCCTATTGGGCAAGTGCATGCTTTGCAGAACCCTGGGGTGATTCCACTTGAGTTGATAGAAGTGCAATCAGGTTCGTATCTTGGAGAAGACGATATTGTTCGCTATAAAGATAATTATGGTCGTGCTTGAATCAGTGTGATACATCTTTTATAAGTCTTATGATATTTGCTCGAGCATAACTACAAGAAATTTTACTCACCACTATTTGCTGGTTTCAAGGGGAATATATGAACATGTCAGTCACTAATGGTAGAGTAAAAACTCTATCTAATCATCGTTGGTTAATAAGCTTTTCTGCTCGTATTTCTGATATAGCCAGTACTCTTTTATCGGGTTATATCTGTTATGCCGTTTTTTTGAACAACTGGAATATAACCGAAAGATATATGTTGGGCACGGTTGTAGGGGGCTTGCTTGTTTCTGCTGTTATTCCTAATCTAGGCGTTTATCGCACATGGCGAGGACGTGTTCTTAGTCCGTTATTATTCAAGTTGATGATGGGGTATTTTATTGTAGCCCTGATATTTACAAGTCTGCTATATTTGTCAGGCTTTGGCGAGTATTTTTCCCGGTTGTGGCTTGTATCTTGGTTCATATTAGCCTTCATGGGGTCCCTTTTAGTTAGAGGTTTTACCTATCCGGTTATAAATTATTTTCGACTCACTGGTCGTAATCGGCGACAGGTGGTATTGGTAGGCGACGCCCACTCATGTGCTACGGCAGCAGCTCATCTTAATGCTGAACCTACGGCTGGATTTGATATTGCTCAAATTTACTTGGTTAGTAACGATGTAATGAGCGAGTTATCTGATATGGGTCTGAATTGGCGTACTTATACCGCTGATAGGATACATGAGATAGAAACTGATGAAGTATGGATTTGCCTGCCGTTATCTCGCGGTAACCAAGTTAAAGAAATCATTTCTAGCCTCGGTTTGACAGCCGCTAATGTACGATATATGCCTGATATGCGTGATTTTCGCCTGATTAATCACGATATATGCAATGTTGCTAATCTATACTTGCTCAATATGAGCTGTTCGCCGATATCTGGATCATCTCGTTGGATCAAGGCCATCGAAGATCGTCTAATTTCTGCCTTGATACTATTAGCAATTTCACCTGTTATGTTGTTATTGGCAGTTGGCGTAAAGCTATCCTCTCCTGGGCCAATCTTTTATCGCCAAGAGCGTGTAAGCTGGAATGGCAAGCCATTCAATATGCTTAAGTTTCGCTCTATGCCTGTTAACTCTGAAGCCAATGGCGTCCAGTGGGGTGGTGCAAAGAACAAAACGAATACCAAGTTTGGATCTTTCATTCGTAGCACTAGCTTAGATGAACTTCCCCAGTTTATTAATGTTCTCCTGGGAGATATGTCTATCGTCGGCCCTCGCCCTGAACGTACAATCTTCGTCGATCAGTTCAAACATGAAATACCAGGCTACATGCAAAAGCACCTAATGAAAGCAGGGATTACCGGTTGGGCACAAATTAATGGTTGGCGCGGTGATACAAATTTGGAAAAGCGTGTAGAGTGTGATTTATGGTATATAGAACAGTGGTCGGTAATGCTTGATTTAAAAATAATCTTCTTGACTATATTCAAAGGGTTTATTAATAAAAACGCATGCTAAATTTTGTATGTTAGCTGCTCTGTGGATTCTGGTTATCAGCTTGATATAGCTTGTGGCAATCTCAACCCCCCCCATCGCTACGATGGGGGATTGTGATTTAGTAACCATCCTTTAAAACGTAAATAATACTGCTGGCATTAGTGTACTCGTCTCTATATCAAGTTCTTGTTCCAACTATAGTGATGAGTTGATAGCAGTGCACCAAAATGGCTAATCAAATTCTCTATCATGTCTCACTAGTAAGCGTGAAAAGCATTGATGAGAAGCACCAAGATGCCAAGGGATCGCTAGTAGATGGAAATCGCGCAGCACATGGATGCTTTTGTCACCCTGGTGGTGACGGTAGGAGTGTTGGCAGGGCTTGTCTGGAATCGTTGGCCGGCGGAGTGGCTGATGATGGCCGCTGCCGTGTCGTTGATTCTGCTGGGCGTCATTTCTCCAGCGACCTTCCTGGCCGGCTTCGCCAATCCGGGCATCATGACCATCGGCGCGCTTTTCGTGGTCGCCGCCGGCGTGCAGGAAACCGGGGCGCT